>NZ_JAELTN010000001.1 GCF_016428855.1 Pedobacter sp. ASV28
TGGTCAGGTAAAACCACGAACAACAATTACCTTGAACATTTGCTGCCCATTATATTTTTCACGCAAATGCGTACCGTAATTATTATAGCCTTTTACGCCCCAATCTAATGCAGTTCCCATAGGTTGCAAAAATACAGAAAATAGATTTAAGATTTTAGTCTCAAAACTTTCCGGATACTGTTTTACACTTTTAATTTATTTGAAAAGCAGTGGCAATACTTATATTAAAGGTAGCCCGCTAAACGCTTTACTGCGCTTTTGCAATCGCAACGCTACATGTTCGCTTATATCGGGTTTAGTTGGCAAGTTCATTGCACAAGTCTAGGTTAACCAAGCCAAATGGCAGGGGATAGCGGTTCAACCACCTGTTTTTATGGCTTTTTGGCATGCTTTAACATTGCAGAGGTATCATCCGGGTAAAGAAAAATGGGTTACCGCAGCCTAGCAACACTGCGTAGCTTTACAAAAAAGACGACTGAGCGCCAAGCCAATCGTCTTTAAACATTGAGGATACTATACCTACCTTATGCTGTTTTTTTTCTATTAATTAAAAAGTAAATAGGAACTCCAAGTAGAACAATCAAAAGCCCAGGCCAAGTATATTGCTGTTTATAAATGAGCAACAATATACAAAAAGCTGCCCCAATCAGTAAGTAAACAATAGGCGTAACTGGGTACAACCATGTTTTGTAAGGCCTTTCTAAACCAGGTTTTTTAATCCTTAAATAGATCACGCCAAAAACAGTAATCATATAAAATAGTACAATAACAAAAGAGATCATATCTAAAAGGTTGCCATACTGGCCACTTAAACATAAAACAGACGCCCAAATCCCCTGCATCCAAAGTGATTTTTCCGGCACTCCATTTTTATTGTTTTGCAACGCGGCTTTAAAAAACATACCGTCTTTTGCCATGGTTTGGAAAACCCTAGCACCTGCCAATACAATCCCATTCACACAACCAAAGGTAGAAACCATCACTAACACGGCCATTATAATGGTACCAATGCCAGTACCAAAAATCTGTTCAGATGCTACAACCGCAACCCTATCATTAGGGGCAAAGGCAATGCCTTCTCTATTTAAGGTATTGAGATATACAAAATTGACCAACAGGTAAAGGATCATTACGGCCGTAGTACCTAATACCATAGAACGCACCACATTTTTTTTAGGATTTTCGATTTCTCCAGAAACAAAAGTAACGTTCTCCCAAGCTACGCTAGAAAATACCGAACCTACCATTGCAGCTGCAATCCCTCCCATTATAGCCATACCAGAAATGGATTCCCAACCAGATTTTAATAAATTACCGCTTGGATCTGTGTTGAGATTTTTGAAAGCTGCCCATCCAAAACTCATATTTTCAGCCCAAAAATTGCTTTTCACCAAGAGAAAACCTAAAATAATTAAGCCAATTATAGCAACGATTTTAGATCCTGTAAAGATATTCTGCAATAGTTTACCACCTTCAACACCTTTTGTATTGATATAAGTTAGCATAAGAATAACACCAATAGCTAAAATCTGTATCCAGGTAATTTTATATCCCCCATTTTGAAAAATTGGAGCGGCGTCATTTAAAGCAGGTATTAAATAGGCGGTAAATTTACCAAAGGCAACGGCAACAGCGGCAATAGTACCCGTTTGAATAACGGCAAACAGCCCCCAACCATAGAGAAACCCCATCATTTTACCAAAAACCTCCTTTAAATAAGTGTATTGTCCACCAGCTTTAGGAAACATGGAAGAAAGTTCTCCATAAGAAATTGCGGCAGCAACCGTCATTACCCCAGTAATCACCCAAACCACAATCAACCAGTAGCCCGAACCCAGATTTCTCATAATATCGGCACTCACGATAAAAATACCGCTTCCGATCATTGAACCCATCACTAGCATTACCCCATCAAAAAGGCTTAATTTTCGCTTAGAAGAACCTTCTTCTTGTTGATTTTTCATTTGTTTAGTTTAGTTTTTTTGGTTATTTTAAAAGCTAAGTTAAAAAAAGCAGGTTAATAATTACTTTGCCAACCAGTTTATTTATTAACGTCATAGATACACAATTTTCAATCTTTATCAGGAGTAAGATGATTTAAACCCTGCCTATTTGTTGCGAACACAAAACAAGATGGTATCTTAAAATTTAGCTGTACATGTGTAGTGAGATTTTAAAATTGGAATCACTTATACTATTGTTAAAAATTTGTGTCCAAACCGTAAAATATATTGACACTCAATAGTTTTTTTATTTACCTTGTATTTCGATTAATAACTAAACAACTAAATATAAATTTGAACTATGGAGTTTTTACAAAACAACTTAATTTATGCGATCCCTCTACTTGGCTTAGTGGGCATTTTGGTTATGGCGATAAAAAGCGCCTGGGTTAACAAGCAAGATGCCGGCGATGCGAACATGAAAGAATTGGCCGGCTACATTGCCGATGGTGCGATGGCTTTTTTAAGGGCCGAATGGAAAATCCTTGGTATTTTCGCCATTTTGGCGGCCGCCTTATTGGCCTACTCCGGTACAATAACCGAAATTAATGGCAAAGCGATCCACTCTAGCTGGATCATTTCTATTGCCTTCATTATTGGCGCCGTATTTTCTGCCACCGCAGGATATATAGGCATGAAAGCAGCAACAAAGGCGAATGTAAGAACCACACAGGCCGCCAGAACCAGCTTAAAACAGGCACTTAAAGTGAGTTTTACCGGTGGTACTGTAATGGGACTGGGCGTAGCAGGACTTGCCGTGTTGGGATTGGGAGGCTTGTTTATTATTTTTTTAAAGCATTTTAATGTAATCAGTGCCAATAGCAATGAGATGAGAACAGCTATCGAAGTGCTTACTGGCTTCTCTTTGGGTGCAGAATCTATTGCGCTCTTTGCACGTGTTGGCGGCGGCATCTATACCAAAGCTGCTGATGTGGGGGCCGACCTGGTAGGTAAAGTAGAGGCCGGCATACCTGAAGACGATGTACGTAATCCTGCAACAATTGCCGACAATGTGGGCGACAATGTGGGCGACGTTGCCGGAATGGGCGCAGACTTATTTGGCTCTTATGTGGCCACCATCTTAGCCACCATGGTATTGGGTCAGGAAATCTCGGTAGTGGATAATTTCGGCGGCATGTCGCCTATCTTATTACCTATGGTCATTTGCGGACTAGGCATTATATTCTCCATTATAGGCACTTGGTTTGTCACCATAAAAGATGAAAAATCGAATGTTCAGCATGCTTTAAATTTGGGCAACTGGTCATCCATTATAATTACAGGTGTGGCATCTTTCTTTTTAGTGAAATGGATGCTGCCAGAAACATTGAACCTACGTGGCTACGAATTCTCTAACACCAATGTATTTTATGCCATTTTGGTAGGCTTGGTTGTGGGAACCATTATGAGTATCGTCACCGAATATTATACCGCCATGGGCAAGGGTCCAGTAAACTCGATTATCCAACAATCGTCTACTGGGCATGCCACCAATATTATTGCAGGTCTTTCTGTGGGAATGAAGTCTACCGTAATCCCAATTCTGGTATTGGCTGGTGGAATTATGGCTTCATACCATTTCGCCGGATTGTATGGCGTAGCCATTGCCGCTGCAGGAATGATGGCCACCACAGCAATGCAATTGGCCATTGACGCGTTTGGACCTATTGCCGACAATGCAGGTGGTATTGCGGAAATGAGCCAACTGCCACCAGAAGTACGTGAGCGTACCGATAATTTGGATGCCGTGGGCAATACCACCGCTGCAACTGGTAAAGGCTTTGCCATTGCCTCGGCTGCTTTAACCTCATTGGCATTATTTGCCGCATTTGTGGGCATTGCCGGTATTTCTGCCATCGATATCTATAAAGCCCCTGTACTGGCCGGTTTATTTGTAGGCGGTATGATTCCATTTGTATTTTCTGCACTGTGTATTCAGGCAGTAGGCAAGGCAGCTATGGACATGGTACAGGAAGTCCGTCGCCAATTCCGCGAAATTCCTGGAATTATGGAATATAAGGCTAAACCCGAGTACGAAAAATGTGTAGCCATATCCACCCAAGCTTCTATTAGGGAAATGTTAATGCCCGGAGCCATCGCTTTAATTACCCCTATTATAGTAGGCTTCTTATTTGGCCCAGAAGTATTGGGAGGATTACTGGCCGGAGTAACCGTTTCTGGTGTTTTAATGGGCATATTCCAGTCCAATGCCGGTGGCGCTTGGGACAATGCCAAAAAATCTTTTGAAAAGGGTGTGGAAATAAATGGAGAGATGTACTACAAAAAATCAGAACCGCACAAGGCATCTGTAACCGGAGACACCGTTGGAGATCCTTTCAAAGATACCTCTGGTCCATCTATGAACATCTTGATCAAATTAATGTCTATCGTTTCCCTGGTAATCGCCCCATACATTGCCATAAGTGCCCAAGATCAAAATCTTAGCCAGGAAATAAAGACAGAGTTGAAAATCATCAAAACAGTGGATTCTGCAGGAAAAGAGCTTACCGATACCTTGATAAACAAAACTGACACACTAATTAGACACTGATATTGTTACGCTAAAAAAGGGATTTTGAGTAAAAATCCCTTTTTCATTTTAAATATTTTTATTTAGGTTTACGCCATTATTTTTAAAAAATATTCACTATTGAAACAAACTAAACTAAAACTATGAATTTCAGAAAGTCTATTGACTTACTTACAAAGGAGGCACAAGAGAGTGGCGAGGGCACGCTGAAAAGAACTCTTGGACCTGTAAACCTTGTAGCGTTAGGTATCGGTGCCATTATTGGTGCAGGTTTATTCTCAATTACAGGTTCTGCCGCAGCAAACAATGCAGGCCCCGCCATAACCATTTCATTCATTATTGCAGCTATTGGATGTGCTTTTGCCGGATTATGTTATGCAGAATTTGCATCTATGATACCTGTTGCTGGTAGTGCTTATACCTATTCTTATGCCACCATGGGCGAGTTCGTTGCCTGGATCATTGGATGGGATTTAGTGCTCGAATATGCCGTTGGCGCAGCAACAGTATCCATTAGCTGGAGTAGGTATCTGGTCAAGTTTCTACAATATTTCGACATTCACCTGCCAGCCCAGGTCGTTATGTCCCCATTTGATACGGCAACCCTTGCCGATGGTAGTGTGGTTTCGGGAATGTTCAATCTACCTGCCGTATTTATCGTGGTATTAATGTCCCTAGTATTGATCAAGGGTACAAAAGAATCAGCCTTTATCAATGGTATAATTGTAGCCATTAAGGTAGTTATCGTATTAATCTTCATTTTCTTGGGATGGAAATATATCAATGCCGACAATTTCCAACCCTATATCCCTAACAATACAGGTAAATTTGGAGAATATGGCATTTCCGGTATCATTAGAGCAGCAGGTATCGTATTCTTCGCCTATATCGGATTTGATGCAGTTTCTACTGCCGCACAGGAAGCAAAGAACCCTAAGAAAGATATGCCAATAGGGATATTGGTATCCTTGTTCATCTGTACCATTCTATATATCTTATTTGCCCACGTCATGACCGGTGTTGCCAACTATGAATTATTCAAAGGTCAGGATGGTATTGCACCAGTTGCCGTAGCCATTGACAATATGGGAGCTAAAAATGCAGCTGGTATCGTTACACCGGCCTATCCTTGGTTAAACAAAGCAATTATCTTAGCTATTTTAGGTGGTTATGCTTCTGTAATCCTGGTGATGCTTTTGGGACAGTCGAGGGTATTCTTCTCCATGAGTAAAGATGGTTTGCTACCTAAAGTATTCTCAAGTGTACACTCTAAATATAGCACACCAGCAAAAAGTAATTTATTGTTCATGGTATTCGTAAGCTTATTTGCAGCATTTGTACCTGCACGCGTAGTAGGTGAAATGACAAGTATCGGAACCTTATTTGCTTTTATCTTGGTATGTATCGGCATTATGATTTTAAGAAAACGTATGCCCGACTTGCCACGGGCCTTCAAAGTACCTCTAGTTCCACTTATCCCTATACTTGGTGTATTGGTATGTTTGGGCATGATGGTATTTTTACCTCTTGACACTTGGGTGCGTTTATTGGTTTGGATGATTATCGGTGTAAATGTTTACCTATTTTATGGAATTAAGAACAGTGCACTATCTGACAATCTTAAGACTACAATGATAAAAAGCAGTAAAACTGTTTCTTATGTTGGGTTAGCTTTGTCAGCCTTGTTGGTTATAGTTGCCATTTTACACCATCATTTATCCCTAGAAGCCGTGGCCTTAGATTCTAACGTAAATGCAGACTTTGGTCTATATTATTTCTCTCTTGCTTTTGCTGTATTGCATATTATTATCTATGGATACCGTATCGCTACCGTAAATAACATTGAGCCAAAATAAATGACATGATAAATCACAAAAAAAGCCACCCCAAAAGGGTGGTTTTTTTTGTTAACCAAAATTTCATCTGTTTTATTGTAATTAAACGTTTACTTTTGTAAAAACAAGGTATTATGGAACACTTGAAATTCGACTTTAATCAGATCTTATCTACTACAATGGTACTATTTGCCATTATCGATATTTTAGGTTCCATACCTATCATTATTGAACTGCGTAAAAAGGCCGGCCATATCCAATCTGAAAAGGCAGCACTAGTAGCCACAACATTAATGATCGTGTTCTTATTTGCAGGCAAAAGCCTATTGAGCATTATCGGTGTTGATGTGCAGTCTTTTGCTATTGCGGGCTCATTTGTTATTTTCGCACTGGCCATGGAAATGGTACTCGGGCTGACCATCTTTAAGGAAGAAGCTCCAGAAACAGTTTCTATTGTGCCATTGGCATTTCCCTTAATTGCAGGTGCTGGTACAATGACCACGCTTCTGTCTTTAAAAACAGAGTATGATACACAGAATATCCTAGTCGGTATTCTATTAAATATGCTCTTTGTATACTTTGTCCTAAAAAACACCAATAAGTTAGAACGACTATTTGGTAAAACAGGATTAAATATCCTAAGAAAAGCTTTTGGGATTATTTTATTGGCCATTGCCATCAAACTGTTCAGGACCAATACCGGACTGTAACATTTTGATAAGAATGGGGTCTTATTAATAGATGAACCTATTTGAGCAATTTACTTTATACATTGGAGCTTTGGCCATTCTTTTAGAGGCCATTCAATATTTTCGTGATAAATTAAAAAAACGATAACTACTGCTTAATGAGCCTCGCCACAAACATATTATCGGCTTTATTTGCATAACCTATAATCAGTTCCATAGCTTCTAGCTTTAAGCCAAAATTTTCGACTAGATAATTTACCACTTCCTCATTTTCCTCCTTAAATACAGAACAAGTCATATACACCAATGGCTTACCCGGCTTTAGATATTTCAATACATTGCCCGCAATGGCCCTTTGTAGTTTTACATAATTGGCAATCTTATATTCTTCAAAAAAATATAACATTTCCGGCGTACGACCCCATGTACCAGAACCTGAGCAAGGTGCATCAAGTAAGATTCCATCAAATTCATAGTGATGTAATACCTGATCATTATCTTGTAAAAGATCGAGCACCTTTTTATGATATTTCTTAATTCCCGCTAACTGAAAGCGCTCTTGTAGGTTGCCCAAACTTGTTTCCCTCACATCGCTCACCAACAATTCAATATGGGGCTCTATATCGTGTAGCAATAACGATTTCCCACCAGAGGCCGCACAGCAATCCCACCAATAATCATATCGATTAGGTTTGAAATAAACGCCCGTTCTCTGAGAAGAATAATCCTGCACCTGATATAAACGGGCGTCGGTAATGATTTGCTCCAATTTGGTTCCATTGGGCAAAGCCAAGGTGGTTTCGCCCAGCTCCTCCACAGCTATAGAATTTGCCAGAAACATTTTCTTTAGGCTTGGCAGGTGGGTTTCCCTAACCCTAATAAACAAATCGGGTTGTACAAATAAAGATTCTAAATGGGCTTGTCGATCCACTCCTTCCGATAGGGAAGCCTTGAAAGGAAATACTTCATCAAGCTTAAATGTGGGGTATTTATGAATGATCAGCTCAATTTTTTCCTTTAAGGGCAAAGCCATGTTCTCTCCCAACTCAGGAAGAAATTCGGTTACGATTAGGCTTGGATGATCATTACAAAGAAAATCTGCAATGGCCAAACGTACCAGCTTATTTAATGCTATTAACGCCTTGCCCAACCTAAAATAACTATAAATATACCTGCTGGCCCATCTCCTATCTGACGAGCCCATTTGTTTGTTTTGCTTAAAATAAACAACCAAATGCCTATGTAGGGGCAATTTTCCATCGTAGCTTTCTAGCACTTGTTCAAAGGCCCTAATATGGTGGTGTACTTTCATGGTAGCTTATTCAATTAAATCAAGGGAAAGGTTTCTGTATTGCAGCAACATCAGGTGCTTATTGAAATAACCATATTGGGGATCAAATTCAAAGTCAAATGAATTATGCAGCCCCTTATATCCATCCTTCGTCAAGAAATCAAGATAACGCGCACCATGTTTGGCCAGAAGCTGTCCAAAATATAGGCCTATATCAAAACCCTTAAAGGCATATTCACTCGGTTCAAACTCATATTTGGCACGATATGACCTTACAAACTCAATCACGTCCTTTCTTTTGTAGTCTACCCGATAAGAAGTACTGATAATGGTATTTAAGCCCTGCAGCTGATCAACATTATAGGCCTGTTTGGCCCAATTGGGATGCCCGAACAATTGAATGTCGTAGCCCGTAGTATTTAAAGTTTTAAGCTTATATAGCTTGCTCAGGCTGGGTGTGACAAACGGAACATCGGAAGAACATAAAACAACCAGGTATTTCTTCCCTTTCATCATCTTGGTTTCAAACGCATAGGTAGACGTATATTCCTGAACAATATAGTTGGGGTATTTTTGGGCAAACTGTCTTCTGATAGGCAAGGCAAATTGCTCATCAACCGCTTTTTTCGTATTGATCAGTACAACTATACAGTTCTCTGCCTTATTATGCTTAGCCATATAATCGGCTATCTTAACCCCATGCTGGTCAATGTCATTAACCACAGAAATCAGGTTGGGATTATCGAATTCCGATCGTTTTGAAGCCGCCAAAGGCGATACAATCGGCAAATCGTTGGCAATGGAAAAATTAGTCATGTATTTTAATCCATCGGGAAATACAGGACCAATAATCAGGTGACTAGTTTTAACCGTCTCTTTCTTCGTCAAAATAGCCAATTGGCTATTATCGTCCCTGCTGTCAAATACATTTACCTTAAAATTTAACCCTAAATTTGCAGCAGAATCAATCCCCAACATCAATCCCTGATAAAAGTCCAAGGCCATATCGGCTTTACCGATCTGCGATTTGGTAACTGTTTTGGAGTTAAATTGATTGAGCTTAAAAGGTATAAATACACTAATATGGCCTTCCGTAAATTTTGTTGCCGGCTTTTCAGCTATCTTCCCCTCAATCTCCTTTTTTACGGGATTTGTAGTAATTTTAGGAGAGCAGGCAGCTATTAATCCAACAAGAGCCAATAAGCCAACAAGCTTATTCCCACTCAATAGTTGCCGGAGGTTTCGAACTAATATCATACACAACTCGGTTAATTCCTTTTACTTTATTAATAATTTCATTAGAAATTTTAGCGAGTACGTTATAAGGCAAATGGCACCAATCTGCAGTCATTCCATCCAGCGATTCTACTGCCCTTAGGGCAATTACATTCTCATAGGTGCGCTCATCTCCCATTACACCAACCGAACGTACTGGTAAAAAGATAGCACCTGCCTGCCAAATCTGATCATATAATCCAGCATCTTTTAAATTTTGGATGTAGATATGATCTGCCTCTTGTAATATCGCAATTTTCTCTGCAGTTACCTCTCCAATAATACGGATGCCTAAACCCGGACCTGGAAAAGGATGTCTACCTAAAATAAACGATTCTAAGCCCAAAGTGTTTCCTACCCGACGCACTTCGTCTTTAAACAACGTCCTTAGGGGCTCTACCACTTTAAGTTTCATGAAATCTGGCAAACCACCTACGTTATGGTGCGACTTAATAGTTGCCGAAGGTCCTTTTACCGACACAGACTCAATAACATCGGGATAAATGGTGCCTTGTGCCAACCATTTCACCTCCTGAATTTGGTGTGCTTCATCATCAAACACTTCAATAAATACACGTCCAATAATCTTACGTTTCTTCTCCGGATCTTCTACACCTGCCAATTCACTTATAAATCTATCCTTGGCATCTACTCCTTTAATATTTAAACCAAAATCTTTATACTGCTCTAAAACACTTTCATATTCATTTTTGCGCAATAGGCCATTGTCTACAAATATACAGTGTAAATTCTTGCCAATAGCTTTGTGCAATAGCACTGCGGCTACACTCGAATCTACTCCTCCAGAAAGGGCCAACACCACTTTATCATCTCCCAATTGTGCTTTAAGTGAGGCAATGCTGGTTTCTGCAAAAGCATCTGAAGTCCAATCCTGGCTGCAATGACAGATCCCTACCAAAAAGTTGCTCAATAATAGCTTACCATCGATACTGTGGGTAACTTCTGGATGAAACTGTATGGCATAAGTCTGTTCGCCTTTTACCTGGTAACCTGCAACCTTTACCTCTGGTGTGCTCGCAATAATATCAAAGTGGTCTGGCACTTGTGTAATCGAATCACCGTGGCTCATCCAAACTTGTGAATCAACTAAAATGCCTTTAAACAAAGGATTTTCATGATCTACGAAGCTCAAATTAGCCCTACCATATTCTCTAGTTGCCGATGCTTCTACATTTCCTCCGCTTTGCTGGGCAATAAACTGTGCGCCGTAACAAACCGCTAATAATGGATACGCTTTAAATTGATTCAAATCCACAAAAGGAGCATCTTCTTGACGAACGGAAAACGGACTACCCGAAAGGATAATTCCTTTTACGGTAGAGTCCAGCTCTGGAATGTGGTTAAATGGATGAATTTCGCAGTATACATTTAGTTCGCGAACACGACGGGCAATAAGCTGTGTAAATTGCGAACCAAAATCGAGGATAATGATTTTTTCTAGCATGCGCAAAGGTAGGAATTTGAGATGATATTTAGGTTAATCGTTTCACTGTTTATTTGGTAAATTGATTCCTTTAGAAGCGCAATTTCAGTGCTTACTACTTCCAAAAGCCCTGCTAAACGCTTTACTTCGTGCTCGCTTATATCAGGTCTATTTAACCCAAAACACTGCTTTTCATTTTGCCCACACCCAAGACACCTAAGAAAACCTCAGCCCTTAGCAATACCTTCTTAAAGATCTTTAGCTTTCTTAAATGGTTAAAACAACCTACAAGGGCAATGTAAAACAAAAAATTGTTCCACCCGCTGGATTTTCCTCGTACCATATTTTACCGCCATGCGCCACTACAATTTGTTTACAAATGGATAAACCCAAACCATAAGACTTCTCTCCTTTGGTACCGAAACGTTTAGAAGAAGTAAATAACAGGAAAATATCATCTCCATATTTAGCGGGGATGCCAATACCGTTATCCAATACCTTAATCAAGACATCCGTCTTTCTTTTTTCTACTTCTACCTTAATCTCTTTGCCCACCTCACTAAACTTTATGGCATTGCCAATGAGGTTACTGATTACCCTAGCCACTTTTTGTACGTAGACATGGAGTTCCAAAACATCCACACTGGCCTTAAAACTAATATGCTGCTGCTTTTCATCAGCCCTATAATTTAATAGTGCAATGGCATTTTTTATAATCTCTATCAGTTCAGCTTGGATTTTCTTACCCTCGAAATCAAGCTCTTCCTTATTTTCTGCAGCTTCAATAATATCGTCAATCAAGGTAAGTGCATTATTACAGGCACCATCAATCAAAATGAGCTTATCCGTATTTAAACCTTGCTCATCTTCCAACAACATCAGTTTGGTCAAACTAGAAATCCCCACCACAGGGTTTCTAAGGTCATGGGCTACCGCCCTTAAAATGGTATCCTTTTCCTTATCACTGACCCCAAGTTTTGTAAGGGCTTCTTCTAATTTATCTTTCTGTAAGGAAATTTTATTATTCAACTCGGTAAGTATCTTAATGTTTTTCTTTGATTTTCGCCAATAGCTATAGATCAGTATCACTATGGAAATAACCATAGCAATGAATACGAACGTGATATAAAGATAGCGCTGCTGAATTTCAGCTTCCCTTTTTAAGAGGCTGATTTGATTTTCGTTGCTCAGATTCCTGAAGCGCTCATCAATATTGGTAGACCTTATTTTATCTACTTCCTTTTGTAGGGAATCTGTAAGGCCTATATATCGTTGTAGGTGGGCAAAGGCTTTCTTACTCTCTCCTACTTCACTTAAATACTCGGCATACAAGAGATGATAGGCCTGTATAAAATCGAGCCTTTTTATTTTTTTGTTATCCTTATCGAGTATTTTAAGATAATTCAATGCTTCACCCATCTTACGGGTTTTCAAATAAACTTTTATCAGTTTTATTTTAGCGGTAACTACATCAACACTATCAAAACCGGGTTGGTCATTAATGGCTATACTTTCTTTAAGCAGCTGTTCGGCCTTCCTATATTTCTTTTGCCTTAGCAGCTCACCCCCCATATTACCATAAAGCACCCCCCTGGCCACCTTAAAATACCATTTCTTATCTGGCAAGGTATCAGTTCTATTGACAAAACTTAAGGCTTCCTGATAAAACAACAGCGCACTATCTATCTTACCTACGTGTGAATAGCATAGGGCAATATTGTTAAATAGTTCCTGCTGTTTATAGATTTCCTGAAAATTCTGCTTGCAGGTTTTCACCTCGGCCAGGGACTGCCTAAAATAAGCACCTGCTTCCCTGTATTTAGATTGCCGATACAAGATCATGGCTATTCGATAGCTATAGTTGCTATTGGCACATTTGTCGCTAATTACAGGAAGTAGTTTCTTGGCAAAGAAATAATTCTTGTAGGCCTCCTCATATGCCTTCAGTTTAAACAAGGCATCGCCCTTGGCATAATAGGCTCCAGCCAGTTCTTTAATATATTTTTTGGTATTGCCGGTAGCCTTGATGGTATACAGCATGCTATCGGCATAAGGCAGGGCCTTTTCAAACCTACCCTTAAAGAAATGGTGAAAATAAAAACTGTTATAGATATTGTAAACTGATTTAGGCGGCAGCTTTCTATTGCTGTTTAAGGCATGCTGCAATTTATTTAGCGCCTCTTCTTTATCAAAATCATCATTATAGACCCAAGAGCTATTATTGATCAGGGAATCCAATAGCAGGTTGGTGTTATGCTGTTGTTTATCATTGCATGATGCAAAAACAACAAAAAACACGGAAACCAAGCTTAATATATAATTGGATAATTTCTTAAAAGGCATTATTTACACCAACTAAAATAGTAAAATTAATTACTATTCAAAAGTGTGGTGCTAACCCCAAAGCGGTTTAAAAAATCTACGCCTTCATCGCTGGCCAAACCTTTATAGGCTGCATAAGAATCACGATAGAAGACCTCTTTAATTCCCGAAGAAAGAATAAGCCTGGCACAAGCAATACAGGGAGAAAGCGTGGTATATAAGGTTGCGCCTTCTATTTTGGAGCCATTTTTAACAGCATATAGGATGGCATTCTCTTCGGCATGTAGTGCCAATGAACAGCTTCCCTTGCTATCTCTGGCACAGCCCGTATCTGGCCACTCTTCATCGCAATTATGGGTGCCGGGAGGCGGGCCGTTGTAGCCAATGGATATAATACGCGTATCTTTAGTGAGTACAGCCCCTACGTGGGCCCTCACACAATGTGAGCGCCCAGCAAGGTCTGATGCTAAATTCATGTATATTTGATTGAAACTTGGCTTAGGCATTTTTCAAACCAACTTTATGGCCTTTAATGGCAAAATAAATAATGTACAGATAGGCAGGTAACATGGCGTATAAAAATGCATGTTGAAAGTCAATGTGTAAGCGATCTTTCAAATACCCATATACCAAAGGCCAAATTGCCCCTCCAGCTATCCCCATAATCATAATGGCAGATCCTGTTTTGGTAAACCTACCTAAGCCTTTAATACCAAGTGGAAATATGGCAGGCCACATTAACGAATTGGCCAGACCTAACAGCGCAACAGAATAAAATGACACATTTCCCGTAGAAAAGACCGACACTAAAGTTAAGGTCACCCCTAACAATGCGCAGATACGCAAGGCCATTTGCTGACTTACTATTTTAGGGATGGCAATAATGCCAATAACATAACCTACCAACATACAGATCAAAGTAAATGAGGTTGAAAAGCGAACAATATTTGGATTAATGTTCAGCTCTCGGCCATAAGTATTAATGATATCTCCAGCCATTACCTCTACCGCAACACAAAAGAAAATACAAAGTGCACCTAAAAATAAGTGAGGATATTGAAAAACACTCGTTTTGGCAATTGATTTAAGGCCAGTATCTTCATCAGTCGTTACTTCATCCTCTTTGTTCATATCTATTTCAGGGAGATTGGCGAACTTGATTAAAATGGCGAATAACACAAAAACCACGGCCAATGCGATATATGGGGTATGAACGCGCTGAAGCAGCTCATCTAAAATGGCATTTTTAGCTACAATATCTGTAGTTGCTTCCAGTTTAGCTGTTACCTGCTGTGAATTTTTTAAGAATAGCACCCCAAAAATAACCGGTACCAACACGCCGGCAAACTTATTGCATAATCCTGCTATAGAAATACGGGCAGCAGCGCTATCAATGGGTCCAATAATACTTAGATACGGGTTAACCGCAGTCTGCAATAAGGACATCGCTGATCCTTGAATAAAAATACCAGTTAAAAATAATCCGAAACTTCTGTTATCAGCAGCAGGAATAAAGACCAGTGAGCCAATACCCAAAATCACCATACCTACCACCAAACCATTTTTAAATCCTATTTTGTTTAAAATCCATGAGCTTGGTAAAGCCAAGAAAAAATAAGCTATATATGAGGCGAAGGTTACGAAAAAGGCTTGTAAATCGGTTTCTAAGTTGAGCGCTAATTTTAAAAATGGAATCAACGTGCCATTGGCCCACGTTACAAATCCAAAAACAAAAAACAGCGCACAACAGATCACCATTGGAAGTAAGGCCGTTTTTTTTTGAGTACCAGATGAATTCATCATTTCTTTAAGTTCATTTAAGTTATATAGTTTAGGTTATTTTTAATTACAGCTTACCTGTACCTTACAGGTTCACCTTAAGGTCTGATATGCAACTTAGCTAAGTGATAAATTTAGATCGCAATAAAAGATAAATCGCAAACATTTGCTGTGCGTCATTTGAATAGGAATTTTTCATAGTTTGTTCAGTTGATGGTAAAATTTTCCTCTAACATAAACAAAAGTAAACTTATCTCTAGTTTTTTTTCAAAAAACCCTAATAAAACAAATTGTGTACGTTAACATAAATATATAACCCCATAAAAAGCGAGAAATAAAATATCCAACTATGCACTGTTTATTCTATTCTTCTTCATTTTTTCATATTGGTCTATTATATTATTTTATCCCTTCCTCATCTTTGTAAAAACTAAATAAAAATTCAACATTTTAGTCTTAAAATTGCATATTAGCATAAATTATGGGGAACAAAACATGTTTGAAGCTATCATCTTGGGCCTAGGAGCAGGGCTAATATCCTCATTTTTAACTGGTCCTGTTTTTTTCGCCATGATCAAAACAAGTATTGAAAAAGGCTTCAAGGCAGGATTTTCATTAGCTACAGGTGTGATCGTAAGTGATCTGATCCTGATCGGCATTGTTCTTTTCGGCAGTCAGTTTTTCGAATATAAAGAGAGTTTTGACAAGTATGTAGGTATAGTTGGGGGGGTATTTATCATGATAATAGGCGTCTACTATCTTTTATCTAAGATGAGGATCAGTTATACGGAAAACGATAACATCAAGATAAGTAAGCGTGGTTATATACTAAAAGGCTTCCTAATGTGCCTATTGACCCCTTCCACCCTCATGTTTTGGATCGTAGTGAGCGGAATCATCTCTGTAAAGCTTAACAACAGATTTGATGAAAAGCTATTGTGCTTCTTCATGGCTATTGCCACTCAGCTCTGTATTGATGCCCTTAAAACGTATTATGCCAGCAAATTAAGGTATCGTATTAAGGAAGACACCCTAAGAAAACTCAATAAAATAGCAGGTATTGTTATTATTGCTTTTGCGGTTTGGCTCATTACCAAAACCTACATTCAATTTTATTAAGCATAAATACGATCATTTCCTTCCTACTTGTATCTACGCTTCAACAGCTGATCATTTTATAAAAAAAGGCTGTCCATAATTAGACAGCCTTTTTCTCGAAGCAATAGCTTTATAAAACAATGATCTAATATGCCCTTTGGTTATTACCTTCTTTCCAGTTTACAAAAGCTTTATTTACCACTTTGTTTCCTCCAGGAGTTGGATAATTCCCCGAAAAGTACCAATCACCACTATGGTCCGGACAGGCTACATGAAGATTATCTAATGTCTGATAAATGACTTCCACTTCCGCTACGGTGTCTTTAGGCGTAATAATTTGTGCTATTTTATCAGATATTTCCTGTTGTTGGAATGGACGATAAATCTCTTTAACATGATTAATAATTTCTTCTTTAGGCAGTAATAATGACGCTTTACACTTTTGGTAAACTTCTTCAATAATATGCTCCATACCTCTCTCTATCAATAATTGGATGGCCGCATCAAAAGCTACAAACTGTCCCATTTTCGACATATCAATGCCATAGCAATCTGGATAACGAATTTGGGGCGCAGAAGAAACAATAATAATCTTTTTAGGATGCAGCCTATCGATGATCTTGATGATACTTTGTTTCAAGGTTGTTCCACGAACAATCGAATCATCTACGGCCACCAAAGTATCTGTGTGGTTTTTGATTACCCCATAGGTCGTATCATATACATGCGCCACCATTTCTCCCCTATCAGCATCCTGTGTAATAAAAGTCCTTAGTTTTACATCTTTAATGGCCAATTTTTCTACCCTAGGTCGCATCGACAGCAACTCATCCAATTCGCCATCGCTCAATTTTTCCTTGCGGTTCACCAAGGTATCTTTTTGCACATCCCTAATGTATTCATGCAGTCCATCTACCATACCATAAAAAGAAACTTCTGCCGTATTTGGAATAAATGAAAAAACCGTATTCTTAATATCGTAATTTACAGCTTTTAATACCTGTGGGCAAAGCAACTGTCCCAACTTTTTACGTTCTTTATAGATATCGGCATCGCTACCTCTGGAGAAATAGATCCTTTCAAAGGAACAAGCTCTTTTTTCTGTGGGTTCACGATACATTTCTTGGGTAACGGTCCCATCTTTTTTGATGATCAGCGCATGCCCTGGCTCAATCTCTTTTACATTCTTGATCTGCACCTTAAAAGCAGTCTGTATGGCTGGTCGTTCCGAAGCTGCAACGACTACTTCATCATCGGCATAATAAAATGCCGGACGAATGCCTGAAGGGTCACGCAGTACAAAAGCATCTCCATTGCCAACAATACCGGAAATGGTATAACCACCATCCCAACTTTTGGCCGATCTGCGCAGAATATTGGCCAGATTTAGGTTTTTAGAGATCTTTTGGGTAATCTCTACATTACTTAAACCCTCTTTTTTATATTCGTCGAATAAGGTTTGGTTCTCGTCATCTAAGAAATGTCCTATTTTTTCGAGCACGGTAACCGTATCCGCTTTTTCCTTGGGGTGCTGCCCGAGTTCATATAATTGCTCCAGTAGCTCATCCACATTGGTCATATTGAAGTTTCCTGCAATAACCAGGTTTCTGGTCATCCAGTTATTCTGACGTAAGAAGGGATGGCAGTTCTCGATGCTATTCTTACCATGTGTGCCATAGCGCAAATGCCCCAACAATACCTCTCCAATAAAACTCACATTCTGTTTCAGGAATTCGGTGTCTTTCATAAGCTCAGGGGTTTCTTCCTGTATGGACACGAATTTATTTTGTACATAGCCAAAAATATCGGCAACAGCATTTTGCGCCATTGAACGATAACGGCTAATGTAACGGCTACCTGGTTTCATATCCAGCTTAATGGTAGCTATACCTGCTCCATCCTGCCCACGGTTGTGCTGCTTCTCCATCAACAAGTATAATTTATTGAGGCCGTAAAGTGCTGTACCGTATTTTTCCTGGTAATATGAGAGAGGTTTTAACAAGCGGATAAAGGCTATACCGCATTCGTGTTTGATCTGATCGCTCATTGATTGTGATTGAGCCGCAAATTTACCCTTTTATAATTTCAAAACCTAGCAACAAATTGTCTCATTTAAGATAAACAAATCATTTTTTTGTTATTTTTTTGAGACAGAATTTGTTATATTTTTATTTTAAGGGAAGATATCTCTTCTTCCAGAAAGACAGAGGCGTGTTGGTCAAAGACCGATACCTCTCCAGAAGTATAAAAAATTCGCTGCCGGGTCTTAGCCAGCTTACCTTCAATTTCTGGATGACGCTGAAGATAATCAGTCAGGCTATTGGCTACAATATCGCCCTGAGCAATCAAACGTACTTTTTCTGGCAGATAGGTTTCAA
Organism: Pedobacter sp. ASV28; assembly: GCF_016428855.1. Taxonomy (GTDB): domain Bacteria; phylum Bacteroidota; class Bacteroidia; order Sphingobacteriales; family Sphingobacteriaceae; genus Pedobacter. Next base: position 18,645 of record NZ_JAELTN010000001.1, read on the forward strand.
TTTTTGGCACCAGTAATGGATAATGTGTACAAGCCAATAAAATCGTATCAATATCGGCCGATTGATGCATGAGCTGGTGAATATATTGCTCTACAAAGTAATCCGCACCAGCATGGAGATGCTCCCCATTTTCTATTAAGGGAACCCACATAGGGCAGCTTTGCTGGTGAACTTCCACACTTGGAAAAAAGTGATGGATCTCTATGGGGTAAGAGTTGGAATTTACCGTACCTCTGGTACCCATTACCCCAATGTGTTTGCTTTGGCTAAAATTACCTATTACTTCGGCAGTAGGTCTAATTACCCCCAATACCCTATGGTTGGGGTATTTTTTGGGGAGATCCAACTGCTGTATATTTCTTAGGGCCTTTGCCGAAGCCGTATTACAAGCTAAGATTACCAGTGGACAGCCTTGTTGAAACAGCCATTCTACGCATTCTAATGTATATTGATAGACCGTTTCGAAAGAATGGTCGCCATATGGCGATCGGGCATTATCGCCCAGATAAATGTAATTATAGTCTGGCAGTTTTTGGGCAATAGACTTAAATACCGTAAGTCCGCCAAATCCAGAATCGAATATACCTATAGCATTTTGAGGGTTCATAAGCATAAAAAAGCGGAATTAAGATTCCTTAATTCCGCTGTTAAATTCTTGTTGTTGAAGATTATGGTTTTTTAGCAGGGCCAGTAGCTGGTTTTGTTGCAGCAGGCGCAGCAGTTGCCGAAATACCCAACTTGGTTTTGATTGCAGGAGTAATATCTTCTCCCCCATCAAAGTAAACCAAGTTATTGAAACCTTGAGATACAGCAGTGTCAAAAACATAAGCAAGACCTTTTTCTTTAGCAATTGAATTGATCGCTGCAGCTACTTTTTGTTGTAACGGAGGAAATAACTCATTTTGCTTGTTCTGAATATCTGTTGTCGCTTTGGTACGGGCATCTTCTATTCTCTTTTGCAAATCCTGTAGTTCATTTTGTGCAACTTGCAATTCTTTTACGACTACATCTTTATTGGCCTCGCTTATCGTTCTTTCTTTTTCCTGAGCAGCTTTGAACCTAGTTTGATATTCAGTGATCATTTTATCTATTTCTGCTTGTTTATTTTTGGCCAAGTTTTCAATAGTGGTCGAAATGCTTTTGGCTTCTGGTAAAACAGCAAAAACCTCATCAGAATTCAGGTGTCCAAATTTTTGTTGTGCATTTGCAACATTAGAAGTAAAGAACAATCCTACTGCTACAAATAATACGTTAATTAACTTTCTCATTTTTCTATTTTACTTAATATTTATTTTCTATTGTGTGTTTATTATTTCACTAATGTGCCCGGTTTATAACCTAGTTTAATGATCACGTCATTACTGATGTCATAAGTACTGCTCGCATAAATCATCATGGTCGACTCGCTACTCTTATCAAAAACGAAGTCAATGTATTTGTTTTTTGCGATTTCTGCAATGGTTGAGGCGACTTTTTCTTGAATTGGCTTTAATAATTTGGTACGGGTTTGAAACAAATCTCCTTCAGGACCAAATTTTTGACGCTGTAACTCCTTGGCTTTCTTCTCTTTCTCTATAATATCATTTTCCCTGCGCCTACGCATATCATCTGTTAACAATACCTGGTCTGCCTGATAAGATTTGTACATTTTATCTACTTCTACAAAAACCTCATCAACCTCTTTTTGATATTGCTTGGATAATCCCTCTAACTGTGTAAGGGATGATTTATAATCTGGCAAATGTTTTAAAATGTATTCCGTGTCTACATAGGCCATTTTTTGTGCCGAAGCGCCCAAAGTGGCTAGGAATAAAAAGCTTGCTAAAATTACTTTTTTCATCTATTTATATTTTTTCAATCGGTACTGAAACGATCATGATTTTTATCTCTATATGTTTAACAAGTTCATGATCGATTCCTATTAATTACTAATTAAATCCTCCCAGTTGTTGTGCTATACTGAAGTGGAATTGGCCTTTATTGGCATCGGTTATACCTGGTATCTTATCAAATCCATAACCGTAGTCAATACCCAATAGTCCAAATATCGGTAAAAATATTTTAGCACCCACACCAACTGATCTCCTTACATTAAACGGATTAAAGTCCCTAAACTTATCCCAAGTGTTACCGGCCTCACCAAAAACGGTCATAAATGCGGTAGCTTGTTGAGAATTGATCACCGGATATCTTAATTCCATTACATATTTCGTGAATATTGGACTACCCGAGCTTTGTGCAATAGTTGGATTAGCCCCTACTGGTATAACCGAGTTGTTGGAATAACCACGCATAGCGATGATCTCAGAGCCTTGCAAAAAGTCAAAGCCTTGCATACCGTCTCCACCTAATTTAAAACGCTCGAATGCCGATTGTCCAACAGCACTGTTGTATGAACCTAAGAAACCAAACTGCGCCTGGCCTTTAAATACCAACTTGCCTATCACGGTCTCGAACCATTGTGCCTCAAATTTCCATTTGTGGTATTCTGTAAATTTGTAACGGTCCTTGTCAGATGCTGTTGCATAATTTACCTTGTTAAATAAAGAATAAGGCGGCGTAGCTTGTATGGTAAACCTCAAATATGCACCTCCTGTTGGAAAAATATTATGGTTCCTCGAGTCACGTGCAATCTCTTGGGTCAAGTTTAAGTTATAGGAAGTACCTGTACTAAATAAATAACCAGGGTAATTATTTAATACGTATTGATTTAAGTTAATAGAGTGAACCAAAGAGAACCAGTTATCTGGCCATTTCAGTTTCCTACCCAAACTCACAGAAACCCCATTTAAACGGATGCCATAGTAAGATGAATTGCTTTTGGCCAGACCATTTGATTGTAAAGAGGTAAAAGCACTCAAACCAAAGCTCACCGGTTTCTTACCACCAAACCAAGGTTCAGAGAAAGAAAAGCTATAAGACTGGTAATATTTACCGTTGGTTTGACCACGTAAGCTTAGTCTTTGTCCATCGCCTTTTGGAAGAGGTCTATAGGCTTCTCCCTTAAACAGATTCTTTAACGAAAAGTTATTAAAGGTTAAACCCAAGGTACCAATTACCCTACCTCCACCAAAACCACCCGAAAGCTCGATCTGGTCAGAAGGTTTTTCCTCTACATGGTAAACAATATCTACTGTTCCATCTGCCGGGTTTGGCTTTGGAACCGGATTGGTTTTAGACTCATCAAAATTACCTAATTGGCCAATTTCACGAACACTTCTGATCAATGCCTCTTTAGAGAATTTCTCACCCGGTTTGGTACGGATTTCCCTGATCACCACCCTATCGTTGGTAATGGTATTTCCTACCACGCTGATTTTATTGTTGGTGTATTGAGGGCCTTCATAAATTCGCATCTCAATATCTACAGTATCATTATGGATTTTAGTCTGTACAGGATCAACATTAAATGTCAAATAGCCATCGTTAAGATAAATACTGGAAACATCATCTCCGTTTGCACTGCCCCTAAGCTTTTTCTCCAATTTTTCTTCACTGAATACTTCTCCCTTTTCTATACCTAAAATCTTTTCCAAGAAATTAGTCTGATACTTAGCGTTACCTACCCATGAAATATTGCCAAAATAGTATTTAGGACCTTCATAAACATCTATCTTGATACCTACTGTTTTATCGTTGTACTTATACACACTATCGCTTACAATAACGGCATCGCGATACCCTTTTTCATGTAATTTGGCAACTAGCTTAAGTTTATCTTCTTCGTATTTTTCTTTATTGAACTTACCGCTACCAAACACCTTATAGAAGGCACGTTGCTTAGTTTTCTTTAGGTATTTTCTAAGTTTAGCCGACTTAAAAGCTTTATTCCCTGTAAAGTTGATTTCCTGAACCTTAACCCTTCTTCCCTTATCAATCACTACTTGTAGAATGACACTGTTTTCCTGGTTTGGGTCTGGTTTTGTCTTATAATCTACCGTTGTATAGAAAAATCCTTTCTCATACATATATTTTGTAATGATAGATCGAGTGGTATTGTATAAATTGTCATTGATGATAGATTTACCAGCCTTATCACCAAGTTTCTCGGTAATATCAGTTTTTTGAGATTTGCTGATACCGATAAACTCAAAGCTACTTAAACGTGGACGCTCTACTACTTCTATATCAAAATAAACCGTATCGCCATTTATTTTCGAAACGTTCAATTTTACATCATCAAATAAACCTTGTACCCAAAGATTTTTAATGGCATTTGCCGTAGCCTCTCCTGGAAGCATAACGGTTTCTCCTTTCGTTAATTTCGAAAGGGTAATGATCACATCCTTATCAAGATATTGGGATCCGGTTAAAGTGGTCCCTCCAATGATATACTCCTTAGGGCTAAAATAATCTAAACTTAAGCCATTTACTTTTAAAGAAGGTGCTGCTTGTGTTTGTGGGTTACGAATTTGAGCTAACGATGGCAAAGCAATCATTAGCAAAAATATAAGTTGGTATATTCTTCTCATTTACAATCTAAAAAACGTTGCTAAGTTAATTTAAACTCATGTTAAAAAGTGTTAAAAGAAAAATTAGTTCAATTGTTCACTAATTTTGCCAAAGCGACGTTCGCGTTTTTGGTAATCGACAATAGCCTCAAAAAGGTGATCCCTCCTAAAGTCAGGCCATAGTGTTTCTGTAAAATATAATTCGGTATAAGCCATTTGCCACAAAAGGAAATTACTAACCCTATGCTCTCCACTGGTACGTATCATCAATTCTGGGTCAGGAATATTTGAAGTGGTCAATTTCGAAGCGAACAGGTGCTCATCAATCTGATCGATATTGATTTCCTTCTGCTCCACTTGTTTGGCTATTTTTTTGGCTGCTTCCACAATCTCCCATTTGGCACTATAGCTCAATGCAAGCGTTAATGTACATTTGGTATTTTCCTTGGTCTTTTGCATAGCATTGTCCAAGTCTTCAATACATTTTTTTGGCAAAGAACCCAAATCACCTATGGCATTCAGCCTGATGTTATTTTTATTGAGTGTCTCGGCTTCTTGATTAATGGTAGAAATCAGCAATTCCATCAGTGCATTCACCTCTTCTACCGGACGGTTCCAGTTCTCTGTTGAAAACGCATATACAGTAAGGTATTTTATGCCTATCTCTACGCAACCTTCCACAATATCTTTTACTGATAATACGCCACTTTCATGACCAAAAACCCTAAATTTCCCTTGATTTTTTGCCCATCTTCCATTACCATCCATAATGATGGCAATATGTTCAGGTAAGCGATTAATATCTATTTGCTCTTTAAAATCCATTTATTGTGTAGAAGACCGTTAAAAGTTAAAAGCACTTTTGGCTCACAAAGGTATAAGTTATGCCAATACCTACAAACATATATGTATCTCTTTTTCTAAAATCTCCTCTTTGTGTATCTTTGGCCCCTATGTAAACGCCTGTTTTTTCGCCAGACCGATCTGACAAAGCCTTTTGTATTTGCCCAACACTGCCATTATTGGCAAAATCTGCCGGATCTGGGTAGCTTCCACTTACATCATCCAAATAATCGGTATAGGCATTTCGATAACCGATATTACCAAGCAGGCTCCACTTTTCACTAAAATTATATTTTACCCCTGCCCCATAAGGAATGACCAGTGCATAGGTTTTATAGCTTTTTTCCTGCCCTTCGGTGGTATATAATGCCAACTCATATTCCTTTCCCATATATTTGGTCTTCGGGTTAAATATCACTGTCCCTATTCCTGTATATAAATATGGGGAAAATCGTTTAAAGCCTCCCCCTGCAAAGTAATCTAAAAAATTAAAATCCACCATAAAGGTAAATTCGTTCAAATTACTATAAAAATTGAGGTTCCTATCCCTAAACTGGGGGTATGTTGATTTGGCATCATCTGCTTTGATTTTGCCAAAATTATAATGAAAACCTATTGCCCAATTTGGATCTAGATTGGCCTTGACAAATAAGCTGGCGGCCAAACCACTAATTTTCAATGGATGGTCTGGGTTCAAATCGCCTATATATCCAGCCCCTCCAACCTGTGCCCCCACTTCCCAAACCTGAGCACGGCCATCAGCAATAAAAAGAAAACTTACGATAAAAAATAAAATAGTTTTTTTTCGGGCCATTCTAATAATTACGGGTATCTATACCCCAAAGTAATTTATTCCTTAACGTCGTTAAAAAGGTTTCATTGTTAAGACGAACAAGATTTATATGAAATCGTGCTTTATTGATGCTGATCTTCACAGATCGATCAACCGTTTCCGTCCTTGAATCGCAGGTTACCAGAAATTTCGTGCTTCGGGCCTCTACCTGAAAAGTAAGTTCTACATCATCCGGAACAATAACAGGCCTTACATTCAAATTATGAGGTGCTACCGGGGTAATTACAAAGTTTTGCGAATTTGGCAAAATGATAGGCCCTCCACAACTCAGCGAGTAGGCGGTAGAACCAGTTGGTGTAGCAATGATCAATCCATCGGCCCAATAGGAATTGACAAACTCCCCATTCATATAAGCGTGGATAATCATCATCGCCGAATTATCGCGCCTATGAATAGTAATATCGTTTAGCGCAAAGTTCTCATCGCCAAACAGCGCATGTTGCGATTCAATACTTAGCACACTCCTTTTATCTATACTATATGCTCCTTGAACCAATGCCATTATCGCATTATTGATCTCTGCCTTATTGATACTGGCCAAAAAACCCAAACGCCCGAAATTGATGCCGATTACAGGAATTTGCGAATCACGGACAAAGCTTAATGTGTCTAATAGAGTCCCATCCCCACCTAAACTCAGTAGCACGTCTGCTTTACTAACCAACTCTTTATGATCTGAAAAAGTACCAACATTACGGGGAAGTGTGACCTTGTTCTTTACAAAATTGAAAAACTTATGATATACTTCTATCTCAACATGATTAGCGGCTAAAGCGTCAAATACCTCTTGAATGAAAGGTAAAACACTGTCATTAAAGTCTCTACCGTATATAGCTATTTTCATGAAGGATATTATACGTTTAAATAGTTCATGAAAGAATTATATCTATCCAATGAGTCATCGTCGTGATTGGTATTATTGAAAACTGCTTTGACCTCATAATCATAACGCTCAAAAGAAGCTACAATACTAGAAAGTTCTGTTTTATTAATTTTAAGGGTAACTTCCAAACGTGTTGATTCTGGGAAAGCACTTACATAGGATGATAGAATCTGGGCATTGTCTGCCTCTACAATCTGAGACATATGCGCCAAAGAATTATTTCTGTTGCCAATGGAAAGCACAATAATGCCTCCGGGCTCATTTACCGCAAATAAATTAGCGGTATAACTCAACAAGCTATTTATAGATACCAAGCCCAGGTAATTTTTTTGCTGATCGAGCACTGGTACTATTGATAATTGCAGCTGGTTAAACAACCTAATGACGTCGTATACATGTGAGTTTTCAAACACAAAAGAATTGAGGATTTTTAGAGATAAAGATCCGATAGCCGTTTCCTGTTCCCTTATTTCCATTAATTCTTCTTCAGACACAAGCCCAAGGTATTGCTTTTCATTTACTATCGGCAAATGGTAAAGTTTGAATTCACTCATTCGTTCCAAAGCTTTCCGAACGGTATCGGAAGTCTTTAGTGGTGGTATAGTATTCGATATGAGCTCTGCTGCAAACATTACTTCAGTAAAATTCTGTTTAAAAATTTGTCTAAATAGTCATTAAATATTTCTGGTTGTTCCATCATTGGCGCATGCCCACACTCTTCTACCCAGTTGAGTTCAGAATTAGGCAAGAGCTCATGAAACTCCTCCGCCACATCGGGTGGCGTAATTTTATCCTGTCTCCCCCATATCAACGATACGGGAATGGTAATCTTTTTTAGATCTTTAGACATATTATGCCTAATGGCCGACTTGGCCAAGGCTAAAATACGAATTACCCTAGAACGATCATTTACAGTCTTAAACACTTCGTCAACCAATTCCTTGGTTGCTGTTGCAGGGCTGTAAAATGTAAACTCTACTTTCTCTTTAACAAAATCATAGCTCTCACGCTTGGGGAAAGATCCTCCAAAAGCATTTTCATATAATCCAGAGCTTCCAGTTAACACCAATGCCTTTACATATTCCTGATGGGCAACCGTAAATACCAAGCCTACATGCCCTCCCAAAGAATTGCCCACTAATACCGTCTGATCCAGTTTCTTAAATTTTAAAAAACGAAGCAAATATTTCGATAAGCTTTTCACCCCCAATGTAAGGATAGGCAGCTCATAAATAGGCAGTATGGGCACAATCACTTTATAATTTGCCCTAAACTTGTTAAGGGTGTGCTCCCAATTGCTCAATTCGCCCATTAAACCATGAAGTAATACCAAAGGTTCACCTTCGCCAGCCTCTATATACTTAAATCCATCCTGATCAATTACTTCGTAATTCATAAATTATTATATGTATGTTTTTATGGTATGTGCTACTAAGTTAATAGAGTAAAAATAAATAACACTATGTAATAGTACATTTTTTTTCAACTAAACAGCAATACCATTCCTATTGTTTTCTTATGCCAATTGATTCTTCACAATCTCACCAATCAATTTTCCCTCGGCTTTTCCTGCCAGTTCTTTGTTGGCCAAACCCATTACCTTACCCATTTCCTTTATGGAGGAAGCTCCGGTTTCAGCAATGATCTTGGCAATGATTTTTTCTATCTCTTCCCTTTCTAACTGCTTTGGCAGAAACTGGGAAATTACCTCTATTTCTTCTTGCTCTACCTGGTAAAGGTCTGCCCTTCCCTGACTCTGGTAAATATCAGCAGATTCTTTTCGCTGTTTTACTAGTTTCTGTAAAATTTTTATTTCAGCATCCTCATTTAACTCTTCAGCATGTCCTTTTTCTGTTTTAGCCAATAATATTGCCGCCTTTATGGCCCTAAGTCCTCTTAATTTTACTTGATCTTTTGCCAACATGGCTTGTTTGATCTCTTGATCTATGTTTGTTGAAATCATCTTTAAATTTTTAATGGTTTTAATTTGGTTAATTCTGGTTAATTGGTTAATGTTTTTCCGGCATCGCCTTTTCATAGATCAACCAAATCAACGATTTAACAACCTTAGTCTCTCTTTATAATGGTTGCGGTAGCTTGGGCCGTAGGCATAATAAGCATGTCATTAATGTTTACGTGAGCTGGCCTGCTTACCACGTACCAAATGGCATCGGCTATATCCTGGGCAATTAGAGGTTCCAATCCATCATATACCTTTTTGGCCCTGCCTTCATCTCCTTTAAAACGAACAATGGAGAACTCGGTTTCAACCATACCTGGGTTAATGGCCGTTACCTTTATTCCATGTGGCAATAAATCTATTCTCATGCCTTTATTTAAGGCATCAACTGCATGTTTGGTAGCGCAATAGACATTTCCATTGGGATAAACTTCCTTTCCAGCAATGGAACCAATATTTATAATATGGCCACTTTTTCTACTGACCATCCAACTCGATACCACTTTGGTTACATATAACAGTCCCTTTACATTGGTATCTATCATCGTGTCCCAATCCTCTACATTTCCCTTGTCTATGGGATCTAGGCCTTGGCTTAAACCCGCATTGTTAACCAATACGTCAACGTTTTTCCATTCTAAAGGTAATGTTTCCAACACATAGTTGATGTTTTCCTTGTCTCTAACATCAGCTTGTATCTTTCTAACCTTTACTCCATATTGCTCTTCAATATGAAGTGCCTGTTGCGCTAAAAGTGTTTCTCTTCTTCCTATTAAAATTAAATGATAACCTTGTACTGCAAAAGTGTTTGCGCAAGCTGCTCCAATACCAGAGGTTGCACCAGTGATTAATGCTATTTTGGCCATTAGTCCTATGATTTTAGCACAAAGGTAACTTTTTTATCAGAAGCAGATTACTCAAAAAACAAGCTGAAAGTAAAATTTCTCAAAATAGCCTTTTCGATAGGTGTGGCATAAGGATGGTTTTCATGCTTTAGAACATCTCTAAATGACTGGCTTACTTTTATTTCAGGCGACATCTTAAAATACTCGAAATAAAGGTCAAATCCTATACCTGCCTCATAAGAGGCAAAGCCTTTTTTGTTTTTCAACAACTTATCTATCAATGCAAATTCAGCATCTTTAGATTTTTTACCCGAAGCCAAGTCGATAGAATATTTTGCCCCTAATAAAAAATAGGCCCTAAAATCTTTCCTTCTATCCGATTTTACTTTTATTCCTAATGGAAAATCGACCAATGTGGCCTGCACCTTCTGCTGTTTTTCTGAAAATGCAGTATTATATATCGCTGGGGTCTCGTATTTATAGTCCACCAGCCTATCACTAAACACCAAGGTCGGTGTACTTCTCAGGTCAAGGTTATTATTCAAACGATAGTTCAGTACAAAACCAATTCCAAACCCAACAGAGGAAGGAGAAGAAATAGACATTAACCGATCTGTAATGATCCGGCCATTTTGTTCATAATCACTGAAAGGGGTTCTCCAATCAGGTTTTTTAACAATTTTATACTCTGAAGAGATGTATTGAAAACTGAAGCCCCAATTAAAATCCTGTTCGTCTATGCCTCCGCCCCAATTCTGGGCCTTTGCAATAGTTGTTCCAAGGAAAGTTAATAAGATCAGTATGGTTTTCTTCATTTAATCCCTGTGTATATGGCGCTAATTCCAAACGTTAAAGAACGATGTTTGTTATATTTATAGCCAACTTTTTCCATCAAGTTGGTAAAATCCTTACCATCTGGAAATGCCTGCACAGATTCCTCAAGATAAGCATAAGCTTTTTTATCTTTAGAAAACAGCCCTCCAAAAAATGGTGTAATGTGTTTGAAATAGAAATTATACAATTGCTTAATCGGAAATACACGGGGTTTGGAAAATTCTAAGATCACAATTTTCCCACCAGGTTTGAGCACCCTTAACATATCCGCTAAACCTTTTTCCAAATTCTCGTAATTACGTACCCCAAAGGCTACCGTAATGGCATCAAATGTATCATCGTCAAAATGAAGCCCTTCAGAATCTCCCTTTTGTACCGAAAATACCACCCCTAAATTTCGTTCTGCAATTTTCTTTTTGGCTACTTCCAGCATTCCTTCAGAGATGTCAACCCCTATAATTTGTTGGGGTTTTAAAATCTTAATGGATTCAAAGGCAAAATCTCCAGTACCTGTAGCTACATCCAACATCTTCTGCGGCTTTAGGGACAAGAGTTCTTTGATGGCCTTTTTGCGCCAAATAATATCGATACCTAAAGATAAAAAGTGGTTTAAGAAATCGTAGGTGCCCGATATATTGTTGAACATATTGGCCACTTGCTCTTTTTTGGTCTCGGTACCTGAATAGGGGGTAATTTCTGAATTCATAATGATGCAACAAAGATAACGTTAATTGCCGAATTGTTGGAATGGGTTAATCGGTAAATTGTCATTTGCCAACAACAGTTGAACAGTTATAAGGATTTGGACAATTAACCATCACAACAAAATCCTTACCTTTGTCCTATGATTATAAAATCTGCAACATTTGTTGTAAGCAACACCAAGGTTTCGGCCCTGCCCCTGCCAACTATGCCAGAGTATGCCTTTATTGGACGCTCTAATGTAGGCAAATCTTCGTTGATCAATAAGTTGGTCAACCAGCATGGCTTGGCAAAAACCTCTCAAAGACCAGGAAAAACGCAATTGATCAATCATTTTTTGATCAACGAAAAATGGTTTATTGTCGATTTACCCGGTTATGGCTATGCCAAGGTTTCAAAAACAAGTAGAGAAAAATGGGAAAAATTCATTAGGAATTACTTGACAAAAAGAGAAAATCTGCAATGTGTATTTGTTTTAGTAGACAGTCGTTTGGAACCACAGAAAATAGATCTTGAGTTCTGCTGTTGGTTAGGCGAATGCCAAATCCCATTTGCCATTCTTTACACAAAGGCCGACAAACAATCTACTGTTAAAACAAATCAAAATGTGGCTAAGTTTAGCAAATCGCTACAAAATTGGTTTGAAGAAGTCCCTCCGTATTTTATTACCTCTTCTACAAGTGGCCTAGGTAGAGACAAACTACTAGATTTTATACAACAGGTCAATGAAGATTTTATCGCACCGATAATTGCCCCCGAAGCTGCTAGCGACAATTAATTAACCATCATAAAACGAAAGTCTTCCAAGCATTAAAAACAATATGATCCTACGAATGAAAAAGTATTTTTCACTGGTTTTATTTGCACATTCAATTTTTGCCATGCCTTTTGCCTTTATTGGCTTTTTCCTAGGGATTACCACGACCAACCATCCCTTTAACTGGTTTTTATTGGTAGCAGTGGTATTGTGCATGGTTTTTGCCCGCAATGCCGCTATGGCATTTAACAGGTACTTAGACAGGGATATTGACGCCAAAAATCCGAGAACGGTTACCAGAGATATTCCCGCTGGTAAGATCTCTTCAAAAGAGGCTTTGACTTTCGTTATTATCAACTGCATCTTATTCATCTCCACCACTTTTTTCATCAACAATCTATGTTTTTATCTGTCGCCAATTGCCATTTTTGTAGTATTGTTCTATAGCTATACCAAACGCTTTACGGCACTTTGCCATGTGGTCTTGGGTTTAGGCTTAGGATTAGCTCCAATTGGAGCATATATTGCCGTAACGGGAACATTCCATATCGTTCCTGTATTGTATGCCTTTTCGGTGCTGTTCTGGGTCAGCGGTTTCGATATCATTTATGCCCTACAGGATGAGGAATTTGACCGTTCAGAAAAACTACACTCCATTCCCTCGGCAATAGGCAGAAAAAATGCGCTAAGACTTTCTTCATTCCTGCATGTGCTTTCGGCTGCGTGCGTAATCCTGCCCATTTATTTCATAAACTTTGGCTGGCCGTACTATGTTGGCATTATATTTTTCTGTTGCATGCTTACCTATCAGCACCTCTTGGTCAAACCTACAGACATCAGTAAGGTAAATAAAGCTTTCGCCACTACCAATGGATATGCCTCTGTCGTTTTTGCAATTTGCTTTTTGGTTGACGCTTATTTGAGGACAAGCTAAATAAGCCCATCTACTCTTTATTGGGGAGTTATTTTATTATTGCGAACTACTTTAGCGGCCATATTTTTCCAACTACTAAACCGGCAACCTATTTAACTCAATAGCATCAGGGCTAACAAAAATCAAAGGCACTTTTTCTACATCCACATAGCTGGAATCAAGTCCAAAACTTTTCACTTCAGACAAACTCAATCGTTTAAGAATGAAATAATAGTCCATAATGGTTTGTTCATAAAAGCTCAGGTTGGTAAACTTGCTCAGGTGTTTTTCTAACAGCACAAACCTAAAATCCCCAGCAATTTTGTGTTTATTTAGAGACGCATATTGGCTCGTGATGTCCACTTCTCCATTCTTCACCAATTCTTCTACTACTTTACGATAAAGCAGGTTCACCCTTTGCTCAATTCTGAACCCTAGTTTAAAATCTATCCTTATCAATTTACCAGGTATTAAAAATTCTACCTTATAATCCATGGTATAAGGTTCATCCATAACATCAACATGCACCAGCCAATAGACGTCTGCACGCTTGGGCTCTTTCTGTATAATGGAATAGATGATCTTGGATTCGATTTCTGTTTTGAAATTTGCACTGGTCAGATATACCAATTGCGAACAAAATTTGGGTACGGTTTCGTCATTGCTTAGCTCCTTTAAAATCGTATAATAATCTTCTATTTCAACATACTTAACAAACCTGTTTTTAATCTTTCTTGAATTGTACCAGGTCCACATTACACTTAACAAACCACAACTGATCAATAAAGTCACCCATCCGCCATGTACAAACTTGGCCATATTCCCCACCAAGAATGAAAGCTCTATAGCGGCGTATATCACTACAAAAATAACGATCAGGTATTTTGGGAATTTCTTCCTCAGCATATATACGGCAATCAATATGGTGGTCATTAAAAAGGTAAGGTTAATGGCCAGGCCATAGGCCCCCTCCATATCATCAGACCGCTTAAAGATCAATACGATGATGATACATCCCACGCAAAGCAACCAGTTGATGGAAGGCACGTACAATTGTCCTTTTTGAACACTGGGATAATTGATTCTCACTTTTGGCCAAAGGTTTAAGCGTACCGCTTCCGATATCAGCGTATAAGATCCGGATATCATGGCCTGCGAGGCAATAACAGCTGCCGTGGTGGCCAAAACTACCATATATAACACTAAATTCTCAGGCACCAACTTAAAGAAGGGATTGGTCATTGCATTATGCGGATCATAATTTGCCGCATTTTTCAATACCCAAACACCTTGTCCCAGATAGTTAAAGATCAACATGAGCTTTACAAAAATCCAGCTGATCCTAATGTTGTTCTTTCCACAATGTCCCAGATCGCTATATAAGGCTTCAGCACCCGTGGTACAAAGGAACACCCCGCCCAAAATTAATAGGGCACTAGGGTTTGTACTCAATAAATGAATGGCATAGTATGGATTTAATGCTTTAAATATGGATGGATCATGAACAATTTGGAATAGTCCCGTTACCCCCAGTGCCGCAAACCATAAAAACATAATCGGACCAAATAACTTACCTACTAAATTGGTACCAAATTGCTGTATGATAAAGAGCAATGCAATAATGGAAATAACAATCGGCATTACCGAAACGGTAGGAAACTTAAGTTTCAGCCCCTCTATGGCCGAGGTTACCGTAATACTTGGGGTAATCATGCCATCCGCCAATAGTGCCGCGCCCCCCACAATGGCAGGTATCACCAACCACTTGGCCTTCTTACGCACCAAAGAATAGAGAGAGAAAATCCCGCCTTCCCCTTTATTATCTGCCCTTAGGGTGATAATGACATACTTTATTGTAGTCTGCAGGGTAAGCGTCCATATCACACACGATAATGCGCCCAATACCAAATCGGAATTGATGGTTTGCCCAGACTCTATAACCGCTTTAAAAATAGCTTTAAGGGTATAAAGTGGAGATGTACCTATATCTCCAAATACAATTCCTAAACTGACAAGAACACCGCCCGCAGTGAGCGCATTAACGTTTTTATGACTAGACACAGACTTAAAATTTGACGACAAAATTAATTAAATAATTATGATTTAGATGATTTATCATTAAATGTAAATTCTATGGGCACTTCGCTTTATCATATCATCATTTATTTGATGCTGTTAAATATTGTTAAATAATCTATAATACCCCTTTATTGTTTGATTTGTTTGTTAAATTATTTATATTTTTGTCACTATATAATCAATGGGAATAAAAGCAAAAATAGCGCTCAAACAGCATGTCCTCTACCTTACAGGTGTGCTTCTTCTAAGCTGCATTGGTGTTTTTGCCCAAAAAATTGATACTGGAAAAATAACATTAAAGCCTAAGACCAAAGTTAGCAGCAGAATACCGCAAATCAAAGCAAATATCCAACCCTACAAAGTCAATACTTATGGCTATGTCGTCTCTGAAAGTTCGGGCAGCAACCCTAGCAGCCACAAGAGTGGAAAAGGATTAATAGTCTTAAAGGTTTACCCCAATCCGGTTGTTGAACAGCTCAATATCAATTTACGCTTAGAAAAAGAAAGCAACCTTTCCATTAAAATCAGTGACCTTCTAGGCAATGAGATCGTAACCTTGTCCAACGAAAGGGTTGGCCACGGCGAGCAAACCAAAACCTATAACATTCCTTCTAAATTAAATGCGGGCATTTATTTCCTGAAAATCGTTGCCAACGGCGAACAAGTGATTAAAAAAATATCGGTGCTGTAATTTGGCTATTTCTTTTGCTAATTTTGTGACATGAAAATTATTGCAATCGGCAGAAACTATGCCGCACATGCCATTGAACTGAATAATGCCATTCCAACCAAACCCGTTATTTTCCTAAAACCGGATACCGCGATTTTAAAGGACAATAAACCTTTTTACTTGCCCGATTTTTCGTCTGACATCCATTATGAATTAGAGGTTGTCTTAAAAATCTGCAAAGAGGGCAAACATATTGCCGAAAAGTTTGCCGCCAATTATTATGAAGAAATTGGTCTTGGTGTTGATTTCACCGCAAGGGACATACAGGCAGAACACAAGGAGAAAGGTTTACCCTGGGAGCTGGCAAAAGCCTTCGACCATTCTGCCGTGATCAGCAACTTTATACCCAAAAGTGAATTTAAAGACCTGTATGATTTAAGATTCGAGCTCCAGAAAAACGGTGAGCGTAAGCAAAACGGTCATACTGCAAACCTGTTATTTTCGTTTGAAAAGATAATTGCCTTTGTATCGAAATATATTACCCTAAAAAAAGGTGACCTTATTTTTACGGGAACCCCAGAAGGGGTTGGAAAAGTAGAACACGGCGATCGATTGGAAGCTTGGTTAGAAGGAAGACAATTACTAAACTTCGATATAAAATAATATTTGATGTATAATAATCTATCACGTTTAAGCTTTTACAAGCTTGGCCTATTATCCTTTACCCTTTTGTTTTTCTGTAAGGCCAATGCACAACAGATCTTCAGCAATTACGCTTATCCCTTAACCGACTTCAGGTCCCCGCTGGACATAGAACCTCCAGCATTAGCTGGTTCTTTCGGAGAGTTGAGGGCCAACCATTTTCACTCTGGTATTGACTTCAGGACCAATCAAAGAACTGGCTATCCCGTGTATGCACCAGCTGATGGATTTATTTCAAGGCTAAGGGTCCAAAATAGTGGTTTTGGCCTAGCCTTATATATCAATCATCCAAATGGTTACACCACCGTTTATGGCCACCTTTCCAGATTCAACCCTAAAATTGCACAGATAGCCAAAAACATACAGTACAAAAACAAATCTTATGAAATTGATGAATTTCCCTCCTCAGACCTCATACCGGTTAGAAAAGGAGAAGTGATAGCCTATACAGGCAATACCGGAAGTTCTGGCGGGCCCCATCTACATTTTGAAATCCGTGACAGCAAGACCGAGGCCACCATCAATCCTCAATTACTGGGTATTTCTATTCCTGACAATATTCCTCCTGTTATCCATGCCATGTACGTATATCGCCTTAATGGCAAGCCTTTTAATGAATATACACCCAAACAATATTTTCAGGTTACCGGTGGTAATGGCACTTATAAACTCAACCAGGTTAATACCATACACTTAAATGGCGAAGTTGGTTTTGGCATCGTAACCAATGACAGGCATAATGGCGCTTCGGGAAATAATGGGGTCTATTCCATCGAACTCCAGGTAGATGGCAATACTGTCTACACTTCCGCGTTAGAGCGTTTTACGTTTGATAACAGTAAAGCGGTCAATTCACATGTTGATTATCCTACATTACAACGTACAAAACAAAGTATCCAAAAGAGTTTTGTGGACCCAGGTAATCCCTTGCAGATCTATTTTAACTTAGTCAACAATGGCCACATCATTTTCAATGACGACAAATTGCACCCCATAAAATATACCGTTACCGATGCAAAAGGAAATAAAAGCACCTTATCTTTTAATGTATTAGGAGATGCAAAGGCCATTATCAACACCCCCGAATTACCTGTAGGCACTATTTTTCCCTATAACAAACAGAATGAATTTACCACAGAAGATGTCAAAGTAATTTTACCTAAAGGCACATTATATAACGATCTAAATTTTGTCTATAAAAAATCTGGGAAACTGCAACAGAATGCCTTTTCAAATGTTCACCACATACAGAATAACCTTAGCCCCTTACACACAGGATTTGAAATATGGATCAAGCCCGATAGTACCTTAACCAAATTTCAAGACAAGGCACTCATTGTAAATATCAATCGTTCTTCACAAGGTGGATATTTTGAAAATGGATGGGTAAAGGCAAAGCCAAGAAACTTTGGCAGCTTCTTTATCGCCATTGATACCATTGCCCCCAGTATCACGCCTTTAAATATTGCTAATGGCAAAAACATGGCGGGAATCAGTAAAATGAACTTTAAAATAAGTGACGGCCTATCGGGCATCAAAAGTTTTAACGGTTATATAGACGGAAAATGGATTTTAATGGAATTTGACACCAAAACTGCGGCCTTATGGCATACTTTTGATGAAAGGACAACTACCGGAAAACATACTTTTGAGTTAGTTGTTGTTGACATGAAAGATAACGTTAAACGATATGCGATTGAATTTTATAGGTAGTTATTATCTATAGGTTTATTCAGCCATATCTTTTCATCATATTATTATTTATTTAAATAACAAAAGCAATGAGCGAATTAAAAGAAGGCGACAAAGCTCCATCATTTTCTGCCAAAGACCAAAATGGCAATAACGTTACCCTTGAACAATTTAAAGGGAAAAAGGTAGTCTTGTATTTCTATCCAAAAGATGACACTCCTGGATGTACGGCCGAAGCATGTGATTTTAGAGACAATTACCAGGGATTATTGGCCAAAGGTATAGAAGTATTAGGCGTAAGTGTTGACGATGAAAAATCTCACCAAAAATTCATCAATAAGCATAGCCTACCTTTTACCTTACTTGCAGACACAGACCAAAAAATTGTAGAAGCCTATGGGGTTTGGGGAGAAAAGAACATGTACGGCAAAAAATATATGGGAACCCAACGTACTACTTTCATTATTGACGAGCAAGGGAACATCGCCCATATCATCAAAAAAGTAGATACCAAGAATGCTACCGAACAAGTTTTGTCCCTATTGAAATAATTCGTAGCCCTTTCTGTGTTAAGCCGAAGGCTTCGCACAGAAAGGGCTTTTAGGAGAGAACTACTTAGCGGCCACCATGATTTGTTGGCTGGTAAAAGCGGCCAGTACAGGCGTTACCTTAACTATTTTAAATTCGGTTCTACGGTTTAATTGATGTTGTGCCTCTGTACATTTAACACCATCAGCGCAAGCATTTAGCAATGCGGTCTCACCCTTGCCAATTGCACTGAGCCTATCGGCATTTATGCCTTTATCCAATAAGTATTGCATGGCACTATTTGCTCTTTTATTGGACAATTCCATGTTATAGGCGGCCGTACCCCTTGAGTCGGTATGGGCAACCAATTCTAATTTCACATTAGGCATGCTCACCATAAACTGGTCTACCTTATTCAAATCACCTACTGCATCCTGTCTAATATTCCATTTATTAAAATCATAATAAATATTGTTCAACCTAATGGTATAAGCTTCTTTAGAGCGTTCCAGCTCAAACCTGATATCATAAATAGTAGAAGCATTCACACCCTTAGTTGAAATCTGGCCAGATTGACTGGTAAAATATTGTGCTGCATCACCCCTTACCACATAGTCGGTTTCTTTTTCCAGGTTGAAGGCAAACTTTCCTTCAGAATCGGAGATCGCTTTTGTTTCACTTCCCTTATCTTTATTGAACAGAACAACTTCTATCCCCGACATTGGAACATTGGTCCCTTTTTCTACTACCAAACCACTAACCGCATAAACCCTTTCTTTGGGAGCCGCCTTAATTCCAATAGTAAACCTGTAAATATCATCCAAACCAACACCTCCAACCCTATTGCTAGACAGGTAGCCTGTTTTACAGTCTGCATTAAACAAAATGCCAAAGTCATCTTTTGGAGAATTAATTGGCGAACGCAAATTCTCTATATCCTTAAAGCTACCCTTCTCTCCTGTTGCAGAAAAAATATCCAATCCTCCCATACCAATATGCCCTTTGGAGGCAAAATAGAATTTTCCATCTTTTCTAACCGAAGGGAAAACCTCATCTTGTGGGGTATTAATCTGACTACCACAATTTTGTGGCTGGGACCAACTGCCATTACTTAATTTCTCGCTGTAATAAAGATCCATGCCCCCATAACCACCAGGCATATCGGAGGCAAAATATAGAATATTACCTCCAGGAGATAAGGCAGGGTGCAGCACAGAAAATTTACCTTCTGTATTAAAGGGCAATTTATCTTTTACAGCCCATTCTCCATTCTTTTTAATGGCCAACAACAGGTATTGCTTGCCAGCTTCATTAGCATGCGATTTCTTGTTTGGCGACATCACCGCTCTGGTAAAAATCATGGTATCGAGTGTGGCATTTACTGCTGCAGGACCACTATGATATCCCGAATTAATACTGCTGTTCAGCAAGGATATTGCTCTCGATGATTTTGAAGCACTGTATATTTTCAAATATGGATTACCTGTCCAACCGTAAACATCCTCTCCCTTTTTGTTCTTCTGCCATCTATCTGATATAAAAAGAATAGACTCTCCATAATAAGATGGACTAAAATCCGAATTTTCTGAATTCAGGCCTATTTCATTTTCTACCAAAGCACCTACATCTGGGTTTTCTGCCCATACTTTAGCCACTTTGCACATATTCGCCAGTTTCTCGCCTTCTTGAATTTTACCCTGGTTCTTCTCTCCCCAGATCAGAAAGTTAGTAGCAGCCTCCTCAAATTTTCCATTTTGCTTAAGGGCCTCTGCCAAATACCTGTAGTTCTCTGACGATGCATTGGGATAAGTCAGCGTCTTCTTATACCAAAGCTCGGCCGCCTCTGTGTTGTTGATGAACCTATAACAATTGGCTATGCGCTCGGCCACCTCCATACTTGGATTGGACTGCATAATTTTTTCATAAATTTCCAATGCGTATTTATAATCGAGCGACTTATACAGCTTGTCGGCATCTTTGATATCATCCGAAAAAAGTACAGATGGCACCAGATAGATAAAAAGGAAAGCAACGATGAACCTGGAAACTTTTTTAAAAGACATAAACCCTGCGTTAGAAGTACCGCGGAGTAGTTAAAGCATTGTTTCTGTAATCTTTATTTCCTATGATAAAGCCAAGTGATATTTCATGGCCACCACCAGAATACGAATTTAGATCCGATAAGCTATAGTCATAGGCATATCCTATCCTAAACTGCTTCGCAACAAAAACTTCAACTAATCCAACAAGCGAATTTTGTTGAAAAGTTGCACTTATGTTGGTGTTTTTTTTCCACATATCAACACCCATTCTATACGAAGCCCCGATCCACAATACATCCTTAAATAAAAAAGAGGCATTTATATCGAAATTTCCCATACTATTAGGGTCGTCACGCAGCATTAGAGAGGGTTTTACCTTCACATCTTCATTCACATCAAATATGGCCCCAGTTGTTAAGAAGATGTGAGTAGCCGGTAAAATTACATACCTGGCTTTCGCATTATTTTTATTCAAAGCCGTGGTCAACAAATTATTGGCAGACAGTCCTGCATAGAATCTTTCATTGCTAAAATAAATACCCAACCTCGCATCAGGAGAAACATGGGTCAACATTCCTGAAAAATTGGGATCCGTAGGATCGTTTATGATTGCTTTATCACTGTTTAAGGAAAATTGTACCGCCCCAACTCCCACGCCAAAACTCAACCTAGCTTTCTCTCCAATAGGCAAACGATAGGCGTAGTTACCCATTATAGCCGTTTGTCCTTGTATACCTACCCGATCGTTAAGGACAGACAAGCCTAGGCCCACATTTTTATTATGGAAAAATGCCCCATCAGCAATAAGCGATTGTGTATTGGGCGCTCCCTTAATTCCAACCCATTGATTTCTGCTCAGCAAACTGACATTGATATCTTCTTTATAACCAGCATAAGCAGGATTAACGAGAAGATTATTAAACATATATTGGCTATAAGTTACTTCGTGCTGGGCAAAAACCAACAATGGAAAAAACGTAAACAGAAACTGAAGTAAAAGCTTTCTCATATCTTTAGTTTTTAACCATGGTCACTGCGCCTTTATAATATTTATCCACTCCATTTATATTAACCCTTAGTATATAGATATAGGTTCCCGAAGTTGCATTCTGCCCATCCCAAAAATTGGAGGAATTATAATTGTTCATCTTAAAAATCAGGTTCCCCGACCTATCAAAAATCTTAACGTCATTATTGGGATAGGAATCAATATTCTTCACTTCCCACTTATCGTTTTTACCATCGCCATCTGGCGAAAAGGCATTATATATTTCTAAAGGTATGGCATCGGTAATTTGCGCAAAGGCAATGGGTACAGCTTGTGCCAAGGGCAGGTTTGCATTACCATAGTTAAAAGATTTACTTAGCCATCCATTGACCATGACATTATCCGTTACCTTAACCGAGCTTAGCTTATCCCAATTTTTATGATCCATCCAACTGGCAAGTCCCGTAAAAACATCACTGGTAACCGTCGAAAATATGGCCTGCACATCACTGCTTCCCGATAAACGCTTCAGGTTAAAATAATAGCCATCATGAATATTTGACACACTAGCTGTTTTGCTCAATCTGCTGTAGCCATCCAAACTTGGATCTCTGCCTGTCAGCGAAACAGCAAAAGCATTTGACTTTGCATCATTGGGAATAATATTTACAAACCTTAACATCCCTTTTCCCAAACCTAGGGGAAAAATGTAATCTGCAGCAGCCTGTGTATGCCTCACAAAAGCACCATCAGTACCTGTATTAATGAACCCCCCTTTTAATTTTAACGAGGCCGGATCTGCATTCAAGAGCGTTAATCGATTAGATTGTGTTTGAAGTTCTATACCATAGATATCCAATAACAACCTGGCCTCAATGTTGGTCCGCATCACATACAAACCTGTGTTGTCAAATATCAGTTGGGGAAAAGTGGTGGTGCCTATTCCAGAAAGCTCGCCTGTATTTGCCCTAAAAATTACTTTTCCTGTAGAGGTATTATCAAATACCTTTGCATTAGCATTATTATTGGTCCAATTTCCCAGCACAACCATCTCTCCATGGTTAAACACCGTTCCACTGTTATAAATAGCATGGTCACCTACATATAATAATCCTTTTTGCTCAACAGTAATAATCGCCCCATTGTTAACCAATTGCGCCCATAACTTGGCACAAAAAAGATGTAGCAACACCCACACTAATATATATGTTCGTTTAAACCTCATTATTCTACAACGCCAATATAAAATGTAGCCGACGGCAAGTTGATGGCAACCGCCCCTATATTAGTAAATTTCACCTCCACGGTATTAAGAGCAACTACCCTTGAATAAGCGATGATCAGTCCATCGGGCAGTTCGATACCTGGCGATACCGATACAGTTGCCGTTAAGCCAACTCCATTAATGGTAAAATTCTGCTTGATAGATGCCCCAGCGTTCACTACGGGCAGATCCGCTACTACAACAGCCTTGGCCAAATAGGATATGCCCGAACCATTCGTACCAATCCTTACCTTTCCATCGGTGAAAACCCTTACTCCTTCCTTACGGTTTGAGGCCAGAATAAGTTCTTTGGCATCTGTAGTGCCTACAAAATCTCCATTCACGCCAGGATTGGTCGTTCCACCAATACTACCCTCACCATTTCCTGTCCTCAACCAAGCAGCAGTACTTCCCGATGGTCCTTGTGGACCAGCAGGTCCCTGCTCTCCGGGATCTCCCTGTGCTCCCTTGAGGCCTTGAGGGCCTATCGAACCCACATCTCCCTTATCACCTTTGTCGCCCTTATCGCCTTTAGCCCCTTGTGCCCCAGTTAAGCCTATTGGACCTTGGGAACCCGTTGGACCAGCCAAACCTATTGGACCCTGTGGGCCTGTTGCACCTACAGCTCCAGCTATGCCCTGATCTCCTTTATCACCTTTGTCGCCTTTGTCGCCCTTTGCTCCCTGTGGACCGGTTAGGCCTATTGGGCCCTGAGGACCAGCTGTACCCGCATCTCCTTTATCGCCTTTTGCACCTGTCAAACCTATTGGACCCGTAGGGCCTGTTGCCCCTTGCGGACCAGCTGCTCCCGCATCTCCCTTATCACCTTTTGCACCTGTCAAACCTATTGGACCCGTAGGACCTGTTGCCCCTTGTGGGCCCGCAACTCCCGTATCTCCTTTGTCACCTTTATCGCCCTTTGCCCCCTGTGGACCAGTTAGGCCTATTGCTCCTTGCAGACCTGTAGCGCCTGCATCTCCTTTATCGCCTTTGTCTCCTTTTGTGCCTTGTGCACCTGTCGCTCCCGTTAACCCAATTGGACCCTGTGGACCAGCTGCACCCGCATCCCCTTTATCGCCTTTTACACCTGTCAAACCTATTGGACCTGTAGGACCAGTTGCACCGATATCCCCCTTGTCGCCCTTATCGCCTTTTGCTCCCTGCGGACCTGTGGCTCCCGTTAGCCCAATTGGACCCTGTGGACCAATTGCACCCGTATCTCCTTTGTCGCCTTTTGCTCCCGTCAAACCTATTGGACCTGTAGGGCCAACTGCACCGGTATCTCCCTTATCGCCCTTATCCCCTTTATCACCATTTGCCCCCTGTGGGCCAACGGGACCAGTAAGACCAATAGGGCCTTGCGGACCTGTGGCTCCCGTCAGTCCTGTAGGGCCTGTAGGACCAGTGGGGCCCTGCAAACCTGTAGGACCCTGTGGGCCTGCCACCCCAGTATCTCCATGATCACCTTTTAAACCTTGTGGACCTGTTGTGCCAGTATCTCCCTTATCTCCTTTAGCTCCTTGCGGACCTACAACACCCGTAGTTAGGTTGGCTATGGCAACCCAAGTTCCATCTGCCTGTCTTTTAAAAACATTTCCAGTCGAATTATTTAGATAAAGATCACCTTCCTTAACTCCTGCCGGCTCATTTGCCGTGTTTAAAGAAGTCAAATTACCATTATACCATTGTGCGCCAGCAGGGCCTACAGGGCCCACAATACCTGTCGTTAAATTTGCCACCTCTTTCCAGGTACCATTCTCCCTTAAGAATACCTTTCCATTATTGTTATTCAGATAATAATCACCATTTCTCGAGTTTGCTGGCTCCGAAGCTACAACTGGAGGATTCAGTGCTCCATTATTCCAAATAGCACCATTGTCGCCCTTATCGCCTTGATCTCCTTTGTCCCCTTTATCGCCCTTGTCTCCGTTAGCACCTTTCGCTCCGTTAGCGCCATTCACCCCACTCTCCCCTTTAGGTCCTTGTGGACCTGTAGCTCCATTTATTCCGTGTACACCATTTGCCCCTGCATCACCTTTATCCCCCTTATCACCTTTATCTCCAGCAGCACCTTTATCGCCCTTATCGCCTTTTGCACCTTGTGCACCCATAGCGCCCACTGAGCCAGCCACCCCTTGAGGTCCAGCAGCACCTGTATCGCCTTTGTCGCCCTTGTCTCCTTTCGCCCCTTGAATTCCAGCAGCCCCCGTTAAACCAATTGCTCCCTGTGGGCCCGCTAATCCTGTATCACCTTTGTCTCCTTTATCGCCCTTGTCTCCTTTATCGCCTTTCACCCCAGATCCGGTAGAGAGTTCTTCCCAATTATTCACATTCCACACATTAAATTTGCTGGTAGTTGTGTTATACACCAATAGACCATTAATGTTATGGTTGGCTACATTCGGAGACTGCAACTGGTTTCTTTGCGTTTCTGTTAGCCTTGGGATCAATAAACCCTTATCTGTAGAGCTGATGTCTAAAATAGACTTAGCATTAGGTGTTTGGGTACCAATTCCCACATTACCATTCTGCCCATAAAGAGCAATAGAAAACAATAGGAATGTTAATAAAGTAAAAATCCTCATAAATAAAAAGAGCCGTTTGTTGATTTTTGGGTAAATATATACTCAAAATAAAATCATTTTTCTGATATAACCAAACTTATCAACATTATTTTACCGAAATCCCATGAAATGTTAATAACCACAACATGCTTTCTGCCAAACATTTGCAAAAAAAACCACTTACATACCCTACGCATCGATAATTAAATTAACTTTGTTACAATTACAACAATATTTTAATGAAACATACAATCAGCGAATTAGAAGATATCGCTTCACAAGTAAGAAGAGATGTTTTAAGAATGGTACATGCAGTACAATCCGGGCATCCGGGCGCATCTTTGGGGTGTGCAGATTTTTTCACAGCTTTATATTTCGAAGTGCTTAACCATAACCCGGAATTCAATATGGACGGAAATGGAGAAGACCTTTTCTTTCTTTCGAACGGACATATTTCGCCGGTATGGTATAGTGTTTTGGCCAGATCAGGATATTTCAGCATCAGCGAATTGGCTACCTTCAGAAAACTGGATTCCAGATTACAGGGCCACCCTACTACACATGAAGGCCTTCCAGGTGTACGCATCGCCTCTGGCTCATTGGGACAAGGCTTATCTGTTGCCATTGGCGCAGCACTGGCCAAAAAAATAAATGGCGACAAATCTTTAGTATATGCCCTTTTAGGAGATGGAGAACTACAGGAAGGCCAAAACTGGGAAGCATTCATGTTTGCTCCTTTCAACAAAGTGGACCACTTAATTGCCAGTATAGATTACAATGGCCAACAAATTGATGGCCCAACCGAAAAAGTACTTTCTTTAGAAAACCTACAGGCCAAGTTTGAAGCCTTTGGCTGGCATGTGATCACCTCCGACGGAAACGATATGCAAGAAATTGTCAAGGCATTACATTACGCAAAATCACTGACCGGAAAAGGTAGGCCCATCTTAAACCTAATGAGTACTCAAATGGGCTATGGCGTTGACTTTATGGTCGGTACACATAAATGGCATGGCTCTGCCCCTAACGATGCGCAATTGGAAAGTGCTTTGGGCCAAATAAAGGAAACCATAGGAGATTACTAAACCAGATGTAGAGACCCATGCCCTGAAAAGGCTTCGGCACTCCATCTCATACATTTAATAATTAAATAGATTGGGGCAATAGTGCTTAGATTTGAAACCCTTAAAATGGCCTATCTACTATTTCAACTCCTTTCTACTATCTCATAAAAAATGAAAAAATATACTTATACAGAAAAAAAAGATACACGTTCTGGATTTGGAGCTGGCCTACATGAAGCCGGCAAACGCAACGAAAATGTTGTTGCCCTTTGTGCCGACCTGGTTGGCTCTCTAAAAATGGATGCCTTCATTAAAGATTTCCCTGAAAGATTTGTTCAGGTTGGAATTGCCGAGGCCAACATGATGGGTATTGCTGCAGGACTTACCATTGGTGGAAAAATTCCTTTCACCGGAACTTTTGCCAATTTTTCAACTGGCCGTGTGTATGATCAAATTCGCCAGTCTATAGCCTATTCGGGTAAAAACGTAAAAATTTGCGCCTCGCACGCCGGCCTAACACTGGGCGAAGATGGTGCAACCCACCAAATATTGGAAGATATAGGTTTAATGAAAATGCTACCTGGCATGGTGGTGATCAACCCATGTGACTATAACCAAACCAAGGCAGCCACCCTAGCCATTATGGATTATGAAGGCCCCGTATACTTACGTTTCGGACGTCCTGTAATTCCAGTGTTCACCCCTGAAGATCAAAAATTTGAAATTGGCAAGGCCTGGATGGTAAACGAAGGTACAGATGTAACCATTGTGGCTACAGGGCACATGGTATGGAGAGCCATCCAAGCGGGAGAAATGCTAGAAGAACTTGGCATAAGTGCAGAAATAATAAATATCCACACCATTAAACCTTTAGACGAAGAAGCCATCTTAAAGTCGGTAAAGAAAACCGGATGCATTGTAACCTGCGAAGAGCACAATAAATTTGGTGGCTTAGGAGAAAGCGTTGCCCGCTTTTTAACGACTACTTATTTGGCCCCACAAGAATTTGTTGCCGTAAATGATAGTTTCGGAGAAAGTGCCACACCAGACCAATTGATGACTAAATACAAATTAGATCCTTCAGATATCGTAGCTGCTGCACAAAAGGTAATGGCCAGAAAAGTAAAATAACCCTATGAAGCAGGTTGAAGACGATGAAATACTTTTAAAGTTCAGCGATGAAAAAACTCGCAATACTGCCTTCAACCTGCTTCTAACCAAATACCAACAAAAAATATATTGGCACGTTCGCAGACTGGTCATTGACCATGATGATGCCGATGACCTTGTACAAGATACCTTTGTAAAAGTCTGGAAAAACCTGGGCAGTTTTCGTAACGATTCGCAATTATATACTTGGATATATAGAATCGCAACCAATGAATGCATTACCTTTCTCAACAAGAAAAGGAACAAAAACAATGTCTCTCTAGAAGAAATTAATACCGAGCTTTCCGAAACCTTGGCTGCATCAACTTATTTTGACGGAGATAAGATCGAGCGAAAACTACAGCAAGCCATTCTCACCTTACCGGAAAAACAGCGCATCATCTTTAACATGAAATATTTTGATGATATGAAATATGATGAAATATCTGAGGTTTTGGGCACAAGCGTAGGCGCACTTAAAGCCTCATTTCATATTGCAGTAAAAAAAATTGAACGTATTTTATCAAATGAAGATTAAATAATTAAACCTTTTGCGTTAAAACATATCCATAATACATGATGAGTAAAATGGCTGAAAATATAGAATGGGAAAAAGAGGCGCCAGAATTAGCTAAACTGCCAAAGTCAAACCCTTTTAGTGTACCGAATGCTTATTTCGATAGTTTAACAGAACGCATTAATCAAACGGTATTTATAAACACTATAAGTGAACATAAACATACGGGCTTTAGCACTCCTCCTGATTACTTTAAGCACCTGGAAGAACAGCTTGTTTCAAGAATTTACATAGAAAATTTTGAAAACGAGAAAAACAACCAAGGTTTTTCTGTTCCAGAAGACTACTTTAAAAAGTTACAGTCGACCATTGCCGCAAAAACAGTGGAAATGAAACCTATAACCAAAGTGGTTCGTTTATGGAATACGGATTTCTTTAAATACGCTACAGCTGCCTGTATTGTTCTGATGTGTGCCTTAGGTTTATACGTCAACCAACAATACCAAGTAAAGCAGTTTGCCCATAATGAACTGACTAAAGAGCAGCTCTTATATGATATAGATGAGAGCCTCATCATCGAACATATTAATGAAAGCCAAACAGCCACGGCCGCTAAAATTTCAAATAATGAAATAGAAGATTATATATTGGACAACTTTTCAACGGCCGACCTGTCTAACAATTTATAACCTCAAGGAAACAATAGCTAACAGTCGTTTCTTTATTATTGATCGCACAACAAATAACAACATAAATGAAAAACATATTTTTTGCCCTATTTGTCTTACTGCCCGGTTTGGCCCTAGCCCAAGGACCTAGAATGGGCGGAGAAAAAATGGAAGCCAAAAAAGTGGCTTGGATAACAACAAAGCTAGATCTTACCACAGATGAAGCTAAGATCTTTTGGCCAATTTATAATGATTATGTACGAGAGCAATCTACCCTAAGAAAAGAGCGCTTTCAAAAGATGATCAGCTTTAAGAAGATCAAGGAGATCGAAGATTTGGACGACAATGAAATTCAGGCACTGATCATGAACGACTTCAACTTTAGACAACGCGATCTGGATATTGAAAAAAAATATTATTACAAGCTTAAATCAAACTTGCCTATCAAACTGGTGGGCAAATTTTATAGGGCACAAGAAGCCTTTAAGAAAGAATTGCTCAATCAATATAGAAATGATCCTCCAAAGGATAACTAGTTACCCCATACAAAGGGGTATATAAATAGCTTTCTTCATCCACCCCAACTCTCGCCTACCTAGGTAGGGCGGGACGATTAAAGGGTAGTAATAAAATACTGATCTTGGATAATGCCTTAGGGTTTTCGTTTTCATGAAAGTGATAACAGGGCCTTAGGCATTCTCTTTTTATTTACCTCAAATTTCAGCATAATGCAGCTAAATAAGCTACTTTTGCATTATGCTTACACAACGACAACTTTTTCTTCAACATAATGCCCAAACTTCCGACAGTCCCTTATTATTGGAATTTGTAAAGGCAGAAGGAATTTATCTTTATGATGAAAAAGATCGAAAATACATCGATCTCATTGCTGGTATTGGCGTAAGCAATATAGGGCATTGCCACCCTAATGTGGTAAATGCCGTACAACAACAGGCTGCAACCTATATGCACCTAATGGTATATGGAGAGTTTGTTCAAACTCCACAGGTAAATTTTGCCAGTCTTTTGGCAACCGTACTCCCCAAAAACCTACATTGTACCTATTTTGTAAACTCAGGTGCAGAAGCCGTTGAAGGTGCCATGAAATTGGCCAAAAGATATACCGGAAAGAAAGGTTTTATAGCCTGTAAAAATGCCTACCACGGAAGCACCCAAGGGGCAGAAAGCTTAATGGAGAGCGATTTCTATTCGGCAGGCTATGGTCCATTTTTACCGCATGTTAGCTTTATAAACCATAACAACATTGCCGATCTAGAGAAAATCACTACCGATACCGCCGCAGTTTTCATTGAGCCTATACAGGGTGAAGCTGGTATTAGGCCAGCCAACAATATATATATGAAGGCCTTAAAGGAACGATGCTTGGAGACTGGCACTTTGCTCATCTTCGACGAGATCCAATCTGGCTTTGGAAGAACCGGAAAAATGTTTGCATTTGAACACTACGAAGTAGTACCTGATGTTTTACTCCTGGCCAAAGGAATTGGTGGTGGTATGCCCATTGGAGCCTTCATCAGTTCAACAGAAATCATGTCGGTGCTATCTTATAGCCCAATTTTAGGACATATGACCACCTTTGGCGGACACCCTGTATGTTGCGCTGCCGGATTGGCTACCTTAAATACTTTATTAAATGATCATATTATTGACCAGGTAGAAGAAAAAGGAGCATTATTCAAACAACTTTTACAACATGCTGCCATTAAAGAAATAAGGGGAAAAGGGTTGATGCTTGCCGCAGAATTCGATAGCTTTGAGAAAAACAAGGCGATTATTGATGGCTGTATAGAAGACGGATTGATTACAGATTGGTTTCTGCATTGCAGCAATTCCATGCGCATAGCCCCACCTTTGATCATTACCGAAGAACAGATCAGGATCGCTTGCCAAATTATTCTTCAAAATATTGAAAAAGTTTATACCACTTAACCATAGATAGCCGATGAACGTATTGATTGTCGAAGATGAAAAAAGTCTGGCGCTAGAGATTGATGAATTTCTAAGCAAGGAAGGCTATATTGTAGAACATGCTTGGAAAAAATCCTCAGCAGAAGAAAAAATATTTGTCAACAACTACGATTTTATACTATTGGATTTGGGATTGCCGGACGGAGATGGTTTTGAAGTATTGCATCAGCTCAAAAAGCTGAAAGACCGCGAAGATGCCGTCATTATTTTAACTGCACGAAGTGCTGTTGACGACCGGATCAAAGGTCTGGACAGTGGTGCCGACGATTACCTGCCCAAACCCTTTTCCCTAAATGAACTACTGGCCAGAATGCATGCCATTACCCGTAGAAAACACAAACTGGAAAAAAATGAGGTAGACATCCATGGTTTCATATTAGACATACAGAACAGGACCGTTTCTTTTAAACAAGAAAGGATATCCCTCACCAAGAAAGAGTTTGAGATCTTTAACTATCTTGTACTCAACAAAAACAGGGTCGTATCCAGAATGAGTTTAACTGAACATGTATGGGGTGATATATTAGAAGTAAATTCCGATTCAAATTTTGTGGATGTACATGTTAAGAACCTGAGAAAAAAACTAACCCAGCACAACAAGACCAATTGGTTTGAAACGGTAAGAAGCATAGGCTACAGGGTGAATTGTTAATTTTGAGCCCCTAGCTACCAAATAAAATATCGGCAACTAAAAACTTAAACCATTTTGAACTTACAAGCAAAATTTGCCCTTTACAATGCCGCCACCAAAATCGCCATTATCTTGGTGATCGGCTCAATTATTTTGCTTTCCCTTGACAAGATCTCCTACAAACACCTAGACAACCGTTTGGCAAAAAAGAGACAAAAGATCATTAAGAATTTAAGTGAAAGAGAAATTGACAGCCTGTTGCACAATCAATATTCCTTTACCGACTACAATATATTAAAAGAAGAATTTATTATACTAACGGCCATCCCAAAAACCAGCAAGCTTAGTCATTATATTGCTTATATTACAGAAAAGAGGGAGATAGAGGGCGACATCGAAATCTACAGGATCTTAAGCGATGAGTTTGAATACCACAACAAACGCTATAAACTGGAGATAGGGGAAAGCATGACCGCCATGCAGGCCATAAAAAATACCGTTAGGTTCTACACACTTATTGTACTGGCTCTCGTGCTGCTTATTACGCTCATCACCGATTATGCCTTTGCCAATTTTATTTTGAAACCCTTTTATAAGATAGTAGACCAGAAACTGAACAAAGTAAACGATCCCAGTCTTTATCCCTATAACAACATTCCCACCACCACTACCGATTTTCAATTCTTGGACAATAGCATCAATGGCCTGATGCGAAAGATATCGGACATGTTCAAACTTGAAAAACAGTTCATTGCCAATGTATCACATGAATTATTAACCCCTATTTCTGTACTAAACGGTCGTTTGGAAAATATACTGGCCGCAGAAAATATGCCCCAAGAACATGAGCACAAAATCATTGCTTCGTTAAAAACCTTAAACCGCCTAAAAACCATCATCAACAGTTTGTTGCTGATTTCTAAAATAGAAAATGAGCAGTATAGCAAAAAGGACATGGTCTCTATTTCGTTAGAACTACAGGATATTTATGAAGATTTAGAGGACAGGATCATTGCCAAGAATCTTTCTTTCAGCAATCGCACTACCATGGCTTTCCATTTTATGGGCAATCAGGCATTGATACATATCTTGTTGGTAAATATGATTAATAATGCCATCAAGTATAACAAAGAAAGGGGAGCCATTGACATTACCGACAAATTAGAGGGTTTGCAGTACCACCTTACCATTGCCGATACGGGAAGAGGTATGCCAACAGCTGCCTTAATAAACATTTTTAACAGGTTTGAACGTGGAGATGAAAAAGACGAGAGCGGCTTTGGACTTGGACTGGCCATTGTGAACAGTATTGCCAATTTTCATCAAATAAAAATCGAAGTAAGCAGCGAACCCGACAAGGGAACAACATTTAATCTTGTTTTTCCCGTACAACATTTATAGTTTAACCATTTAAAATAAATCATGATGGAAATTGTTCAGGAAAACAGTGAGCGAAAAGGCTTCTTCAAAGCGATAATAGACGGTAAAGAGGCTGGACTAATGACCTATACATGGGCTGGCACGACCAAGTTTATTATAGACCATACCGAAGTGCACGAGAATTTTAAAGGCAAAAACGTAGGTAAGCAACTGGTATTAAAGGCCGTAGCATTCGCCAGGGAAAATCATTTAAAAATTATGCCATTGTGCCCATTTGCCAAATCGGTTTTCGACAAAAATGAAGACTTAAAAGATGTCCTTTTTTAGACAGAGGGCATGTTTTATTAAGCTTCTTCATTAAATCTTCATAAATAAGCTTCATTTTTGGTTTAACAAAACACCAGAAGCGATTTCCGTTTTGTTAATCTAAAAAACTCATCAAAAATAGTTTTTAGTTTTCCGGTTACCTTATCTGACCTTCATGTATTTCATACATGAAGGTTTTTTATGGGGAAAGAATTTTAAGCAGAAAACAGGGATCACTTGATCGAGCAGCTGCACGCATCAGTTCATTTTTTGTCTTTTTATCAAATAAGCTTCCAAGACCTGATTAAAACCTGAATGGATATCTGCATCAACCCTATCGATCTTATATTGGGCACATTTCAATGCAATACGCTTTTGGTAGCTATCCATTTGTTCTAAATACGCCTGCTTAACTTTGGAAGCATGTGCTTTTAGCACCATACCTGTTTCCATATCTATAAACTCATATGGTCTATTCTCAAAGTTAAAATCAAGCTCCTTGCTCTTATCGATTACATTGAAGATGATCACCTCATGTTTATTAAATTTCAGGTGCTGTAATGCCGAAAACAAAGCAGACAATTTGTCTTCCTGATGTGCCGTTTGTAACATATCGCTAAAAATGACCACCAACGAACGTTTATGGATCAGGTCAGCGATCTGATGTAGTGCCGAGGCCAAATTGGTCTTTATGTTCATCTTTGGCGAGGCCAACATCTGCTCCAACTGAGAAAAAAGAAACTTTTGGTGCACATTTGTGGATTTTGCCTGGGTATTTAAATGAAGAACATCTGTGAATAAGCTCAAACCAAAGGCATCTCGTTGGCGCTTTAATAAATAAATTAGTGCCGCCGTACTTTGTACGGAAAAAGTTAGCTTATTGTACTCGTTGTTCGGAAAATACATAGACGAGGAAACATCAATTACAAACTGACAACGTAAATTCGTTTCCTCTTCATAGCGCTTACTGAACAGCTTATCCGTTTTGGCAAAAAGTTTCCAATCTATGCTTTTAACGCTATCTCCATTATTGTATAGGCGGTGTTCGGCAAATTCTACGGAAAACCCATGAAAGGGACTTTTATGCAAGCCCGTAATAAAACCTTCTACCACTTGCCGGGCAAGTAATTCCAAACTACTTTCAAATCTTATTTCATCTGGTTTTAAGGGTCTATGCATAACGTAAATCTAATGAAAAGATTTTTTATTAGATTTGACTTCAAAAAAAACTTCGTATGAAAAAAAGTATACTACTGATTGCTAGCACATTGCTCTGCTCCTATAGTATGGGACAGCAAGTGCAGGGAGGTAAAGTAAATACCGAGAGCAATAAATTGGTCAACAAGCTAGACACCAACAAAAAGCAAGAAGGATGGACTGTAAGGGGTACAAACACCTTATTACTTAACCAAGCGGCATTTTCGAACTGGATAGCAGGTGGTATTAATTCAGTAGCCTTAACCGCTAGAGCCGATTATGAATTTAACCTAAAAAAAGGCAAAAACCTATGGGAAAACCGTATTTTAATGGCATATGGGCTACGTTCGGAAGAAGGAAATCCTAGCACCAAGGTAGAAGACGTTATCGACCTTACTTCCAAATATGGTTACCAATTAGGGCAAAGTAACTGGTACAGTGCCGCAGCGCTGAATCTGAAGACCCAATTTGCAAAAGGCTACGATTACGGTAATCCAAGCCAGAGCTATATTTCCAACTTCCTCTCACCTGGCTATGTCACTTTGGGCTTTGGTCTAGATTATATACCTAATGATAATTTTCAATTAAGCATACATCCATTAACCTCTAGATTTACCATTATTGCCGACAAAGCAGTATTTGATCCCAATCAGGATGGTATCCTGACAGAGGCCTATGGAGCAAAACCTACAGAAAGCCTCGTGTACCAGTTGGGTGCTTATGTAGGTGGACGCTATAAAGTCAAACTAATGGAAAACATCTTGCTGGATAACCGTTTTGGCATTTTCACCAACTACCTTAAAAAACCACAGAACATGGTCTTAGCCTACTCGGCCATTTTAGACCTGAAGGTGAACAGGTTTATCTCTACCCAAATTACGGCCGATCTGTTCTATGATGACAATCAAATTGGGAAACTTCAGCTGAAGGAAACTTTAGGTGTTGGCCTTACCTATAAATTTGGTAAATATTAAAAGTTTCTGGTCTTCTTCCTGACCATCCCAGGTCCATCGTTTAAAAATATATGGCCAATAAATAGCACAAAAAAACCGAACACTTTGTAGGTGTTCGGTTTTTTTGATCTAAAAACTTTAAGCTTTTATGCCCAAAATTTTATCTTTCTTATAATTGTTTATCTAATTTACCTGCTAATACAGATTTTGGCACAGCTCCAATTTGTTTATCTACCACTTCACCATTTTTAAAGAACAATAGTGCTGGTATATTACGGATACCGAATTGGGTAGAAATCTGAGGGTTGTTATCTACATTCACCTTACCTATCAAGGCTTTACCTTCATATTCTTTTGAAATTTCATCTACAACAGGTCCTACCATACGGCATGGTCCGCACCATTCTGCCCAAAAATCTACCAAAACTGGTTTATCTGATTTTAATACTACTTCCTCGAAGTTAGCATCTGTTATTTCTAAAGCCATATCTTAAAGTTTAATTTACTTATACAAATATATTATCAATTGTGGTGCCAGCAATAGACTGATGCCAATTTGACATTAATTCAACCTATAATCCACAAAATTAAGTTTCTTCACTCCATTTAGAAACTGATTATTAGGATTTATTCTCAAGTTCTTAGAAGGCAGATCGAGTTTTAGTCCCTTCTCTCTATCATACACCTCAAAATTCAATTTGCAGTTCAAAGTCTCACTATTTTCGGTATTTTCCTGTAAGATAGCCTGTATCTGTTGCATGAATTTTTCGTCAATTACTTCTATGGGAAACTGTAGGGTAATGCTCTTGGCCAGTTTATCCCTCAATTCTGATAATAGATCTATTGATGTGATTTTAAACTCCCAGTCTCCCTCTTTTCTAAAACGCTCACCTACCCTTCCCTTAATCTGCAGAAAGTAGCCTTCGGTTAGAAACTGCTTAAACTTTAAGAAGTCATCTCCAAACAAGGCGATCTCGCAACTGTCATCATAATCCTCAAAAACAAAGATGCCAAATGGCTTACCCGTTTTAGTGATGCGCTGTGTAGCCATTACGACCAGCCCTCCCACTACAAGATCTCTATTTTTAATCCCCTCAAATTCTGCCAATACTTCTTCATTAGTATCTCCAGTACGTACTTTGTTTACAATGCTTAGGTGTTTTACAGAATGTAGGCAGAATTTTTCCAGTTCAAAACGGTAATCATCTAACGGATGTCCTGACAAAAATATACCAATGGCGTCCTTTTCATATTTTAGCCTATCGATCAAACCCCATTCAGGTGCTACGGCAAAACTGGGCTCCAAGATCAGATCTGCTTTCGAACCTCCAAAAAGAGAGGCCTGAGAAGAATTTTCATTGTTCTGAAAATCATTCGCATACTTAATCAGTTTTTCTATGCCATTTAGTTTATCATTGGCGCCAATAAAGAAATATTGGGCCCTATGGAAACCAAAAGCATCAAAAGCTCCACCATGTACAAAACTTTCGTAGGCTTTTTTATTTACGATACGGGTATTGGAACGTTTGGCAAACTCAAAAACGGTAGGATAGGGCCCATTGGCCATACGTTCTTCAATAATGCTCTCTACCGCTTTTTCGCCAACACCTTTCACCGCAGAAAGCCCAAAGCGAACCTCCCCTCTGGCATTTACCGAGAACTTCAGGTCAGACTCGTTTACATCTGGTCCAAGAACGGTTACCCCCATCTGTCTACACTCTTCCATAAAAAAGGCCACCTGTTTAATATCACTCATATTGTTGGAAAGTACCGCTGCCATGTATTCGGCCGGATAATTAGCCTTCAGGTAAGCCGTTTGATAAGCTATCCAAGCGTAGCAGGTAGAGTGCGATTTATTAAAGGCATATTCGGCAAATGCTTCCCAGTCTTTCCATATTTTTTCCAGGATTTTAGCATCGTGACCTTTTTCTGCCGCTTGTTTAATAAACTTGGGCTTCATTTTATCCAATACATCACGTTGCTTTTTACCCATGGCCTTACGCAAAACATCGGCTTCACCTTTGGTAAAATCGGCCAATTTTTGCGATAAGAGCATTACCTGTTCCTGATAAACCGTAATGCCATACGTTTCTTTCAGCAAATCTTCACAGGCTTCCAAATCGTAGGTAATCTCTTCATCTCCATTTTTACGACGAACAAAACTGGGAATATAAGCGATTGGACCTGGACGATACAAGGCGTTCATGGCAATTAAATCTCCAAAAACAGTAGGCTTCAGCTCCTTCATGTATTTTTGCATACCCGGACTCTCGTACTGAAAAATACCAACGGTTTCGCCACGTTGAAAGAGCTCATAGGTTTTTACATCATCTATCGGAAAATGATCGGGGTCCAGCTCTATGCCATGTCTTTTCTTTACCAACTTAACGGTATCTTTAATCAGGGTTAAAGTTTTTAACCCCAAGAAGTCCATCTTTAACAGACCGGCACTCTCTACCACAGAGTTATCGAACTGGGTGACATAGAGGCTGGAATCTTTGGCCGTAGCTACGGGAACAAAATTGGTAATATCATCTGGCGTAATAATTACCCCACAGGCATGGATACCTGTATTACGTAGCGATCCTTCCAGTACAATAGCCTGCTCAATGGTTTCTGCACCTAGATTTTTAGCGGTTGCCAAAGATTTGAGTTCATTGACTCTTTCATATTCATCTGGTCGTAATGCCGACTTTAAAGCCTTTTCTTCTAAATTAAAGATTTTGGCCAGCTTCATATTGGGAATCAGTTTGGCTATCTTATCAGCTTCATAAAGCGGCAGGTCCAACACACGGGCCGTATCTCTAATAGACGATTTGGCTGCCATGGTACCATAGGTAATGATCTGCGCTACTTGGCTGGAACCATATTTATCAATTACATAGTCCATTACCCTACCACGGCCCTCATCGTCAAAATCGATATCAATATCTGGCATGGATACACGATCTGGATTAAGGAAACGCTCAAAAAGCAGATCATACTTCATTGGATCAATATTGGTAATCCATAAGCAATAGGCCACCACAGACCCCGCAGCCGAACCCCTTCCAGGGCCAACAGAAACATCCCGTCTTCTAGCCTCGGCAATAAAATCCTGTACAATTAGAAAGTAACCCGGATAACCCGTTCTTTCGATGGTCGCCAGCTCGAAATCCAGACGTTCAATTACTTCGGCGGTCAGCTCTCCATACCTAATCTTTGCCCCTTCGTAGGTAAGGTGCCTTAAAAATTTATTTTCTCCACGTTTTCCTCCGTCTTCCTGATCTTCTGCCACTACAAATTCTGCAGGGATATCGAATTTTGGCAAAAGGACTTCCCTGGCAAGCTTATAGATCTCAATCTTATCTATAATTTCCTGTACGTTGATAATTGCTTCGGGAATATCGGCAAATAAGGATTTCATTTCATCAGATGATTTGAAATAATACTCTTGGTTAGGCATGCCATACCTAAAACCACGCCCACGTCCAATAGGGGTTGCCAGCTTTTCACCATCTTTCACACACAACAGAATATCGTGTGCATGGGCATCCTTTTTGTTGATGTAATAAGTGTTATTGGTGGCCACCAGCTTCACCTCATGCTTAGCGGCCATCTCTACCAAAGCCGCATTTACGCGATCTTCATTTTCCTGGCCATGGCGCATGAGTTCAATGTAAAGATCGTCTCCAAACTTTTCCTTCCACCACAACAAAGCCTCCTCGGCTTGTTTTTCACCCATATTCAGCAACTTACTGGGCACCTCTCCGTACAAGTTTCCAGTAAGTACAATAAGATCGTCTTTATACTGTTCTACCACTGCCTTATCAATTCTGGGCACATAGTAAAAACCCTTGGTATAGGCTATAGACGACATTTTTGCCAAATTATGGTAACCTTTCTTGTTTTTGGCCAAGAACACAATTTGATAGCCGTCGTCCTTACGGGTTTTATCAGTATGGTTTTCGCAAACAAAAAATTCCACCCCAACAATAGGTTTAATAATTTGTGCAGTTGGGGTTTCTCCTTTTTCCAAAGCTTCGGCAATTTTCGCTTCTGCTCCTTTATTATGGTTTAAAACGTTATTTACAAAGTGGAAAGCGCCCATCATGTTGGCATGGTCGGTCATGGCAACGGCCGGCATATTTTTTTCGGCAGCCGCTTTCACCAAATTGGGCACACTAATGGTACTCTGCAATACCGAAAACTGAGTGTGGTTGTGCAAGTGTACAAAGGTGGCTTTGGCCAACTCCTCTTTGTCCTCGGCCGAAGTTCGCTTAGGCGTACCTCCCTGCTGGCTGGATTTGCGCTTCCTAATTTCATCGGAAGCGGCCTTTAGGTTAATGTGCTTTAAGCCTACAGATTCAATCTGAAAAGGATTAGCCTCCTTAAAGCGCAAGAAATAATCGGTATCGACCAGCAACTCCTCTTTCTTGAATACCTCCCTCTTTATCAGCTCCAAGAAACAACGGGTGGTAGCCTCTACGTCGGCGGTAGCATTGTGGGCTTCGGCAAAAGGTGCATTAAAAAGGTATTGGTGCAATTCTGTAAGGTTGGGCAACTTAAATCGGCCTCCCCTACCTCCGGGAATTTTTAGCAAATCGGCCGTAACTTCGGTACAGGTATCCAGTACTGGCATATTGGCCAAAGGACTCTCTATACTAAATCGATGGAACTCACAGCCCATAATGTTTACATCAAAGCCTATGTTTTGGCCCACTATGAATTTTGCCTTGCCCAATGCGGCGTTGAACTTTTCCAACACCTCCGCAAGGCCTATGCCCTGCTCTGCTGCCAATTCGGTAGAAATACCGTGTATACGTTCCGCATCGTAGGGAATGTTGAAACCTTCGGGCTTAACAAGATAATCCTGGTGCTCGATCAACTTTCCCATCTCATCATGCAGCTGCCAGGCAATTTGTATACAACGTGGCCAATTATCCGTATCGGTAATGGGAGCGTTAAAATTACGGGGTAAACCTGTAGTTTCAGTATCAAAAATCAAATACATAGGCTGAGCAAATGAGAATACCAAAATTAACTAAAAATCTGGCCCATTAAGTCAGTTAATTATCAACATTAACTAAATATTAAAACAAAAGCTAAATTCATAGCCCTTTATTCCGATGGTGTCGAAGATAATGCCCTATACATAGGCCTAATCAAAGCAGGGCTAAACAGCAAATGCCACCCCAAAATTGGGATGGCATTCCTTTCTATTATCTATTTTTTATCTATTGAACCAAAAAAGACTTTGCATAAACCTCCCCGCTTATTTCGTCAACTACCCTAGCATAGTATACCCCTTTTGCCAGATCAGCCACACTTAAAGTAATATCACTACCCTTAAATGCCAAGTTTTTTACAATTTTACCAGTCGAAGAAACAACTACCAAGCGATTATTCGCAGCAACAGTATGAAGCTGAACGGTGATCTTATCGGTAGTTGGATTAGGGAAAACCACTAGTTCACCCGCACCTGTCTTGGTCGCTATATAGATCACTTTACTATATTCATATGTTCCATCAAGATCTACCGACTTTAACCTGAAATAGTTTCCACTTCTCACTGTTGTATGTTCATAATATCCACCTGTTGCCTGTTTCTTAGATTCAACCCGGGCAATTTTGCCGAAACTCTTGCCATCAATGCTTTCTTCTAACTCGAAGTGGCTGAAATTTTTCTCTTCCGAGGTGGTCCAGCTGAATTTAACTGCCCCATTAATTAATGATTTTCCAGTAAAGGAAGTTAGTTTTATAGGTAGCGTAGCAGGATTTATAGGCGCAAAATCAATCCCTTTTATCATTGTACCCGCCGCAGCCGTATACAAAGTGACATTGCTGGCGGTATTGATATTGATGGCAGCATTGTAACCAGCCAGATCTGTTAGTTTTATAACGCTGTTACCTGTTAATGCTCCTGCTCCAGTAGTTATATAAAGATTTGCCGTATTTTCTGCAGCTGCTACAGCAAGGCCAAAGCCTGCAAATGTAGTGGCATATGTTCCATTAGCCACCCAAGTACCTGCTACCAACGAGAATTTAGATATTGTGCCATCGGTATTGCTACTTCCATTACTATTTGAGAGCACATATAATATATCAAACGTACTCCCATTAGTTCCAGAACTAACCAAATAAAAATCCTGCATATTACTAATTGCAGAAAGCCCTGGCAAACCTGTTGCTGTTACGACTGTTATAGGTCCTCCTGTAGTAGGCGTTAGCGCAAGTGTATTGACAAGATTAGACGATAGGCTATACGCCACACTTCCAAAAGATTTTACCGATCGGGAATTTGCACTTCCCGTAAACCTGGCCGATGAGTTATTGGTAAACAAACCACGTTGATCGGCAATAACCCAGTTGATGTTGTCCAATGTGGTTGCACTTCTAGCTTGGTCACCACTGCTCCCATTTGAATAATTAGTTGCCACTTCATATTCGTGCTTATAGTTCAGCGTGCCTACCGCACGGGCTAAAACTGTGTTTATATTTGTTGCAGGGGAAACCGGAAGGGCCGTGTGTCCTGTAAAAGTGAGCAAAGTACCATCGGCGCTACGAGATAAATATCCTGTAGAAGAGGCACTGCCAGAGAAACGTAGCATCTTGGCTCCTGCACCATCAATAGCTGTTGTTCTTATGGCCACCTGACCCGCCGCACCTGGGCTCAACTCTACAATGCTTGCGGTAGTGTTGGAATTCGATTCTGCGGCCACCAGCACCGCCAAATTTCCAGCGGTGAAATTTTGTGCACTTGCTGTAAAAACAGCCGAAAAAATTATGGTTAAAAATGTAAATGTTTTTTTCA
Organism: Pedobacter sp. ASV28; assembly: GCF_016428855.1. GTDB lineage: Bacteria > Bacteroidota > Bacteroidia > Sphingobacteriales > Sphingobacteriaceae > Pedobacter. The sequence goes on from NZ_JAELTN010000001.1 coordinate 60,862, forward strand.
TACTCTATGATTTTCGTTTTTTAAAAATTAATTCAAAGCCAGTTGCCAGCCTATCCTAAACTGTTCCGTCCACCTTAAGGGGTCTATGCTTTCCTCTTTTAGGATCTTGAAATATTGCGCTTTGATCATGGACCTGGATCCATTGAGCTGGTAGGCAACAGCGGCCGATAGTCTTCTGGAATTACCTGGCACCAAATCATTCAGGTCTAACTGCTCATATCTACCCGAAACGATAGTCTTGGCTGGCTGAATAAAATAATTGGCCTGCGCAATCCAACCTCCCGACTTAAAATAGCCTTTTGTAAGTTCTTTTGGCAGTCCCCTTAGGTTAGGGTCTTTTACATTGTTGGGCGTGGCTTTCAACTGCTGTGTTTCAAATTGGGCCGAAAACCCTTTATATTGGAAACTCGCATCTATACCAATCCCTAATCTTTTCCCATCTATTACTTTAATGCCATAGGGGCCAGCTTCTCCGGTAATGAAGGTTTCTCCCACCGGAAGGTCTCTTTTCGAATACCGTGCATTGGTACCTATGGAAATCATTGGCACCGGGCTTACCCTTGTATCTATATCTTGATAGCGGTAACGGCTGGGATAAGAAAAATCAATTCTTCCAATGTACTCAAACGCACCCGAAGGATCATTATCGCCCTGCCAAAAGACCTCACCTGTTCCGGTATAAACACCAGCATACACATTAATGCGGTTGTTCCATAAGCTTTGATCAAGTGTTACCCCTACATCCCTTCTCGAGAACAAATCTCCCCTCACCACTTCTGCCCTTTGCCAATAGGGCGAATTGGTAAACGCAACCAATGATGCCCTGGAATAGGGAAGTTTTCCGTACCCTACCGTAATGTTAAATGGTTTAAAACCTTTGTACTTTATATAGGCATCATATAAAGCCGGACTTTCAGGATCTGTTTCCGAAGCGCCAAGGCTGGAAAGATCGGCCTGTATCTTATATTCGTATTTGTTCTCTATCCTTCCTTCAATAAAAAACCTGGCATCCCTCAGTTTAAACCGGTCTTTATTTTTATTTTGATTAGCTGCATCCTCCTTAATTGTCCTAAAATTTAGGTACGTAGAAAAAACACCTCCTATTTCTACCACATGATCTCCAGTTCCAATGGTAACTTGTGCCTTGGTAGTTATGAATGTAAAGACAAAAACAAAAATGATTAGCTGTTTCACTGTTTGGTTTTACGGTTTGTTAAAAAAATATAATGTCTTGGTATCATCGCCACAAATGATCATCTTCCCATCTTTATCAAAGGCAATTCCTTCCGGATTTACCACATCAATGCTGAAAGTCTCCAGTATTTCAAAAGTAGCGGGGTCTAGTTTAAACACCTTCCTATCCTCATCGCTCAATAACCACAAGTACCCGTCATGATAGGTTGCTGCAGAAACATCTCTTGCCCCTGTAAACTTTCGCTGGTTGATTTTGTGGAAACCTTTATCGTACTCGAAAATATAAATCGGATTTTTTTCTGTAATGAGGATAAAGGAACCTGTTGTTTGATTAAAGGTAATGGCTTCTACGCCTGAATTTCGAGCCCCACTGTACGGTGTTTCATAAACCGCCACCTGTTTTAAATCTTTGGTATCGACCTTAATTACCCTTCTTGCGGTTTCATCTACCACATAAACAAAATCCCTATCGGCATATACTCCTTCAAAATCGGTCCCCTCTACTACAGATTTGCGCAAGATTTTCCCCTGCAGGTCTGTTTCATATAAATAGCCCTGGTCGCTGACAATAAAGAGCTTGGTCCCATCTGCCGAAAGACATATATCTGATGGTTCTGGCACCTTAATGCTGATTTTGTTTACATAGCGTATTTTTTTGGCCCTGGGTGTTGCCGCAATAAAATTTGAAAAAAGCAATGCTATGCACAAGCCTGCCATAATAAACCTCATAATTTAACTCCTTCTATCGCAATGTTATCAAATCTGTTATTTCCAGAAGTTCCGGTACTGCCTTCTGAAAAATCTATTTTTATCTTAAAATTTGGATTATTGTTGATCCCTGTAATGGAAGAAAAATCGTAGGTAACCAGGCCGTAATCTGGATCTGTTGCCGGCGTATAAACATTATTGGCAATACCGGTACTTATATAATTAGTGCCATCAAGTGTATACGTTATCGTATTCTTGGCTGCCCCGCTACTGCTTCGTTGAACGGCCAAAGTCAGTTTTATATTTCTGTATCCGGTGGTGGGAACAGTAAGCGTAAATGTTCCTGCTGGGTTTCTAAGCCTTAGGGCATATCCTGCAATACTTCCGTTCCTTGCGTTAATTGTTGTACCTGGCGAGTACTCATCCCATACCGCCGTATAGGCCAAAGCTGCACCTCCCTTGGTCAATGTTGGCGTAATCAGCGCATTAAAGCTTGCATTATTGTTAAAGTCCCAGTAGTGTACCATTTCAGGGGCTCCAAAAAGTGGATCTATTATATTTCCATCAAGTGTGATGTTGTCGTACCTATTGTTTCCTGAAGTGCCGGTATTATTTACTTCAAATTCTATGCGTACCTTAAAGTTGGGATTGTTGTTTACCGAATTGATATTTGAAAAATCATAGGCAAAAGTTTGCCAGTTGACGTCTACCTGATTCATGGCCGGCTTTAAACCTTCCGTGATAAAATTTACCCCATCAATGCTATAGGAGATTTTATTTATCTGTGGGCCATTGTCAGACCGTTGCAGGTCAAAGGACAATACAACATCCTTATAATTCGTTGTGGGTAGCGATAATATAAATTCGCCGGCAGGATTACGCAATCTGAGGCCATTTCCCTCCATATCTCCATTTCTTGCATTCAGCAAGCTACCGGGCGAAACGGCGTCATACAAAGCACTGCCGCCTACATAAGAAAGAGACGCTCCTCCAGTAGTTACAGCAGGAGATAATAACGCCGAACCATTAAAATTCCAATAATGCACCAAGGTTCTACTTCCAAGCTTTGGCAAGCCAGGTTGTACGTAAATGGTTTCCAGTGGAGGAAAAGACCTATCCTTTACACAGGAAGTAAAAAAAATAATTGCCAAAAAAACAAAAAAGATATGATTCCTCATTAGCCAAATATGATTTGACCACAAAATTATCATTTAGCCTACCCGGTGCTTAAAACCCTCAGTTATCAATTTATTGTTTTTGTGTTAATTTTTCGTTAGCAATATGCCCTTATGTAAAGTTTCCATTAACAACATACAGCTAAACATTGTCCAACACTACCCCATTACACTGCCTAATATTTTGGCAGTCCTCCCCTCTTACACCTCCTGAGAGCATGACTCAAAAAGACCTGTTACAAATTGTACTTTTATACGCTTTCCAACTTATTTATAAAGAGATTAAATCCATTTAACTACAATTAACCACCTATTTGAACCCCTTTTCTATTTTGGTTTCCGTTCCTTAAAATCCGTTAATTTGTGTATTTTTACTTATCAAACTTAAACTTTATATCATACCAATTATCATTCTAACATAAATGAACTTTGCCTTTAATGGTTATGGACTAGTTCTACTATTTTTTGGAACGTTGACGCTAATTCTCGCCCTCTACATCTATCGACGAGGAGGCAGTGTGGTACGTTGGTTTAGCTTGATGATGGCCTCTAATGCCATCTGGTCCTTAGCTTATGGCCTTGAACTGTCAAGTATTACGCTTCAACAGGCAACTTTCTTTATCAATATCGAGTACTTGGGCATTGCCACCCTACCCCTAAACTGGTTTTTGTTCTGCCTAAATTTCTGTAATAAGGAATGTTGGTACAAAAAGGCCCGAAACCTGATTCTGATCTTGTTGGTACCACTGCTTACCCTTGTCATGGTATGGACCAACCCTTCGCACCACCTACATTATAAAGAGATAAGGATGTACCACAATGGTCCATTTCCCATGATCGACATCGTCCCAGGAACATGGTATTACATTTTTACGGTCTATTTCTATTCCCTTTTGGCCTGTGGCTGCTATTTGATCCTCAATAAATTCAGGTCTTCAGATCCTATATTTAAAAAACAGAATTATAGCATTATTGTAGCTGCCTTCTTACCTTGGGTAGGCAATCTATTATATCTTTTGGGCATTCGCCCATTGGGCTTTATTGACATTACACCCTTTGCTTTCATCCTCACCACACTTCTTATCCTTTTGGGCATCTATAGATTTAAGTTATTTGATATCATCCCCATTGCCAGAGAAAAAGTATTGGAACTGATGAATGATGGCTTTTTACTGCTCGATGAAAAATACCGGATTATCGACTATAATAATGCAATCAACAAATATCTTCAAATACCAGATGGGCAGAAAATTGTTGGCCATGCAATTGAAGATGTTTTTAGTAATCAGCCTGAATTTATCTCGAAGATAAAATCCAATACCGGCGGAAAAATGGAATTGCAGATATCGGTAGAGCAACAGCTCATTTACCTGGAGGTAGATATCCTTTTCTTAAACGAGAATAAAATAAGCAGCGACTTTACCATTATCAAGTTTCAGGATCTTACTTCTGCCAAAAAAGATGCGGTGATCGCGAAAGAACAGGCCATAGAGCTCGAAAAGCTAAATCAGCTCAAGGATAGGATATTCTCCATTATTGCCCACGACCTTAGGGGACCTTTGGTCAACCTCTCCGAAATCCTGAAAATGGTCGCCTATGACCAGATCAGTACGGAAGAGTTCAAAAAACTCTCTCCGGTACTGAGCAAAGACATTATCTATACCACCGATCTATTGGAAAACATCCTTCACTGGTCCAGGAGCCAGTTAAAAGGTTTTGGCATTAAAAAGGAATTTTTCAATTTAAGAAATATCATCTTAAACGAAATCAATTATCACCTACCTTCGGCCAATTTAAAGAAAATCGCTATTGTACACGATGTGTTTCCGCAAGAGGTAGCTTATGCCGATGTGTTAATGTTCCAGATCGTCATTAGAAATATCATGAACAATGCCATTAAATTTTGTAACGAAAACTGCGAAATCAATATCACTGCCAGTTACCAAAAAGAAGGCTACATCAAGGTGTGCATTAAGGACAATGGCATTGGTATTTCTAGGCCTATCCTAGATAAATTATTTAAAGAAGAAAATATCTCCTCAAGGGGAACCAATAATGAAAAGGGTACCGGGCTAGGCTTAATGATCTGCAAGGATTTTATGTTGCGGAATGGGGGTGATATTTCGGTAGAAAGCGAAGAGGGCAAAGGAACCAAGTTTTGCCTTACCCTGCCTACAAAAGAATAAGCCAACGCAACATACCATTAACAAAAGGCCACAGCCAATAATCAAAACCTATTCAAATTCAATAAACTAACTTCAGTTCTGGTTTTAGCTGATTACGACCTGCTGCAGGCATGACAGCTCATGCTAATCTAAATCTTTGCAAACGCCCAACATGCCTGCTGCATTTCATTTTAGAACATCATCCACCTCGCTCCATCAAGTTCGCAGCCTGAATAAACACCTTAAAACTTAAAATGGTTTATTTGTTGGCCACATTGTTAATGGCCTGTTGTTCTTTAAGCCCATCTACATTATTCTTATTGCCAAATTTTTCGGTCTTATTGGCAAAATAATCCAATATTTCTACAATATTGTCCAAATTATCAGCCACACGTTGGTGCATATCAGGCAGATCTGTCTCCAGTTTTTTATCGCCCAATTCTATATTGTCCACTTCAATCTTCCCTATCTTCTGTATAATAGCTTGTTGAGAATGTTGCAGGTCTTCCAGTTCCCGAACAATCTTTTCCATTAATTCATACTTCTTTAAAGTTTCCATAAAATCTCTCTTTTAAATTAATAATGAGTTATAAATACAACTCTTTAAGATCGAAATTGTTTGTTTTCTTCATTTTTTCTTATTTGAATTTGGAACTATGAAATATAACTAATAAATTAGTTATCATGATAAAAACACTAAGTCCATTGCTCTTTTTATTATTCATTTTCCAATTGGGTTTTGCCCAAGGCCAAGTGGTAGACAGGGAAAAATTATTGGATTTATATCAAACCCAACGTTATGCAGAAGCGGCAAGCTACCTCAAAAGCATTTATAGTTCAGAAATGAGCGATATAAAGGCATTGGGACAAATTGCCTATTGTGATATGATGGCGGGCAAACTAGCTGACGCCGAGCAGGGTTACCTTAAGATCAATGAACTTCAGCCAGGTAAACTACCCACGCTTTTTAGCCTGGCCAATATTAACAGTAGGCGGGGAAACAAGGCCAGGGCCACCGATTATCTACAACAGATCATCAAGTTAGACAGTAATAATTTCAATGCCTATAAACAATTGGCCGGCTATACAGACAGCACCGAACTAAAGCTCAATTACCTGAAAAGGGCCAACCAACTGAATACTACCGAGGCCGATGTAGCTTATGATCTTGCTATTTTATACCATAAAATGAAATTATTTCTACCAGCCTACAATGTACTCAAGACCGCCATTGCAGCAGACACCGGAAACTTCATTTTACAACAAAGCTTATTACCTATAGCCAATCAGTTGAAAAAGTATAACGAGGTAGTTGTGATAGGCGAAATGCTCCTCAAAAATGGTGGAGATGCCAATGTAGTTAAGGATCTGGGCAGAGCCTATTTTTTTCTTAAGGCCTACACCAAGACCATTAAGCTTTATCAAATGCTAGAGCGTGTATCTATGCAAAATGAAACCACTCTATATTATACCACTCTTAGCTACAGCGCGCTAAAAAATTATGAAATGGCTGCCACTTATGCCAAAAAAACAATAGAAGAAGGAATTTCGCCCAATATTTCTGCCTATTACAATGTGCTGGGCGGCATTTATGAAGAACGTAACCAACTTAGTGCTGCCAGTGCCGCCTATAAGAAAGGCCTCACCTTTACTTCCAATAAAAATATCTATTATCGTTTGGGGCTATTGTATGACCTGAAACTTAAGCAGTCCAAAAACGCCTTGACCTATTACCAACTATACCTAAAAAGCAAGGACTTGGAAGAGGATGACCAGCCCCAGATCGTCTACGTGAAAAGCAGGCTTGCACAATTCAAGAAACAACCCTGAGCATAAGGCCCTAGACCGCTTATTGCAGATTTTCGAAAACAGGTTTAACAGCCGACCAAAATTCGTCTAGCGCCATGATACGCGGTTTTAAAAAAGTAATAATATCTGGCCATTGCTGCTGATTATACACACTTACCTGGGGCAATACACAGGTTATTTTTGCCACCTCCTTACCAAAGGCGTTTGTGGCAAATGGCTGCCATTCCCAGGTTTCGTTCAGCGCATTTTCCAAGAGCAGTTTAAATGCTTCAAATTGCTGGAAGATAAGAGCTCTGATATCCGAATCGGGATGCACAATTTCTATGGCAATACTTACGTACTTTTGCTCGGCATCCATGCGAAAAAAGATATGCTTTACCCCTGTTTTATAATTTACCCAGTTTACGGGCAAGTCTTCGGCACCCGGAACAGTCTTCATATATTTACCAAAGGTGATCCAAAATTGTTGTCGTAACCTGGCAGCTTCTTCCCTACTGAACATGTGAAGTAAAATGTTTTAAAATTGAAAGTGGAACATCAAAACCTAATTCGCTTAATTTTTTGTTGAACCATCTTTGCGGATCAAACCTGATTGGAAATGCAAAGCCTAGGACTGACCATGTACAGCAGGCCCTATTTACCATGAAACACTGCTACTGCTTCCCAAAAAATTAATTCTTGCCCATTAAACGGGCCACATATTTGCCTATAATATCAAATTCCAGGTTCACAGTATCACCTATCTTTACCTCTTGTAGGTTGGTATGTTCATGTGTATAGGGGATAATAAATACCGAAAACTCGTTGGCACCCGAATTTACCACCGTAAGGCTAATCCCATTCACACAAATGGAACCTTTTTCTACGGTTACATTACCAAGTGCCGCATTATACTTAAAACGGTACTCCCAACTTCCATCAAGTTCATTTACCAAGATACAGGTAGCGGTCTGATCTACATGCCCCTGCACAATATGCCCATCAAGGCGGGCATTCATCTGCATACAGCGTTCCAAATTCACCTTGCTGCCTACTTTTAACTCCGAAAGGTTAGATTTCTGCAGGGTTTCTGCAATGGCCGTAACGGTATGCGTTTGCCCATCAATTGCCACTACCGTTAAGCATACCCCGTTATGGGCCACGCTTTGGTCTACCTTAAGTGCTCCACTAATGGCAGAGGCAATGGTAAAATGAATGTTATCTCCTTCGGCAACCCGTTTGGTAACCTGGCCTAGTGTTTCTATTATTCCTGTAAACATTTATATCAAATTCTTTCTATGCTGCAGCCAGTTGCCCTTGGTTTTAACTGCAGGGTTTTCTTGTACACCATTCTTGGTACGGTCCTGTAAAAACAGTACGGCCGAAACAGCGGCCAACAGTGCTTCTTCTTCATTACCAAACTTTAGGCTATCGGCATTAAAGTACTTAGCTACGAAATGTGTATCAAATTTGCCCGAAGTAAAAGCCGGATGCTGCATGACAAATTTACCAAAGCTTAAGGTAGTTTGTATGCCCGTAATGTCATATTCCTCAATAGCCCTTATCATCCGTTCTATGGCCTCTTCCCTATCCTTACCATAGGTAATGAGCTTGGCAATCATCGGATCGTAGTAAATAGGGATTTCCATACCTTCTTCAAAACCATCATCAACCCTTACGCCATAGCCCTGGGGTGTTTTGTAAGTTTGTAACCTACCTATATCGGGCAAAAAATTATTCAATGGATCTTCGGCATATACCCTTAATTCCATGGCGTGGCCACTCATCTTCAGGTCTTCCTGTTGGTAGGCCAAAGCCTCTCCACGTGCAACCCTGATCTGTTCTTTCACCAAGTCTAAACCGGTGATCATTTCGGTAACAGGGTGCTCTACCTGTAAACGGGTATTCATTTCCAGGAAGAAGAAATCCAGGTTTTCGTCAAGGATAAATTCTACCGTACCGGCCCCTATATAATTTACCGAACGGGCCACATCTACCGCACATTTCCCCATTCTATCTCTTATTTCTGGCGTAAGCACAGCGGAAGGAGCCTCTTCTATTACCTTCTGGTGGCGGCGCTGAACGGAGCACTCCCGTTCAAAGAGATGCACAATGTTTCCATGGGTGTCGCCCAGAACCTGTATCTCGATATGGCGGGGCGAGGTCACGTACCTTTCAATAAAAACCGAGCCATCGCCAAAAGCCGAAGTGGCTTCGCTCACGGCCAAGTGCATCTGCTCCTCAAAATCTTCTACACGTTCTACAATTCTCATGCCCTTACCTCCACCACCTGCTGCTGCCTTGATCAAAATTGGAAAACCTACCGCTATGGCCCTCAGCTTTGCTTCTTCTATATCTGTAATGGCTTCTTCCGTACCGGGAACCATAGGGATGTTGTACTTTAGGGCCGCCGCTTTTGCCGACAATTTGTTGCCCATAATCTCCATGGCCTCTGGTGTTGGGCCAATCAAAATCAGTCCGGCTGTTCTTACTTCCTTGGCAAAAGCAGGGTTTTCCGATAAGAAACCATAGCCCGGGTGTATGGCCTCGGCCCCCGTTAGCCTGCAGGCCTCAATGATCTTATGGCCCAGCAGATAGGATTGGTTGGAAGGTGCCGGACCAATGCAAATGGCCTCGTCGGCATAACGTACATGCAGGGCATTACGATCTGCCTCAGAAAAAACGGCCACGGTCTTGATACCCATTTCCTTGGCCGATCGCATAATGCGAAGCGCTATCTCACCACGATTAGCTACTAAGATTTTTTTCATATACAAAAATATAGGACCTATTCAATACCGCATACAAGATGTAGAAAATTATTGAAAATCTTATCAAACGATTTCAATTTTGGCTGAGAGCATAAAGGTTTAGCCCTACAGTCGGCTCCCCTGAATTCGAAATCAGGTTTATCCTTATTTTTTTTTGCATTTTTATGGATTTAAGGGCAGTTCTACAAAAAAAATCGTCCCCTTTCCGGGGGTACTCTCCAACCATATCTTACCCTGATGCAGATCGAGTATTTGTTTGGAAATGGCAAGACCAAGTCCAAATGTCTTTTCGCCCGCCGTTCCTGGCCTTTTGGCTTCGGTAAACATATCAAACACCTTGGCCTGCATTTCTATGGGGATACCAATACCTTGATCTTCTACCGAAACCAACACCTGTTTTGTTCCTGATTCTATTTTCACATGGATCGCCGTGTTTTCGGGGCTAAACTTAATGGCATTGGTAATCAGGTTACTGAGCACCCGCCATAACTTTTCCCTATTGGCCAACACCTTTACCTTACTGCCTTCAAGGTTGATGATTTGCCGCTTTGCTTCCGCTTTATGTTTTAGCAAATCCACACAATACTGCAAAAGCTGTTCAAGGTCGATCATTTCCCTTTTAAGGGTTTCGGTTTCACTATGTACCTGCAAAAGCTGATCGACCAGTTCCAATGCATTTTTACCTGCCGAACTGATCAATTCCAACATGGTGCGTTCAGACTTAGACCTTTCTCCCTCGCTAAGCATCATGTCGGTAATGGAGGCAATGCCTTCAATGGGATTACGCAGGTCATGTGCCACAATTTTCATCATTTTTGTGTTTTCTGCCTGACTTTGTTCCAAGTCGGACAAAATTTTATGCATCTGTCTATTACGTAACCTGATCTGTTTATTTAAATGGGTCAATCCGGCAACGTGCGACTTAGATCTTTTTAAATTCCTCCAGATGACGATCACCATGACTATGGCCATTAATCCCAATATCATGGCAGCCAACAACAACATTTCTTTTAGGCGTTTATCTTGGTCCAACAGCGACAGGTTGTATTTCTGGTCGCTAATCTGGAAAGCCTTATCCATATCTGATTGCAGCAAATCCTGATTAACGGCAGACAATGAATCTCTCAATTGATAATATTGCTTACTGTATTGATAGGCCAGCAAGGGATGCCTTGTACTATCGGCATAAACCCATTTTAGCCAGTACCATTGCATACGAGACTGGTCTATTGGCTTATGTTGCTTTTGGTGCCAGGCTATGCCCTGCCCAATATCAAGTAATTGCGCTGCCGCTTCGGGGTAACGCCTGGTACTAATGAGCAAACGGGCCAGCTTGAGCTTTGCCGTCAGTGCATCGCTTATCTCATATCCTGGCCTATCATTGATCCTGATGCTTTCTTTCAGGTATTTTTCGGCCAATGCTGTTTGTTCAAGCTGCCCATAAGCGCCACCCAAATTACCATAAACCACGCCCTTTGCCGACCATATGAAATCTTCATGTTCGGGAAAAACAAGCATACTGCTGTCCAACAAATCAAGAGCGCTATGGTAATAGTAGGTAGCACTGTCCAACTTTCCCGCTTTTTCATAGCATAAAGCAATGGTATTGAGAAAAGCCTGGGGCTCGGCAACCGCACTGAAAAAGTCTGTTTTGCAACTTCTACTTTCTATAATAGCTTGTTTTACATAGGGTATGGCTTTCAGGTACTGGCCCTGATTGTATTTAACAATGCCCAGATGATGGCTAAATCTACTGTAGGCACAACTATCCAAATTATTTTGGGCAAACAAACGTCCTTCATAGTAACATTGAAAGGCTTCATTATAACGCCGTTTCGCCATCAGCACATCGGCGTCCGCAAACAAGGTCAGCGCATACATTTCCTTATGGGAAGCTTCTTTGTCCCGCAACATCAACTTCATGCTGTCTACATATTGCCCCGCTTTTTCCAATTGAACATGGTAGTTGAGGTAATGATTGGATTTAAAATTGTATTTCTTCCATAAGGCCATAGGTTCCAAATGGGCAAAAGTACCAAGGGCAGAATCAACATAATAGATGGAACGCTGTAAATGTCCATCATTTTGTAAACGGTTAGCCTCAATAATGATCTGATCTACCTTGGCCTCGGTCATGTCCTGCGGGGCTGTGTTTCTTCCACAACCCATTACTGACGAAAAGATGAGACCATAAAAAATAAGTTTGAGAAAAGCGCATAGTGGGTCAGGTTTTGGAATAGGAAAAGGCATGCAGATGCTATAATTACTTCTTATAAATAATTTTATTGTTTAGTTAGTTGAGGGAGGTTAATTAAACACTAAACAGCATATTCCAATTATAGTTTGCCAAAGCATATGGACATGCTCTATTCATAAAGCAAATTTGCAGGAAATAACTACAAAAACAAAATCAAACACCTATAAATCAACTATATAAAAAAAAATAAAAATCCTTATGCATTTTATTTTTGCGCCGTCTGCTTTACAGCGCCAAGTTTGGCTCCATTCAATTAAGTTTCAGCTTGGCCAACATTTCGAATGGGATTTATTAATTTAGCCCAACGTATAGCTTAAATACAAGCCACCACATGGAATTAACCGTAAACATACCTGCTCTTTTCTTTCCTGCCATCAGTCTGATCATGTTGGCCTATACCAATAGGTTTTTGGCCCTGGCCAGTTTGGTGAGAAGCCTTAAATCAAAATACGAAGAGGGCGAAGGCAGTGTAGGCCTGCATAAGCAGATCAAAAATATCCGTTACCGTTTGAGGTTGATTAAAAACATGCAGGCTTTTGGGGTGTTGAGCTTTGCCTGCTGCCTGTGCTGCATGCTGTTCATTTACCTTAAACACCAGCTTACCGCAGAGCTATTTTTTGCCCTGAGCCTGGCCTTTTTTATGATTTCCCTATTGATTTCCCTGTTAGAAATACAATTGAGCACTAAGGCCTTGGAACTGGAACTCAGTTCTATTGAAGGTATAGAAGATGATTCTATCGTTAAAAAGATCAAAAAGAAATTTGAGCATTAATGGACTTATTTGCCATTCAGTATGCCGTTAACAGTCATCCTGAACGCAACCTGTACCGATTTACAGGCAGTGAAGTATCTATCATATTTCCAGCTTTCTCTCTGCCCTGGGCAGAGAGAAAGAAAATGAACTGACCAAGTTAAATATCCAATTTACTCATCACCTCAATAACCTGATCGATCATGCTCTGCGACACATCCATATGGGTCACTAAGCGTATGGTTTTGGCCGAGGTGGTGTTGCACATAATCCCGTTTTTGGCCAACTGCCTAACCACATCGATAGCCGGAATGTGCTTGGCTACATCGAACAGTACGATATTGGTTTCTACGGGCATTACACTTTCCACAAAACTGGTCTGCGCAAGCGCGTAGGCCAGTGCTTTGGCATGGGCGTGATCTTGCGCCAGCCGATCTACCTGATGGTCCAGTGCATAGATGCCTGCTGCCGCCAAAAAGCCTGCCTGCCGCATTCCCCCTCCCAATACTTTCCTTATTCTTCTGGCCTGGTTGATCATATTTTTGGAACCCAACAGCACCGAGCCTACAGGTGCTCCAAGGCCTTTTGATAAACAAATGGAAATGCCATCGAAATAATGGCCATAGGCCGAGGCTTTCTCGCCCGTTGCCACCAAGGCATTAAATAGCCTAGCGCCATCCAAATGCAGTTTCAGCCCCTTGATGGCACATAGGTTGTGTATGGCCTCAATCTGCGAGAGGGTATAGCATTTGCCACCACCTTTGTTCACCGTATTTTCCAGCACAATTAAACTGGTTCTGGGATAGTGTATGTTGTCTTCGTTAATCTCGGGCTCAATCAATTCTGGGGTTAATATGCCCCGATCGCCGTTCAACAACCTTACCGAAGCCATTGAGTTATACGCTATCCCACCGCCTTCGTAACGGTAAACGTGTGCCGTTTGGTCACAAATTACCTCGTCCATGGGTTGGGTAAAACATTTAATGGCTATCTGGTTGCTCATGGTGCCCGAAGGGCAGAACAAGGCGGCCTCCATATGGAAGAGCGCTGCCAGTTTATGTTCCAATGCGTTTACGGTTTCGTCTTCCCCATACACATCATCGCCCACTTTTGCACTCCACATGGCATCGAGCATGCCCGGTGTGGGCTTGGTGACGGTGTCGCTCCTCAAATCAATTTTTTGTTCCATGCTATAAAGTTATAAGTTGAAAGCGGAAAGTCAAAAGCGGAAGGCAGAAAGCTTAAAGTGGAAAGCACAAAGCTTAAAGCGGAAAGTCAAACGAAGTATACTTATCCAAAAAATTAACCACAACCTCTTCCATTATCCAGATCCTTAAGCATAAGTACCGAATTTACAGCCATGCTAGGATTCCAATAAACAAACCAAGCAACGAACCAATGAACTATTGAACCAATTAATTACAAATAGGCCTAATGATGGGGTCAAAAATCTTTTTAATGAAAAAATTACATTTTCAAATCCAATCTTTTTTTCCACATAAAAAATGGCTTGGTCCGAGTTTGAAAAACGGCCTCAAAACGCCTTTAATAGTGTAAAAAATACACTTTCTATAAAAAAGGCCTCATTTATTATATTTCAAACGTTTGAGATGAAATAAATGTTAAGGAATAAAAAACTTGTTATTAATTTTTAATTTCCACAAAAGCCTAATATATTGCCAAACTTTTTTACAAATTACATAACTTAACAAACCAAAAAATGAGACTTATTGCAGACGGAGGTTCTACCAAAACCAACTGGTGCCTGATCAACGAAGCCGGAAGAAAAATCCATTTCAATACTGAAGGCTACAATCCCTATTTCGCAAAAGGAGCGTACATTGAAAGTTCACTGAGAAGCTCTTTGCCCGACAGCCTCGATGCTGATAAGCTACAGGAAGTATACTATTATGGAGCAGGTTGTTCTACCGACACCAACAAGAAAATAGTTGGCGATGCCATGCAAAAAGTTTTTGTGAATGCACAAATCCACATTGACCACGATCTTTTGGCTTCATGCCGTGCACTTTTGGGCGACGAGCCTGGCTTTGCCGCCATTTTGGGTACCGGAACCAATACCTGTCTATACGATGGTGCAGAAATTACCCTGAACATCGATTCCCTAGGCTATTTCCTGGGCGATGAGGGTAGCGGCAGCAATATTGGCAAACGCATCTTGGCCGACTACATGAAAGGTTTTATGCCCAAAGGACTGAGCGAAAGTTTCTTCAACATCTATGGTTTAACCAACGAAGATATTTTCGATAACATTTATAATAAACCGCTTCCCAATCGTTTCTGTGCCAGTTTCAGTAAGTTCTTATATGATTTTAAAACCGTATATCCTGAATATACAGAGGATGTGATCGATACGGCATTTACGGCATTTTTCGAAAAATTGGTGGTGCATTATCCCAACTATAAAAAACATTTACTGAACTGTGTAGGCTCGGTTGGTTATAGTTTTAGGGATAGGTTAAGTGTAATTGCCGATAAATATGAAATGGGCGTTGGCAAGATTATCCGTTCGCCAATAGACGACCTGGTAGACTACCACTTATCTAAAAAATAAACCACCTAAATACAGGTCTAAAAGTTCAGCCTTACCATGATCATGGTAAGGCTGAATGCTTTATATGGCTTTGTCCAAAAACGCTAAACTCATTTCCGTAAAACCCACCATATCGATCTCATTTACATGAGTTTTGGATCAAAATGAGGTTACGGCTCTACGTCTTGCCTAGAAGGAAATTTCCTTCCCAAAAAGTTTGTTGTATTTTCGTTTATCGAACTTATAAAGGGTGGCAGCCCTAAAGGAAACACCCCTTTGCTTTTCATCCAGTTCCTTAAGTACCTTAAAGCTCAAGATCTTTTTCCTAAAGTTACGTTTATCTAATTTCTTGCCCAAAATGAGCTCGTAAACACTCTGCACTTGTGTAAGGGTAAATTTTTCGGGCAACAGTTCAAAGGCCAAGGGCAAATGTTTAATTCTACGCTTGATCTTTTCCAGGCCTTTGTCCAGAATGTGCTGATGGTCGAACGCTAGTTTGGGAAGATTGGCTACATTAACCCATTGTGCTTTTTTGGCATAACTGGTCAGTGGTTTTAAGGGCTTTTCGCCGCCCAACCTCAACATGGCATAATAGGCTACCGAAATTACCCTGCCCTGCGGATGTCGGTTTACATCGCCAAAGGCATAATATTGTTCCATGTAGATATCCGAAAGGCCGGTCAGTTCCCGTAAAATACGAAAGGCCGACTCGTCGGTACTCTCTTCTTCATTTACCAGGTTACCTGGCAAAGCCCACCAATCTTTAAATGGCTCTTCGTTTCTTTCTATCAACAATATCTTCAGTTCGTTTCCGTCGAATCCAAACAACACACAGTCAATAGACACTGCAAAATTAAATCCTGGTAATACCTCTTTCAAAACTATAACGTTTTATTTAAATATGGAACAAAATAAAGACACTTATTCCGTTAATTCATAAATTTTTTGAAAAAAAATTACTTAGTGTAAAAAATACACGTTATATTCGTATAATCAGAATGAAACCAAATATTAAGAACATAGCAGTATTAACCTCTGGAGGGGATGCTCCGGGCATGAATGCTTGTATTAGAGCCGTTGTACGCACCGGAATCTATCATGGCAAAAATATGTTCGGCGTAATCCAAGGCTACCAAGGTTTAATCAATAACAATATCATTTCCATGGACGCCCGCTCTGTAAGCAATATTTTACACTTGGGCGGCACCATACTCAAAACAGCCCGATGCCTTGCCTTTAAGGAAGATTCCGGAATGGAAATCGCTTTTAAAAATCTTCAGGAAAAAGGCATAGACGGTTTGGTGGTGATTGGTGGCGATGGAACTTTTACCGGGGCCAAAAGGTTTGGCGAAAAATTCGGCATCAATGTAATTGGCGTACCGGGCACCATAGACAACGATTTATATGGCTCTGATTTCACCCTTGGCTATGACACGGCCATTAATACGGTGATCGAAGCGATAGACAAAATAAGGGATACGGCCGATTCTCACGACAGGCTGTTCTTTGTGGAAGTAATGGGACGTGATTCTGGCTGTATTGCCCTAAGGAGCGCCATTGCCAGCGGTGCCGAAGCGGTATTGCTGCCAGAAAGGGAAACCTCGCTTAAGGAACTGATTACCAAACTTAAGGAGGGTGCTTCTACCAAAAAATCGTCGAGCATTGTCATTGTTTCTGAAGGGAACAAATATGGTGGCGCCTATGATATTGCCAAGAGCGTGAAACGTAAGTTTACCCATTACGATACCAAAGTGACCATTTTAGGACATTTGCAACGTGGCGGCAGCCCCAGCGGTTTCGACCGTATTTTGGGCAGTAGGCTCGGCTTTGCGGCTACCAATGCGCTTATTAATGGCGAAACCATGAAAATGGTGGGGCTATTCGGCAACCAGATCAAGCTCACTTCTTTGAGCGAAGCCCTGGAAAGCCATAATTATAAGCTCGAGGAAGATCTGTTGGAAATGACGCATGTTTTATCCATTTAAGGCACCATGATAGCAGTAATCTATAGCGGATCGAAAAATGCCTGTTGGAAAATAGCCCAAGAGGGCAAGCCCAACCTGGAAACCACTACCCCTGGCATTAACCCCTGTTTTAACGACCAGAAGCAATTGCTGCAGCTCTTGGGCAAGGACCCGCTGCTGATCAACCATGCGGAGAGCATCAAAAAGATCTATGTGTTTGCCGCAGGTGCTTCCAGTAAGGACAAGCAACAGGAACTGGCCACCAACCTGGGGCTGTTTTTTGTAAACAGCAAGATCAAGGTAAAGGACGACCTGTATGGCGCAGCCATTGCGGCCTGCCACAACAAATCGGGCATTGTAGGTATTTTGGGCAGTGGGGCCAACTGTGCCTATTTTAACGGCAAAAAACCAGAAAAGAACAATTATGGCCTGGGTTATATCCTGGCCGATGAAGGCTCTGCCAACCATTTTGGCAAAATGCTGCTGAAACACTTTCTGGAAGACCGATTGCCACAGGAACTCAAGAGCAAGATGGAAATCAGGTACAACTTAGACCGTCCTAGCATTTTGGAACGGGTGTACCGAAAACCCAATGCACAGACCTACCTTAGCTCGTTCCTCGATTTTTACCTCGAAAACCGCGAACACAAGTACATACAACAACTGGTAGACGAAAGTTTTGAAAAATACCTGACCACCTACCTCCTCCCTACCCAACAGAAACATCCCGAAGAGGAAATTCACTTTGTGGGCTCGGTAGCGGGCAGTTTCCAGGACCGCCTGCGCTTAATGGCCGCCAAGTACGATCTCAACATCATGTCTATTACCAAAGAACCCATACATAATATACTTAATTATTACACCAATTAGAAAAGTTAGAAAAATGAAAATAGGAATAAACGGATTTGGCCGTATTGGCCGATTGGCTTTCAGAGCCGCTGTAAAACGCAATGATATTGAAGTAGTAGGTATTAACGACCTGGTAGAGCCTGATTATATGGCCTATATGTTGAAATATGATTCGACACATGGTCAGTTTGACGGAACGATAGAGGTGAAAGATGGTAATTTAGTGGTAAACGGAAAAACCATCCGTGTAACGGCTGAAAAAGATCCTGCCAACCTGAAATGGAATGAAGTGGGTGCCGAAGTTATTATCGAATCTACCGGCTTGTTCTTAACACAGGACACTGCGCAAAAACACTTGGAGGCTGGTGCCAAGAAAGTGATCATGTCGGCTCCGGCAAAGGATGATACCCCTACTTTTGTAATGGGCGTTAACCATAAGGAATTAAAGGCAGATCAGCACATCGTATCTAACGCTTCCTGTACCACCAACTGTTTGGCGCCTATTGCCAAGGTATTGCACGATAATTTTGGCATTGCAGAAGGTTTGATGACCACGGTACATGCAGTTACCGCTACGCAAAAAACGGTAGATGGTCCTTCGGCCAAAGACTGGAGAGGTGGCCGTGGTGCTTACCAGAACATTATCCCTTCTTCTACTGGTGCTGCCAAAGCTGTAGGCTTGGTATTGCCTTCGTTGAAAGGTAAGTTGACTGGTATGTCGTTCCGCGTTCCTACCGCCGACGTGTCTGTAGTAGATTTAACAGTACGTTTGGAAAAAGGCGCTTCTTACGAAACCATCAAAGCAGCCATGAAAGCAGCTTCAGAAGGCGAATTGAAAGGTATTTTAGGTTACACTGAGGATGAAGTGGTTTCTACCGATTTCTTGGGCGATGCCCGTACTTCTATCTTCGATGCCAAAGCAGGTATTTCTTTGAACGATAACTTCGTAAAAGTAGTGTCTTGGTACGATAACGAGTGGGGTTATTCTAACAAAATTATTGATCTGGCCCAAGAGGTAAACAAGTTTATCTAATCTCTTACGGCTTTTAGCTGATCAAGAGGGTGTCTAAAAAATCAAATGTTACCGCCATTTCGACAAGGCACGAGGAGAAATCTATTTCAGAAGTGCTTTTGAAGTAGATTTCTCATTTCACTTTGTTCCATTTCGAAATGACGAAGACCGTTTTTGGACGCCCTCATCTTAAAGCAACCTAAATACTGCAATTAGCTTTCAGGGAAATAGCGGTGTTTTTTGGACGTCCTCTTTTTTTATTCCTCTTTTTTTGCTTTAAGGCATTTTATAGGCCCTTAGCCTAAACGAATGGGCCCTATGGCTACTAAGAAGAATGTTATTTTTCCGAATGGTGAGGCCAGGGCATAGGCCCTTTGTTCTGCTAAAATCGGCTTAAAAGACACATAGGTTATTTCGTGCCGCTCCACTCCTCGCCCTTAAGTTCAAAATAACAATGGCCTTCTCTTAGGGTCCAGTAAGAAAACCATCATTTTGGCCACCAAAATCGCAGGGCAATATGCGATGCTAAACAGCTCCCGAAAAATCATTAGGCCCTAGCTTATGTTAAGAAAAGTTAAATACCATATGAACAAATTTATTTGATGAAATGATCTGCAATGAATTTGGTAGATTTGCGTTAATCTGATCGTATTTGCGGAGCAAAGCGGTACAATTGGCGTATTATAGCCAAAAATGATAGGATATGATCATGATAACCCGCAAAAAGTCATGGAATTGTCATAAAGAATGGCAAAATAAAATTTTCTTAGTGTACTTTTTACACTAACAAATTTAATTCCTACATTTGTTCATCGGTTGATGACTGATATTTAAAATTAGATCATTCCCTTAATTGGAATAAAAGATAACCCGTTCATACAGGTTTATATTTGGTTAGAAAGAGAGATATGCGTGGATGCGATATCTCTTTTCTTTTTTATAGGGGTTTTATGGTATTTGTCGGATCAATCCGGGAGAAAGGTTAAATTTGGGGAGTGTATTAATAGATAGATTAACTTCCTTTCCTTCTTCTATCCAAGATTTAATCAATATCGTTTACTTAAGGGGGTTAGACAGATTTTGGATTGCTATCGTGGCATTATTTCATCCAGTCTACGCTTAGTCAGTATATCCATGTTCAGTAGCTTTATCCCTTTGTTCTTTGAAACCAAGTCAAGACCATCTTCAAACGAAGTGATGCTATATTTGCCCTGATAAAAATCAATAGTGTTAAACAGATGCTTCAAAGTGTCGACCTGCCTTAACTTTAGGTAGTTAGCTCGCCTCAACATTCTTCTTTTATTAGCATCAAACACTGGCAGAGTATCCAAGCTATATTCTTTCAATATCAAGTTGGTATCCGCTGTCAGGATTAGGCTATCCCTTATTATATCCCATTTAAAAGGCACATCTCTAGAGTATATACCAGGCACGTGTATCGTATAATTAGAAACAAACTCAACAGTATGTTTGTCCTCGTAACCGATAGACTGCATGATGATTTTTGAAGTCTGACTTCTTACGAAGATCTCTCCATTCTCGTTATACATTCTGTCGATAACCCACCATCCTTTTAATTCAACTTGCTTCTTTGCACATCCAAGTAGCATTAGACAACAAATAAAGAATAGTGTATTGTAAGAGCGTTTCTTCATATTCTAATGTATTTTTAACTGTTGCTAATATACAGATAGAAGTATTAAAGTTCATCCAAGATTTTGTCATATACCTCTATTTAATTGGACTTTACAGATTTTTGGATTGACTGATAGATAGACATTCTCTTTTGATTGGTATTGAAGTTTGGTTGAAGGCATTGCTAGGGTTATTGATACTGTAGTTGATTCTCCAACCTTATCTTTTATAAGCTCAATAAGTGTAAGTTAATGTGCAATGGTTTAGCTTTTAAGAAGCAAGCGAACTATTTAACTTACCTGTTTGTAAGGTCCAAGGTATGGCATCTCTTAAACGAGCGACTCGCACGGCTCCCATGCTTGACGAACCTTCAACCCTAATTCTTCATTATCTACATCTCCACTTAGAACAAGTACTTTGCGTATCGATTCCTCTGAAGCCTCGTTGCTCACCTGATGAGCCACCGTTGACATTAGGCTCTACTTTTATCTCTTGATCAGTAGCTGATACGCTTAAATGTTTTGCATTAGCATACAATGCTTTCATAGTTTTAAATCCATGCGCCTTAACAAACGCTTTAGTCGCCTCTTTAAATTCATATTGGGTACGGTCTTTAAGATTGTACCTTGTCAATTCTAAATGCTTTCGGATTATAGCCCCCAACTCGTCATTGGATATATCTTCAGCCAATATAGTTACATCAGCTTTGGATGTCCAATAACCAGCTTTTACTTTATGAAAGGTATCAATATTAATTCTATCTGGATACAGTGTAGCTGAAATACGTTTCTGTTCAGACGCCTTAGGCTTTCTTTCCCCAAAGAGGCTAATCAATACTTTAAACATACTTCTAATATTTAACTTTAAATTGACACCTCCAACATTGGTGTTGATGCTTTAGATTGTAGTGCAATACTACTCTTTAAAAGCTAAGCAGTTTCAATTGATGTGTAATGGCTTAAGCTTGTAAGAGGTAAGTGCACATATATGGTTATCTATGAATTGATAGCGAGCGGCAAAACATGATTCCTTAAGTGATGCATACTGTGTTACACTATTTATCGCTTGGCATATCCTTAACCGGAGATGAGTTCTGAATGTTTGTCTTAAGTTTTAAGAAACGGTCTTCAGTGATATGTCCACTGTTAAAAAGTTCGGTGTAGTAACCCAGCATGTCTGCGTATACCGCAATCTCATTCTCATACTTTGCATGTCGTTTAAACACTTCCAAGGCTTCCGGTGTCCACTTAATCCTATCGTCCATGACAACTTCATAAGCAGTACCAAGATACACTTTAGCTAGTTGTTCATCAGTTATTTCCGATGGCAACCACCAAACGCATTTCTTCTGCTCTTTGACAGCCTCAACATAGAAACAAATCTGTTTCAGCTGGTCTAGAAATTTAATAGGGTCACTAGACGAATTTGTTAAGGCAAGAATAACGTTTGGGTCATTTACGCCCAACCTCTTCATCATAGGAAACACCCAAGGAAAGCTTTTAAACTTATGACTACGTAAGGGTCTTATACGCCTATAACTTTACAGTTTTTGGATAAACCCTTAACTGAAGATGAAAGAAAATGCAATTGCAAGATTTGATTATCCAGAGGAACTCAAGGAAAAGCTGGTAGAGCTTGTGGTCTACCAGAACTATTCCAAGGACGAAGTCGCTAAAAAGTACGGTCTGCCAGCACCAACGTTTATTAACTGCTAAAATGTTTCTATTGGCACTGTCCACCCACTAACGCAAAACCCGTGTTATGTGTGGTTTTTCTATTCATTGGTTTCGGAAAAGTACTTAGCCGTCTTTAATATAAATGCTTTTAAGTCAGCAGATAGTTTATTAAATTCAGAAGTCTGTCTAAAAGCCGCCCAACAGTTGTTTAATGCCTGTGCTTCATCAACAGCAAGTCCTAGGTTGACCATTTCTTTGAACAGAGCGTGATGGTCAGAGTAATTAAGCGCAGTATTTAGTGGTACGTTATTGTTTTGCAACAAATATGCTTTAACTAAAAATTTTTCAGGAGCGATATACGGGTACAGAAAGAATGCAAACTCTTCAGGATTTTCATGGTAGTTTGAAAAATTTGGATGGTCTTTATGGTCACCATCAAATACACAAGCAAATCCCATTTTCAAGCGAAGTTGTTTATAGTTTCTCTTGTGTCTGTCGTAATCGTTTTTGACTTGGTCGATTGGTCCAGATTTGATGATATTAATTAAGCGATCAAAATATTTATTGGTTTGATTTAGCTCGATTAAAATATTTTTAATAATAAATTCGGCAATGTCATCTTCGCAATATAATTGCACCAATGGATACGCTTGAGAGTCCATTTTTGAAAATGCTGCGTTAACAGATATTTTACTTATTGTTTCATAGTTTCCATTATCTTTTTTGTCAATATACTTTCTCGATTTTTGCGGAAAAGCGGCAAGTAGCGATGGTGAGTGAGTTGTAATTATGAATTGTTTTTTCTGTGTCCAGGAAATATAGGATATTACATCTGCTAATTTTCTCTGAACATAAGGATGGAAACCCGCTTCTAATTCATCAATAATAATTAACGAATTGTTAGGGATTGAAAAAATTTCGATAAGTATGTTTATTAAAGATTCTTCACCAGATGCGGCATTGTAACTTGAATATGCCGTCCCTTGTTGGTTAATCAAATAAGCACTTTTATTGATATGAGAGCCTATTGTGGATATTTCAACATTTGGATAATCAAAAATGTAAGCAAATGCTCTTTCAACATCTTCATGAACTCTTTGTGCCTGAGCCATTCCTATTTTTCGCATTAAACTATTCGAAGTGTTTCTCGCAGGAGCAATTCTTTCTAGGTCAATAAAGCGAACTTGTCTATTTCGAATTTGCGCATTAGTACGAGTTAAATCTGAACTCGCTTTACCGACCCCAGTCCATGCCTGAGTTGCGGGATTACGTTTAGCTATACCTTCTCTAGGTGAATTTCCAATTCTCCAAAATAATTTATAGCTATATTCTCGTGTGGTGTTTTCGTGATTGGTAAAAGGCATTACATCCTTCCATGTGTGTCTTCTTAGTACTGTTTCTGGCTTAGTTGCATCATAGCGCATAAAGTCGTAGTGACTGCAAGCTAAAAGTAACAACAAACTTGTTTTCCCAATTTTGTTTGTCCCAGTTAGAACTGTGACAGGATGATCAAATGAAAGATTAAGGTTTAGAATGTTTCTGAATTCCGTTACTTCAATCTTGTTTACAAAGTTTACAAAACTATTGTCTGCGTTATTAAACGTAGTTGGGTCATAATTTAGCAGTCGACTTTTTGCATCGTTTATATTTTGAAGATTTAGCATTACGGTCTATTTAAATCACACATAACTTATATATTTATGTAGTTTATTACATAAAGTCAACCAAAACTGGTCTTGTTTGTGTAACTCAACTAAATTAACACTCTAAAACTTTACGAAATACTAGTGAAAGGATTGAGAGCATAAGTTCAACTAAATTAACAGAATACAATATTAATTGCAAATGATTTGCTCACCCCCACTCTGGCGCAAGCGTCCGCTTGGGCCTAGGTCAAAAAACTTTACCAGCTATTAAGCCACAAGCACCGCTACCGATAAAATTGTCCAGGTTACGCTAATGCTTGCGCTAGACAAAAATACTTAGACCAGAAGGGGGAATAGTTTGTGCTAATGCTAGTTGGCTTCCTTTAAATGACGGTTCTTTTTTGTGTCTTCACCATATCTAAAGCCTAACTCGGTCGATAAATCAACAATAGCTTTCCTTCCTACATCGGTCAACCCTTCCAGTGCGTATTCATTCTCTGTCCCTTTATTGACCTTCTTATGACTCTGAGATGGGATTTCTATAGTGGAATGTAAACGGTTACAATTAAGGCACACATCGATTTGATTTACTACTTTATCGTCCTTGAAAAACACAACAGCGAAATGAGGTTCAAAACATGATGCGGTAGTTTCACCATAGCTTGATTTCTGTACTAATGTAGACAGCAGCTTATCTATTTGATGCTTCGTAAGAGCCTTTTGCTTTACAACCACCGGAACAAATCTACCTTTGCTATCTATTATACTGGGATAAGGCTCACCGCTGCCTTCAAAATCGTATGCTATTACTTTATTATAGCTTAGCTTGCCAAAGGGTTTGCCTATTCTAGCATTAGTCTCAATCAATTTAGCCTTGGCAGCATAATCGTTTAATTCTTTTAAGCTTAGGAAGCTGGACAAGGGTTTACTTGGATTAGAGGTCTTAACCGTGTCAGTGTGTACCTTGCTTGTCGTGGTTGAGTTATTTACACAGGACATAAAGAATAGAACTGCAACTGTAGCAGTTATAAGAATACTTTGCTTTATCTTATTCATATGAGGTGTTCCCCCTAAGATAACATTCGGCTTTGATAGAAGCAAATAACATTGCCCCCCCTCTGGCGCAAGCGCAATGTCGTTAAGTTAAAAGTTTCACAGGTTAATTCTTCGATTTTTAAACTGCTTTGGCTTTGTTCTCTGCCTGTATCTATCGGTTTTTCTGTCGAAATTCCTGTTAGGTCTAATGGGTACAACGTTTTTAACAAAGAGCTGTTCCAGTTCCTCCATTGCTTCTTTGCCCGTTTTGCCGGTAAAGAGTTCTATCAGCCTGTTGCGGATAAAACAAAGCGATAAAGATGCATTTATCCTGTATTGATAAGCACGATGTCCATATTTTTTCCTCGCCTGTTGTTGTGCATCCATGGTCAATATGGCCTGCATGTTGCTCATGTACAGTGCACAATAAAATTCCTGTAGTATAAACTGGCAGCTTGTCCCAGAAAAATGTTCTACGCCTATAATATTCTTAAACCTGTTATAATAGGTTTCTATCGCCCATCTTTTGAAGTAGAGTTCTTTAAAATCTGCGTAGGGATACGCTCTGCCGTCCAATAGCGAGGTAATCAGGATTTCATGCTCTCCAGTGCTCAAGGGTACCCGAAGCATCCTAACTGTAATAGATGCATTTTTATCATATTGCAGGCCATTAAACGACCTGTTCTGCTTGGGGCTCAGGACCAGAATATCATCATCCTTTCCCGAAAGCGAAAAATTCTCGGTTGCATTGGAATAGGCTATCTTACACCTGCATATAAAATGGATCCCATCTCCGTCCATCTGGTGCATGGCACCAAAACTGGTGTATGCCCTGTCCATGATGACAATATCGCCGCTTTGTGCAAGCTGAAGCTGTTGGCGGGCAAGGGCGACCTCGCCTACGCTAAAACGTGAAAGGCGGCCATCGATGGCAATTTCGTTGAGCACGTCATAGAGGATGGAAACCCTAGCTATAACCACATCATCGGTCTTTTTCTGATTATTGCAGAAGCCGTATTCCGCTATCGTACTTGGGCTTATTGGAAGGTTGATTGTTGAACCGTCTATAGCCAGCAGCCTGTGCCCCTTGTAAAGCTGTACCGAATCGTCATTGTCCTGATAAAAATCAGAGGCGATGGCAGCGTTGAGATCAAGGAACATATCGGGCTTTATCTTTTTACGACCCTGTACAAAAGCACTTGTGGTAAAGCTGTAGACACAGTTCTTAATGTCATCAAGAAACTTTTGCAATTCGACCTGTATGTTTTGTTTCAATGTCCTCAACATGAATAAAGATAACTCTTTAAAGCCAAATTTTCGGTTTCTGGTAAAATCTTTCGGACAGGTCCTGTATTTTTCAATATTGGTCTCCGAAGATATAAATTGGTGGCTAAGCTCAACAAAATGAAACGGTGGTTTTCTTGCCATGTCTTTTTTCGCAAACCGAATAAAACATGTTCTAAATCGCTACAATAAGTTGTTAACCAGTGTTAATTTCCTTAACTTAATGACATTGCACTTGCGCTAGTATGGGGTTCTGACTTTGCTCCTTTCCTATTGATAAAAACCTTTTACGGGAGATCCGTAATTTTTAATATCGGCAAATGCAGTTGCCCCTGTAAATATTTGATTTATTGTCCCAATCATAGACATACAAAGATGCATCAAGTCTTTCTCCAATATATCTATGATTGCTTTATTTATTGATGGATAAGAGAGGTCTTTTACAATTATCATATCGTCCGAAACAAAATATTTAGGAACTGTGTTTTCAATTAACTCCCTTATATTTGAAACAGTATATAAAGTCGATGCATAAACTAGATTGGAAGGCAAGACTATTTTTATATCTAGGTTGTCGTTCAACACATCAATTTCGTCATAATTAGACATAAATATTATTTTGTAATCCATTTTTTAATATAATAAATCTCTAGCAACTTCAAATATTCTCTCTATCACTTGTGGCTGGTTTGCTTTATTAGAATATCCTACAATCTCTACTCCATTTTCAACATTTTTAAAATAGACCCTAGCTCCACCTGCGCTCCGAGCCTCAAATATGCTTTCCCTATATTTTTAGTTCCAATACCTGGGTTTAGATTACCATTCTGTAATTGCTTAATTAGTGCATTAGCCTCTTTTCTCAATTTATCATTACCCTTAAAAGCTTCTTGTGCTAATTTTAATATTTTTGCGTCCTTCTTAACAGAAGAAGTTACTCTAAGTGCTTTAAACACCTTACCAATTTTTGCAAAACTAGGAATAGGAGGAGTTCCTGTTAGAGGCTTAGGGGTAGTAAATGCCCAACCATCTGCATCTGCAACTACCGTGTATCCATTATATTGAGCATCTCTTCCTCCATTAGCACTGCTATACCACAGGCGGGACCAAAAGCCTTCCACAGCAGGTAGGACTTTTACTCTTGTCGAAGTGATTTCTATGCCAAGCAAATTTATGGTTGTGGTTATTTTACTAGTATCTGCTGATAGACCATCTGGATCAATCATAAGGACAGGGTTATTTAAAGCATAAACAAATGGAGATATTTCATCTGTCATCTCCGCCAGCGGATCAATAACATTCCACCGCCCTATCACCGGGTCATAGAACCTCGCCCCGTAGTCGTAACGATTAAGACAAACCTAAGTACTAAAGAGTTATAACATTACCAAAATTCATAATCAGAATTTGTATTATAAACCCAAGATTTACCATTATAATCTAATCGTATAAAAACTTTTTCTTTTGAAATCGGCTGAGTTTGTTGAGATGTTCTATCTTGCCCATCATTACAAAATTTTTTGATAATGCCATAAAAGGAAATTGAAGCTTTGTTATCGTATTTAATCATCAATCTATTTGGTTGGTATTCCCTACACTCATCATCTCTATAATACCCTATTTTGAGTCCTTCCTTATTGATCTTTCTACTATCAAAAGTTAATCTTAAATCTTTTCCATCAATGCTATATATAAAGTAATAATCGTATTCTCTATAATTATAGATACCTCCAAACATAATTTCGTTATTAACATTTATAACTTTATTAAACTCAATCGGTACCAAATAACCATTTTCCTTAGAAGCGTTGATAAAAGTATAGTGCCTTGGAACATTTGTGGCTATATCTCCTTTAATCTCTATTTTAAAAATCTCAATGCCCTTGGAAGTCTCTGCTAAGTCAATATCAATTGTTTTCCCATGAAAATAATTATTAATTAGCCACGTAGTTAGTTTAGATTTATCTAACGCAATAGCACTCTCCATTGGAAGTCTATTTATTTTATCACCGAAGATGTAGATTTTTTCCTTTGTTTGCACATTTTTGGCTACTTTATCTTTTGGGTGATTGGAGCAACCTAATGATGACAAACCCATCAAAAGCATTATTAGTATTGTTTTCATTTTATTCAATGGATTTATAAATTTTTAATACCGTTTGCAGGTACCCTGGTTCCTTTTTGCCTGGCCCATACAGCTCCTTCTGCAAAACAACAAACAAAGAAATTGTCAACAACAGGCACAAGTCATCTAACCCTCAAACCCTAGGCACAAGAATATGCCAATTGGGGTACCGCAAATAATATAATATATCAATCCTTGACTCTTTCTCTATAAGTTATGGGAATATCTTCAAATCGCGGTATATCTAACATACTAGGTAACCAATTCGATACTCCTTCCAAGATATCTTCATTTGATAGCCGTTTGGTAAGAGGATCAGACCTTAAAACTTTAAAAGCGATCGCACTAAATTCATCCAAGGACAATTCTTCCTTCCTTTCCTTCATTTTATCTTTTAACAACTCGATTACGATCCTTAATCTCAAAATATTATCTGCATACACAGAAATTCCTTCTAAATGCTTTACCTTTTCATATTCTGATTTTATAGTGGAGAAAATGAAATAGTTCCCATCTTTTGTATAAAACCAATTTCCGGAATATTTATCTCCATTATTACTATATTTCAGATGCGGTAAATCATTCTTCTCAATATCGAAATCTACCTCATCAGTCTTTAAGACTTTTGCAATTCCTCTTTTCTGCGGTATCTCTGACAATACCCTACCAAACATCAATACCCTTTCTTCGACATTATGAAATGGAGAAAAAACACTCACCAAACACTTATCTGTTCCATTAAGCTCTTTCAGCAAAATATAAGAACAATTTATATTTTCCATTTTGAAGTCTTTCAATAGCCCTATCTCAGAAAAAGGTATACTTGCCAAAGGCAGTTTTATATAAGTTTCTTTCATTTTTATTAGAATAATTCTTTCCAATGAGGTACATTCTTCTCCAGCCATTGAGATGCTTTAGCCCCATATTCCGCATAATCAGGGCATTTGGGGTTAAACGCATTACGGATGTTTGCTACTGGACCTTTCGATTTTGAATATTCAAGCACTTTTTGTTCCACAGCTCTCAATAACTTTGGATCATCTATACCATTTAGAACAGGCTCAATCTTCATAAGAGCTCTTTCTGCCTTGGTGTATCTCTTAAAGACATTAAATGCCTTACCAATATATGGCAACCCTAATTTAGTGCCTTTAGTAAATTGTGTTAAAGCCGCTCTTAACTCCAATATCTGGCATTGTTAATACAATAGGCTTAGGCAATGTATAGGTATATCCATCTGCGTCTGCAACTACTGTATAACCATTATATTGAGCATCTCTCCCTCCATTAAAGCTACCGTACCATAGACGAGACCAAAAGCCATCTACTCGATCTAAAACTTTTACCCTCTTTACTATTTACTATTAATACTTCCTTTAAACTATAAACAGTATCTGCTGAAAGACCATCTGGGTCTATCATTAATATTGGATTATTCATCGCATAATTATATGGCGATAAATAATCGGTACCTTCCGCCAGCGGGTCCACCACATTCCTCGCACTGACGCGAGCAATGCTGTATATGGTCATAATAGGCTTGTCGGCTCTTACCAAACAATCTACAAAGTGGTCCGACGCCCATCCTTGTAATGCGTTTCTCCCTGATCAGCTTTACTGTTTGGTACCACCCTTTTTTCTGATGGGAACCTTATGCGCCCTTTCGCCGTGGTCGATCATCGAGTTTAGGCCGTAAATCAGGACATTTGCCTTTTCTAGGGCTTTTTCAAGATCCTTAATCCGTTTCTTGAGCGCAGCGGCATCTTTTGTCTTTGGCTTCTCCATGGGAGCTAAAGTTACGGCTCCTTTCTCTAATTTTTTCTTGTAGCCGTTAATCCAGTTGGTCAGCATGTAGGTATTTACCAGACCGTACTTTTTAGCGACTTCGTCCTTGGAATAGTTCTGGTAGACCACAAGCTCTACCAGCTTTTCCTTGAGTTCCTCTGGATAATCAAATCTTGCGATTGCTTGTTCTTTCATCTTCAGTTAAGGGTTTATCCAAAAACTGTAAAGTTATAGGCGTATAAGACCGCTCTTGTATCACATGATCAATTATTTGACCTGCACTTTCTTTTCCGTTCCATTGCTGAAATCCCCATGAGCTGGCGATGTTGCATCCTGCAAAGCAGGCAGGCAGGGTAGTATACCCCTATCCAATATTAGACAGATTCTTCGTCGGATTTCAGTAATCTAAAAATTGAACTCTTCAATTTTTCCATCGCCTACACCTAACAAACATTTAATACTTTTATTTTTTTCATTATCATAAAAAGCGACAGGTCCTGAATAATGTGAGTTATGCAATTGAATCTCTGTCCAGCTTTTGCCATTATCCTCGCTATAAAAGAAATGATTTTCGACATTTATCGTTCCACGTTCTCCGACCATGATTACTATTTTATGATTAAAAACATGCATAATTTTAGGGAAAATTCTGTTTTCTGAACCAAATACCTTAACAACTTCATTTTTGCCTTTCATATCCCCTATTAATAGAAATGCACTATCTGCCTTCTGACATAGCGTAAAAATTTGATTATCAAAAACTTTTACAGTTTTGGGTAATATCTTCCGATCGTATTTTAAAATAGTTTGGCTAGAGTATTTCTGCTCACCTTTTAGCAATTTCTGAAAGATATAGCTCTTGCTATCACTATCTCTAGCAAGTTCAAAAATCTCATCACCGTGGGAAAATGCTTGATCTACTATGTCTGGACTTAAGATTTTATATTTCTTTTTTGAAACTTCAAAAAGTTGATAATTATCATCATATTGTAATCTACCTTCACAAATAAACAAGTCGTTTTCTCTTTTAATGATACTTCTCAGGTACAATGGCGAATTGAGGATCAAACTTAGGTGGTCTCCATTTTCACTAAGGCTGTATATTGAGGTTCTATCTTTAGAATATTTCATTATATATATAGAAGAATCTACTTTTTGAATCAACCAATTGGCATTAATCCCCAGCTGCTGTTCTTTCAGAACTTTCCCATTGTTATCCGTTGAAACGAGGAATGCTGTATCATTCCTTGATGCTATTCCGCTACTATCATTCCATTCCGCCCTGCCATGTTGGTTAACGATAGAAAGTAATTTAGTATCATCTACGATTAAGACATCAGAAATAATGCCTTTACTCCTATTTGTTACTTTTATAATATTACTTTCGCTCAAGTAGAAATTTTCACATCCTAAGAAAATCATAACTAAAATTATTAATACCCATTTCCCTTTTTGTGCTCTCATTTTAAACCAAAGATATATTTATTGATAAACCGTACAATTTCTTTAACTGGAACTTTTTGCTGTTTGGCATAGTTCGTTATTAATCTGTTTATTTCCCTTTTATCTTTAACTGCCCCAGAAAATTGAACGAATGCAAATAATTTGTTATCGTTATAAAGTTTCAATTGATCTTTTCCCACGGCTGCTGCTTGTTTAACACCTCTTGTTGAAAAAAGATCAATGGCATCAACTGTTAGCATTATTTTTACCTTATCTAAAACTTCAAGGTCTAAAATACCAGCATCTTCATATGCTTTAACATGTGTGTCAAATGCAAAATCTTGAAATTTCTCATTATCTAACTCAATGTTAGGATTTTTGGCTATACCTGCTTCCATTTCATATTGTAGGTTCAACAAGGCATCGTCAAGCCATTGTTTACCTTCATCACTTAAAGTTTTCCTCACGCTCTTAAACTTGTTCAGATATTTATTACCATAACTCATATAATATTCGGGAGCTTTTTTCCCCGGATGTCTCTCTTTGAAACTTTTCTCTCTATCCTGATAATAGTATGAACCGTATCTTATTTTGTGGGTGTTTATAAAATCTGCAATCTCAGCCTGATCGCTAGTTGACCAGTTGCCGTTAGCATCATAGGCCCACATTCCATCTGCCGATCACCGGATCATAGAACCTGGCGCCGTAATCGTAATGATGCAGCATTTAAAGCACGCCAGAAACCTTCTAAATCTATAGTCGGCGCCTGACAACCATCAATATGATGTATATTACTATTAGTGACAATACAATTCCAGCAAATTTCAAATCTGTATTTAAAGGTATTTTATGTCCTGAACCATGATATACTAATATTGTGAATAAAACAAAGAGAATCAAAATTATTATTAGCCATTGGCTTGCTTGAATTAATGTTTTCATTATCATCTAAAATTAATTGTTCCCTGAAATCCAGCTTTTAACAACATACCAATTGTTCGACTCAATTGATCAGCAGACATCCCTTGGAAATCCAACTCTTCTTTATCTTTGAATTTAACTTCTTTACCCGCCATCAATCTAACAATTATCCCAGCAGATCTCGTTAAATTTTCTGCTTTTTCAGTTGGACCATACATATCATTATACATTGCTCCCACAGACGGTAAGTTAAGTCCCAAGTGATCTTCCGTCCTTCTTCCGTTATGAGCTATCGCATCTTGCAAAGCATGCATACCTTGCCCATACTTCTTAAGATTTTTACCGCCTTCTGAGGCAAAAACATTGTCCCACCCGAACTTCAGTCCTCTAGCTAGTGCCTCTCGTTGTTTCATCCCTCCTTTTGCTTCAACATCACTCATCATGCTATGCCACCTACTATTTGACTCATCTTGAGACCCACTTGTAAGTGAATAGTCAATTCCATTTCTGTAATTATGTTTTTGCGGATTCTTACCTCCTCCATGCAAAAGATAATCGAAATTGAGAACTGTTACAGAAGGGTGATCGGCATATGTACTTGAATAATGAGCCATTACATCCGCATCTTTTTTTGAATATCCAAGCGCTAATAATGCCTTATATGTTATATTATAATGTACAGAAACAGCATATCGCCCATCATTATCTATCATGTTAGCTGGATTATTAACTCCATATATATACGGACTAATAGAAATCATTTTCTCTGCTAGCGGATCCACCACGTTCCACCTGCCGATCACCGGATCATAGAACCTTGCGCCGTAATCATACTGTCCAAGTTCCTCCTGCAGCTCCTTGCCATTGTAGGTGTAGTTAATCTTGGGTGCACTGACCTTACGGTTGATCTCCATGCCAAAGGGCAGATAATCCGTCTGTTGAAGCACAGACCCTGCCTCATTGTACACTACCCTGGTATTGCCCAGGTGGTCCTTCAGAAAATACTCATACTGGTAGCTAGCCCCGTTCTTTCTGGCTATGCCCCCGTCCAAATGTAAAAGATCGATCGTTGCACCGGATCCGTTGACAACATACTCTATCCCGCCTATGTACTGGCGTACCTCGGCGGCCGACTGTTTGTCTGTAACTCCCGTTAAATAATTCGTCATGTCGAGGTTACGAGGCATCTATATAGGTCATCAAATAAATTTATTTCTGTACCCCCAAATAGCAAATGCTCCCAAACTTTAATCACCTTCACCCAGCACCCAACTAATGCCTTCTATTTTTTCCTCCTTGTTCTTTTGCGGCACCTTGGTTTCCGATGCCGGGCTAAAAACCTTCCCATTATTTAGCTGCACCGCAAAATTAATCTGACAGGCAAAATACCTGCGGTCGCCCGTCATGCCCCTATCACGGTAAGAAGCGCCCAAAGCTACCAACAATCCCTTTTTACCTTGTTGGGTAGTTGGTATGGCCACCCTGGCACCTGTAAAAATGGGCATTGAAATATCGATCACAAGGTCTTCCATTTTAAATACCTCATAGTCGTCTCCCTCCAAATCAAAATTAAAGATCATGAGCTGCAATAGTATTTTCTGGAATTTTGGGTTTGTTTTAAACCATAAACTGCTTTTTTCTTTTTCCATGGCAATTTGCAAAGTGCCGTCTTCCCCTATCTGGTATTGTGGAAATTTGGCAAGCAGCTTATCTAAACTGGTATAGGGATTAAACTCAAATCCAACCAATTGAGACAGGTTGGCATGCAGCAAGCTTTTTTTACCTTTTAGGGCAGCGGGTATGGTTTTAAACAAGGCATTTACCCTTGCATTTAAACGATTTACAATACCCCTGTAGCCATAGTATTCTATCAAGGGGGCAAAAGCTTTTCTGATATATGCTGCACTAGTACTTGCCCGCCCAAAGTCTGTGCTGCTTTTTTTACTTTCTTCCGAAAGTTCATAGGGTTTACTGGTGTGTCTTTTCACATCTTTTTTTTCACGTTGGTAGAACACCATATTGCCCAGCTTGCCAGAACGCTTTACCAAGCTTTGTTGAGTAGCCATAATTTAGTATCTTTAGAGGTCTTCTGTTAAAGATAAACCATTTCAGGTTTATCTCCAAAGTCCGCCTTTAGCCCGCATCTACTCCACCATTAGTCCACATTCAGTCCGCTTGTACTTGTATTGTGCTTTGGCCTTAATTCGAATTTATGCTGTAGCCACTATGGATGATAGGCTTGGCTACGCCATACCTGTTCTTAAAAAATTGATGGTTTTCCGAAGCCTTTACGAACAAGTTTCGAACGGCTTTAAAATTATTTATAAGGCTGGCTATAACAGGTTCATCCCAAAAAGTGTGGCAATGTGTCCTTTCAGTTTACGTTTTACCTCGTCCATATCAAGGGTGCTGCCTAATTCCTGCTGCATAGAAGTTACAGCCTTGTCGTCAATACCACAGGGCACTATGTTTTTAAAATAGTCGAGGTCTACATTTACGTTGAAGGCAAAACCATGCATGGTTACCCAACGGCTGCAGCGCACCCCCATGGCACAAATTTTACGGGCCTTGTCATTATCTGCATCTAGCCAAACGCCCGTGTAGCCGGGGTACCTACCCGCTTTAATACCATATTCGGCCAGCGTAAGTATAACCGCTTCTTCCAAGGTGCGTAGGTAGAGGTGTATATCGGTAAAAAAATTATCCAAATCTAATATGGGATAGCCCACAATTTGCCCAGGCCCATGATAGGTAATGTCTCCGCCCCTATTAATTTTATAGTAAGTGGCTTCTTTATCCTTCAGGCCCTGCTCATCCAACAGTAAATTTTCTGGATGGCCGCTTTTACCCAGGGTATATACATGTGGGTGTTCGCAAAAAATAAGATAGTTCGGCGTAGGCTCATCTCTGTTTTCTGTACGGTTTTTCACTTTTAATGCCACCGTTTCTCCAAAAATACCTTCTTGCCTATCCCAAGCCACTTGGTAATCGGTCAATCCCCAATCTATAAATTTTACTTCCTTGTTCATTCTTTGTTGGTTGGGTTTTTCGTTTTTTGGTTGGTTGGTTTTTTAGTGTTTTCTATCCAATGACATAGCCCAACATATAGCCATCTTTAGTTTTAAAATAATTCACGGTAAGTTCCCTTGCACCCTCTGGCAAATCTACCAAGGCCTTTAGCATACCTTTATCTCTTAACTTAAAAGGCCTTATATGCATATCCCTTTTAAATTCCAACGCTTTTTTACCATGCCATTTATAAATGGCCTCTTTGGCACACCAACAAACGTACAGCCCATCAATGTCGTTCCCAATTTGTTTTTGGGCCAGTTCTATATCAGACAGGAACTTATGCCTAACCAGCTTGATCTTATGCTTGATCAGTTCCATGTCTATCCCCACCTTTTTATCCTTGCTTATAATTACCGCTGCATAATCATAAGAGTGGCTTAGGGAAATGTGATAGTCATAATTGACCAGATAGGGCTTTCCGTGATCGTCCATCTGGCAATCAATATATTCCTTGGTATTGAGCATGGTTCTGAGCAACAGCCTGGTGCTTAGCCACTGCAGCGCCCTTTTTTCGCTCTTAAACGATACGATAATATCCAGCTCATGCTGCTTGAGCTGTAGCCCGGCCATTAACTCGTTATGGCTTTCCTCAATTTTCCATACGGCAAGTTCGGTATGGGGGTCAATTTTTATATCGAAAACTATGGGCATCTCAAAATAATTGCCACAAAAATAACGAATTTTTGGCATGGCGCATGGCACAATAAATAACAGACTTTGCAAACTGCCCGTTGCCACATGCCAAACACCCCTTCATTACCCGCTTCACCTACTTTGCGCTTTGCCAATTTTCACCTAATTTAGTCCAAAATACTTAAAAATGATATTATCAGATAAACGGATACTTGAAGAAATAGACAAAGGCACTATCATTATCGAACCCTTTAAACCAGCCTGTTTAGGCACCAATTCATACGACGTGCACTTGGGTAAATACCTGGCCACCTATAAAGACCGCGTACTTGATGCCAAATCACACAACCAGATAGCACATTTTGAAATCCCTAAGGAAGGCTTTGTTCTACAGCCGGGCACCCTTTATTTGGGCGTAACGGTAGAGTATACCGAAACGCATGGCCATGTTCCTTTTTTAGAGGGCAAAAGCAGTACCGGACGCCTAGGTATTGACATACATGCTACTGCCGGCAAGGGCGATGTAGGTTTTTGCAATACATGGACCCTGGAGATTTCATGCGTTCAGCCTGTAAGAATATATGCAGGCATGCCCATTGGACAACTGATCTATTTTGTAGTAGAAGGCAAAATAGAAAATATGTACAACACTAAAAACAATGCAAAATACAATAACAAAACTACCAAACCTGTGGAAAGTATGATGTGGAAAAATAACTTTTGAACCTTTTGCCCAAAAAAACAGTCTATACTTTATAAATAAAGACATAGCTTTTTGTATCTTGAAACCATATTTCATTAAAACCCAATGAAAAACAAACTTTTAGCATTAACGGCTGCCCTTTTTAGCATCTTTTGCATCTCCTCTCTTTGGGCCAAAGAGGATCCGCTGGCCACCTTCCTCAAAAAACTGGAGCAAATTACCAGTGCACGAGCACAAGAGAAGGTATACCTACATTTGGACAAGCCCTATTATGCCATTGGCGATGATATATGGTTCAAGGCCTACACCATAAATGCCAAAACAGGCCTCCCTTCTATGAACAGTGGTTTGCTATACGTTGAGCTGATCAATGACAAAGATTCTATTGCCAAACAGGTGCTACTTCCCATGAAAGCTGGCATTACCTGGGGCAACTTTAAGCTTACCGATTCCCTACAGGAAGGTAACTACAGAATTAGGGCCTATACCCAATGGATGAGAAACGCAGGTCCCGAATTCTTTTTCGACAAAACCATAAAAATTGGAAATTCTTGGGCAAACAAGGTATTTACCAAATCGAGCAATGTAATTAGTACGGAAAATAACCAGCAAAAGATAGCCACAACCATACAGTTTAGCGATAAGCAAAACCTCCCCTATCAAAACTGTGAGGTAAGCTATGAAGTAAAATTGAACAATAAGAATGTGGAACGTGGCAAGGGCCTCACAAATGTTAAAGGCGAAGTGGTAATAAACATGACCAATAAACAGCCTGATGTTTACAAGAGCGGACATATTTTCGCCACCATTACACTACCCAACAAACAGAAAATTACCAAGGAAATTCCATTAAAGACCAATTCTCAGGATATTGATGTACAATTCTTCCCTGAAGGAGGAAAATTGGTAGAGAACCTGCCCAACAAAATTGCCATAAAGTCCATTAACACCAATGGACTGGGAGAATTTGCCAAAGGGGTGATCTTAAATAATGATGGCACCGAGATTTCCAATTTTGAAACCAATAAACTAGGTATGGGATCTTTTTTCTTAAACCCATTCCCAGGCCAGAATTATAAAGCAAAATTGGTCTTTGCTAACGGCACAGAAAAAACACTGGAACTGCCAAAGGCCGACAAAAGCGGCTGCATACTATCGGTAAATAATACAGACAGTAGTAAAATGGCCATTAAGGTTTACATTTCTGAAGATCTGTTGAACAAAGAAGATTATTATTTGGTTGCCCAGCGCAATGGAACGGTCTACTTTTCTACCACATTGTCTTCTAGTAAACAAGTTATTTCGTTAACGGTTCCCAAAGACAGCTTACCTTCTGGCATTGTACAGATTTCTCTATTATCTCGTGCGTTTGTGCCATTGAACGAACGGATCGTCTTTGTCAACAATATTTCCGATAAGATCAACATTAGTCCCGAAAACCTGAAAGACAGTTATGCCAAAAGAAGCAAGGTAGAATTTTCTGTAGCGGCAACTAATAGTAACAAACCCGTTTTGGGAAGTTTTTCTGTAGCAGTTACCAATACCACCGCAGTGAAACCCGATCCGGAAAACGAAAGCAATATCCTAACCCGCTTGTTGTTGACCTCAGACCTGACTGGTTATGTAGAAAAACCAAACTATTATTTCCTTAACCAGGACAAGACCACCCGTCATGACCTAGATAACTTACTGCTTACCCAAGGCTGGAGAAAAATTAACTGGAAACAGATTTCAGACAATCAGGAACCACCAATTACTTTTCCTGCCCAAAAGAGACTTCAGATTAGCGGAACGGTAACCAAAGGGGGAAAACCTGTAGTAAAAGGAAAGATTATGCTCGTTTCATTTACAGGCGGCTTTTTTGCTACAGACACTTTGACCGATGAAAAAGGCCGCTTCAACTTCGACAAAATTGAATTTTTGGACAGCACCAAATTTGTGGTTCAGGCCAGAACGGAAAAAGACAGAAAATTTGTAGACATTGTAATGGACGTGGTGCCGGGCCAGGTCGTAACCAAGAACCCCAATACGGGCGACATTGAGGTGAATGTTAACCAATCGTTAGCGGGCTATCTTGAAGAGAGCAATAAATATTTTGACGACCAAACCAAAAGAGGCCTACTTAGCAGAACCATATTATTGGATGAAGTAAATATTGTAGAAAAACGGAAACCCGTTTCCAACTCTTCCAATTTAAATGGCGCAGGAAATGCCGATGCTGTTTTTACGGCAAAAGACCTGGAAACAGCCTTCTCCCTATCCCAATACTTGCAAGGGCGTATTGCAGGGGTACAAATTCGGGACGGTAAAGCCTATGCCAGAGGAAGTCAAACACCAATGACCGTAATGGTAGACGGAATGAACTTTGGCAGTGACGACTTTAACCTTGACGATATTGTAGTTCAGGACATAGAAACCGTAGAAATATTAAAAAGCATTGCCAACACCGCAATTTATGGAATGAACGGTGGTTCTGGAGTGATTGTCATTACCACAAAAAGGGGCGACGGAGTGAGGTCCGTAAATCCATATACACCTGGTTTAATCAACTATACTCCTAAAGGCTACACCGTGGTCAAAGAATTTTATTCGCCCAAATATGATGTTAAACCAGACAGCAGGCCAGATTTCAGAACCACCGTTTTCTGGGAACCTCAATTAGCTACCGACAATGATGGGAAGGCTAAAATCAGTTATTTCAACACTGATGTTCCAGGAGTATATAGGATCGTTATAGAAGGTATAGATATAAATGGAAGTTTGGCCAGGAAAGTGCTCACTTATGAGGTTAAATAAATTTATGCTTGCATAATAAACTTCAATGCTTTAGCTTTATAAAATAAACCTTTAAAAGGAAAGCATGAACACTATTCAAACCACTATTAAAGACAAACTGGCCATTATTACGCTAAATAGAGGAAAATCTAATTCGTTGAACCGGGAAATGGTGACCGAATTGGGCGACATGCTGCACAACATTGAAAACGATGAGCAGATTGGCGGGGTGCTTATTACGGGAAAAGAACATTTCTTTTCCGCTGGCTTAGATTTAATAGAGCTTTATCATTATAGCGAAGAGGAGGCCAAAAGCTTTTGGCACCTGTTCCTAAATTTTACCGCAAAGATTACCGCCTTCAAAAAGCCTTTGGTAGCTGCTATTAATGGCCATAGCCCTGCTGGTGGTTGTGTAATTGCCTTGGCCTGCGACGCCAGGGTAATGGCCGAAGGCAAATATATTATAGGACTAAATGAAGTGCCCGTAGGCATTATTGTGCCCGATAGTATCTTTAAACTGTATGCCTTTTGGTTGGGCCATGCCAATGCCTATCGAAACCTATTGGCAGGAAAGCTATTTGCCCCGGAAGAAGCCTTGCAGGTGGGTTTGGTTGATGAGATTGTAAAACAGGAAAGCATACTGACGGCTGCAGAAAGAAAGGTAAGAAAATATATGGCCTTTGAAGCCAATACTTGGCAACAGAGCAAGCTCAATTTACGCAAAGACCTTATTGCACATACCAGTGCCGACCAAACAAAAGACCTGGAGATCATGTTGAAACAATGGTGGTCGCCAAGTACCAGAGCGATCTTAAAATCGTTGATAGACGGACTAAAAGCCAAAAGTTAAAAGTCGATAATCAAAAGTGTTAGGTGCAAAGGCTATCACGCAATGCAAATCTCATATCTCACATTTAAATACGAATCTCTAATTACTAAATATTCCGGATATGTACAATCAGCCCATGTTAAAAGATGATTCCTTAAAAGGAAAAACCATAGTAGTAACCGGTGGTGGTACAGGCTTGGGCCGCGCCATGGGAACTTATTTTTTAAAGTTAGGTGCCAACCTGGTGATTACCAGCAGAAAACTGGAGGTATTGCAAAAAACTGCCGATGAAATGGCCGCCGAAACGGGAGCTAAGGTTTTGGCCGTACAATGTGATGTAAGGGACTACGAGCAGGTAGAGAATATGCTACAGAAGAGCATCGAAAAGTTTGGCAAGGTTGATGGACTATTGAATAATGCCGCAGGAAACTTTATCTCTCCTACAGAAAGGCTATCGGCCAATGCCTTTTCAAGTATTATTGATATTGTACTAAAGGGAACAGTAAACTGTACTTTGGCATTTGGTAAACACTGGATTAGTCAAAAACAAGCAGCAAACGTATTAAATATTGTAACCACCTATGCCTTTACCGGCTCTGCTTATGTGGTGCCTTCGGCCTGTGCCAAGGGCGGCGTATTAGCCCTAACGAGATCTTTAGCTGTTGAATGGGGCAAATATGGCATACGTACCAATGCCATTGCCCCTGGCCCATTTCCTACCAAGGGCGCTTGGGACAGGCTCCTGCCAGGCGATTTGGCCGAAAAGTTTGACTTCAAAAATCGTGTTCCCTTAAAACGGGTGGGAGATAATCAAGAGTTGGCTAATCTGGCAGCTTTTTTAATTAGTGATTTTTCCAGCTATATCAATGGCGAAGTGATTACCATTGACGGTGGCGAATGGCTACAGGGTGCGGGTCAAATGAACGGCTTGGAAGCCATACCAACCGAAATGTGGGACATGTTGGAACAGATGACCAGGAGTGCCAAAGGGAGTTAAGTAACTTAATTTCGGGTTAAGGCAAGTCAAAAAAGTACGTTTTGCGTTCAAACCTATTTTCCCCTGAATGGCCGGTTGGGCCTGATTCTGCAAAGCAACTGTCTTGGCCCATTATGGCTTGCCACATTAGCCAAGGTCGGTCTTAAAGGTGAACGCAGGAAGCTAGTGAGATCACTCTTTATCCCGAAATTACATCAAGTAATGAACTTGTCATTCCGACTTTGGAAGAATCTATAACAAGCATAATTGAAACATTATTAAAAAGATTCTTCACTACCGATAAAATCGGCACAAGATGCGCTCTGAATGACAGCTTAGGATTTAAAAATCACCTCCGTTGCGCCATAACCAAATTTCTCTTTATGAGCATCCATAAAGGTACGTACCTGTGCATGCTTACTAATGGTTCTATGGATATGGTCTCTTAAGGTACCATTACCTACACCATGTATAAATATAATAGAAGGCATTTGATGTACAATAGCAGCATCTAAAGCTTTCTGAAATTCATCTAATTGAACATTCAATATCTCTGTTTGGGAGAGAAAATGATGGTCATCCCTCAATTTTTCAATATGCAGGTCTATTTCTTTTGCCGGTCTGGGCAACTTGGGTTTGTCCTCTTTTTGGGTAAAGAAGCTCTCTTTTAGTCTTTGTGCATCAATAACAACAGCAGCTTCATCTAAACGCAGTTCCCAACCATATTTGTTGAGTTCTACAATCTGTTTCTTAGCCCCGCTAAAGTCTTTAGCCCTAAATCTTTTCTCTAGCAATAAAGGAGCTTTCGGTTTTACATTTTCAGGCGTAAAATAAAGCACCTGAAAAGTAAAATTAGGCCAATTATCCAAATCGCCTAGGTTGGCCGTATAAATCTGTACACTGCCCTTTGGCTGGATCACGCCTGCAAAGTCACCTTTATACTTACCGCTTCGTTCTGTTTTTAAGGTAAGCAGCAATTGATAAGAGCTCCGGTTTACCAGGGTAAAATGTGCTACTACCGAGGCTTTATGGTCTTCGGCTACGGCCAAATAAACACCTTCTTCCACAAATTTCTCATCAACCTGCTTGCTTGGCATGGCATTGTTTACCGTATCGGCATTGCTGTGGTGGCCATGTACATAAGTAAGATTATTTTTGGCCACAGGTATCTCAAAGCCATCGGAATCGGTTACCCCTACGGTTAGTGCATCTATTTCACGGGTGATATAACCTTCTCTTTTTTCGTCAACAAAACGAACGTAATCTCCTATTTTGAACATATTTTTGAGTTATGGGTTACGAGTTAAGGTTATGGGCTATCCTACATGTTATAACTCATAACTAGCAACCCACAACCAAATTTACCATTTTATTAAAGCGCTGGCCCAAGTAAAGCCAGAACCAAAAGCAGCTAAGCAAATTAAATCTCCTTCTTTTATTTTTCCTGCTTCCCAAGCTTCGCTTAAAGCTATGGGTACCGATGCTGCCGTAGTGTTTCCATACTTCTGTATATTGTTAAACACCTTATCGTCGCTTAGTCCCAGCAATTGCTGTACATATTGGCTAATGCGTAAATTGGCTTGATGTGGCACCAATAGATCGATATCATTGGCACTAAGGTGATTTGCAGCCAAAGCTTCGTTAATGACTTCGGGAAACTTGACCACTGCTTTTTTAAATACCGCAGGTCCATCCATATAAGGCAATGCCGCGCCACTTTCCAACTGCTCGGTGGTCATAAATAATCCGCCCAATTCCTGGTCGGGGAAAGGTGGTTTGTTCTTCAGCCATTTATTGGCATGTGCGCCTGGATAATACATGGCCAAGATTTCGGCATCAGCACCATCACTGTGCAAGTGTGTACTCAAAATACCTTGTCCTTTCTTTTCTGCTCTTTGCAGAACAACGGCTCCTGCCCCGTCACCAAAAATAACCGACACGTTACGGCTACGGGTATCAAAATCCATGGCAAAGGAATGTTTTTCACTACCCACTACCAATATATTTTTGTACATGCCCGTCTTGATAAATTGGTCGGCAACGGAAAGGGCATACACAAAGCCAGAACATTGGTTGCGAATATCCAAAGCACCAATCTCCTTCATCTTCATTTCACGTTGCAACAAAACACCACAGCCTGGAAAATAATAATCTGGGCTTAAAGTGGCAAATATAATAAAGTCGATGTCTTGTGCTGTTGTACCTGCTCGTTCCATTGCCACTTTTGCCGCTTCAATGCCCATGGTGGTGGTGGTTTCTTCGTACCTATCTGCAAAACGGCGCTCTTTAATGCCTGTACGTTCTTGTATCCACTCATCACTGGTTTCCATGAAGCGCGATAAATCGTTATTGGTATATACGTTTTTAGGCACGTAGTGACCTATGCCAGCAATTTTTGAACTATACATATTAGGCGGTTTGATAAACAAAGATAGGCTAATTTACGGTTTTGTTGGAACAAAGAGTAAGGAGCAAAGAATAAGGACTACACCATATTGCATTTTTCATTGCGGCACTTTGCGAATACCTTTTTAAGCAGAGAATGGAGGGATTTATCTAACAGCATTAAGTTTAATGTGAGGTTTTTGTTAGCTAAACCCGGTAGTAGCGGAAATATCCCGGTTTTTCATCGGGAATTGAAGTGGATAACGGGGCTATCATGACCTAAGAACCACAGGTTTTGATTTTCCTAATCAAATCGTAAATCTAAAATCGTATTTCGTAAATCTATTTGTATTTTTGTATCATGTCAACACAAACCAAGGAAGAAACATTTACCCTTGAAGAGATTTTAACCTCACTCAAAACTGTCCATCGTTTAATTCTTTGGAAC
The DNA here is from genome assembly GCF_016428855.1 of Pedobacter sp. ASV28. Lineage (GTDB taxonomy): Bacteria > Bacteroidota > Bacteroidia > Sphingobacteriales > Sphingobacteriaceae > Pedobacter. The sequence continues at coordinate 105,418 of NZ_JAELTN010000001.1, forward strand.
GATGATGTAAATACTTTTGACCATGTAATTTGGTGCATGATGAAATATTTGGACTACAACGAAGCTCAAGCTGAAAAGATTGCTTGGGAAGTACACAACAAAGGTAAATGTGCCGTATTGGAAGGTTCATTTACGGAAATGGAAGTTTATCGAAAAATTTTGCAACAAGAGGGGCTTACCGTTACCGTAGATTAACCTTCGACCTATATTCTTCCAATTTTTTCATGGCGGTAGCTGTTACCTTTTCCCTGAAAAACTTTGTCCAGCCCAAAAGAAAACCACCTCCACCAAATGCCTGTTTTGCCCAATTATAGAAGTTGAAGTGGTCTGTATGCCTAACAATTTTTCCATCTTGAATTTCAAATTCGGCATCAATTTTATTCACCACCTTATTTCCCGTTGCCGTAAAAGTGTAGCTTGCTTCCCAATGTGCGGTGACCAAACCTTCTTTCTCCCGAACATCACGATGTACAATCTTTAGATCACCACTTCTTGACAAGAGCATTTGCCACATGGCCTTTACCTGCTCGGCATTCAGGTGCTTAAAAACCGCATCGTTAAAAATAGCAGAGTCGGCATAACAGTGCTGCATGCCCTGAAAATCTTTCTTGCCAAAGCTCGTATAAAACTGATCGATCAGTTGTTCATTAGGTGTCATATAAAAAGATTTAAGTTACAAAGGTTAAATTTATAAAAACAATTAACCTCCTAAAAACATTAAATTTATAAGTCGATTGTATTTTTATCTATCGAACTTGATCATCAATTAAAATTTAACCATTATGAAAAGAAATGCAACCGCCGTTTGGAACGGCACTGGAAAAGATGGCAAAGGTACACTGACCACCCAAAGCACCACCTTAAATGCTACCCAATATTCCTTCAAGAGCCGATTTGAGGAAGGTGTTGGCACCAATCCAGAAGAATTAGTTGCCGCAGCGCATGCCGGATGCTTTAGCATGAAATTAAGTTTCAATATTTCTGCAGAAAATATTACTCCTGAATCTATAGAAACAAAAGCAACCGTAAACCTAAACCCAGAAAAAGGCGAGATAGACAATATTCATTTGGTGGTGAAGGTAAAGGCCGACGGATTGTCTAAAGAGAAATTTGACGAATTGGTAGCCGATGCCAAGGCAAACTGCCCCATCTCGAAATTGCTGAATACAGAAATTACTTTAGAATCGGAGTTGTTATAAACAATTTTTTCATTCTTGTAAGGGTTATCTAAAAGTTCCACACTAACCGCCATACCCAGCCCGCCTAGCTGCGGCCGACAGGATTGGGTAGCTTAATAATCCTTTTTTGGGGTTCCTGTGCTCATGGGGTTGGCCATAAGACTTTTAGATACCCTTTTTTGTTTTAACTAAAAATACAGTTGGTTTAGTTACAAAAAATAGTACTTTTGGTACTTAAGCTTAACACTAATTTCTCTGTTTCTTATGAAGAAGATTTTTTTAATTATTGCACTGATTTCTTTGGCATTCAACAGCTTTTCTCAAAATATTTTCAGCCTTTTTGGCAAAGCCAATACCTTTTTCGATCTTTTTGCTGCCGGAAAATTTGAGGAGGCTCATAACTATTTCTCTGAAGAGGGAAAAGCTAGGGTAAGTACGGAAAATCTAAAGCAATTTTGGACAAATTTAGAAAGTAGACTGGGGAAAGTTACAGCTATTGATGCTTCTGGCAGCAAAGCGCAGGGCGATTATTATGCCATTACCGTGAATGGTGAATTTGAGAAAGACAAGCAGGATTTTATTTTACTATTTGACAAGAATGAAAAATTAGTCGGTTTACATATGCCTCCAAAGGCGGCTATCTATAAAAAGCCCGTTTATGCCGATACAACTTTATACAAAGAAAAATCAACATATATTGAATTTCCCGGCCACCAACTGGCCACCATTATCACTACCCCCAAAAATGTCGCTAAATTTCCCGTGGTGGTATTGGTTCATGGCTCTGGGCCTAATGACATGGACGAAACGGTTGGCCCCAATAAGCCTTTTAAAGATATAGCCGCAGGCCTGGCCGCCAAGGGAATTGCCACCATACGTTATGTAAAGAGAACCATGGTCTACCCTAACGATTTCAGTAAATCTTTTACAGTTAAAGAGGAAACCATAGATGATGCACTTCTGGCCATCAATATGGCTAAAAAAATAGAAGGAGCAGATCCAAAAAGCATTTATTTATTGGGGCATAGCCTTGGAGGAATGTTGGCGCCAAGGTTAGCTACTTTAGCTCCAGATTTAAAAGGGATTATTTTAGCAGCCGCTCCCGCCCGCAAACTTACCGATCTTATTATCGAACAGAACGAATACATGGCTGCACAAACTAGGGACACCTCTGCAACCATGCAGCAACAGTTGAAAGAAGCCATTTCCCAAATAGAAAAGAGCAGGTTCACCGAACTGGGAAGCATGAAACCCGACTCAGTGGTTATAGGCTTACCTGCGAGTTATTGGGTAGACCTGAATAATTATGACCAGGTTGCCGTGGCGAAGAAGCTAAACAAGCAACGTATTTTTATTATACAAGGCGGATACGACTTTCAGGTTTCGGAAGCGGATTACAACCTATGGCATGCCGCACTAGACAATAAAAGTAACGTTACCCTAAAGCTATACCCAGATTTAAACCATTTGCTAAGCCCACAAACAGAAAAAGGTACCATCCTTCAATATCAGGTTCCAGCTAATGTAGATGAAGAGGTCATAACCGATATTGCCACTTGGATAAAACAGAAATAATTAGAAAGACAGATTTTCCATCCATTGAAACCAGTTTTTAACTTTGAAATCGTAATTTAAAGTTTGAGGCACATTACTACTATTGACCTGTTTCCATGGTAATAGTTCCCGTTTAAATTTGGCTTCTTCCATACCCGATCTTAAGCATAGGCTTTCATAAAACTCAGCCCTGTTTGGATGATGGGGTGTTACGGCATGATAGATTTTACCGAAATTTTGTGTTTCGATAATTTTCAGGCAAATGCCTATGCAATCTTGCAATTCGATCAGATTGATTGGAGCCAGGCCATTTGGAATATCCCTTTTTCCTGCAAAATGTCTTGCCAAATTTCTGTTCTTTCCAATCAGACCAGCAAAACGTACAATAGTAGTGCTAAAGTTTTCATGCCTCCTCAACAAATCTTCTGTGGCCAATATCGCCCGCCCTGCGTCTGTTTGAGGGTGAGGGCGCGTATTTTCGTCGACTGCAAAGTTCCCATCTTCAAAAACTCCTGTCGAACTCACAAAAACCACTTGTTGTACCTGTTGTTTTGCCGCTGCTATGACCTTCTTTATTTTGTCGGGATATTGAGATGAGCTTTCCGCTTTAGCCCTTGGCGGCACGCTGATAAAAAGAACATCGGCATTAAAGAAATCACTTGGCAAATACTCTTCTTCATTTAAGTTGATTAGATAAGGTTTAATACCTTCTGCACTCAACTTTTCTAGCTTATCTGCACTTGTTGTAGACCCTTTAACCCCATAACTTCGCTCCAGTAAGGCTTTTGCAAATGCCAAGCCAAACCAACCGCAACCTAAAATACTGACCGTCTTTATTTCCATTTGTTTGCAAAATAACATAATTATGTCTAGCCTGAAATCATCAAAGATTTATTCTGTAATTTTAGCTCACAACTAAACCGATCCCAATTAATCGGGAAAGTTCATTAATGCCATTGAAAAAATCATATCACACATTAACAAAACAAAAGAATAAAAAAATGAAATCATCAATCAAACTCATTTTAGTACTTTTTGTACTGGTTACCTTGGGCGAAAACCTTAAGGCACAAGGCTTAAAATTACCTCAAGCAAGTACACCACAAACCATTACACAAGATTTTGGATTAGGTAAGATTACCTTAAGCTATTCTCGTCCAAATGTAAAAGGTCGTAAAATTTTTGGCGGTTTAGAACCTTATGATAAAGTTTGGCGCACTGGAGCCAACTCTGCTACGGTCATTAAATTTACCGATGCGGTGAAAATTGAAGGAAAAGAGCTGGCTGCTGGTGAATACGCTTTATTTACTATTCCCGGTAAAACAGAATGGACCATTATCTTCAATAAAGGTGTTAAGGAATGGGGTGCTTATACCTATAGCGAGGCCAATGATGTGCTTCGTGTAAAAGTAAAACCTACGACCTTGAAGGACAAAGTAGAAACTTTTACCATCCAATTTGCCAACGTATATGACTCGTCTGCCCAAATGCAATTAGCATGGGAAAATACCTTGGTAAGTATAAACCTGAGCGCTGCTGTAGATGAGAGGGTAATGGCCAATATTGCCGAGGCAATGAAGGGAGAGAAAAAACCTTACTTTGAAGCCGCACAATACTATTATAGCAATGGGAAAGACCTTAAAACAGCTTTAGAATGGATGAACGAAGCTGAAAAACAAATGACCGATGCGCCTTGGGTAAAACTATGGAAAGGTCGCGTTCAGTTAAAAATGGGTGACAAAGCTGGTGCTGCAAAAACGGCAAAAGAAGGAATAGAAATTGCCACTAAGATTAAAAACGACGAATACATTCGCCTGAATACCCAGTTGTTGGAAGAAACAAAGAAATAGTAGTACCTCATTACGAGGTACGAAACAATCTTAAAGCGCCATGCAACTGTCGTAGGATTGCTTCGTACCTTGTAACAACGAAAATAATTAGAGTCATTGCGAGCTTTGCGAAGCAATCTCTTATAACGCTTTTTATCCCTGAGACTTGGAAAGTCCTTAAACGACGAAGCCCTGAACTTTGCCATTAAAAATCAATAACCAACAAAAGTTAAACTCCCTAAGCCTTATAAATTTTAGGTCTATTAGAACTTTAAACCGTGGGACTTGCTTCAACGGTTTTTTCTTTGATCAATCGCTGTAGTATACAAGCAATAATAACCACAGCCAAACAGCCCACCACATTTAACCATAAATAGGCAACAACCTCATTAAAGCCCAGAATACACACCATCAGTTCAGCTAAAATTGCGGCATAAAAAACCGCTTTACCTTTTACTTGCTTAACGTAAAAAGCGACCAGAAAAACCCCTAAAATAGTTCCATAAATAAAGGACCCCAAAATATTTACCGCTTCTATCAGATTACCAATTTTACTGGTGTAAAGTGCCATAATGATACACGCCAAGCCCCATAAAATGGTGGCCCATCTTGAGGCACTTACGTATTGCCCATCGTTGCCCGTTGTATTAATGAGGCGTTTGTAAATATCCACTACCGTGGTAGAGGCCAAAGAATTTAGCGCACTTGCCGTAGAACCCATGGAAGCCAAAAAGATAATGGCAATAAGCAGGCCTATCAATCCTTTTGGAAGATATTCGGTAACAAAGCTCAAAAAGATATAATTATTGTCATTGGTCGATGCCTTTTCATCATTCTTTAACATCAAGGCCTTCACGCTTTCTTTGATTTCTTTGGCCTCTTCATCTGCCTTTTTTACCGCTATACGTTGTTGATCGATCGCTATTTGGTCATTATGCGATAATGCCTCATCCAATTTTTGTACCTCTACCTTTTTTTGCTCAAAATGTTGATCATATTGCAGTTGTAGCTGCGCCAACTCTTCTTTATGCTCGCTGCTCTTTAGCTTATTAAGCTCGTAACTATTGAAAAACAATGGCGCCTTGTTATATTGATAAAAGGTAAAAACCAATACGCCGATTAGCAAAATGAGAAACTGCATGGGAATTTTGACCAAACCATTCATTAACAGGCCCAACCTACTTTGTCCAACAGAAGCTCCGGTCAAATACCTCCCCACCTGACTTTGATCGGTGCCGAAATAAGAAAGCTGCAAGAAAAAACCGCCAATTATTCCACTCCAAACATTGTAGGGATTGGTCCAACTAAAGTCGAAATCGATGGCATTGGTGCGCCCCATTTTTCCGGCAATACTAATGGCCTTACCCAATCCCACACTTGCGGGCAATAGATGTACCACCACTACCCCAGCAGCAAAAAGCCCGCTAAAAATAATGGTCATCTGCAATAATTGTGTATATGATACCGCTTTTGTACCCCCAAATACCGTATAAAAGATCACCAATCCACCCATAAACAAGGTGGTATAAGTGGTATTGATGTTTAAGATGGTAGAAAGAATAATGGCAGGTGCGTAAATGGTAATTCCTGTAGACAATCCCCTCTGGATAAGGAACAAAAATGCCGTTAGGGCTCTGGTCTTAAAATCGAAGCGTTGTTCAAGATATTCATATGCCGTATACACTTTCAAACGATGAAAGATGGGTACGAAGGTGATACAGAGTACAATCATGGCCAAGGGCAGACCAAAATAAAACTGTACAAAGCTCATGCCCGAAGAATAAGCCAAACCTGGAGCAGAAAGAAAAGTAATGGCACTGGCCTGTGTAGCCATTACCGAAAGGCAAACGGTATACCAGGGCATACTTTGACCACCCAACAGATAGGCATCCATGCTTTTGGTGCCCCTACTTTTGTAAACCCCATAACCCACTATGCCCAACAGGGTGAGGAGCAATACGGCCCAATCTATATTACTCATTTAAAATAGTTGGTAAAAGCATAAAACAATACGATTAATAAGACCAGCCACAGCAGTAACAGGTAATAAAACTGTTTCCAGCTTTTCACGAAAGGGGGTAGGTCATTTTTACTTTGATTCATTTGATTTTTATGATTACGATGATGGCCTATATTTTTTGTTAGCAAAACGCTTAAAATTCGAAGTTCTTTCTCCAAAATTGATTAGCAAGCCCACCTCTAGCTTATAGGCTTCTAGATAATTAATTGCTTGCGCAAAATGCACATCTTCTATTTGAGTTCTTGCTTTCAGCTCAACCGAAATTACACCTTCAACTAAAAAATCAACTCCGTTGCCAAGAGCACGATGTACATGCATGGCACAACGTATGATTTTAGCGGTTAGCTCTGAATATCTGTACTGTTCATTAATCATAGTAAATCAAAATTCACAGTGACTTGGCCAACAAATTTGCAAACAAGCGATAAGCACCAGGTACACCAGCCGGTAGCTGCCTAAAGAAGGCTAACGAAGTATAAACAAACTTGCCCTTTCCGTAATCGGCAATAAGAAGCGACCCTTCATTTGGGGCTTCCCCAGTATCATTCATACTTAATACAGTTTGATATTTGGGATCTATATTTTCAGCAAAATACAGCCCTCTCTCCTGTACCCAATTCGCAAAATCTTTTTCTGTAATCTTATTCGGATAATTTAACACCGCATGTTCTGGCTTCATAAAAGTTACCTTAGCCTCTTCCTCTGTAACGCGCTTATTAACCAGGTTAAAAGGATACGGACCAAAATTCATCGATTTTAACCCATTGTTTACATTATACTGTTCTAGCAGTACACCGCCATTTTTTACATAATCCATCAACTTTTGATAAATGGCCTTGGCTTCTTCATTTACATTAAAAAACCTTACCCCCGTAACAATGGCATCATAAGCAGAAAGATCATTTAATAAGATTTGTGAGGTATTGAGGTGGCTTACTTCATAGCCCACCTGCTGCAGGGCATTGGCCACCAAGTCTCCAGCGCCATCAAGGTAGGCAATACGTTTTCCGCCAATCTTTAAATCGGCTACTTCTAACCTTGCCGTAGCCGTAGGGAACAAGTTGATATTGGGGATATGATCATAACGAATAGTTCTTAATCCTTTATGCGCCACTTCGGCACCAATATTCACGTCTAAGGACAATTTTGCCGAAGCTGAATTACCATCCGGTAGAATATTGAATATGGCCACTTGTCCATCTCCCTTTTGTGAGAAATTAAACGCGATTTTTGCTGGACTTGCTTTCCATCCAGCAGGCAAAACAGGTACAACTTCGCCAGCAACATTTTTGGTAAAGCTTTTTAAGCTTACCTCTATTGTCCTTGGTTGATTATTGATAAAAAGATAAGCCTGATCGCTAAGGGTGGCCGTCACTTTTGGGGCAATTACCAAAGGTTGATATTGCTCTCCCTTGATAGGATCTGTTGATTTATAGAAAATCGGTAGGCTCATGCTAAACGTTTCTCCGTTCAATTCAAACTTTACTTTTGCGGTTAGCCCATTCGGATTTTCAGGATACCCCACCTCTTCCTGTTTATCAATGATATAATATCCTATGGGATGTTCTTTTTTGAGGTAGTATGGCTGGGTAATATCGGCCTGTCCTGCTTTTATGGCATATTTCGCAGTTGATAGTTTATTGTCCTTCATCGGCAAAGACTGGTTTCCTATTTGGGCAACTATTTTTAGTTGGGCAAAGTTAGCCCTATAAATGGTATTGATGCTCACAGGTATAGAATCGCCAACGGCATAACTAGACTCTGGAACAATGGCTTCCACCCAAAGACCGGCACAGGCCATAATCAGCTCCTCCAATAATTGATGGTTAAAATCTTTCTCATGAGCAGCTATTTTTTTCAGTTTTAGCAAAGCAGGCAAAGAAGCGGCAGGTTGTTTCAGCTGATAATTTGCTTGGATGTCTGCCAACAACTTTGTTATTGCCGCATTGGCTACATAAATGTTTACTCCATCAAACAACGAACTTTTTGCTGGTTCGCCCGCAGTATGGCTAAAATATTCGAAAGCTTCACCTCTTTGTAAAGCCGAGCCAAAACCCTGACTTTTATGATTGGTACGGCTAATGGCTGCAATTTCACCATAATTCCTGCCCAAAAATGGGTTATAACCGCCCACATCTATCCTCAATTGGTCTGAAGCTGTCGTATTATTTCCCCCAAAATTATAAGTGTTCCATAAGATACGCTTAGCCTGCCAAGCCTCAACACCTTTTTCCAACTGTTCTGGATAGCGCTTAGGGTCTGCTGCGGCTACAAAAGCCTCCCTTGCAATTATTGCCGATGCTGCATGGTGACCATGTCCAGCCCGCGAATCCTCAGGAAAACGCGTAATAATTACATCAGGTCTAAATTTCCTGATCACCCAAACGGCATCAGCTAAAATTTGTTCTTTGCCCCAAATGTTAAAAGTTTCGACCGATGTTTTAGAAAAGCCAAAATCATTGGCACGGGTAAAAAACTGCCTGGCTCCATCAACTTTTCTGGCCGCAAGCAATTCTTGGGTTCTAATCTGCCCCAAGAGTTCGGCCTGTTCGTTACCAATTAAGTTCTGCCCACCATCACCCCTGGTAAGTGATAGATAAGCTGTTTTTACATTGGCTTCTTTTGCCAAATAAGCTAGCAATCTCGTATTTTCGTCGTCGGGATGGGCAGCAATATAAAGTACGCTACCTTTTACCGAAAGACCTGAAAGACCTTGTGCTATTTCTGCTGCATTTAGCTGTTGCATTTGCGCTTTTACAAAACATGGCAATAGCGAAACAGCAAGAAAAAATATCCTGATGTTCATTATGTATTAGGTTGTAGGGCTAAAATAGTTAAATTTTACCAAAGCGTTTGGAAATGGAACGTTGTTTGCGTAACAATTTACTGAACACACAAAACTTAATTATATACTGATGAAAAATTTCTTTTTGGCCTGCTTCATGATCCTTGGTTTAGCCTCTTGTGGCATAAACAAACAGGCACAACAAATCAAAGCATTGGAAAAATGCGATTATCGCTTAACCGATGCGACCAATATTACCATTGCGGGTACCGATGTAAGAAAACTGATGGAAGGAAAATCGGTAAATACAATGAGTATTCCCGGTATTGCCTTGGGCTTATTGAGAAAGGATATCCCCCTACGGGCTAAATTAAATCTCGAAATCAGCAATCCATCCAACGCTTTAGCTGCCATCAACAATTTTGACTATATCGTTTTGATCAATAAGCAAGAGATTTTCAGCGGATCAGTTGATCAGAGTGTGACTATTGGCGCAGGGCAAACCACCCAAGTACCCGTACAAGTAAACGCGAACATTTATCAGTTCTTAACCGACAGCAAAATGTTGGATGATATAGGCGCTTTTATTAGTGGGGCTACCAACGGCAATGAAAAAAAAGGATTGGTTACCCTGAAGATACGCCCATCCATTAAAGTAGCAGGAGGATTGATCAAATACCCTGGCTACATCACCATAGATAAAGAAGTGAGCAGCAAAATTTTGCTGTAGTATAGTGAAAAATGTATAAAAAACAAATCTAATATTTAAATATACGAAATATTTCGTAGTTTAGCAAACACAAGATAAAACTATTGGGATAGCACTAAAAAACAAAAACTATTGTTTTAGTTTAAACTAATTTATTAGTTTTAAGCAACATTATGCTATCCCTTGCGTCTTTGAAGAAAACTAAACCATGAAGAAGCTTCTATTATTACTCTCTTTTCTACTGCTCTACCAACTGTCTTTTGCGCAAAAAGGTAGCTTAACCGGCACTTTATTAGATAGCACCAATAAAAAAACAACGCTAAATTTTGCTACCATTTCTGTTTTTAAAGGTACCGATACTGTACTTCATACCTATAAACTCTCCGATGACAAAGGGGTGTTCAAAATCAACAATCTTGAAATTGGAACAAAATATCGCTTAGTAATTAACGCTTGGATGTACAACATCTATAGAAAGGAAATTACGCTCAGTACGAGCCAGCCCAATTTAAATTTAGGCAATCTTTATCTTTCAGAAAAAACCAATAACCTTAATGAGGTGGTGATCCAGTCTGAACGCCCTCCTATTATTGTAAGAAAAGATACCATCGAGTTCAATGCCGAATCTTTCAAAACCTTACCCAGTGCCGTAGTAGAAGACCTGTTAAAAAAACTGCCCGGCGTTTCTATAGACAGTGAAGGCGGTATTATGGTAAATGGAAAAGCGGTAAGCAAGATCTTGGTAGATGGAAAGGAATTCTTTGGCGGCGATCAACAGATTGCCACAAAAAATCTACCTGCCAATATTATCGATAAGGTACAGGTAACAGATGACATAGAAGCTAAGCGTAGAGACCCAGATATTGTAGCTGGTAATGTGCCACAGATTATTAACCTTAAACTGAAGAAGGCCATAAAAAGTGGGGCCTTCGGAAAAATCTATGCTGGCGGAGGGCCGAGAGAGCTGTTTGAAGCTGGTGGCATTATGAACTTCTTTAGAGATACAACCCAAGTGAGCATTTTAGGTTATGGCAATAACGTAAACAAACCCGGATTTAACATTAGCGATGTGATGCGAATTGGTGGCTTTTCTAGAAACGGCGTAAACTCTATGATGGTAAACAGCGAAGGGGGATTTGCACTGAACGGCATTTCATTTGGAGGTGCCATGTCTGGAGGTATACAAAAATCGGCTGGTGCCGGTGCCAACTTTAATACGCTTACCAAAAAAGGAACAAAAATCAATGGGAAATATTTTCTGGGCTATAGCGATAATTTCTTAAACCAATTAACTGATGTAGAACAAACCTTAGGTAGCAATAAATTATTTACTAATTCCAACTCCATACAGACCAACAGAAGCTACAGCCATAATATAGGCGCCAGGATAGAAGCTAAGCTCGACAGTTTGACCAAATTGACCATAGAGCCCAATGTATCCATTGGTATTTCCAATAATAAAGGCAATTCCAATACAAATAGTACAAATGCTGCCGGCCAGCCAGTAAACGACGGCAATAACCTTTCCAGGTTAAAGGGCAACGATACGCAATACAACTTGTCATCTAGCCTTTGGAAGGATTTCAAAAAAACTGGGCGCTCGGCAAACTTTACCCTAAATGTAAGCAAGAGAACCAACCTCACCGATAATTATAACATTGCAGAGAATAATTATTACAATCCTGCATCTAGTTCAGCTTTAGATCAACTAAGGGATAATAATGTCAATAATTTCAGCATCAACTTTAATGGCAATTATACCGAGCCACTAAACAAGGTGTTGAGCTTAAACATTGCGACCAGCAGTAACTATATCGACAACGAAAATGCCTTAGCTACGTTCTACAAGAACCCAGGCAACCAGGCCTATGATATTGCGGTACCTTCCCTTACCGAAACGGTAATACAAAATGGATATAAGACCAACAACAGGGCTAGCTTAAGGTGGAAAGTAAACAAAAATCTAAACATTCAACCGGGGGTAGTTTTTAACACCATTGACCTGGAGAATAAATTCGACAATAACAATAATTTCGGACAGCATTTTAAATTCTTTGCCCCACAACTTAATATTAGATATAAGGATTTAAATATCAGCTATACCCCATCTTTCAGAGAACCCGACATTAGGTATATACAACCCGTGGCCAACAACACCAATCCTTTATATATCCAAAATGGAAATCCTAATCTACGCCCGTCAAAAACACACCAAATTAATTTGAATATCTATAAATATGATACCAAGAGAACTTTGAGCTACAACGCTTATTTGGGGGGCAGTATACAAAATGATGGCGTAATCATGCAAAGATGGGTAGATGGTCCACTCACCAGCACACCCGGCAGGCAAACTACTACGCCTATTAACCAAGATGGCATTTGGCAGTTCCACGCTAATGGCAACTTGTCTAAAGATTTTAAGAGCACCAAGCGTCAATTTACAGTCAATACAGGCTTCTGGTCTAATTATAATAGGGGCGTAGTTATGGTAAATGATGTTAAAAGCTTTACTAACAATTATACGATAGGTCCCAGATTGGGAGGGAGGATTAACTTAAATGACAAAATAGAGCTTAGCGAATCGTATAGCATTGCGTTTAGCAAAAGTACCTATTCCGACAGCTTCTTTACCGATATCAATTACCAAACGCACAGTAGCGACTCGGAATTGATTATCCGTTTTCCCAAGAAGGTGGTTTGGGAAAGCACCTATCGTTTACAACATAATACCCAAACAGTAGGCGGCATGAACAATAACATTCAGATCTGGAATGCGGCCATCACTTTCCTATTCATGAAAAATGACCGATTACAGTTAAAATGTGCCATCAACGATATCCTAAATACCAATACCCGAAGATATTTATACATTACTGAAAACACTTTAAGAGATGTTAGGACCAATAACTTAGGCAGACATGGCTTGTTTACCCTCACTTACAACATCCAAAATTTTGGAGGAAAAGTTGGCGGTAGAGAAACCATGTTTAGGTTCTAACAAGGTTAATAGTTAATTAAGAACAAAAGACCGTGGATGCGGTCTTTGTTGTTTTATCCTTATTTTTAATTAGTTTAAGCAGTAGTGACACTATTTCCAACTTACAGTATTTATGGAAATGCCGCAAAACGTACATCGTAAAATTATGAAGATGATATTACTGATTTATATTTCATTACTTCTTTTTAGCTGTACGCCGAATCCTATAGAGAAAAGGCGTCAAATCACAAAATCCATAAAGACTACAACCATTTACCTAAAAGCACCTGCTTATAAGTCTTTCAGTCAATTTAAAAATGATACCCTCCATTATCTGGAATATAATTTTGAGCAAAGAAAGCACTATTATACCGACCGACGGCTAGGGTTTCTTTTGAAAGAATTAGAACTTCCGGTCTTTAGTTACCATGTTAGTCAAGGCTATAAGTTTAAAGGAGGTTGTGATCCATCGCCTAACGATAGTATTGCCACCATTAGCTTTACCCTTGAAAAAGAGGTATCCACTTTTGAAAAATTTGATCGGAGAATAAGGCCAAATGTATTAGTGGTTAAACTTAAGCCATTTCAAGCTGATAGCGCTCTTCTGTTATCCAAAAAATATAGCCAGACGAAAATACGTTGGTCAAAAGAGGTAGAGAATTACTACGCAGACAAAACCATAGAAGAAGTTTTACTCATACAAAAAAGCCCCACTAAATAGCGAGGCTTCAGTTTATATTTTTTCTCCTTTTTCGAGCTTTTCTTTTCTATGTTCTTGAGAAAGATAATGCAACAAGGTATTTAGTACTACCGCATTCCAATCGTTGTGCAAACTTACCGCTACTTTCTTTTTCTTATCATACATATCTTGGATATGCAACACACCTTTGTCTAAAAAATATTTGATTTGGCTCCAAGGTACTATTACCGTTTTAGTCTTGCCCCAAAACCAAGTTTTGTACAACATTTCAAAACCTTTAAAGTCAAATTTGGCCACACCCACTTCTATTTTTTCTTGCTCATTAAGTTTTTCGATAAACTCATTTACCAAATGTTTTTTCACATATTGCCACAAGCCAGACATTACATAATAATAGGTATGGTCTTCTTCCAATAGTTCTCCAACTTTACTACTTTCAAATTGCACGCTTATGGCTTTGCCCTCTTTAGACTTTACATCAATAGTATACTTCTTCTTAATTGGTTTTTTTACAGAACCAATTAACGATACGCCATACTTTACCGCAGCTACATCTGCACAGGCAATACGGGTTTGGTTTACCTCTATAGCTTCGGCAGTGATCTTTACTTTTTGTTTTGATGAAGGGATGACGATATCTACGTCGAAATTATGGTGTTGCATGGGGTCGAATATAATGATATTTTAGAAATCAATTATACCTAAAAACAATGAATTTAATTTTACCAAACCACCTTCTCTTTATCAGATACAAGCTCGGTATTTAGTACCTGTTTAAATTTATATGGTAAAGTAATTTATAGGTTATTTTCGAGCGAGACAAGGCCTGTTCTTCTAGGGATGGCAAAGTGCCAACCAGCAGAAAACATAACACGGCCATAGCTAAAAAAAGCAAGCTTTCTCTAATTCTTTAAGCATCTCAGACACTTAGCTGTCCCTAGGTTTTTGAGGTGGTAAGCCATTGCGTATTATTTTAATAAACATACTTTTTCGATTAAAATGCCAAGCCTAGCCTATGCTTCCTTAAGGTGTCTTTTGCAATATCATATCCTGCATCGGCATGACGTATTACGCCCATGGCAGGGTCATTGTGCAATACCCGTTTCAATCGTTTAGCAGCATCTTCAGTACCATCGGCTACGATCACCATTCCAGCATGGATAGAATAACCTATACCAACCCCACCACCATGATGTAGCGATACCCAGCTTGCGCCACCCGCTGTATTGATCAAGGCATTTAGAATAGGCCAATCGGCTACGGCATCAGAACCATCCAACATTGCTTCAGTTTCCCGATTAGGGGAAGCCACCGAACCAGTATCTAAATGATCCCTGCCAATAACAATAGGCGCTTTTACCCGACCGTTCGCTACCAATTGGTTAAAGGCTAAGCCTGCCTTTTCTCTTTCCCCTTGTCCCAACCAGCATATGCGTGCTGGCAAGCCCTGAAAAGCGATACGTTCCTGTGCCATGGTAATCCATCTTTTTAAGCTGGCATTTTCTGGGAACAATTCTAATATTACCCGGTCTGTTTCATAAATATCCTGTGGGTCGCCACTTAGTGCAGCCCAGCGAAAAGGACCCTTCCCTTCACAGAACAAGGGACGAATGTAGGCAGGTACAAATCCTGGGAAATCGAAAGCATTTTTAACCCCTACTTCCAAAGCCCTGCCTCGCAGGTTATTTCCATAATCGAAGGTCACAGCTCCTCGCTTTTGCAGTTCCAGCATTTGCCTCACATGTTTGGCCATGGTAGCATAAGAAAGTTTCACATATTCTTCTGGATTTTTGGTCCGCAAGTCTGTTGCCGCTGCTACGGTTAGTCCTTCGGGAAAATAACCAATTAAAGGGTCGTGTGCCGATGTTTGATCGGTAAGCGTATCTGGTGTAATATTTCTATCGATTAATCTCTGCAACAGCTCAACAGCATTACACACCACACCGATAGAAATGGCCTTTTGCGCTTTCTTATATTGCAAGGCCCTGTCTATAGCTTCATCTATGTTATAGGAAATCTCATCGATATACCTAGTTTCCAATCTTTTTTGGATACGCCATTCTTCTACATCCGCCGCTAAGCAAACCCCTTGATTCATGGTAATGGCCAACGGTTGTGCACCGCCCATACCGCCCAATCCGGCAGTTACATTTAAGGTTCCTGTTAAGTTTCCATTAAAGTGCTTTTTTGCCAGTGCGGCATAAGTTTCATAGGTGCCCTGCACTATACCTTGAGAGCCTATATAGATCCAGGAACCAGCTGTCATCTGTCCGTACATCATCAAACCTTTATCTTCTAGCTCATCAAAATGCTGCTGTGTAGCCCATTTCGGCACCAATTGTGAATTAGAGATCAATACTCTTGGTGCATCTTTATGTGTAGGTAAAATTCCCACTGGCTTGCCCGACTGGATAAGCAGGGTTTCGTCTTCTTCCAAATTCTTTAGTGCCTTGATGATAAGCTCCAGAGCGGCCATATTGCGGGCTGCTTTTCCACGTCCGCCATACACAATAAGGTCAGTTGGCCTTTCAGCTACCGCTGGATCAAGATTATTCAACAACATTCTCAAAGCAGCTTCCTGCACCCAACCCTTACAGGTTAAGGTATTTCCAATAGGGGTTTGGCTTATTCTCAAGTCCATATATCTGGTGTTTATTTTACAATTACATGAAGGATGTTACAATTTCAAATGTAATGAATAATTATTATTTGCTTAATTTTGCAAGTGATGCAAAAAAAGAAGTACCGTTTTCTAAAGCAGCTTTTTGCCATCGTAATGCTAGGCGTTTTTTCGCTGGCCATTACGCCATGGAATGCTTTGCATCATCATGAAGATACACCTCCGGTTGTAGAAAAGAACTGTACGCACAAAGTTCATGTTAAAACAGAGACGGAGAACTGTCTCATCTGTAAAGCCCACTTCGAAAAAAACTTTACAGCAGATTTCTACACCTACCTTGTACACTTAAACAGCAAGTTGGTAGAAAGTATATTTCCACTCGTTGGAAGCCTATTTACCGAACTCATTACCACTTCCCTACGTGGTCCCCCTGCTTTACCATAATTATATTTTCAGCTTAATTTATGTGCATTTATCCCATCCATGTAGGTATAGGTAATTGATTTTAAATTAAGGTCTATCTGTTTAATTATTGTATCATGCTAATTGAAACATAGGTTTTTCCTATTTTCTTATTCATTATTTTTATGAAAAAACTACATCTTTTATTAGTTGTATTATCTATATTTTTATCCGTAAACACCTTCGCAAATGCGCTAGCGGCCATTAAGGGAAAGGTGGTGGACGCCAGCACCAGGGAGCCCCTAGTAGGCGCTACACTATATATATCTGACCTAAAAGCCACTATTGTTACCGATAGCAAAGGAGAGTTTACTTTTAACAATTTGCCTGCTAAAGGAAAGTTCCTATTAGAAGTACGTTTTATCGGTTATAAAACCACTTCAAAGCTAATTGATCTGGCAGCAGACAAGGAAATAACCTTGGCCTTAGAGCCTTCTGTAATCGAAAGTGCAGAAGTAGTCATTACAGGTACCCCTTATAGCGCCAACAACAAAACCAATAGCTTGGCTGTGGTGAGTGTAAACCGCGATAAAATTGCGCAATCTGGCGGGACCAATTTGGTAGATGCCATTGCAAAAGTACCTGGTATTTCACAAGTAACTACTGGCGGAGCGATATCTAAACCCACCATTAGGGGGCTTGGCTATAATAGAGTTTTGACCATAGTTGATGGTGCCCGGGAAGAAGGCCAGCAATGGGGAGATGAACACGGCATACAAGTTGATCAGTTTTCTGCCGCAAGAATAGAAGTATTAAAAGGCCCTGCAAGTTTGCTATACGGATCTGACGCACTTGGTGGGGTCATCAATATTATTGATGACCTGGTTCCAGCTCCTGGCGATTTCAATGGAAACTTCACCACCAATTACGGCACAAACGGCGGGCTAACAGCCTCTTCATTAATGCTGCAAGGCAACACCAATGGATTTGTGTATCGTGGTCGGGTATCTTATAAAAATGCATACGGTTTCGGCTATAAAGATAAAATTGTGCCGAACGCTGGCTTTAATGAGACCAATGTAAGCGCCATGTTGGGGCTTAACAAGACTTGGGGATATACGCATTTAAGCTTATCGAGATTCAATACTAATATTGGCCTGGTAGAAGAAGGTCCCGATGCCAATGGCGATTATCTGGATGAAGAGGGCAATGTAATCAGCAACAGCGATGCCAGGCCTAGAAAATTGGAATTACCTTACCAAAACATCAATCATTATCGTGCAGCTTTAAACAGTAACATACTGATTAATGGTAGTCAACTAAAATCTACTTTCGCTTTTCAACGGAACATTCGAAAAGAATTTGAAGAGAGCAAAGATGAACCTGGCCTAAATTTAGGTTTAAACTCTTTCACTTATGATGTAAAATACTCTTTTGCAAACAACGGGATATGGGAACCTACTATTGGCATACAGGGCATGTATCAAACCAATAAAAATAGCGGAGAAGAGTTTTTGGTACCCGACTACAATAGCAACAACATAGGTGCCTTTGCCTACCTAAAAAGAAATTTTAAAAATGGGGCCATCAATGCAGGACTTCGTTATGATTACAAGAAAATAGAAGGTAAAGATTTATTCGAAGATCACGGAGATCATAGCCATGAGATCTTCACTGCTTTTGACAATAAATTCTCCAATCTTTCTGGATCATTAGGTTTTGCTTTTGAAGTGGCCAAAGATTTAAATCTAAAAGGAAATATAGGTTCTGGCTTTAGGGCGCCAAATATTGCTGAGCTAGGTGCCAATGGCAAGCACGAAGGAACTTTTAGGTACGAGATCGGCAACAGTAACCTTAAACAGGAAACCAGTCTACAGTTTGACTTGGGACTTGAATACCGTGCCGAGAATGTTACGCTTGGATTAAATGCCTACAGCAATAAGATTTACGATTACATCTATTTGAGCAATCAAAATAACGAAACCATCACTGCCACAGATCATGATGGCAATACGGAAGTACTGCCCGTATATCGTTTCTTACAAACAGATGCCAAGCTTATTGGAGGAGAGGCCTCTGTCGATTTTCATTTAATTAAAGCCTTGCACTTCGAAAACACATTTGCTTATGTAAGGGGAACCAATCAGGCCACCAATTCCCCATTACCCTTCATCCCGGCAGCAAGTTTAAATAATGAGATGCGTTTTGAACCTAGCATTAAAGGTTTAAACGATAGTTTCATCAAAGTAGGGCTCACCAATGTTTTTAAGCAAGATAGATTTGACAGCTTTGAAACAGAAACAGATGGGTATACCTTATTGGATGCCGGTATTGGCACCTCTTTTAAAACCAAAAAAGGAAAATTGAATATTTGGGTTACAGGCCAAAACCTAACCAACAAACTTTATTACAATCATTTAAGCCGTTACAAATTAGCTGGCATTTATAATCCAGGACGTAATGTAAGTTTCGGCATAAGTGTGCCGTTGTAACCTTTCCTAAACGTCATTTCGATTGGAGCGTAGTAGACTTACGAAGTTTTCAAACGGCGAAGCCCTCAACTTTACCATAAAAAACAACAACTAACAAAAGTTAAACTTCGTAAGTCTTAAAGAATTTATTCGTCATCCCTAACTTGATTGGGTATCCTAAAGCGAAAAAAGCAAAATATTACGTGTTAAGATGCCCGCCTATGCGGGAATGACGAATAAAAAAATGCTGCAGTAAAAAAGCCCTTCATATATACATGAAGGGCTTTTCTTATTCATCCCAGTCCATTCTCATTAAAATCATTTTTAAAAAACTTCTACAAAAATTTGGAAGTTAAAATATTAGCACTACTTTAGTGTATTATTTAACTAATACACTAATATGATAAAGATAGACAATCTAAATTTTAGCTATAGCAAGCATAGGGTTCTTTTTAAGAATATCAGCATGCAATTAAGCAATGGTCATATCTATGGACTATTGGGCAAGAATGGTGCAGGAAAATCCACCTTGTTGAAAAACCTAGCTGGTTTGGTATATGCGCAGAGCGGAAAAATTGATGTACTGGGCTTCGATCCAGCTGACAGACAACCTGCGATGCTACAACAGCTCTGTTTTATACCAGAAGAATTTCATTTGCCCGCCATTAAAATAGATAGTTATGTAAAAGCCAATGCCCCTTTCTATCCAAATTTTAACCATCAGTATTTTGCAGACTTATTGAAAGAGTTTGACATCCCTGTTGCGCAGAAACTGATTGACATGAGTTATGGGCAGAAGAAAAAAGTAATTATCTCCTTTGGCTTGGCTACAAATGCCAAATTGGTAATCATGGACGAACCCACTAATGGTTTGGATATTCCTTCGAAAGCGCAGTTCCGCAAAATCATGGCATCGGCCTTAACCGAAGATAGGTGCATCATTATCTCTACCCATCAAGTACGTGATTTGGATAATCTTATCGATACCGTTATTATGTTAGATGAAAACAAAATTGCCCTAAAAGCATCGGTGGAGGAGATTACGAATAAACTTTGCTTCAAACGCTTAAAAGAAATTGATGAAACTGTGATTTATGCCGAACCTTCTTTGGCAGGTTACCACGCCGTTTTGGCCAATTATCATCAAGAAGATAGCAAGCTAGATATGGAACTGCTTTTCAATGCCGTTTTGGCAGAAAAAAATAAACTGAAACCCATTTTTAACTAAACAGACATGAACAATACTTTTAACCTACATAGATTTAACTTGTTGCTTAAAAGGCAATGGTTAGAATTTGGAAAAATTTTCCTGATTACTTTAGTGGTGGCAGTCGGCGTTTTTGTTGCCTTCTACGGTTTTACATTATTCCCTTTAGAAGGCCCAATTTCTGCCCGACGTCTTAATTTTAGAGAACCTCTTTTCATTGGTTTTGGTTTCCTTTTCATTAGCGTTATTGCAAGTTCCTATTTTGCACATTTAGGGCAAAAATCCAAAGCCGTAATTGACTTAATGATACCCGCATCAACTTTTGAAAAGTTTTTAACGGGAGTTTTCTTTACCTCGATCTTATCTATACTAAGCTTTATACTGTTATTTTCTGTTACTGATTGGGCATTTATTACCTATATCCAAGCTCAGTTCAAAACCGTAAGCAGTGATCATACAGAACCCATTGCTTATTTCTTTACTAAAAATAAGGTTAGTGCTTTTGCCCCACTTTATATTGTACCATTTACAGTTACCAGTATATTTTTATTAGGTTCCATCTATTTTAATAGGTTTCATTATATCAAAACGGCCATTTCGGTGATGATATTTTCTGGGATTTGGTCTTATATTGTAGTAAAAGCAACAGAAAAACTATTGGCCGGAAAAATGCCGATTAACAACACTGGCAATAATGGTAAAAATAGCATGGAATGGTTAATATTTGCCATTCTATCTGCACTTACGCTTGTTGTTTGGGTCATTACCTACGTCCGCCTAAAAGAAAAAGAGGTTTAAATTTAACTACGAGAAACATGGAATTTAGAGATAATAAAGCAATATATCTTCAGATTGCCGAGTATGTTTGCGAACATATTCTATTGGAAAAATGGCAATCTGATCATAAAATCCCATCGGTTAGGGAATTGGCTGTAGCACTAGAGGTAAACCCAAATACAGTAATGCGGACCTATGAGCTACTACAAAACAAAAACATCATCAACAACAAGAGAGGTATAGGCTTTTTTGTAGCCGATGAGGCAATTGCGAACATTAAAAGTTACCGAAAAGCTCAATTTATGGATGAAGAATTGCCACCAGTTTTTAGGAACATCTATTTATTGAACATCGATTTTGAAGAATTGCAAACTCGATACAACACTTTTGTTAAAGAAAATTTTTAATACTTGAACTCATGAAAACCAGTAATAAATTATTAATTGCTTTTGCTGCTGCACTTATTATCGTACCCATTTTGAGTATGGTGTATGTTTCTAAGGCATTTTATACAGGCGCAAAAGATTGGTCTGAACTTGCCAAACAAAATGACAGCTTCGCTGCGGTATCAGAAAATATGGACCCGATATCTTTAAATAAGTTTAGTGCCATTAACATTGCCAACGGAAAAGAAGTGCGCTTCTATATCCGTTTGATAAAGGACAATAAGTTTGGCGTTAAAATAAATAAAGACGATAAAAACTTCATTAAATTTGATATTGATCCACAAGGGCAATTGCAAATTGAACTCCTTGATAAAAAAGGCAGAAATGATTATATCAGCTTGTTCATTTACACCCCAACTGCAAAAGCTTTAAATGTGGCCAACGCAAGCGGTATAGAACTAAATGCTAAAACAGATTCTTTGTCGGTCATTCTTAAAAAAGTGAAAGATGTATCGTTTAACAGTGCTTCTGCAATTACTAGATTAAGTATCACTGCCGAAGATGGAAATAACATCAATATGGAGAAAGAAATCGCCAAATTTTTAACCCTTAAACTTACCAATACAAATTTTTTAAGTGAGTGGGCCTCCTACCAGGATTTGAATATCGAGACGGCCGGTAAAACAGCCATCACCATAAAAGGAGATCATCGTGGAGAAAAGGAATATAGCATACAAAATTTGACCCTGCATACAACAGACAAAGCCATGGTGAAATTTGAGGACATTAAAATTAAGAGCGCAACAGGAGCGCTATCCGATCAGACCATGGTACAAATGCCCGCAATCAACTTAAAGCAAATGTTGAGATAGAATATACAATATCCCACTTGTCATTCTGAGTGCAACGAAGAGTTTGATATAGTTTCAACAGATTCCTCGTAAACTCGGAATGACAATAAAGTCTACCTTATCAAACTGATTTACTACTATAAATCTACAACCTTATGATTTTTATTATCCTAGTCATTATAATTATTTGCCAATCTTGTTAATTGGGTTGGGCTCTATTCATAAATTGAACAGCAGATTTTATATCATTTGCCAACAATCTATCGGCATCATTAAAACTGACCACTTTTCTAAAGTTCCCCAACAGGGCTTCAATTTTGGGAGACGATTTCAAGGGTCTTCTCAATTCCAAAGCTTGGGTGGCGGTAATCAATTCTATGGCCAAAATACGCTCCACATTTTCTACCACCCGCAAGCATTTGGTAGCTGCATTAGCACCCATGCTCACATGGTCTTCTTGTCCGTTGCTACTGACTATGCTATCTACCGATGCAGGCGTGCACAACTGCTTATTTTCACTGGCTATAGAAGCAGCGGTATATTGCGTAATCATCAATCCAGAATTTAAACCAGCATTTTTTATCAAAAATGGGGGTAAGCCTTTTGTGCCCGAAATCAACTGAAAAGTTCTTCTTTCTGAAATGGAGCCAATTTCGGCCAATGCAATGCAAAGAAAATCTAAGGTTAAGGCCAAAGGTTGCCCATGGAAATTTCCGGCAGAAATGATCAGGTCTTCATCAGGAAAAACATTAGGATTGTCGGTAACGGAGTTGATTTCCGTTTCAAAAACAGATTGGATATAGTGGATACTATCCTTACTTGCGCCATGAACTTGTGGCACGCAACGGAATGAATAGGGATCTTGCGTCTGCTTGCCTGCCTGCATAATCAATTCGCTTCCTTGCAACCAGTTTTTAATATTTTCTGCCGTTTGCAATTGCCCTTTGTGTGGACGAATAACATGGCTAAGATTTAAAAATGGGTCCATACGGCAGTCAAATGCATCGATGGCAATTGCCGCAATGGCATCGGCCCAGTCCAGTAAGTGCCGGGATTTTAACAAACAATGTACGCCATAGGCACTCATAAACTGCGTACCATTAATTAGGGCCAGGCCTTCTTTGCTTTGCAATGTCAAAGCTTTCCAATCTAATTTTAAGTACAGATGGGCCGTACTTAACTTATCTCCCTTATACCAAACCTCTCCTTCTCCAATCAAGGGCAAAGCCAGATGCGCCAAGGGAGCCAAATCACCAGAAGCCCCTAAAGAACCTTGTGTATATACTACGGGTAAAATATCAAGATTATAAAAATCTATCAACCTTTGCACCGTAGCTAGTGCGATAGCTGAATGCCCATAACTTAAGGATTGTATCTTTAGTAAAAGCATGAGCCTAATGATAGATTTTGGCACTTCTTCTCCCGTACCACAAGCGTGAGATAACAGCAGGTTGTGCTGTAACTGCGTTAGTTTATCTGCTTCAACCTTTACATTTTGCAAATAGCCAAAACCAGTATTGATGCCGTAAATCGGCTCCTCAGTTCTACTTAGTTTTTCATAAAGGTAATTGCGGCATTTGATAATTCTTTCCGTAGCTGCTGCCGAAAGTGCTATAGTTTGTTTAGATTGAATAATTTCTTGTATAGCAGCAATAGTTAGCCTATTAACGCCTATTTCATAAACGGTCATATTGAGTTCATTTGGTTGCCCAAAAGTATAAATAATGATAAATTTAAACTAATTTGTTGTCTTAACGTTTATTCATCATGAACCGTTTATTTCTTTTTGTTCTTGTTTTCCTATATAGTAACCACTTATTCGCTCAAAAAACCGACACCTTATCCATCCGCTAGAACAGGTAAGATATGCCTTTCCGGCAAAGTATGTTGCCATACAGGCCGAAGGCTAGGAGCTGCGGATGGCCTATATGGATGTGAAGCCTAGCTCAAAAATCAAATGGACGTACCGTAGTGTTGCTTCAAGGCAAAAATTTTGGTGGCTATTATTGTACCAATTGCTTCATGCCTCGCAATGATGCGTGATGGTTAAAAGAGACCTACTTCCTTTCCTCAACTATATATGCTGCTTTTTGACTAAAAGTTCTGCCATAATGGTTGATAGCCTTCAATTTCATGTTTCCCTACTGCAAGAGTAGTAGCATAGGCATCATACTCTTGATGTGGCTTTTCCTGTAACCACGCATCGGCTTTTTTGTAAGTGGGCAGATGCCTATAAGCGTATATAAAGCAAGTCTTACCTGCTTTCCAATATTTCCAATTGGGCAATAATATCTTCCTCCGTTATCGGATAAGGCTGATCGAAGACAATCGTTTGATAAACAGCCTCAAATAGCTCACCATAATTACCTTGAGGTGATATCAGCAAAGAGTGTGCCCTACTGCCATCGGCATTTACCTGGGTCAACCTACCCGAATCACTTTCTAGTTCTATACCGTAACCAATATCAGTAGGTTTTATGCCCTTTAAAAGCTGTTCTTCCTGTATATCTCCATGATTTTTAGAGAAAGCACCCAAAGCACCATTTATCACGAAAGCCGGAGGAATATCTGCGGCCAAAAGTGTAGCAGTTAAATACACGTTTAACTGGTTCGGATACGCAAGGTGGATGAAAAAATAATCATCTACCTTACTATGTTGCCTATTACAGGCAAGCACTTTATAGAATTTTTCTGGTTTACCAAACAAGGCTATAGCTTGATCCAATAAATGAGGCCCCAGGTCATACTGTAGTCCACTAGCTTCGAAAGCGTTATCTTCTTTAAAAGATTTTGGTCCTATTTCATTTCTATACCTGTCGAAGCGGAAATAAATTTCGGTCAGCTTGCCCAGTTTTCCGCTGGCTATAACTTCTTTGGTGATTTTGAAACCACTATCAAACCGTCTATTCTGATAGACCAGAGCTTTTTTCCCAACCTTTCTAGCTAGCTCAAATAATGCTGTTGCCTGAGCTACTGTTGCGGTAAAAGGTTTCTCTACCAAAATATGTTTACCTGCCATCAAGCACTTTTTAGCATACTCGTAGTGGGTATAGTTAGGCGTATTGATAATGATCAGGTCAATATCATCGTTTGCAATCAATTCATCTATGGTATTATAGCTAATTATGCCCGGATAATCTATAGCAGCCTGCTTGGTGTGCCGCTCGGTAACTGCTACAAAATTAAATCCATCATTTAAATGAACAAACGGTGCATGAAACACTTTTCCAGACATGCCATAAGCCAATAAGCCTACATTGATTTTTGATCTCATTGTACAAAGCTAAGGAAATTAAAACATAGAGCAGAGGGCATGGGGCATAGCGCTAGGCAAATCACAATTCGATCTGCTCTATGTTAAATCTGTATATTTGCATCATGAAACCAGCCGAAATAAATATTAGATGGAAACAACTACAAGAAAAAATAGCACAAGAATTCGACTCTGAAGCTCCGGACCTGAAGGTGATATTGTTTCTCATTGGTGTTCAGGAACTAGGTAAAGGCCCTGGAAAATTCAGTAAGAGACAGAAGGAAGAGCTTATGCATATTGCCACTTGCAGGTTGTTGAGTGAAATGGGCTTTTATGAACTAGAAGCACTCGATCAGGACGGGTGGCCACATTGGAAATTGGTTAAGCAAATTCCAGCTTATGCTTCATTAGAACAAGAAATGCTTTTAAAATCATTGGCCATTGGTTATTTTGATGATATTTACGAATAACCTCATGCTATGAAGTAGCAGTGGCACAATAGAAAAGAAGCCCCATGATCAATTGATCATGGGGCTTTCTTTATGTTTTTATAAGTAGATCAAACGATAACTTATCCTGCTTTTTCAGCAGCTTCTTTTTTCAATTGGTCATTAGCCACGATCACAATCTCTACCCTACGGTTAGCAGCCCTTCCTTGTTCTGTCGCATTATCTGCAATTGGCTCAGAAAATCCTTTACCTTCTGTCACCAAACGAGATGATGGTACGCCTTGAGAAACGGCATAAGCTTTAACAGCTGCCGCTCTTTTTTCCGACATGGTTTGATTAACAGCAGCAGTACCTATGTTATCGGTATGACCGATCACTTTTACATCGGTACCTGGGTATTGATTTAAAGAAGCAGCCAAAGATTGGATGTTCTTTTTAGCCGCATCTTTCAGTTCAGATTTATTAAAATCGAAAAGAATACCACTATCAAATCTTACAATGATACCTTCACCTTCACGAATAACTTCTGCTCCTGGTATGGCCGTCTGGATCTCTGCAGCTTGCTTATCCATTCTCTTACCGATAAAACCTCCCGCCGTTCCACCTACTGCTGCACCAATTACAGCACCCACTGCAGTGTTACCTGCTTTTTTTCCTATTATAGCACCTAAAACACCACCAGCAGCAGCTCCAATACCCGCTCCTTTTTGAGTTTTGGTTAAGCTATCACAGCTTTGAAAAACCATTAATCCTACTGATAAAGCTATTGCTACAGTCGCTGTTCTAATTTTTGAAGTCATCATTTTTTTATTCGTTAATTATACTTTATTTTCAATTGTCATTCAAAGGTAATGCCAAATTAATGATAAATTAAAAAAATACCTATCACAACCATTAAAAAGGCTCAACTATAGTTTAACAAATTTGGCCACCATAAGGTTTTAAAAAAAAGAGCCCATATTTATACCCAATTTGAGGTGTGTAACTGACCATAATTTTATACAATTATTCCGAAAAATAGGCTTCCAGTTCTTTTAGGGAGTTCTCATCCGTATGGAAATCTTTGATCACTTTTCCTTTTTCCAACAAGATAATCCTATCACAAACATCTGTTACATGATTCAAATCATGGCTCGAAATCAGCGTAGTTAAACGCTGTGTATTTTTTAAAGTCTTTATTAATGATTTTAGCCTAATTTGTGTGGTAGGATCTAAATTGGCAAATGGTTCGTCCAAAACCAATAATTCAGGTTTTTGCATCAAAGCGGCTGCAATGCCAACTTTATTTTGATTTCCTTTAGAAAAATCCCTTATGTATTTACCACGATTTATGATCTCTCCATTGAAGAATTCTTCATACTGTTTCAGGTAGTCGCCCACATGGGCTGCACTCAAACCATTCAGGCTTCCAATAAAAATAAAATATTCCTCAGGGGTCAGGTAATCGATCAAAAAACCTTCATCTAAGTAAGATGCCGTATAATCTTTCCATTGTGTACTTTTAGCTACGTTGATATCCTTAGATAGGATTTCTCCACCATCAGGCCTGATGAGGTCGAGCAACATCCTAAAAAATGTTGTTTTACCAGCTCCATTATTCCCCACCAAACCAATGGTTTCACCCGCTCTAATATTTAACCTATCTATATCTACTACCGTACGTCCACCGTAGCTTTTTATTAAATTTTTAACTTCTATCATAACTTATTCTCTAAAGCCTTCGGCTATTTTATAACGTTGTTTTTCAAATCTTTTAACAATGAGCGATATCCAGTAGTTGCGCAAAAGCAGGGTAATCAGGCCAAAAAGCCCAATGGTGGCCAGCCCCCAGAATGGCTTGTTCAATATGCCGAAAGGAAGGTATATAAGTATAGGCAGTAATAAAAAGGGAAAGCCCAAGATCCATTGCGTAGCCCCCGTACCCTGCCAGTTAAAACTTGCACTCTGTGTAATATCCAAGCGTTTGTAATTATTGGTTGCAAAAAACAATACGAGTACTGTTCCAAATCCAATATTATAAAGATAGGCCACCAAATGAAGGAGCAAGAGCTTGTAACTGATAAAAGCATAGAAGCTAGCCAATATCGTGATCAAGGTACTTCCAATGGTAAACAACAGAAACTTGGCCTTTATAAAATTTTTAAAATCTATTTTATTCACCAACAATCCATCAAAATGTGCACTTTGCCATGCAAACATGAACTGTCCATACGTTATAATCGTAATGCCTGTCATGAAAACAGCAGCAAAGAGCATTTTTCCAAATTCATTATTAACGATCAAGGTTTCCTTGTAAAACAATAACCCATATGCCAAAAACAAAAAGCCCATAACAATAGAGCTTCTGGAACGTTTATGCCTCAAAATCAATTTAAGTTCCAAAGCAGCCAATTCTCCCACTTTTCCAAAAGTATTTAGGAAAGGGTAATCTGTGCTCACTTTCTTATCGTCTTTTGTGCTTAGTTCTTCCGTGTAAAGGTTTGTACGCAAAAACGAAGAGTTTATCTTAAAGACAACCACAGCGGCGGCAACAAACACCAAAGCGAAATATGGATATTCTGCTAGCAACTGAAAGATTCTATTTGAGAAATCCCTAATAGATATTACCTTATAATAATCCAATACTGCCAAGCCCAGTATCAAGACCATACCAACACCAAAATAAGCAATGTTGTTAATGGATTTTCGCTTGATGAAGAGTATAAAAAAATTATTGAACATAGTAAGGCCCAAGATAGCGGCCACATAAGAAAGTGCCACTATGCCTCCCAAACTCTGTGTAATGTTCAATAAGCTAAAGGGTATAAAAATAAATAAGGGAAGTATATTAAATATACTAAAAAGCGATTTGACATTAAGGAAATTTACAATGGTTTTTCTCGAGATATTTAAATGCAGATAAGGAACTATACTAAGCGTTGGCAGCTCTTGCATTTGTATTCGAATAGCCAGGTCGAATAAAAAATAGTACAGGATAAATCCGTTAAAAATAACGATCGGGTCTACGCCAGGAGAAATCTTCTCGATAATGTTCGCCATCCAAAAACCAATGCCTATGGCAACGGCCAGAAAATAAAGCATGAAAAAGCCTAATACCAGTTGGGCCACTATGCTGCCTGCTTTATTTCGACTTCGCCAAAATGATTTCCATTGATGTGATAAAAAAATTGATATCATTATGTAAGGTATTAACGTTTTGTAAATTGTAGCATTAAAGCACTAATCAAATAAAGAACCTAACGATTAAATTATAAACCAGGCCAAGAAAACCATTTAAAAGTAACCAAGTGATTAGTTTTCGCCCTCCGAAAGAATTTTTTTCCTTCCCAAATCATACTCCTCTTGAGAAATCAATTTGTCTTCAAAAAGCTTTTTTAGTTCGCGAAGTTTCTCTTCTTTCGATTTATTCTCTGCTTGCTTCGATTGATCTTTAGCGGTTGGTTTTGTCCCGTTTGAGATTTGAACCAAGTCATAAGAACGTTCTGGCTTATATTTCATGGTCCATAAGAATGGGAATAAAAGAAAAACACCTCCAACAATTGCTCCGGCATCTGCTTTTTCATTTCTGGCAAAAGATGTATTAAAAGGTTCATACCCTTCTTTCTCTAACTTAACCGTTGTAACGCTACCGATAATTTTTGTGTCTTCGTGAGTGTAAGGTGTTGTACCTACAGCTTCTCCGTTTAGATAGACTTTTGCGCCGCTGGGATTAGACTTGATTAATGTTCTGCTAGCGCAGCTAGCCAGCAAGATACTGCCAGCTAAAATAAGCGAGGTAGCTTTAACGATAATTTGTTTCTTCATGTATGTTTGTGTTTATAAGATTAGGCATTATAGAAAATGCATTGCCAACAATTATAGGATAATAATTTAATTTCTGCAATAAATTAAAATGTATAAGAAATAAGCTTGCTCCGTACCAAACAACCCTTCATTTACTTGCTTATCTATCATTAATAATTGTATTTATTTTTCCAGTTCTGTTTCAATTTCTCTCTTAGTTTTTCCTCTGCTGGATTTTTGCCCGGATCGTACAACTTGGTTCCGCTCAAGGTTTCTGGCATATATTCCTGTTCAGAAAAATTACCTTCATAACTATGTGAGTATTGATAGTCCTTGCCATAACCTATATTCTTCATTAATTTGGTTGGCGCATTACGGATATGTAACGGGACGGGTAAATTACCCGTTTGTTTCACCAATGCCTGTGCTTTATTTATAGCTTCATATGCCGCATTGCTCTTAACAGATGAGGCTAGGTAAGTTACGCATTGCGATAAGATAATTCGAGCTTCGGGATAACCGATCACATTCACCGCTGCAAAACAATTGTTGGCCAACAATAAAGCATTCGGGTTGGCATTGCCAATATCTTCCGATGAAAGAATGACCAATCTTCTGGCAATGAACAATGGGTCTTCACCTCCTTCTATCATTCTAGCCAGCCAATACACTGCCGCATTTGGGTCACTTCCCCTAATGGATTTGATGAATGCCGAAATAATATCGTAATGCTGCTCACCGGCCTTATCATATAAAGCCAAATTTTGCTGTGCATGTGCCAATACATTTTCATTGGTAAGCTCTATTTTATTCCCTCCAATGCCATTAACGGCAATCTCCAAAACATTGAGCAACTTGCGGGCATCACCGCCGGATAAACGGATTAGGGCTTCATGTTCTTTGATTTTGATTTGCTTTTTGGCCAAGATCTCGTCCTTTTTAATGGCCGTTTGCAATAAAGATACCAGCTCTTCTTCGGTTAGGTTTTGAAGAATATAAACCTGACATCGCGAAAGCAAAGCGGAGATGACCTCAAAGCTCGGATTTTCTGTAGTAGCCCCAATCAAGGTAACCAACCCACGTTCCACAGCACCCAATAAACTATCTTGCTGCGATTTGCTAAAACGGTGTATCTCGTCAATGAACAGGATGGGCAGCCCCATAAAACTATCTTTTAACGCGGCAGCTTTATCAATAACCTCCCGAATATCCTTTACTCCAGAATTGATTGCACTGAGGTTAAAAAATGGCCTGTCTAAACTTTGGGAAATAATATAGGCCAAGGTCGTTTTGCCAACACCTGGTGGTCCCCAAAAAATCATGGATGGCAATTGACCACTTTCTATGGCCTTGCGCAAAACCGCTGTAGCACCTACCAAATGTTTTTGCCCCACATATTCGTCTAAATTTTGAGGACGCATTCTTTCGGCCAAAGGAGGGAGATTTTGCATAGCTTAAAGATAATATCAAAAATAGAAATCCCAGCCAATCATATGCCAGGCAAAAAAGAATAGGAGAAACATCGCCACCTGAACAATCAGGAAATTAACTTGTCTCTTAGACTTTTTTGATTTTCTATAAAAGTAGATATTTAAAAGCGAAGGAGGAACAATCAAAAGCGACAAAAAAATAATTCCATTAACTTTTGAGTACATGAAGCTATTCCCTCCTGCTCCGAAAAATAGCATAGAAAATACAGCATAACCAAACAAAATAAAAGAAAAATAAAGTATCTCAATCAGGAAAATAGTTACTAAATAAAGATTTTTTTCCTCTATGACATTTTCGAAGTTTTTATAGACATACCTGTGATTGCTGAGATTGCATCGCAAAGCTCGCAATGACACACCTATTATCGTCTTTGCGATGAGGTACGACAAAACAACCTTAAAGCATCAAGTCCTACGACAATAAATTTTATTCTGCTTTTGCGGGAGCTGCCTGCTGCTGATTAGCTTTAGGTTTTTTCTTAAAAAATTTCTTTTTCTTATATGGTTTCCGTTCTCCTTGTGGTTCTTCTTTTGGCGCTTCACCTAAATGCTCGGGCAAAGGCATCCTATCTATCTGACGCTCAATTAGCTTTTCTATGTTTGCTAAACGACGTTTGTCTTTTCCATTCACCAAGGTTATGGCCGTACCCGTAGTAGCCGCTCTTGCAGTTCTACCAATACGGTGTATATAATCTTCAGGATCTTGCGGGGCATCGTAATTAATAACCAGATCAATACCAGTTACATCTATACCTCTACTTAACACATCGGTACCAATCAGTACGTTAAGCTTGTCATTCTTAAAATCGAGCATGATGGCTTCACGTTCTTTCTGCTCTAGATCGCTATGAAAGGCCGAGGCTTTTAAGCCAAGTTTTTTAAAAACTTTACCCAGCTCCTTTACCTTTTCTTTACGGCCAGCAAATACAATAATGCGATTGTAGGTTGCCGACTTTAAAATATCTGTAAGTAATGGCACTTTTTGTTCATCGTGAATGAAATAAACCTGTTGGCTAATTCCTTCTGCGGGCTTAGAAATAGAAATATTAATTTGTTCAGGGTCTTTTAACAGACTGCCCGCCAACTTTCTAATTTTTGGCGGCATGGTAGCCGAAAACATAACGGTTTGACGTTCTTTTGGCAAATAACCCACTATTTTCATGATATCATCATAAAAACCCATGTCCAACATCCTATCTGCTTCATCTAATACCAAATGTTCAAGCTTGTCCATTTTTAAAGCGCCAGAAGCTAAATGGGAAATCAATCTCCCTGGCGTGGCAATAATAATGTCCACTCCCTCTCTCATTGATCTTTTTTGTTGCTCATAGGCTACACCATCGCCCCCACCATAAACGGTTAGAGAACTAATATTTGTGAAATAAGAAAGTGCCTCTACTTGCAAATCTATTTGTTGGGCCAGTTCTCTTGTAGGCGCCAAAATCAATACATTGTTGTGCCTTTCGTGCTTTCCGGTAAGCATATTCATAATAGGTAACAGATACGCCCCTGTCTTACCTGTACCTGTTTGAGCGCAAGCAATCAAATCTTTATTGGCTACAATTAACGGAATAGCTTGCTGCTGAATAGGCGTTGCACTTTTGAAGCCCATAGCCAACAAGCCTTCTAAAAGCTCGGCATTAAATCCAAAATCTCTAAAATCCAATGATATATAATTAAAATAACAGCATAAAAGTACCTTTAATTGCAGCTAAAAGCAAACCTACTTATCATTCTAGCAGATTTATTTTTTGCACAGCCCCTCTATATACCAATAGCCAAAGCTATTTACGGCTAACTAAAAGCGTAAATTTGTGAGCACAAGCCGATGTTACATCAACCTGATGCCAGCGGATATTTTTTTGTTACTCCAGATTAAACTTCTTAAGTTTTGAAACTTAAGAAGTTTCCATCAGCACTTACTTTCGCAAAAGTATAAAAGCGTACAGCAGGACTACCCTCTGCGGTGAAACTCGGAATTACATTTTCAAATTTAAAACCCTAAACCACAAGCGCAAACGTTGCCAAGACACCAGTCTAACTTAGAATGTTTCTAAATTGTCGTTTTGTCGTTTTTTTGTAAGTTTTATTCCCTATAAGTTTTCATATTTTAGATACTTTTGCACACTAGAATTATAAATAAACAATCTAATGAGTAGTTTAAGTAAAGCTTTTACATCATCTATAGGTAGAAAGTTTGTAATGGGGCTAACGGGCTTATTCCTAATTTCGTTCCTCATTGTTCACGTATCTATAAATGCACTAATTTTTTTAAATGACGGTGGGGAAACTTTTAATGTGGCAGCCGATTTTATGGGACATAACATTGTGATCCGCATTATGGAGGTTGGGTTATTCGCTGGAATTATCCTGCACATTGTTCAGGCGATTACACTTACCGCACAAAACAATGCTGCAAGACCACAGAAATATGCCTACAACAAGGCTTCGGCCAATAGCAAGTGGTATTCTCGCAGCATGGGTTTATTAGGCACATTGATCTTAATGTTCTTAATTCTACACCTTTACCATTTCTGGTGGCCAACTAAAGTGGCCGTTTACACGCATCAGGAACACAACACCTTTCAGAACATTGTGATGATTTTCCAAGAACTTTGGGTAGTGGTCATTTATGTTCTCGGGGTAATCTCTTTGGGCTATCACTTGTTACATGGTTTTCAATCGTCATTTCAAACGATGGGCTGGAATCATAAAAAATGGACCCCAGTTGTAAAGACAATAGGTGTCTGGTTCTCCATTATCGTACCGATCATTTTTGCATTGATGCCAATATCAATCTATTTAGGTTGGATTAGCTAAACCGAAACGTTTAATTAAAAAGATTAAGTAAATGTCGAAATTAAATTCAAATATCCCTGCGGGAGAATTAACCCAAAAGTGGACTAAATATAAATCTTCTGTTCCGTTGGTTAATCCAGCGAACAAAAGAAGCATCGAAGTAATTGTAGTGGGTTCTGGTTTAGCTGGTGCCTCTGCAGCGGCTACCCTTGCAGAAATGGGCTACAAGGTAAAATGTTTCTGCTTTCAGGATTCGCCTCGTAGAGCGCACTCTATTGCAGCTCAAGGTGGTATCAACGCTGCCAAAAACTATCAAAATGATGGAGATAGCACTTACCGTTTATTTTACGACACCATTAAAGGTGGTGACTATAGGGCACGCGAAGCAAACGTACACCGTTTAGCAGAAGTAAGTGCCAATATTATTGACCAGTGTGTAGCCCAAGGCGTTCCTTTGGCTCGCGAATATGGCGGTTTGTTGGATAACCGTTCTTTTGGTGGTACACAGGTACAACGTACTTTCTACGCTGCCGGACAAACGGGACAACAATTATTATTAGGTGCCTACAGCGCTTTAGAGCGTCAGATCGGTATGGGCAAGGTAGAAATGTACACCCGCCACGAAATGCTTGATGTGGTAATAATTGATGGTAAAGCTCGTGGTATCATTGCACGTAACTTAATTACCGGTGAATTAGAGCGCCATTTCGGCCACGCAGTAGTATTAGGTACCGGTGGTTATGGAAACGTATTCTATTTATCGACCAACGCCATGGGAAGTAACGTGACAGCAGCTTGGAAAGTGCACAAAAAAGGCGCATTCTTCGGTAACCCTTGCTACACGCAAATCCACCCTACTTGTATTCCCGTTTCTGGAGATCACCAATCTAAATTGACCTTGATGTCGGAGTCGCTACGTAACGACGGACGTATCTGGGTGCCTAAAAAGAAAGATGACCCTCGTAAACCTTCGGACATTCCAGAAGACGAAAGAGATTACTACTTAGAGCGTCGTTACCCTGCTTTCGGTAACTTGGTACCACGTGATGTAGCCTCTCGTGCCGCTAAAGAGCGTTGCGATGCTGGTTATGGTGTAGGTGCTTCTAAATTGGCTGTATACTTAGATTTTAAAGCAAACACAGAGCGTTATGGCAAAATAGAGGCCTCGAAAGCTGGTAACCATAACCCAGATAAAGAAACCTGCATGCGTTTAGGTACCGCTGTAATTAAAGAGAAATACGGTAACCTATTCGATATGTATGCGCAGATTACGGGCGAAAACCCTTATGAAACGCCAATGCGTATTTACCCAGCGGTACACTATACCATGGGCGGCTTATGGGTTGATTATGATTTGATGACGACCATTCCTGGGTTGTACTGTACCGGAGAAGCCAATTTCTCTGATCACGGGGCTAACCGCCTAGGTGCTTCGGCACTCATGCAAGGTTTGGCAGACGGTTATTTCGTACTACCTTATACTATCGGTTCTTATTTATCTAAAGATATTTCTACTAAGGCCATCCCTACAGATCATCCTGCATTTGTGGAAGCCGAAAACAATGTAAGGGCAACCATAGATAAATTCTTAAGTATCAACGGAACAAAATCTGTAGATCATTTCCACAAAAGATTAGGCCACATCATGTGGGAAAAATGTGGTATGGCCCGTAACAGAGAAGGTTTAACTGAAGCAATTAAAGAAATTCAGGATTTACGTAGAGAGTTCTGGGCTGATGTAAAAGTACCTGGTTCTGCCGATGAATTCAATCCAGAATTGGAAAAAGCGCACCGTGTTGCCGATTTTATCGAACTAGGTGAATTGATGTGCATCGATGCCCTTAATAGGGAAGAAAGTTGTGGCGGTCACTTTAGAGAGGAACACCAAACTGAAGAAGGTGAAGCAAAACGTGACGATGTGAATTTTGCATACGTAGCGGCTTGGGAATACAAAGGCGAAAGCACTTTCGAACTACACAAAGAAGAGTTGAACTACGAAAATATTAAAGTAGCACAAAGAAATTATAAATAGTATTTAGATGGGCAGTATTCAGTATTTAGACTACATTTTCTAAAACTAATTACTAACTACTAACTACTCAAATCTGAACAAGATGAGTACAGGAAATATGAATTTAACGCTACAAGTTTGGCGTCAAAAAAACAAAAATTCAACAGGTAAATTAGTTGATTATAAGCTTTCTGATATTTCTCCAGACATGTCTTTCTTGGAGATGTTTGATGTTTTAAACGAACAATTAATTAACAAGGGCGAAGAGCCCGTAGTATTTGACCACGACTGTAGGGAAGGTATCTGCGGGATGTGCTCAATGTTCATCAACGGACAGCCGCACGGACCTAAAGACTTGGTAACTACCTGTCAATTGCACATGCGTTCTTTCAAAGATGGCGATACCATTGTGGTGGAGCCTTGGAGAGCAAAAGCATTTCCGGTAATTAAGGATTTAGCGGTAGACCGTTCTGCTTTTGACCGCGTAATTGCTGCAGGTGGTTTCGTATCGGTTAACACAGGTAATGCGCAAGATGCGAACAACTTGCCTATTCCAAAAGCTAAAGCTGATGCTGCTTTCGAAGCTGCTGCTTGTATTGGATGCGGTGCCTGTGTAGCAACTTGTAAAAATGCTTCGGCAATGCTTTTCGTTTCGGCAAAAATATCTCAATTGGCTTTATTGCCGCAGGGTCAGCCAGAACGTTACCGCAGGGTACAAAGTATGGTGGCCCAAATGGATGAAGAAGGTTTTGGTAACTGTACCAATACTGGAGCTTGTGAAGCCGAATGTCCAAAAGGGATCTCACTTGAAAACATCGCTCGTATGAATAGAGATTATTTTAGTGCAAAATTCATCAGCGAAGAAGAAGTATAAATTTCAGATTATGATAAGAAAAATCCCCAAATCTTTAATTAGGCTTGGGGATTTTTGTTTTAAGCAGTGTCGTTCATATCCCGTCATTTCGATTGGAGCGTAGTAGACTTATGAAGTTTTTGAAACTTCGTAAGTCTACATCCTAAGATTTAACAAAAAGGCTAAAACAATCTATGCCGTGCATCGTTTTTAATAATAAAGAATTTTAATTATGACAAAGCAAACAAAAATATTGAGTGGCGTACTAGCTGGAGTAGCTTTAGGAGCCGTAGTGGCGATAGTATTATCATCAGACAAAAATAGTGACATGAAAAGCAAGATAAATGATTGGTTTTGCGATCTCTTCGACAAATCAAAAGATAAACTGGCGAATGTTGCCGATATGGTAAAAGAAAAAGCGGATAAATTGAAAGCTTAATAAAAGGGCGTTTAGGTATCTTTGCATATGGATATTTATGGAAACGCCCTTTTAGATTTTCACAAAACCGGCAAAACGGATATTTTGTGGCTACATAACTCTTATGACGAACCTGAAGAAATGCCAACCGACGTTTTTTTCAGGAACGAGAAGGATATGCCCGAAATAGAGCTAAAAGCGCTCAACCTATGTAAAGGTAAAATCTTAGATGTTGGTGCCGGAGTAGGTAGCCATGCCTTAATTTTGGATAAAAAGGGCATGGATGTTACGGCTATAGATATCTCTCCTATTGCTGTTCAAATTATGAAAGACAGGGGGGTCAAAAACGCTGTAGTACAAGATTTTTTTAAGGTGGAGCAAAAGTATGACACCTTACTGTTCATGATGAATGGAATTGGTTTAACCGGAACAATACAGGGCTTCAAAAACTTTCTGGAAAAGACTAAAGACCTCATCCATCCAAAGGGTCAAATTATTTTTGACAGTTCAGACATCTCTTATCTTTATGAGGATCTGCCTATGCCTCAACATCAGTATTTTGGAGAGATCAAATTTTGTTATGAGTATAAAAAACAAAAGGGAAGCTGGTTCAATTGGCTATATATTGATCCGGCTACCCTACGCCAATTAAGTAGGGAATATGGCTGGAATTGTAAGGTTGTTTATGTGGATGAACAAGACCAATATTTGGCACAACTTACTTTATCATAAACGACAAAATAATATTTGTCGGGCTGAGCCTGTCGAAACCCTGTTAGTCATGTGCTAAAACACTTCGACAAGCTCAGTGTGACAATGTTGAGAGTGATTTTAGGCTCTTTCCTCCCAAACCTGTGCTAAATGTACAATAGTTTCTACCGCTTTAACCATGTCCTGTACCGAAACCCATTCTTGTTTGCCGTGGAAAGCATGTTCACCCGCAAAAATATTCGGGCAAGGCAAACCCATGAAAGATAAGCGGGAACCGTCCGTTCCTCCTCTTATGCTTTGTCTCAACGGTGTAACACCCGCTCTTTTAATCGCTTCTATGCCATTATTAATAATATCTGGATGTTGGTCTAGTACCTGCTTCATATTCCTGTACTGCTCCTTAATGCTCAATGTGTAGGTAGAATTTGGGTAGGCGGCCATCACTCTTTTGACCACCTCCTCTAGTTTTTCGCCGTGTGTTTTCAGTAAATCGTCATCAAAATCACGAAGGATAAAGCTTGCTTCTGCTTGCTCTACGTTGCCCCCCATTCCCACTGGATGGATAAAGCCTTCTTTTAGACTTGTGCTTTCTGGAGTCAATGTGTCTTTGGGTAATTGAGCGATGATAGCTGCCAAAATTTTAATCGCACTTTCCATCTGTCCTTTTGCAAATCCAGGATGGGCACTTACCCCCTTAATAATGAGTTTGGCCCCATCGGCAGAAAATGTTTCATCTTCAATAGAGCCTAAAGTCTCGCCATCAATAGTATATCCTACATCGGCACCTAATTTCTCCAGGTCTACTTTATCTACACCCCTACCAATTTCCTCATCTGGTGTAAACAAAATCTTAATGACACCATGTTTGATTTGCTGATTTTGCATTAGATAAGCTGCCGCTTCCATAATTTCAGCTACCCCTGCCTTATTATCTGCCCCCAGCAAAGTGGTGCCGCTAGCCGTAATAATATCGTTGCCCATCTGATTTTTCAAATCCTTATGTTCAGCTAATCTCAGTATGACACTCTGATCATCAGGCAGGACAAGATCTTCTCCCTGATAATTCTTGTGTATAATCGGTTTCACATTTGCCCCGCTACAGTCGGGCGAAGTATCCATATGGGAACAAAAGCATAAAACAGGAACCTGTTTTTCCGTAGTAGATGGAATGGTGGCATAAACATAGCCATGTTGATCTAAATGTGCATCGGAAATTCCTATTTCCAATAACTCTTCTACCAATACTTTGCCCAAGTCTTTTTGCTTCGCTGTTGAGGGTGTAGTTGGAGAGGCCGAATCCGATTGAGTATCTATTTTAACATATTTAACAAACCTATCGGTAAGGGAAGTAGAACTAATTTTTATTTTTTGCATAAATTCAAAGATATTATTTATTTTTTTGAATAAAGATTATACTTTTGTATACAAAGTACTTAATTTATAACAACTTGAAACGATACTACTTAGCTTGTTTACTTGCCCTTTTTATCTCGTCAACTTTTGCCCAATCAAATTTTTATAAATTAAGCGCTGGTGGCGGTTTTGGCGGTACTTACTCTTTCACAGATGTACAAAAAGGTGCTTATTCAATGGCCGGCTATGCGAATTTAGACTATTATTTTACGCCTTTTATTACCGCTGGACTAGAACTACAAACCGGACTGGTTAAAGGAGGGAATAGAATAACCGACCCACATAGCAGAGAATTCACCAATGGTTTTATGTCATTTGCCCTAAATACAAAATTCAGGGCAGGAGAATTCACCAATTTTTACTATAATGAGTTTCTAAACTATACCAAAGGCTTCTACTTAGGTACTGGAATTGGAATGATCCAAAATAACATGAACTCCATTGTAAGGACAAAAATAAATCCAAATGGGAGTATTTACACCTTCCCTGGCGATGACAAAAGCACCAACATTGTTCTTCCTATTAACGTAGGTATCGATTTTTATTTTCCTGATGGTTGGGGCGAAATCCGCTATATGATTAATTTAAACTATCAGACCAACTTTGTCTTTGGTGAAGGTTTAGACGGTTATAACGATCCTAAAACCATATTCAAAAACAGTAGCCCAGACTTATATAATTTTCTATCTGTTGGATTTAAATATACCTTTGGATCTGTTGGCCTAACGAGTAAAAACCTTAGGTAGCTTATCTTTACTTCCATCTTCTTTTTAAGCATCTAAATTTTGGTCTTGGCCTAATGGTCAAGTTTTCCAACATTTTCAATATATAGGGCAAATTTCCTAAAACAAAAACTATTTTTACTTTATAATCTATAAAGATGAAGGTTTTTATCATTTCCCTTATTGTTTTTAATGCAATGACAACATTTGGCCAAATCACCCCGTATGAACGGAGCAATAAAAAAGAGACGGCAACGTACAACGAAACCATTAACTTTTATGAGCACTTAGTTAAAGCGTTCCCTAGGCAAGCTAAATGGCTAACTTATGGAAATACTGATTTTGGGAAGCCTTTGCATCTTTTGGTATTAGCCAAAGACGGGGAGTTTAATCCTAAAAAAATAAGACAGGCTGATAAAAGAATCCTGCTCATCAATAATGGCATACATCCTGGGGAACCTGAAGGCATAGATGCGAGTATGATGTTGGTAAGAGACCTCCTCCATCAAAAAAGATTGCCAGAAAATATGGTCATCTGCATAATTCCCCTCTACAATATAGACGGAAGCTTTAACCGTAGCTCTACCTCAAGAGCGAACCAAAATGGCCCCCTGGCCTATGGCTTTAGAGGCAACAGTAAAAACTATGACCTGAATAGGGATTTCATCAAGACGGACTCTAAAAACTCGGCGAGTTTTCAAGAAATTTTTAATGCCTGGCAGCCCGAAATTTTTGTAGATACACACACCAGTAACGGCGCCGACTACCAGTACACCATGACCCTAATTCCTACACAAAAGGACAAGTTAAACCCTATACTTTCCAAGTACCTCACCCAAAAGATGTTGCCCCATCTTTATCAGGAAATGAAAGCAAAAGGGTTTGAGCTTATTCCCTATGTAAATTCGGCCAAGGAAACCCCAGACCAAGGCATTATTGGATTTTTAGAAAGTCCCAGATACAGTACCGGATATGCCGCCTTGCATAACACCATAGGTTTTATGCCCGAAACACATATGCTAAAAGCCTATGATCAACGTGTAGAATCGACATACAAATTACTCGAAACCTACATTGCAATTGTAGAACGCGATGCCAAACTTATTGGCGAAAACAAACGCAAAGCCGATGAAACCATAGCAGCACAAATAGAATTTGTATTGGACTGGAAACTAAGCCAAGAAAGTGCTGACGAGATTGAGTTTAAAGGTTACACTGCCAAGTACAAACCTAGTGAAGTAAGCGGAATAGATAGATTGTATTACGACAGAAATGAACCTTACACGAAGACCATTAAACAATGGAATAA
This sequence comes from Pedobacter sp. ASV28, assembly GCF_016428855.1. GTDB lineage: Bacteria > Bacteroidota > Bacteroidia > Sphingobacteriales > Sphingobacteriaceae > Pedobacter. Next base: position 147,098 of record NZ_JAELTN010000001.1, read on the forward strand.
CTTTGTACCTGCATTAACCGTAAATAAGCCTATTGCCTATATTATTCCTAAAGCTTGGGGCAAGGTGATACAACTCTTAAAACTAAATAATGTAACCGTTAACGAGCTAAAAAGCGATACCAAGCTTGAATTGGAAATGTATGATATCGCTGATATGAAAACCGCTCAAAAACCTTTCGAAGGACACTATTTACATTCAGCAGTTAAAGTCAATAAAACAACCCAAATGCTGCAATGTTATGAGGGCGATGCCGTAGTTTATGTAAATCAGAAAAGCAACAGGTATATTGTAGAAACCCTTGAGCCACAAGCTCCCGACTCTTTCTTTAGCTGGAACTTTTTCGATTCTATTCTGGGCCAGAAAGAGCATTTCTCTTCTTACATTTTCGAGGATACCGCTGCCCAACTGCTTAAACAAGAACCATCACTCAAACAAAAACTGGAGGAAGAAAAGGCCAGAAACTCAGACTTAGCTAAAAATGCTTATGCCCAATTAGACTTTATTTACAGAAATTCTGCCTATTTTGAGCCCACTTTTATGCGCTACCCAATTGGTAGGCTAGAAAAAAACATTCAACTAGCTATAAAATAATATAATGGAATCTTTTAATACAGCTCCCGTAGCCTCGATTATCTTTCTTTTTACCATAGTCACCAGCATATATGCTTTCAATGATCATCAGCTATTCGGCAAATTCATGCTACATCCCTATAGTGTAGCTAAGGGGAATAAGCTATACACTTTTATTACCAGTGGACTGATCCACGCAGATTGGATGCACTTGTTCTTTAACATGTTCACCTTCTTCTTTTTTGCCTTCCAGTTGGAAAGGATGATAGGGCATTGGCAATTTGGCCTTCTTTATTTTTTAGGGCTCGTATTAAGTGACATACCAACCGTATTTAGGCATAAAGACCATTTTGGATACAATAGTTTGGGAGCTTCTGGAGCGATAAGTGCAGTACTTTTCAGCTATATCCTATTTCAACCGCTAAGTTTGATAGGCGTCATGTTCATTCCAATGCCTGCCATTATATTTGGCGTCCTATACCTATTCTATTGCATGTACATGTCCAAAAGATCAATGGACAACATTAATCATGATGCTCATTTTTTTGGGGCATTAACGGGATTGATTCTAACGGTGATTTTGGTGCCTGGTATTATGCCTCATTTTATTGGACAACTAGCCAGCATCTGGCAATAAAGACGGCTCAAAAAAACTCAGTGGTGCCCTTGGGTCTTTGATGATTTCGAATAAGGTGAGCTCGTAGGGTTTCCAAAAATTTTCAAGGACCTGGCCATAGGTTTTATGCTGCCATTCGTCGAAGATAGGCTTATTCTGTATTCCTCTTAATGGCATTGGATCGATGTACGCCACATTATTTGCTTCGATTACATTGTATTCTGGCAAGCGATTAAACAAATAAGCAGAGTAGAAGAAACGCGCGGCTAATTCTTCAAATTGTTGGTCGGTTAAGGGCTTATCCTGAATAAGCTCTAACAGTTGTTGATGGTATCTTTTATTCATGCCATTGTCTTGCAAACAAGCCACGATACCGAAGTCCTTAAACTTTAAAGAGAATATTAAAGTATTAATCTCGTCTCTAAAGCTAAAACCCGTTTCCTCATTTTCTAGCGGAACCACCACAATAGACCAAGGTTTAAATTCTTCGAACGCTATTTCTCTAAAAATGCCCTGTAACATCAAGTGCAGATTGCCAAACTTATGCATCAGGCCTTGAGACATATTCATACCATCTCCACTTAGCTGTTTTAAACGAATAGCCCCTTGCATTTCGATATACAGGAAGCTATACATCATCTTGCCAATCCAATGAAAAAGATCTACCTCCGACAAAGCCGATATGCCTTTATAACCTAATTCAAAAGCAGATTCGATTTTTTGTTCTAGTGGTAAAATCATTTCTGCATAGAGATCTGCATTAACTGGAACCATTAAACTTTTATAACTCCTAATGCTCTCATCCAATAGTTTGATCTGCTCCTCACCGGTAAGCCCAGCCATATTTATTAGCCAATCTGGCAATACACGTATGGCTAAAGGCGATGTTGGATTACCGCTTAAAAAACATTTATCGTTTCTAAAATCGAAACTTTTAAAAGGATTGTAAAGACTATGATTCATTGATGCAATATTAACAATAATTGCCAACTGAGTAATTGTTTTATTGTCATATTGATTTAAAGATGGTTAACTGTTGAAATTGTTTAACTGATTAATTGCCCACTAACAGAAAGCACTCTTTGTTAGTTTGTTCAATCATTCAATACTTCATCATTCAAAATCATAGACTTACGAAGTTTAACTTTTGTTTAGTTGTTATTTTTTACGGTAAAGTTGAGGGCTTCGCCGTTCAGAAACTTCGTAAGTCTTCTAGTACCGACTATAAAACGAAGTAATATGATCTACCAATTGTGCATAAATAGGTTTGGTAAACTCTACAAATAAATTAGCTGGGGGTGGCGGCATTATTTCCCTTTTTCTGGTCAATGCCAACTGCTGTTTATCTAATGCCCTTTCATCTCCTTTAAAACTTGCCCAATTATCCTGCCACACATAGGTACCTGCTAACTTCTGATTACGTAGGAGTTTATTGGTAGCCAGATCGACTACGGCAAAATTTAATAGACCAGAGGAAGCCACTTTCTTTTCAAAAATACTAAGCGTAGCCCTTACCGTTCCGTAAACCTTTCCGGCCCGTCCCTCACCAATAACCACGCTATCTCTTTTCAGCTTTTCTACCCTTTCCTTCACATAAGTTTGGCCCACTATAAAATCATCAAAATGAAGTTCAATCAATTGATCTGCCCTAATGTTCTGTGTTACGGCTTCTTGCTCGGTATAAAAGCGCACAAAAGAGTTTTGTCTGTATGTGGCTAAATAATTGGTGATTTGTTGTTGAAAATACTGATTGCTCAATCTATAGGTATTGCTATTGATGATGGCAGGTTGCACCACTACTTTCAGTACCGCAGCCCAATAGGCTTCCTCCACTTTCTCTTTTATTCCCTTAAGACTTGGATAGAAACTTTGCGACTTTAGGAAATGGCTATAAGCGGTCTTGGCACTCTGTCTGTTATTTTCTCTTAACAACCTTTCTCCAAGCAGGTAGCGGGCCTCGGCCGATTGATAACGTGCATCTTCATATTCCTTGATGAATTTCTGCGGATTGGGCACCAGGTTCAGACAGCTTGGACAGCTATTGATCTCTTCGCTTAATTGGTTAATTTTCTGATAACTATACATGATTGTTTCCCACCTCAAGGCATCGGCAGAAAGTTTAGCCTCCTCAATTTTTCGCAAATGTGTCTTCAATGCAAGATCATAAGCAACCGGTAGAACTTCCATCGCTTCTGAATTTTTTGGAGCACTTTTTAGCCTGTCTACAGCTTTGCTTACCGAAGCATCATAATCTCCTTTTTGCAAAGCATTCTTTCCCGTGGTACAACCAACAATTAATATGGATAAATAAAGAAAATACCGTATTCTTGAGCTAGTTTTCATGGTTATAGTTTTTTGCGTTAACAAATATAATGTAAGGCTATCGAACCTTTTTAATTATTTAGACGATTTCAAATGAAAATTAGTTGCAAAGAGTTTGAACTGGAATTAAAACATCTTTTTTCCATTTCTAAATTTACAAGAACAAGTACCCCCTTATTACTTTTAAAAATCACTCATGAAGGTTATGTAGGCTATGGCGAAGCCAGTATGGTACCCTACATGGGCGAGAGCTATGAGACCGCACACGCCTTTTTGGATAAGGTAGATTGGAACCGCTTAAAATCCCCTTTCAATTTTGCAGAAATCAATCAATATTTAGATAGCCTGGCTACTGGGCACCCTGCAATAAAGGCGGCCATTGATATTGCACTTAACGATTTGAATGGACAATTACTGAACAAATCTTGCTATGAAATATTCGGGGCCGACCCTCATAAAATGCCCGTTACCTCCTATACCATAGGTATTGACACACCAGAAGTGATTAAAGAAAAGTTAGCCGATGCCAAAGGTTTCAAGGTAATTAAGGTGAAACTGGGCAGGGATAACGATAAAGAGATTATACAAACGATAAGAAGCATTACAGACGTTCCCTTATATGTAGATGCCAATCAAGGTTGGAACGAAAAGAAAAAAGCTATTGATCTTATCTATTGGCTCCATGACCAAGGTGTAGTTTTAATTGAGCAGCCGATGGACAAAAATAACTTAGATGGTAATGCATGGCTAACCCACCGTAGCCCTATTCCAATTTTGGCCGACGAAGCCATGCAGCGTTTAGCCGACATGGATCAACTGAAGGGAGCTTATCATGGCATTAACATTAAATTGATGAAAAGTACCGGCATGTATGAAGCACATCAAACCATTTTAAAGGCCCGAAGCTTCGGCATGAAGATTCTAATAGGCTGCATGAGTGAAACCTCTATTGCAACGTTAGCGGGAGCAGCTTTAGCTCCGCTTTGTGATTGGGCTGATTTAGATGGCCCTTGGTTGACCAAGAATAACCCATTCGATGCCCCCAAAATGAAAGATGGGAAGTATGTATTAAATCACTTGCCCGGATTAGGATTAACTGGTGCAAAAGACAATTTATTTGAATAGCAGAACCAGCCTAATGCAATTTTACCATAAAAAAGCCCAGACCTATATAGGTCTGGGCTTTTCATTTTAATTAAGATTTATTAAGGCTTTTTCTTAAATTCTTTCTTTAAATCCTTCATTAACTTTATCTTAAAATAAAGAAATGCAGCAAAAACAGCAACAAAGAAAATAGAAATTAATGGGCTTTTATTATCATAGCCCCACATTATTCCAAAAATTGATAATATTAACGCCAAATTATAGAAAGCGTTGATAAATATTTTTTGCTTCATTAGTAAACTGGCATGTTAGGATCAAAAGCTTCTTGCCAAGCTAAAATTCCTCCCTTTAAGTTATATAAATTATCAAAACCATGGACCTGCTCCAACTGCATAATTGCAGCAGCACTACGCTTGCCACTTCTGCACTGAACAATTACCGGTTTATCTCTGGCAATCTTATCTGCTTCTATTAAAATCCCCCCTAATGGAATATTCTCTCCATCCAGGTTAGAGGTTTCATACTCAAAAGTCTCTCTAACATCAATTAGTTGGAAGTCTTCTTTATTATCTATTTTTTGTTTTAATTCTTGTACTGTAATCTCTTTCATTATAACTGAGTTTTTTTCAAAGGTACAAATTATGGTTTTTATATTTATTTCTCATCAAATCTTCATCATATTTTTTACTTTTTGAACACTTTGTCAGTCTCCCAATTTTTTATTTACCAGACTTTTGTAACAATTGAACTTACCGATCGTTTAATTATTGATCATTTAAATTTGGGTTGAAAAAATGAACCGAGTATCTCGTTTTTTTTGGTTTTGTTCTGGTGCTCACCTATCTACTTTAGAAAAGCATTCAACAGAGCACAATAAATATATTGGCATTGGGGCTACGATTTTCTTTACCGGCCTATTTGCAGCACTTTCTGGTGGCTACGCTATGTATTTTGTTTTCAAGGGAGGAGATTTTGCTGGGTTATTTGCCCTATTTTTTGGACTAATATGGGGCTTAGCCATATTTAACATGGACCGCTATATTGTGTCCAGTATTAATAAAAATGCCAGTAGTAATAAGCAGATTTTACAGGCCACACCACGTATCCTTCTCGCCATTATGATCGGCATAGTGATTTCTCGTCCTTTAGAGCTAAAAATATTTGACAAAGAGATAAAAGAGCGATTGAAATTCAGCTATTTAAATGGCCAGAGGGCAAAAATAGACACGCTGAACAAATCGTTCGACAAAAAATACACAATCGAGCTCACTAAGCTGAACGACTTAAAGTCCCAAAGAGACTCCTTGGCCAAGGCCATCAAAAATGATCGGCAAAAGTTGAATTATGAGATTTTTGGCAATAAGACGACAGAAACTTCGGGCGTTATGGGATATGGGCCATTTGCCAAACGTAAAGAAGCTGAACTAAAGCAACGTGAACAAAATCTGGATACTTTAACTGCCGACATTAGGCAATTAGAAAAATTTGTAGACGGCAGGAAGCAATTTGATGGGTTAATGACCGAAAAACTTTTTACCTCTAAACAATTAGACAGCTTGAGTAATATTGCCGGTTTTGCCGACAGAAACTGGGCATTGGGCCAGTTAAGCTTTAACCCTGATGGAAGTAAAGATTTCAATACTTCATTAGCGGTTACCTTTATAGGCTTATTATTCGTATTTTTTGAGTGCCTCCCTGTTTTTGTAAAATTAATGAGTGCACGTGGGTCTTATGATCACGCTGTTGAAAATTCCGAGGCTGTGCAAAACCATTTATCAGATAAAGATCGTGATTTCGAGATCAGTGTTGCCGATCAGATCCAGGAAACTCGTATACAAACTACAGTGGCAAAAAAAATAGAACAGCTGCATCATAATGATTGATGCGCTCGTTTTGCCTTAACGAAGCAACTTTTAACATTAAATTAAGGCATTGCATGATGAGATACTATTAGGCTATCTCATTTATCTATGTTCTCCAAATTGATTGCATTAAATATTATTTATGTTTGATATTAATGATATATTTGATATCTATATAGCTATTTTTAATGATTCTGTCACACATTCTTTTATACCTTGACCCTGGCAATGGCGCTATAATAGCCCAGATATTGGCAGGAATAGCAGGTTCTTATTACATTCTTAAGAACTATGTGGTAGGCTTCTTTACCAAAAAGAAAAAAAACGACAATGAAGCTAAGTAAGCTACGGATTAAATCGTCTAGAAAAGATCCCGAATACAGTGTTTATGAAGTTGATGGAAAAATAGTAAGGGCTGTACCTGAGATAGGCATTGAGCTTTTAGAAAAAAATGACCTAAAGGAATTTCCAACCATTAAAAGCTTTGAATTGGCTGGACAAGATCATCTATTCGAAGTAGAAAAATTTCCTTTTATAATTTATCCTTACGAATTGCCATTTGGTCTTCTTAAAGATTTCTCTCTCTTTTACATTAACCTTTTAACCTTTCTTTTAGAAAAAAACATAAGTTTAAAAGATGCTACCCCCTATAACATCTGTTATAACGGCAACAATTCCTTTAAACATTTCGATTTAGGCTCGATAGAAAAATACGACGCTACTCAAGGATGGAAAGGCTATCGTCAGTTCCTTGTAGAGTTTTATTTCCCCCTGCTCTACCTTACAGAAAACAAGAACATCTATACAACTGACCTCATTAAACTTTTCTTTGATAAACAGTGGATTTTCAAGTATAACTTTAATTGGCGGAATTATTTAAATCCAGGATTTAATATCCATTATACCTTTTATAAAAAATCGGCCATAAGGCAGTTAAAAAATACTTCAGAAAATAAATTAACAATTAATCATCGGTTGATAAAAAACAACCTTTATCTATTAAAAAACCATATTATCAGCTTTTCTCTACCAAAGGATAAAACAAAATGGGATGATTATTATTCGCAAACGGTATTAAAAGATGGGTATGTAGACAAAAAAGTGTCGTCAATAAAAAAGCTCTTGAAAAACTCGTCGATTAAGCACCCGATATCATATGCTACGGATTGGGGCGCAAACGATGGAAAATTTTCCAAGCTTTTTTTAGCGGAGTTTAAAAATGCCACAGTCATCAGCATTGAAAGCGACTATAACGCCGTAAATCAGCTCTATCAGGATTGTAAAAATGAAAATATAATTCCCGTTTATACAGATGTTTTAAATCTAAGTCCACACTTGGGTTTTGATGGGGAGCGACTTTCCCTAAAATCAAGATTAAAATCTATTTGTGATTTTCAATTGTGTCTGGGTTTGATACACCATTTAATTCATCAAGACAATTTATCTTTCGATGATGTAATCTCCTTTTTCAGCGATTCTGCCAAGTCAGGATCTTATCTCTTAATAGAGTTTATTGACGCTGAAGATCCTCGACACCAACTCATAAAAAATCCAAATTATGCTTATTCCCTAACGAGATCATATTTTGTGGAAAGCCTAAACAAACATTATGAAATTATTGATACAAAACAAGTTATCGAAACTAGAGAATTATTTTTGTGTCTCAAAACCACTTAAAAGAAAAGTAGACATATGGTCTCTAGTTTATAGCATATTTATCTCGCTTTATATCGGTTTTTGGGTAGAACAGTACTACCTTAACCAGACCATAACCATTGGGGTATTATTGTTAATTAGCTTAATATCCTTTTTTACGAGTTCCTTTCTTATTCGATTTAGGTTCCTGTTTCTCTTTATCCTTGTTAACCCCCTCCTCAACTCCTTATTATACCCCATTAACGACAAAAGTATTAAAGCGTTAATCATCTTGGGTATTTTCTTGATCGTACTCTTCACAAATATTAAAAATCTAATCAAAATAGGCGGTCTCATATTAATTACAAACATTGTTTTTTGCTGTTCATTAATGGTTGGCTATTATTCAACGTCATTCCTATTTAAATATGGCAAAAACCCACCTCCAATTTCGACCATTGTAAATGACAAAGATGCCAATAAGGATATATATATCATTATATTAGATGCTTTTTCCTCAAAGGAAGTACTTAAAAAATATTTTAATTGCGAGTCGAGATTGTTAGCCTACTTAGGGGAAAATGGATTTCAGGAACACAGGTCCCTGTCAAAATATATAAATACGGCGCAATCATTACCCAACATTTTTTCTGGAGCTGTATTTGATCAAAAAACAGCTTATAAAACCAAAGATATTGAACAAATGCAACAACTACTTCCCGGTAGGTATTTAAATAACTTTGCAGCCAAGTATGAATACCAATTAAAGTTTAGTTCTTTTATAATAGACAAAGAAAATAATCAGTTAAAAAAAATATTTGGGAGAGGCAGCGATTTTACCATTTACTTTTTTTCTCTAACTGATCGTTTTATGCTATATTTTTTTCCTTCTGGTAAAAGCTCTAATAATAAAGGTATCCATGAAATTGCTAATCAGAATATAATATCCATTAAAAAAACACTGAACCAGAAAGCTAAAAATCTAAGTGTACATCATTTTTTAACTTTCCATAGTGCTTACTTTGATAAGGGTTTTAAAGAATCTTTTATAGAAAATCTAAATGAAGCAGATGAAATTGGGATCTCCATCGTACAGCTGATTTTAGCACAAAAGCCAAAAGCGAAGATCGTTATCTTATCAGATCATGCGGAGAGAGGGCCTGAGTTTGATAAAAAGGACTCTTATAAGGGTATCTTATATATTAAAAACTGAAGTCCTTTAACACCACCCTAATTTAGCTCAAGAAAAAAGATACATGATGCCAGATTAATGGTCCATCTAACTTAGCTCAACACTCTCCATCGTAATAATATGCTCACAATTTGTGTTATTCCGCGGCTATGCCTAAATTCAAAAACTAAATCCAATTCCGATGAAGAAATTTGTTATAGTGGTGGGGATGATCATGGCCTCATTTACTTTAAAAGCCCAAAAAGAAATAAGTTATGAAGTGAGCTTCCCAAATCTGGTGCATCATGAAGCGCAAATCGCCCTATCAATTCCAGCTGTACCTACTACTGTCCCTTTAAAAGTTAGATTTAGCCGCTCTTCTCCGGGAAGATACGCCACTCATGAATTCGGCAAAAATGTCTATCATTTAAAAGCTTTTGATTCTCAAGGGAAAGCCCTGTTAATAAAACAATTATCAGGTGATATTTATGAGATCGTAAAACCAAGCGCCTTTGTTAAAATTACCTATACCCTTTTTGGCAATTGGGTTGATGGCACTTATGCCGGTTTTGACGAAACGCATGCACACATGAATATACCAGCTACTTTTGCTTTTCCCGTAGGGATGGACAAAAGACCCAGAACGGTCAAATTTAACTATGCCAACAATAACTGGAAAGTAGCTACACAGCTGAAGCCTTTACCCAATGGAAGTTATTATGCAAAGGATTTTCAATATTTCATGGATAGTCCAATTGAGATTTCCGCCCACAAAACAAGTAGCTGGGAGGTAAAAAATCCCGATGGAAAAGTACAAACCATCCATCTGATCGCTCATTCCGATGATGAACAGTCAACCGTTGATAACTACGCAAATATGATCAAAAAAGTAGTGGAAGAACAAAAGGCAATCTGGGGCGAACTGCCACATTTCGACAATAACCATTACTATTTTTTACACGACGTACATCCAGATTATGCAGGCGACGGAATGGAACATAGAAACTCGACCGTAATTGTACAGCGTACCCCAAGAATACTAGGCTATGAAAGTAATTTATTGGGCACTTTCTCTCATGAATTTTTCCATGCCTGGAACGTAGAACGCCTTCGTCCAAAGTCTTTGGAACCCTTTGATTTTACGCAATCGAATATCAGTGAAGCCCTTTGGATAGCCGAAGGGTTTACACAGTATTATGGTAACCTGACCTTAAAAAGGGCCAATTTTAGAACACTTGAAAACATATTGCAAAACTTTAATGGTTTAATCAACGCGGTAACCAACGCTCCAGGTGCAAAATATTTCTCCCCAATACAGTCCAGTCAATATGCTGTTTTTGCCGATGCAGGCGTTGCTATAGACCAAACCAACCAACCCAATATCTTTACTTCATATTACACCTATGGGGCAGCTGTGGCCCTGGCTTTAGACTTAAGATTGAGGACAGATTTCAAGCTTACGCTTGACGATTATATGCGGGCACTTTGGAAAGCATACGGCAAAACCGAAATTGCCTATACCATTCCAGATCTTGAAAAGACCTTAGCCTCATTAACCAAAAACCAAAATTTTGCCCACCAGTTCTTCAATGATTTTGTTTATGCAACCAAAAAGGAGAATTATACGTCCCTATTATTAAATGCAGGCCTAATATTGCGCAAAGCATCACCAGGAAAAGCCTTTAGTGATATACGTCGACTAACCATAAACAATGGAAAAGTTGTCGTTCCCGCTACTTTAGTGGGTTCCCCAGCTTATCTGGCTGGCCTGGACATTGGAGATATTTTATTAAAGGCAGATGGTATAGAGATAAAGGCGATAGATGACTTCGATAAAATTACAGAAAAACACAACCCGGGTGAAACAATTGAAATCGTTTACAGTCGAAGAGGAATAGAGAAAACAGCCAAATTAACTTTTATAGAAAACCCTAATTTGGAATTGGTAGCGATAGAAAGTACAGGTGAAGCCCTAACACCATTGATGAAAAGTTTTAGGGATAACTGGCTGAATAGCCAGGTTAAATAGCACAATTAACTTAACTTATTATATAAAACATGAAGAAAACACTTTATACTTTGTTTTTCGCCTCTGTCACAAGTATTGCAGCTGCACAGACTGTTGATAAAATCATTACCAAAGATTATGTAGACCACTTAATCAAAACCCTTAGCGCCGACGATATGGAGGGACGTAGAACCTTCACCCCTGGTATTGAGAAAGCAGCTACTTTTATTGAAAAAGAATTTGCGGCAATTGGATTAAAACCACTAAATGGGCAAACTGGCTATCGACAAACTTTTCACAAATATCAGGTAAAACCTACCTTAACCAGTGTAAGCATTGATGGGCAACCCGTTAGCCAGGAGAACCTATTGGTAATAGGCAACAATACCGAGAGCTTAAGTTTCGATAAAAGCAATAGTGATGGTTGGATTAAACTTAATCCCGACAAGGATTTTGTTACTCAATATAGGGCATTGGTCAAAAGTAATAAAAAACAGTTGGTATTGGTAGACATTAAATTTGTCGATATTTTCAATCGCTTAAAATCATCCCTAGGTAAAGGCGCTATTGTTGACGAAAAGGACCTAAATGCTGAAAAACCCGCTGCAGCTGTTTTTGTACTAGATAAAGATACCATAGCGAACAGTTTTAATGTAACGTTAAAAAACACCATTACCAAAATGCCTCTATTTAATGTTGCAGGGATCATTCCTGGAAAATCTAAAGCAAAGGAATTGGTTATTTTCTCAGGACATTATGACCATATGGGCATTGTTAAACCGGTGGAGGGCGATAGCATTATGAATGGCGCTGATGATGATGCCTCTGGAACCTCTGCCGTAATTGCACTGGCCAAGTATTATAAAAAACTGAACAAAAATGAGCGTACCCTCATCTTTGTGGCCTTTACTGGAGAAGAAATGGGCATGTTCGGTTCTCGCTATTTCTCCCAAAAATTAAACCCAGATGAAGTAGTTGCCATGTTCAACATTGAGATGATTGGCAAGGATAGCAAATTTGGTAAAAATACCGCCTTTATTACAGGCTACGAAAAATCTGACTTGGGCAAGATCTTACAGAAGAACCTAGAAGGTACCGAATTTACCTTCCATCCAGACCCCTATACACAACAGAACCTTTTTTACAGAAGTGACAATGCAACTTTAGCCGCATTGGGCGTACCTGCGCACACCATAAGTACCGATCAAATTGATACAGATAAGCTTTATCACACCGTAAAAGATGAATATAGCAGCCTAGATGTTGATAATATCCTTTCTACCATTAAAGCTATTGCCAAAAGTGCAGTAAGCATCATCAATGGTACTGATACACCAAACCGAATTCCCAAGTTAAATCAATAAAAAATACAACATGAAGTATAAATCGATTAATAGATCTCTCATGGGTGGGGCGCTATTGGCTTTTGCGAGTACGACAGCCTCTTTTGCCCAAAATGTAGAAACCTTATTATTACGAAGTCCAACTGTTAGCGATAAAAATATAGCCTTCGTATATGGAGGTGATATATGGATCGCCAATAGAGATGGGAGCAACTCCAGAAGACTGACCGTAAATCCAGCTGTAGAACAGAGTCCAATATTTTCTCCGGATGGCAAACAAATTGCATTCACGGGAAATTACGATGGCAACACGGACGTGTATGTGATCCCGGTAGAGGGAGGCGAGCCTAAAAGAGTAACCTATCATCCCAGTGCAGACCTGGTAAAAGGCTGGCTGAATAACAATGAGGTTTATTTTACCTCTACCCGTGATTTTAACTATGCATTGAGCCCCCGATTACATCGCATTAAAATTGATGGTACCAGTGAGCAGCCACTGCCAATGCCCGAAGCTACCCAAGGTTCACCTTCAGCAGACAAGCGTTATTGGGCATACATTAAAAATACAGATCCATCAGATCGTTTAAACGTAGCATTTAAACGTTACCGTGGTGGTGGCATGCCACAAATATGGATTTTTGACACTCAAACCAAGAACATTGAGACTATTCCGGGAGATGGCGCAAACAATGTGAAACCTCAATGGGTGGGCAATAAGGTTTACTATCTGAACGACAAAGACCTAACCCTTAATCTTTATAGCTACGATGTAAAATCTAAAAAAGTTGAAAAATTGACCAACTTTAAAGATTTTGACATCAAATCTTTAACTAGCGACAAAAATACGCTAACCTTCGAACAAGGAGGCCGTATCCATCTTTTTGATATAGCAAACAACAAAATCACCACCTTAAAAATCTTGGTACAGGCCGATGCCCCCTACAAGCGCAGCAGGTATATAGATTTGGCCAGCGATATCCGGAGTTTTGATATCTCGCCTAAAGGCGTAAGGCTTTTGTTTGAAAGTAGAGGAGAGATTTTTTCTGTCCCTAAAGAAAAAGGAGATGCCCGTAATCTTTCTAATTCGCCCGGCAGTTATGAAAAATACCCAAGCTGGTCGCCAGATGGAAAATATATCTCCTATCTGTCTGATAAAAATGGCAAATACCAGTTGGTGTTGCTAAATCAAGCGACCAAAGCTGAGCCCGAATACATCGATCTGGGCGATTCCCATTTCTATTTTCAGCCAACATGGTCGCCAGACAGCAAAAAACTATTCTATAGTGACAGCCATTTGAACTTGTTTTACATCGACATTAACACTAAAAAGCCTGTGTTGGTTAAACAAGATAAATTGGGTTCACATACGGCCAGAACCTACAATCAGCTATTACCTAGTTGGTCACCAGACTCAAAATGGATTTCTTATGTAGCTACCTTACCTAACTCGGTTAGTGCCGTATTTCTATACAATTTAGACAAACAAACACATACTCAGGTAACCGATGGAATGAGTAACGCCGTTTATCCTACTTTTAGCAAAGACGGCAAGTATCTTTTCTTTATGGCCAGTACCGATGTAGGCCTAACCAATAGTGGCCTGCACATGTCGGCTTATCAACGTCCGGTGAATTACAATGTATATGCACTAATCCTTTCAAAGAAAACACCTTCATTGTACAAAACTGAAAGTGATGAGGAAAAAGTGACAGAAGAACCTATTCCCGCAAAGAAAGAGGAACCGAAAAAAGACGACAAAAAAGCTACGAAAGACTCTAAAGCTGCTGCCGAACCCGCTAAACCAGTAGAGACCAAGAAACCAATTGAGATTGATTTGGATGACCTGAGCAACCGCATCATTTCATTGCCAATTCCAGCAGGTGGTTTATCAGGTATTGACGGTGGTGTAGAAGGCCATTTATTATTCATACGTAATGGTGAGTTAAATACGCTCAACCTTAGCAAAATGGAAATTACCAGCCTGGTACAGGGCGTGTATGGTGTTGGTGTGAGTGCCGATGGCAAAAACATGACTTATGCTTCTCGCGGAAGCTATTTCGTAGTACCTGCTGCTCAAAAACCCGCTACTCCAGAAACCGGCAAAATTAAGCTAGAAGGTATCAAGCTATTGGTAGATCCAACAGCCGAATGGAAACAGATGTTCAATGAGGTATGGCAAATGGAAAAGGAATATTTCTATGCCGAAAACATGCATGGCGCCGATTGGCCTGCCGTAAAAACCAAGTATGAAAAATTTCTGCCCTATGTGAACCATAGATCTGACCTGGCTTACCTACTTAACGAAATGATGGGCGAAATGGTGGTTGGCCACAACTACATTTACCCTGGCGACGAACCTTCTGCTACTTCCGTTACAGTGGGAATGTTAGGAGCAGATTATCAAATTGAAAATGGTTTTTATAAAATCGAAAAGATTTTTAATCGCTTAGACTGGAATCCGAGCTTTAAAGCGCCATTAGCAGAGCCAGGCTTAAATATTAAAGAAGGCGACTATATTGTAGCCATAAATGGTATTCCCGTAAATGCCGAAACCTCTATCTATAGTCTTTTCGATTTTAAGGCTGGCAAACAGGTAGCCATAAAAGTAAACACAAAGCCCAGTTTACAAGGTGCAAGAGAGGTGGTGGTGGTACCTATTACCCCGAGTGCAGAAATGGAACTGAGAAGAATGGAATGGGTAGAGAAAAACAGGAAAAGGGTAAACGAATTAAGCAATGGCCAAATTGCATACGTGTACATGCCTAATACAGGTCCAGACGGCTATACTTACTTTAACCGTTATTATTTCTCGCAGATGGACAAAAAAGCTTTATTGATTGATGAACGCAACAATGGTGGTGGCTGGGTAGCTGATTATGTAATTGATCTATTAAGCCGCGAGCTCATGAGCTATTGGGCCATTAGAGATGGTAAAAGTTTCACCACGCCCGGCAATGGTATTTATGGGCCAAAAGCGATGGTGATTAATGAGAACGCAGGCTCTGGAGGAGACATGATGCCTTATATGTTCAGGGAAAAAGGCTTAGGAAAGTTGGTAGGACGTACAACAATGGGCATTTTGGTGGGCATTAGCGGTTATCCTTCATTATTAGATGGCGGGCGTATCACTTCTCCAAACTTTGGTATTTATGATACCAAAGGAAAATGGATCATAGAAAATGAAGGCGTTGCTCCTGATATTTTTGTTGAACAAACCCCTAAAGATCTATTGGAAGGTAAAGACCCCCAATTGGACAGAACCATTAAGCTACTACAGGAAGAAATGAAAAATTACAAATATCCGAATGTAGCCAAACCAAAAGATCCGATTAGAGGTCATTAACATTGGCCTTTCAAACAAAGGGAGAAATCTAAAAATCATCCCGTTAGATTTCTCTCCTTTTGGGAAAATATTCTAACGATAACAGATCTGGAGAATTTTCTCTATCACATCATCGTTTCACATAGAAACCGTTACCAATTAAAGGTTAACGGTTTTTTTATTTTAAGTTAATTTATTAAACATAAAGTGCCTATATACACAAATACCATCAATATTAGTTGCACATTTAGCGGTTAAAACCACTATGACATTGAATGGAAATATAGATTTTTATTCAAATTTTTGATTTTTTAATAAAAAAAACTAACTTCAATTAAATAAAAATTAGCCGCTCCGCTCTCTTTCTTTTTCTCCGCCATTCTTCTTACTATTTCTAATCAATAAACAATGAAAAAATTCATTTTCTTTTTAATTGCTTTATCTATTTTTTTCCAGTCGTGGGGTCAAAAATTAATTGATTATGATTACCCTGTTAAACCTGGCAGTAAAGAATGGAAAATGTTCAAATCTACACAAGAAAGAGTCGATGCCTGTCAAATCCCGGAAAATATCCTAAAAGAAATCGATACAAGATCCCTACTACAAGTCTGTCTTAAATACCCTTTATTAAGTAGTTATACCGCTTCTAATAGTCCCTATGAAGGGATCAAAAATATTATAGGAATATTTAATGGACTTACTGAATTTATTAAGCGACCGGATGGGCAAGATATATTATTTGAATATTACAAAAACAAAGATATCAATACGATCATCAATGTACCTGATAAAGGTAGTTATACTTTTGATATATGCGCATTAGAATTACTGCTTTCCCAAAAACAATTAATTGAAAGATTTGACAAACAGAAACGCTTTGAAGTGCTGAAAACAATAATGAAGAAATATGAAGATAAAGCGAAATATGCGGATTATTTTGGTTTTTATGGGAAGATGACTACTTCTTTCGTTGGAAATAAATACAAAGAGTCTTTAGAGGATGCTAGAATCGAAAATGATGCTAAGAAAAAACTATTCGTAGAAAAAATGTTAATAGCGGATTTTGATCTAATAGACAAAATTATAGGAGAATTGCAGAATTATATGACCATAAAAAAGTAAAGATGAAAAAAATAACATATACCGCTATCTTCTTTTTAATATTGGGTGCTACGATCAAATGCTTCCCTCAACAATATACGCCTAATTGCACTCAAATATATCCCATTTATCCGCCCCCGCTTACACAAGCACAAATCAATTCTGCAAATAGTCAACAACAAGCACAGCACCCAAATGTCGTAAAACTTGATGAACCAACAAGTTCTTACAATTGTCACAATTACGCTTGGGTAAAAAGAGATGGAGGTGCTACCTTTTGGTTGAATACGCCAGATGACGATTCCTTTTGGAATGATGCCAGTTATACGCAGGTAACCACTAATACAAATGAACTCGAGCTTAGGGTTTCCTATGCTGGCGACCACAGTGCTGTAATTACCGGGCCGTCTTACCAATGTACTTCAAAATGGGGGGCTTGGGGGCTTTACAGACACAATATTAATGATGTTCCGGCATCGTATCTGCCAAGTTCTACCAAATACTTCTATAAGAAGAATATAACTTCAATCTCAGGACCCTCACAAATTTGTACCACAGCAAACTATAGCCTTGTTAATTTACCTACAGGTGCTACGATTACTTGGAGTGTAACGGGTACTTACAGTATAAGTGGCTCAAATACAACAAACCCTGTACTAGTACAGCGAACTTCTAACGGCTATGGTACACTCACTGGAACTGTTACCTTGAGTTGTCGCACTTACACAGTTACCAAAAATCTAAGTCCTATAACAATTACGCTTACGCCCAATAACAGTAACGAATGTGGTGGCACAGCCACTGTTCAGGGCGCTACAGGAACATTCACTTGGACAGTTGATGGCAATCTTTTGATTGATGGCACATCATCAACATTAACCACTACGAGCAACGAAATTTCGTTTACAGGAACAGCAGGTAGTGTACAAGTAGTTGGCGGCGACTGCTCAATTAATGTATCAGAGTATTTTGCCCCTTTCCAGCCAGAAATTCATTTTGCAGTTAATCCTGCTTATGGAAGTGAGCCCTTAAGTGCCTCAGTACATCCTTATAATTATAGTTATACCGCTGTTAGATGGTATTTAAACGGCTCACTCGCAGAATCTGGCAGCGAACATTATTTCAATTCTAGTCCACCTTGTGGCTTTAGCGAGGTAACTGTAGAAATAGATCTTGGATGTGGCTTTACAGTAACAGGAACAGCTACTTTTGAACGCTATTGTGGTGGCTGGTGGCGTAGCATGGTAATTTACCCAAATCCAGCGAACAGCTATTTAAATATCCAACCAGATGCGGAGAAATTTAAAAGCCTTTCGACATCAGAAAAATCAGCGATGAAAGAATATGAAGCTTCATTATATGATATTAGTGGCAAGCTATTGTTAAAAGGAAGAAGTAATGGCTATAAGCTTAATTTAGATACACGCCATTTAAAATCTGATAATTATTTTATTCATATTAAAATTGACGGTGAGAAAGAATTGATCAAAAAACAAGTAATGATTAGAAATTAATTTAGTTCTCTTCAAGGATGCCCCAAGGAAAGGGGGTACCTTCTTCTCCATCACATCATCGTTCATATAGAAACCGTTACCAATTGAAGGTTAACGGTTTTTTATTTGAAAGGCAGCCTTTTCATCAAAGTGCTACATCTTGTTGTCTTAGTTTACCTCGCTTTCTTTCTCACGTGTCCGAGCACCTTTTTTATCCATATTCTTTCTATGTATCTCCAGAAGATAGAGTTTATGCTACCCCAAATAAACTATTCCTTCTTTATTAATAAACTAACATGAGTTTGTGCTTTATTAATATACCGAAATATACCGATTTCCAAAAAAACTATTTATTCCCTCTTCACAATCTTTCCTACCTTCATACTGGGCAGTGGCACTCCATTTTTAGCAAAAAAAAGGGGTTCTGCTAGCGCTTTACAATTAGCCTAGTCACAAGAGCCAAAACTCCCTTTAATTCATTTCATTCAACATCACAAAACAAGTGTAAATTTTGCCACACACCTGAAATATATCTGCTTATAGATTTTTATCCCAAAAAATATGCTTTTATCCCAACAATTATTTTACCATAATATGGGTATATACATTTGCATAAAAACCCAAAAGTAGGAAGCCGAAAATACTAACCAGAGTAGGCAATAATAAAAAAAAAGAAAATGAAAAAAATCAAAATTGCGCTGTTGGCACTAATGGTAGCCGGAACTTTCCAAACATTCGGACAAACCAAAGGTGTGAAATTTGACCCCAACTATAAAGGTTATTATTTGCTGAAAACACAATTCAGAGGTGATGGTGAAGCCTTAGAATGTAATGGGGCAGATAGCAAAACAATGAACGGGGCTGCTTTTATGTCGACCCAAAAAGGTGCAACAGGTCAACAGTGGAAGTTTGTACCCGCTGGAAACGGATATTATCGTTTGCAAACCAAACTGCATGGAGATAAAAAATGTTTAGAGGGAAATGAAGTGAAAGGAAAGGCTAAAAACGGTGCTGCATTTATGGATGATTGTAAAAATGTAAATGGCCAACTGTGGAAACTCGAAGATGCTGGAAATGGCTATTATCGTTTAAAAACCATGTTCAAAGGCAATGAACATTCTTTAGAAGGTAATCAGGTTAAAGGTGCCTATGGCGGAAACGCATTTATGGATAACAATCAAAATGTAAGCGGACAGTTGTGGTATCTTGTTCCTGTAAACTAAAATAGTTAGCTTAAGCATATTAAAACTTCGGGTTGGCTTTTTTAAAAGGCCAACCCAATTTTTATCATAAAAAAAGCATATAATAGCTCAACGAAGCATATATTTATCATTAGTTTTTTGTCTCGGTGCTGAAAATATTTAACCAAATTGCATGTGCTGAAATACGCTTTCCTATTGTTTGTACTTATTTCCGGCCATTTTTCGGCCGCTCAAGATGCCATATCACTCAAAAAAAAGATTGATAGGATAGATAGCCTTATTTTCTATAATAATTTTACCGAGGGAGAAAAAGAGACAGACCTCCTATATAATTCGCTGTCGAAAAGCCATACAAAGAAAGATGATAAGGATACCAAACTTAAGCTTCTACTCTATAAAGCTTATATCTTTGCTCGAAAAAGAAAAACAAACAAAGCCCTTGAAATTTCATTTGACATCATGGCCCGGGCCAATGAATACCATTTACCTGAAAAAGAGTATCAAGCCTGCTTAATGGCTGCTACCATGTATGAACATTCGAATGACTTTGAACTGTGTAAAAATTATCTGAACAGGGCTAAGGAACTTTATAAAACTCACCATCTAGAAAACGTATATAGTGTCTATTGTATTCGTTTATCTTCTTATTATCGATTTGTAAAAGAAATAGATTCTGCAATATATTATGCGTATAAAGGGTTGGATTACGCCATAAGATATAAGAACAAAAGAGAGCGTACGGATGCCTGTTTGTTGCTTGGCGGCCTTTTATCGCGAGATAATTATTTGGAAGCCGTTAAATATTCTTCACTCGCCGCAAATGACTTTCTGCATAAACGAGATTACGAAGGTGCTGCAGCCATGTATAACAATATCGCCTCTACTTATCTGCATCATAAAGAAGCTGAAAAGGCCCTTTTATACAGCGATTCTGCATCATGGGTTTTTAATACAAATTCATTACCCGAAGCAGATCATTTTCTAAGGATACGATACCGGTTATTCGATACTTTGGGACACAAGGACTCCGCTTACCATTATTTAAAGAAATATCACGATACCTATGTGAAGGAACTCGGCAGAATGGAAGCAGCAGCAATAAAAAAAATTACCGAACAGTATCAGAACGACAAAAAAGAGACTGTTATAAAGAATAAAAACCAACAATTGATTTTCATTGTCATTTTACTTGTAATGATTGTCTTGGTTTCTGTTTTACTACTAAGAAAAAATAAAAAAATCAACATTCAAAACAAGGTTATCAGTAAACAGGTAAAAGAATTGGTTAAAACCTTAGAACAAAAACAGGTATTACTATCGGAACTACAGCACAGGGTAAAAAACAATTTGCAGCATGTTATCAGTATTTTAGAAATACAGAAAGAATCTATTGATTTCAACAATATCGAAGAATTGATCAGAGGGAACCAAAATCGCATCCATTCTATGGCTTTGCTTCATAAAAAGCTCAATACTTCTGATCGTGTCAACTATATAGATTTGCGCAGGTACATTAATGAACTTTCAGAATTGGTTAAAAATTCCTATGAGAACGGTAAAAAGAAAATCAACCTGGAAATACAATGTGAAATAGAAGAAATATCCTTAGAAAAAGCACTTCCAATTGGTTTAATAGTTGTTGAATTAATCAGTAACAGCATCAAACATGCCTTTATAAAGCAAAATATTGGCAATATAAATGTTGTAATTTTAAAAGATGAAAGCACCAAAAAAAATAAGCTTTTCTATGCAGACAATGGAATCGGTTTTGACTTTAACTTAATAGCGCCTAAAGGCTTAGGAATAGAAATTATAAAAGGGCTGATAGACCAGCTTGATGGCACAACAATAACGAAACAGACCAGAGGATTTGAATTAACTATCTATTTTTAAAACAATAACGAATGAAAGAGATTTCTATTTTATTGGTAGAAGACGATTTTTTAAACAGAAGATTGACAAAAAAATTGCTTCTTGAGAACGGGTATAAGATACTAGAAGCTAAAAATAGTCGCGAAGCACTTTCCTTATTAGAAAAGGAAAAATTAGATCTTGCTATCTTGGACATTAACTTGGGCAAAGAAGAGAGGGACGGGATAAACCTCGCAGAAGAGCTTAAGCAAAAGTATATGATTCCTTTTATTTATCTCACAGCTTATGATAACACTGAGATTGTAACAAAGGCTATAGCCACCATACCTTACTGCTACATTACCAAACCATTTAAAAACACTGATCTATTAACATCTATAGAGCTTGCTATTCACCAATCTCGTCAACAAGAAAAGCACAAGTTTTCAGTTTTGGTAAAGGATGGTGGGTATAATGTATACCTACCTATAGAGAACATTGATTATATAGAGGCCGAAAGAAATTATCTCCTATTTTTCTCCGAAAAAAAAGTGTACAGAAATCGGTCTACCATCAAACAAATATTGGCAATACTCCCTACGAGCATCTTTATTCAAACCCATAGGGCCTTTGTGGTAAATAAAAACAAAATAGCTAAATTTAACATTAAAGGTCTAGTGGTCAACGATGAAATCATTCCTATCTCAAAAAATTACATAGATGACGTAAATAATGTTTGCAGATACGGATAATCTACCTAAAAGCTAAGATGACTTGTTTTTAGAAAATGTCCTAATTCTTTTCAACAATGTTGATTAAAGAATTCTCCAGTAAAAACACTCCCCCATTTCTTTCGTACCAAGCAGCTTAAGAACACAAAAGAAGAATGAACAGAGCATAACTTAGCATTTATAAAACTTTCTCCACCACATCATCATTTCTACAGAAACCATTACCAATTGAAGGTTAACGGTTTTTTATTGTAGCTCGATTAGTTTACGAAGTTCTTGATTGAGATTTTTCAAATCGATTTTAAATTCTTTCTCAAAAATATCATTTAACGAAGTATAAGTCATCAGTTTTTTTAACCCTTGAAAACCATCCCTTTTGTAAATAGCGTTACATAAAATACCTTGTATCGTACTATTTGGATTGGTATAATTATCCATGTAATAGAAATCTTGAAGTTTGGAAAGATCTATCTCTGAATGTAATTGCAAATAGTCTTGTAACCTTTTAGTGTGCCAAGAAAGATCTCTACCTAGACTACCGCCATAAAACACCGCCAAACCCTCATTAAGCGGCGAATTAGGATGTAGCGGATTCAGGTAAACATGCACCACTTCATGAAAGTAATTCTCGCCATTACCTGCGCAAAACACAGTATTGTCAGCCTGATTTGAAATACCCATAGGTTTATCAGCGTTACCCATTCCAATTGTAAAATCAAATCCTCTAAGTTGCTGTATTTCATCATAGGTATCCGCAAAAAAGTAGGTAATTGATTTAGGGGGCAAGCTCCATTGTTTTTCTAAATCTTTAATCTGTTGTCTTAAAAGTTGCGATTTTTTTCTATTGAACTGATGATATTTGGGAAAGTAGTAAGTTACCTGTCCGAACACCTGTTTGTTCCAATCTTTCTTATAAAAATCAATAGGTTGAATAAAATAAATTTGATGGTCATCAACAACTTTTATGAATTGATTCGTCATGTACATGACGGCATTATTTTTCAGGCTATCAGTCCAAGACCCTAACATTTTAATATTGAAAACCCCATCTTTTAAGGGTTTTAAATAATAAATCGTTTTACTTTCCGCCATCAAATATGTCGGATAATCGCCACCAATACCATACACCGAAGGATCAGGATTTTTATAATTTTTACAGTCCTGTTCACTCCAATATTTCTTGTAATCAGGCAATTTAGTTTTACTTTTAAAGTCGTTAATATAACTGCTATAAAACGCGAGTACCTTTTTATTTCTTATGTCTGTGGTATCGACTCCTGGATTTATGTGCAGCTGCGCTTTAGCAAATAAACTACAAATTAAGAGTGCAAGCAATGCTACCTTTTTCATTCTTCGCTCAAATATTTCTCCATTACATAATCATTCATATAGAAGCCATTACCAATATCAAGGTCAACGGTTTCTTTTATCTTAAAGCCAGCTTTTTCATAAAAGTGCTGTGCTTTATTGTCTCGGTTTACATTTAGCTGAAGATACTGCCCCCCTTCCTTTCTCACCAAGTCAAGTACCTCGTTCATCAATATTTTACCTATACGTTTACCATGCATTTCAGGAAGCACATAAAGCTTATGCAACTTATAAATATGGTTTTCGTGGTCAATTATGGAAAAACCTGCAAATCCCACATCTTTTTTTAATTCGGAGGCTATTAAAAAAGTATGTCCATGAAGTAATTGCCCTAAAAGCTCTCCTTTATTATACATTTTCTCCAACATAAAAACGATCTGTTCTTGGGAAATAATATCGCTATAGGCCGATGGCCAGGTTTGTTCAGCCAATTGCCTTATGATAGGCAGATCTTCTTCTTTTGCTTTTCTTATATAAATCATTTTAATTATAAGTTGGTTGGGTATTGATACATAGATCCCCTTCTTAATACTTGTTATGCTGTACTTGTTACTTGTTACTCGATACGCTATGATACCAACATCTAAGCACTTCTATAGCAGCTCCCCAATAAACAAATAGGGCACCTGAAAATGGAATGACACTAGCCCATCTTCTACTACCAGAAATTCTCCCGTTTCCTGTTGCATCAAGTTATCAGCTTCAAAATAGGCGATCACATCGATCAAGAGCATGGTACCGGCTGGCTTCCATACGCTAAAGCCATTTTTAACGGCATAATGTTTACTTTTTTCGGTGAACAGCACCAGGTTCATATCGGGCAAATAGCAGGTAAGGTCATCAAAAGATTTTATTTTACTAATGACGTTTACGGCAGGATACTTTTCCTTCATCAAGTAGTTTAATGCAGTAGCCAAGCCATCCAATTGCCCTTCCACAAGCTTTGTATTTTCTTGCAATGGAACACCCTTAACTTCTCCAATAACTACATCTACCTTTAAGCCTAAAGAGACTACTTTTTCGTACGCTGTAGCTGCAACAACCAAGGTTGGGCTCCACTCGAGCAACTGGCCCAAAAACTCCTCTTCAAAGTTGTCCAGTTCATGTATATAAAGTGCTGGTTCCTGCTTTTCTCTTACAATATGGTGTGACGACATTTTTTGTTGTTTAATCTACAAATTTAGATTGTTTTAGTACATTCAAAAGCAGCTCCTTGTCATTATCATTATTATAGGTAATATTTACCCCAAAATCATATCCTTTCAACAAAGTGCTATACATTATCTGGTTCATAAATCCATCTCCATTTGGGCCATAAATCTTAATATAAAATACATTAAACTGATGCTTCCCTATCGTTTCAACCGCCGATGAGGTATCTATTTTTATTTTCTGTTTGCTATAGGTATCATAAATCAGTTTTTGGGTAAGCTTATTACTTGCAGCATATTCCCCTTTATAGCTTTCCTTGTAAGGTTCAATGGTAGAATCCATCAAATTAAGCTGGTTTTTTTGGAAGCTGACCAAATGCCGCAGTTGCTTTGTATTTATTTCCCCCTCATATACCTGCCCAATAGCATCTCTTCCTTTTTCATCGCTACGCTTGATGTTATCATTATGCCTTAATTGATAACCTAACGGAATTTCAATTTGCCATCCAATTTCATCGTTGTTATAGATGGTTGGCACCGTTGTTTTTTCTTTAGTTGGCTTAGCATGGCATCCTAAAAAAATGCAGGCTATTAAAACACAATGTCTTTTCTTTGGTTTCATTTATATGATATAAAATGTAAATCTAAATAAATTATGTATCTTGGAAATAATGGGCAAAAGTAAATTCGAAAATTCAAAAGAAAGTGGACCACACTCAAGATTGGCCAACTTGGTGGGTACTTGGGATGGCAGTACCCGTACTTGGTTCGAAAAAGATGTTTTGGCCGATGAATCGCCTATGCAAGGTAGAATATATAGCTTGCTCAACGGTCGCTTTATCCGATATGAATACAGGGGCACCTTAAATGGGAAGACCTTTGAAGGGCTTATGGTATGGGGCTATGACCTTGAAAACGACAAGTGTGTATGCAGTTGGCTAGATAGTTTTCACATGGGCACAGGCATTATGTTTGCCGAGGGCAAAGAAACCAGTAATGGTTTTTCTGTTACCGGCCAATATGGAACCAGCGAAATGCCAGAAATATGGAGCTGGCGCACCGACCTTGAGATTATCAATTCCGATCAGTTTATCATCAGGGCCTATAATATTTCACCTAATGGGGAAGAAACTAAGGCCACAGAAACCATCAACTTAAGGATAGACCTTTAATAGCTGTTAACTATTGCGGGTTATAGATTAGTCGATTAACCATTTTAAACAGTTAACCGACTAAAGAACTTATTTTTTATCTGCCGCGATTTGATTAGCGCTGCTCTGTTGCATGGCCATCATTTGCTTCATGGTATTGTTCATACCCTCAGTACTTCCATCTAGGAAAATTACGTTGCCTTCGCTATATTCAGCAAATTGTTTGATCGCCTCTGTCCACATGGTAAATAAGATAACCGAAGTATCTAGATTTGCTTGTTGCATTTCATGGGCGGCATTGGTCATCCCCTTAGCCACTTCTTCCCTAAATAAGGCAATACCCTGTCCGCGTAGCTGAGCTGCTTCACGTTCTGCAGTAGCAGCGATCTTAATGGCATTCCCATCAGCCTCGGCGCCTTTAGTTTTAGTAATTAGCAAGGCTTGTCCTTCATTTTCGGCTGCGGCCTTTAAATTGTTAGAAGCCACTACCCTGCTCATTGAACGCATAATTTCTTCATCAAAAGTGATATCATTTAATTGAAGATCCTGTAAATGATAGCCCCAGCTTTCCAATACCTGATCTATTTGATGCTTTACATGTTCAACAATCTCATTACGCTGTGCCAATACATTGGCCTGTTTTTGTGTAGCCACATAAGCACGTATAGACCCCTCGATAGTACGTATCAGCGCCTGCATTAAATTATTGGCATCCACAAACTTAAAGGCTACATTTTTAATCGTCTCTTCATCATGGTTCAAAACAGAATAGAGCAACATGGCCTTAAAGTAAACATTGGCCTGATCTTGCGTTACTGCCTGAAAAGATAGCTCTACCGAACGGTTCTGTATGGAAATTCTGGAGTGAATCTGCTCTATCAAGGGAATTTTTAAGCTCAGTCCCGGACGAAGTTGTCTACGATATTTACCAAAAACAGTGATCACTGCAATAGTGCCTTGTTTAACGGTTACAAAAGAACTGAAAAGAATGATTAGCGCAAATACAAGTACGCCATAGCCTATATAATCCATATCATTTGGGTTTGATAGCCAATAATACTAAAAAATAACCATTAACCCACTAATACTACATTCTTTACCAAACAGATTCCTTATGTTATTTCAACATCAAAACAAAAAATAATATGTACTGTTATTAAATGGATATAATCTATTAATATGAACGTAAAACGAATTTTTGGCACTATTTTAACCATTCTCGGCATCATTGGCTTAATTTATTGTGGTTGGGGATTTCTAAACCACAGCACTGGAACTAGAGAACTTATTGTCGTCGGTGTTATTGGCATTATTTTTTTCATGTCAGGCATCGGATTGATCAAAAATACCAAAGACGAAGCCTAAGTTACTTAACGTGAATTTTCTGGATAAAAATACGTTTAAAGATTACGATCAGGCTCAAAAAATATCAGCTTTATACTACTATATATAGTCTATCGCTTTGCAGACAAACTTTTATTCATGGTTAATCCATTTCCCTCTAAGGTATTCATGCTTTCGGTATACTTAGGTTTCCTGTAGATGAAAAAAGTATGCAAAGCCGTAGCGATAGCGAAGCTCATCTATACCTTTAAAACTATACAAACTTTTAAATAAAATCCACTACTACCGACAAATCGGTACAAATTGCCTCCTGTTCTGTTAAACGTAAAAAATAGACTAATTTGTTCATCCCGAATAAGCCAAGGTCAATTTTAGTAGAACGAAGAGGATTAGCCAGGGGCCTGAGACATGCAAAATTAACCCGTACCCATCTTAATTATCCTTCGAACTTTTCCGTCTAATAATCAACATTTGTCCAACGCCAACCAAGGTGCAACCAATAATGGTAATGATTAGAGATTTAGTACGCTCTGGATTTAGATAAAGCAAATACAAAGCGTACAGCGCAATTGCAAACGCGGTAATTCCAATCACATAATGTAAGGTAAGTTTATTCTTCATTTAAGGATATTCTATTGTTCTCGAACTTCAACCTGTGCCCCTTAAAATCTGTATCTGTAAGTGACTTAATTTTCTGAAAGGCGGCATGAGTATCATCCAAAGTTAAGCGATTAATCTTATCCTGCTTTACAGAAACTACATCGGCATACAGGAAATCGCCTTTGGCATTTATCTTGAGCTGCAGCAAAGGCGCAATGCCATTTGGCCCTTTTAAGCTAAACATACCGTAGGTACAAAAATTACCAAGGCTATAGGCAATAAACTTATTTTTATAAACTTCAACAGCTCTCGTAACGTGTGGACCATGGCCCAATACCACATCTGCACCTGCATCGATTACCGCATGGGCAAAAGCATACACATTACCTCTATTCTCTTTGTAGAAGATTTCTGTTCTACGGGTGACATGCTCAAATTTGGCCCCTTCACCTCCACCATGAAATGATACGATTACAATATCTGCCTGCTTTTTTAATTTGGCCACCAATGTTTTAGCATTTTCAATATCCCTAATGTCTACAGTATTCTCATTAGGTGCGAATGCACAAAAGGCATATTTAATACTATCAACTTCAAAAATATCAAATGGTTTTTCAAGCTGGCCTGCATAATGGATCTGAAGGGAATCCAATACCTTGGTGGTATTTTTTCTTCCTTTATGGTTGAAATCTCCTACATGGTTATTGGCAACGCTCAGCACATTGAAACCGCTCGACTTAAATATTCCAGCATAACGATCGGGCATCCTAAAGGCGTAGCAGTTATTTGGATTTATCCCTTTACATTTATCCGATTTTCCCGTATTCAAAAAACATCCCTCCAAATTCCCAAAAACGATATCGCCCTTTAAAAAGGCATCAACAGCCTTAAAGCTATTGATGGCATCATCTGGAGGAAGGGTCAATTGGCTTGGAAAAGCAGACCCAAGCATCATATCGCCAACAGCTACAATATGGAGCGTATCTTTTAATTTCCTTACTTTCGCTGTATCGGTTTTAACTGCCTGTTTAGCTTCAATAGGTTTATTCTGGCAGCTTAGCAAGAGATAGGTCACCGCAATACATCCTATCAGTCCTAAAATTTTCCTCATCATATTCCAAAAAAAATCCTTTCCGAAACCGGAAAGGATTATATCTTATATTCTTTGTTTCTTAATCTTTTATCAAAATTATTCTTCAATAAATCCCTGATCTCCAGGTTCCAGAATTCTACCACCCTTATAGAAATACCTACTATAATAAGGCTCATTCAAATTACTGATTACAACACCTCTGGTACTCGATGCATGAGCAAATCTATTCTCGCCTAAATAGACCCCTACATGGGAAATACTGCGACTCTTTATTTTAAAGAAAACCAAATCTCCTTCTTTCAGCTCATCTTTAGACAAAGGATTAACCATACTGAAAATATCACGAGAATTACGAAGAATATCGGTATTAAAAACCTTATCGTAAATTGCTTTTGTAAATGCAGAACAATCAATTCCTTTTCTAGTGTTGCCACCAAAACGATAAGGAGTGCCTATCCACTCGTATATGAATTTATAAAGCTTTAAATTTGAAGTTGCATTTACCGCAACGCCCATTACTTGCGAAAAATATTGCGAGGCTAAATTGTCAGGGTCTTCTACTTTGCTAGCTTCTTTGGTTTTACTTTGGGCAAATGTTGCCGAAAAAGTAGAGAGAATAATTAAAGCAGAAAACAAAAACTTTTTAATCATAGTTATACTATTAAGTTTGGGTAAACAACACTTACACTTAACGTACACCACTACGGGCTTATTGTTAGGGTAGCAAAATTAAAGTATCGTACTGGCTTATCCAAATATTAACATGTTAAAAATTTAATTCACTTACAATTAAGGGCATAACACACCAAAAAGCCAGCTTTTTATTTTTTTCAACAGCCCAAAACCAATTATCCTTGGATAAACTACTTAAAAAATTCCCGTGGACTTATCCCTAATGCGTTCGCAATTTTTATCAGGGTAGTCAGCTTGGGATTGATTTTTCCTGTTTCAATCCTATAAATTTGAGAGAGTTCAATTTCTGCTAAATTAGCAAGTGCCTCCATGGTGAGCTGCTTTTCCTTTCTAATTGCTCTTAGGTTACTTCCGAAAGCTTCTAGCTGTTTGATATCATCTGACTCCATTGACATAGCCAAATGTGGGATAGAAGCTTAAATATTATTTAGGCACAAATGCCTAATTTTAAATTATTATTGCCTAGCTTTAAGTTAAAACTTAACGCAATTATGTTCAAATTCATTATTTTTTTAATTATACTCTTGTTTTCTAGCTGCACCGAAAAGCAAAATAAATGGTTACATGATCGAACCTATTTGATTCTCTTTTCAGAAGAAATCTATGCAAATGGCTCTGCACTTGTTTTATACGAGGTCTATAAAGTTGACCAAGACCACAACAAGCTCACAAATGAGGAATCCAAGGTGGATTCAAACTGCCTATTTCTAACCTCGCCAAACAGAGCCGAAGTTAAGTGTTTGGTCGATAGTTTTAAACAAAAATATTCCGATTCCAGAATTTATTTGAACAACTATCTTCATGAATGAAAAGAATTTATCAAAATAATAATTATTTCACCTACAAATAAAAAATTAGGGCAAAGTGTAGTAAAACAAAATTATATTTCTGTTTTATTTAAAATCAGCATCCTTAAACACACCACCAAATAGACCGTGTAAAATTTACCATTTCAAAAAACGGTATAAAAACCAATAAGTCTGTTGGTTTAATGCTTACCTCATGATGTTTTTACATATTCCAATACAAAAAAATACAAGAAAATAAATTAGATTTGCTCTCGTAAATAAAATTATAACATCAAAACATGAGTGCAGTAGAAATTAATAAAGATACCTATTTGAAGTGGTTTGAGTCGATGTTGCTAATGCGCAAGTTCGAAGAGAAGACTGGGCAACTTTATGGTCAGCAAAAGATCAGGGGATTTTGTCATTTATACATTGGTCAGGAAGCCGTAGTCGCAGGGGCAATTTCTGCAATGGGCCCTGGTGATTCAATGCTTACTTCTTATAGAGATCACGCTCATGGTTTAGCGTTAGGTATGAGTGCCGACAGTATCATGGCCGAGATGTACGGAAAAGCAACTGGCTGCTCAAAAGGCAAGGGCGGTTCTATGCACATTTTCAGTAAAGAGCATAATTTCTACGGAGGACATGGTATTGTAGGAGGGCAAATGCCTTTAGGTGCTGGTATTGCTTTTGCCGAAAAATATAAAGGCACCAAAAATGTAAATATTTGTTACATGGGCGACGGTGCTGTGCGTCAAGGTGCTTTGAACGAATCATTTAACATGGCCATGCTATGGAAATTACCTGTAGTTTTTATTTGCGAAAACAATGGTTATGCCATGGGGACTTCGGTAGAGCGTACCACCAACATGACCGACATTTATAAAATTGGTTTAGGTTTCGATATGCCTTGTGCCCCTGTAGACGGTATGGACCCTGTAGCAGTACACAATGCCATGGACGAAGCCATTCAACGTGCCCGTGCTGGCGAAGGCCCAACGTTCTTAGAAATGAGGACCTATCGTTACCGTGGACACTCCATGTCTGACCCTGCAAAATACCGTACTAAAGAAGAATTGGAAGAGTATAAAGCTAAAGATCCAATTGAGCAAGTAAGAGAAGTTATCCTTAAAGAAAAATATGCCGACGAAGCTTGGATTACCGAAATCGAAGAAAAAGTAAAAGGGATTGTAGATGCTTCCGTAAAATTCGCAGAAGAATCTCCATGGCCAGAACCTGAAGAATTGTTCACCGATATTTACGTTCAAAAAGATTATCCTTTTCAACAAATTTAATTTTTAATTTTAAGCACTCACGTCATGCTGACCACGAAGTAGCTGCAAAGCAAATTTATTTCAGCATCAGCTAAACAGACCCTGAAACAAGTTCAGGATGACAAGAGAGCAAAAGACAAGCATTCAAATAAAGATATATAAATGGCTGAAGTAATTAAGATGCCTAAAATGAGCGACACCATGACCGAAGGGGTTTTGGCGAAGTGGCACAAAAAGGTAGGCGATAAAGTTAAAAGCGGAGATGTTTTAGCAGAAGTTGAAACAGACAAGGCGACGATGGACATGGAGTCCTATTGGGATGGGACTTTGTTATATATTGGCATTGAAGAAGGACAAGCCGTACCTATCGATGCGCCAATGGCCGTTATTGGTAAGGAAGGCGAAGACTACAAAGCTGCTTTAGCTGCAGAAACTGGAAGTCAGCAATCCGAAAGCCCAAAAGCTGCCGAAGCTCCAAAAGAAGAAACTAAAGCAGAAGCTGCACAAGGTGGCGGCTTAAGCGAAGCAGAACTTTCTGCAAAGGGTATTACGGTTATTCGTATGCCTTTGCTAAGTGATACCATGACTGAAGGTGTTATTGCCGAATGGCATAAAAAAGTAGGCGATAAAGTAAAAGACGATGATGTACTTGCAGACGTAGAAACCGATAAGGCCACCATGGAAGTAATGGGCTATGCAACTGGTACTTTATTACATATTGGTGTTGAAAAAGGCCAAGCTGCCAAAGTAAATGGTATTATTGCCATTGTTGGTCCAGAAGGCACAGACGTGTCTGGCATTTTAGCTGGTGGTGCTGAGTCTAAAGCTGAAAGTCAAAAGACTAAAGACCAAAGTGAACAATCATCAACGAAAGAAGAAGCGCCAAAAGAAGAAGAAAAAGCTCAGGTTGTTTCTAATTCAAACGGTGGCCGTATCATTGCATCGCCTTTGGCTAAGAAAATTGCAAAGGAAAAAGGAATTGACTTGGCACAGGTTGCTGGTAGTGCAGAAGGTGGTCGTATCATTAAAAAAGATATCGAAAACTTTACCCCTTCCGCTGCACCTGCTAAAACTGATGCTCCAGCGGCTTCATCCGAAAAAGCTGCTGCCCCAGTGATCCCAACCTATGTTGGCCAAGAGAAATATACAGAGAAACCCGTTTCGCAAATGCGTAAGGTAATTGCCAAGCGTTTAGGCGAAAGCTTGTTTACTGCACCACATTTTTACCTAACCATCAGTATCGACATGGACAATGCAATGACAGCCCGTACGGCAATCAATGCAGTAGCTCCGGTAAAAGTTTCTTTCAACGATATCGTAATCAAAGCAGTGGCTGTTGCTTTAAAACAACATCCGGCGGTTAACTCCTCATGGCAAGGCGATAAAATCCGTTTTAATGAACACACCAATATTGGTGTAGCCATGGCAGTTGAAGATGGTTTATTAGTACCAGTTGTTCGTTTTGCTGACGGTAAATCTTTATCTCATATTTCTGCTGAGGTTAAAGAGTACGGTGCTAAAGCAAAAGCTAAAAAACTACAA
Source organism: Pedobacter sp. ASV28 (assembly GCF_016428855.1). GTDB lineage: Bacteria > Bacteroidota > Bacteroidia > Sphingobacteriales > Sphingobacteriaceae > Pedobacter. Next base: position 180,434 of record NZ_JAELTN010000001.1, read on the forward strand.
CCTTCAGATTGGGAAGGTTCAACTTTCACCGTATCTAACTTAGGTATGTTTGGTATCGATGAGTTTACCTCGATCATCAATTCGCCAGATGGTGCAATTCTATCTGTAGGTGCCATACAAGCAGTACCAGTAGTTAAAAATGGCGCAGTAGTACCAGGAAATGTAATGAAGTTAACCTTAGGCTGCGACCACCGTGTAGTAGATGGTGCAACTGGTGCAGCTTTCTTGCAAACTTTAAAAGGTTTGTTAGAAGAACCAATTAGGTTGTTGGCATAATCAAACAACTGTCATTCCCCTCGCTGTCATTTCGAGGGAAGCGTAGCGACGAGAAATCTAATCAGATTCTTCACTTCGTTCAGAATGACAAGCGATAATATTCAAAAGGCTTCCAAATTGGGAGCCTTTTCTTTTTTAAAAAAAGCAATCTTGTTACTACTATTCATGCCAGTCCCGCTTTTCGTTTCAATCTTTTGCCATGTTCGTTATTGCGAGGAACGAAGCAATCTCAAGCAAAAGTATTTCCACTCCAATCGAGTTTAAATAACAAAAGCCTGCAAATATTCCCTCATGGAGAAGCTATTAAGCCTTTTAGTAAAGAAATAGCAATCAGCTCGATTAAAATAATAGGACTGAAGACTTACGAAGTTTTTGAAACTTCGTAAGTCTTGGAAAGATAATGGCCCACCTTCGAAAATTAACCCTTATGCACATCATTTTGATGGCTGTAAGGAAGAGAAATCTAAAGAAGAGAGACTGCGATTTGCCAGATTTCTAAATACGCCGAGAACCATATCTAAATGACGAGCAAATTCCCCATACATGACAGCCCAACCTTAAGTCTTATACCTTTTACCTTTCGCCTTAATTAACTACTTTTGCCACATGTCAATTACCAAGCCAAGCTTACCCAAAGGAACAAGAGATTTTTCACCACAGGAAATGGTGAAACGCAACTATATTTTCGACACCATCAAAACTGTTTTCCGCAAATATGGTTATGCAGAAATACAAACACCCAGCATGGAAAACCTGCAAACCCTAACTGGTAAATATGGCGACGAGGGTGATAAACTGATTTTTAAAATCCTTAATTCTGGCGATTATTTAGCTAAAGTTGACGAAACACTCCTTACCGCCCGCAACTCGCAGCTTGCAATTTCTAAATTATCAGAAAAAGCACTTCGCTACGACTTAACCGTACCTTTTGCCCGCTATGTGGTCATGCACCAAAGCGAAATATCTTTTCCATTCAAGCGTTTCCAAGTGCAACCTGTTTGGCGTGCAGATAGACCGCAGAAAGGACGCTATAGAGAGTTTTACCAATGCGACGCCGATGTGGTAGGCTCCCCTTCCCTATTAAACGAAGCAGAGTTTATTTTAATCTACCATGAAGCTTTAACCAACTTAGGTTTAAAAGACTTCGACATTAAGATCAATAACCGCAAAATATTAAGCGGTATTGCCGAAATTATTGGCAAACCTGAGCTGATTGTAGATATGACCGTTGCTATTGACAAGTTAGATAAGATCGGTTTTGAGGGGGTAACCAAAGAACTCTTAGCGCGTGGATTTACGGAAGCCGATATCGATAAATTGAAGCCTGTTATTTTATTGGAAGGTGCTAACAATGAAAAGTTGGAAAGTTTGAAGTCTGTTTTAGCCAATTCTGAAATTGGTCTAAAAGGCATTTCAGAAATCGAAACTGTATTTGATTATGTATCCAAACTCACCACCCACAACCCACAACTTAAAACAGCTATCGAACTAGACATTACCTTAGCCCGTGGGCTAAACTACTATACCGGCTGTATTTTCGAGGTAAAAACCAATGAAGTTGCCATGGGCAGCATTGGTGGTGGTGGCCGTTATGATGATTTAACCGGCATGTTTGGCCTAAAAGATTTAACAGGTGTAGGCATTTCTTTTGGAGCAGACAGAATTTATGATGTGCTGGAAGAACTTAATCTATTTCCTTCATCGGCAGCACAAGGTACCACAGTATTGATCAGTAATTTTGATGAAAATGCCGAATTATATGCTTTGCCCATCCTCCAAGCATTGAGAAATGCCCATATATCTTCCGAACTTTACCCAACATCAGCTAAGCTGAAAAAGCAAATGAGCTATGCAGATGCCAAAAATATCCCCTATGTTATATTAATTGGAGAGGAAGAAATTCAGAGTGGCCAGCTCACCTTAAAGAATATGGCAAGTGGTGAGCAGCAGAAGTTAGTTTTAGCAGAGATTATTGAACGACTGAAATAATTGCCCTGCCGTCATTTCGACGAAGCATGAGGAGAAATCTGTGCTATTAGTACAGCTGTCGGATAGATTTCTCTCTAGCGTTCGAAATGACGTACTATTAACGTAACTGCTTCAACAAATCGTTAAGTTCTTGCTGGGTCGTTAGGGTTTTGTCTTTGGCATACCAACCGTGAAGTTTTTCTGCCAACTCTGGCATTTCAACACCTTCTTTTTTCCAATCTGCCAAAAGACTTTGTAAAATAGCTGGCCTTGGCCCCCACTTGGGCAATAACAGCTTTCCTTCTTCATCCAAAATCAACAAAACCGGAATAGCTCTTCCGCCATTGGTTAGGTGTGCATCAATCAATGGAAGATTCTTATCCCGTAGCGTCAACTTCAATGTAAATTGATCAGGTGCAGCCAATACCACTTTGTTAATTACCGGCACAATCTGGGCCGCATCACCGCACCAACCCTCGGTAATGACCAACAAATTATATTTTCCCTTTAAATTGTTTAGGGTACTCAACAACTCATCGCTTAGCACGGTGGTTTTGTCTACCCTGTTCATACGCTGTACATTCATTTTGGTGTAATGTAACATCGCTTCAGAATTGTCTGGACCGGTAGTTTTTCCTTGAGCCAAAAGCTCATCTACCAAATTTCTATAGCTATCATAAGCTACTGCTTCTTTATCAAAAATATTACTGTAATTGAGCATAAAACCGCTGTAATAAAATGGTTACGCCTATCTTTTAAAGCCTTAATTCACGAGATTTGTGCCCACATAAATAAAACCGAATTAAATGGATAGGATTAAATACAAAGTTCTTTTATTAGCACTTGTTATTTGTATGATAACTGTAAAAATTTATGGTCAAACAAATAACAGTGGAAAAATCAGTGGAAAAATTATCGATGCACAAACCAATGAAACCATACCTTACGCTTCTGCCGTACTAACCGACAGAAAAACAAAAGCAACCGTTAGAATTGTTCAATCAGATTTAGAAGGAAATTTTGCCATTCCCAACCTAGCTAATGGCATATATACGTTTAAGGCCAGCTATGTAGGCTACCAAACCATGGTCAGGGATTCTGTAGCCATTACCAATTCCGTTAAAAACATAAACTTGGGTACCATCAAAATGAAAACGGGCAAAGGAAACCTGCTTAATGAAGTTAATGTTACGGCTCAAAGACCTACCATGCAACTGGGCATTGACAAGAAAGTTTTCTCGGTAGACCAAAGTGTAGTAAGCGAAGGTGGTTCTGCCACAGATGTTCTACAAAATGTACCTTCAGTACAAACAGACATGGACGGAAATGTGTCGTTGAGGGGTTCGAACGCAAGGGTATTAATTGATGGCAAACAATCACTCATTGGTGGCGGCGATGTAGCCCAAATTCTTGCTTCTATCCCAGCAAGCTCCATAGAGAGTATTGAGGTAATTACCAATCCCTCCTCCAAATATGATGCCGAAGGACAATCGGGCATTATTAACATCATCCTAAAGAAAAATAAAAAACTGGGTCTTAACGGCAATGTAGCACTAACCGCAGGGAACAGAGACAACTACAATGCTTCGACCAATCTTGCCTTTCAAAACAAAAACATTAACCTTTATGCAAATTACAGCTATCGTTATGGGAACAGACCTGGTAGTGGCTACAACAACACTTCTTATGACAACGAGTTCAAAGGTGTTGGGTATATAAACCAAAACAACATTTCTAACGAATTAGAAAAGGGCCACAATGCAAAAGTGGGTATAGACTATAATGTTACTGATAAAAGCACGGTAAGTCTTTCGGGAGGCTTCAATTCTAGAGATAACACAGAAGATGAAAACTTAAGTATTAACGAATACAGTAAATCCTATTCTCCCGTAAACCTATCTAATAGGGTTAACAACAGGGATCGTAAAGGCAACAATTATGACCTGAGTTTAGATTTTCTCCAAAAATTCAAGAAAAAGGGAGAAGAGCTTTCTTTTAATGCAAGCTATGCCCAAGGAAGCAATAATTCATATCAGCTATTCAACACGAGCAAATACTTCGAAAATGGGGCTTCTATTTCTCCCCTATTATTTCAACAACGGACCAACAGACCTAGCGACAACAAAAATTACAACGTGCAGCTGGATTATACTTTGCCACTAAATGCAAATTCACGCATAGAAGCTGGTTATAGAAGTCAGTTCCGCAATTCAAATAGCAGTACCGTTGCCGACTCGCTCATTAACAATGTGTACGAATTTAGCCGTACCTTAAGTAATGATTTTAACAGTGAAGATTATGTACATGCCCTTTATGTCAACTATCAAAATCAAATTAAAAACTTTGGCTATCAAATAGGTCTAAGGGGCGAAGATGCTGCATTAGAAACACAAATGGGTGCTTACGACATGAACAGAAACATCAGTTATACACCTGGAAGAGTTGCTTATACCCGTTTGTATCCGAGTATTTTCCTAACGCAAAAGCTTAAAAACGAACAACAAATTCAATTAAGCTACAGCCGCCGGGTTAATCGTCCCCGTGGTTGGGACACTAATCCTTTCTTAGACGTTTCAGATCCATACAACTACCGCATGGGTAACGTTAATCTACTACCTGAAGATGTGCACGCTTTTGAGTTTAGCTACAGCAGATTTTTCAAAAAATTCTCGTTGGTCTCTTCAGTATACTTCCGTAAAACCAATGATGTAATCCAACGTATAAGGTATCAACTTGAAGATGGAATTAGCCTAACCATACCACAAAACCTCACGAATGCTAAAAACAGCGGTATTGAGCTAATTGGAAAATTTGATGTAGTGAAGAAATGGAATTTCACGACCAATTTCAACTTATATCACCGAAAGATTGCAGGAGTACCAAGTCTTGGAACCTTTGATAATGAAGGGGTGAGCTACAATGCAAACCTTACCAATAACATTTCATTACCTTATAACCTTACCTTACAACTAAGAGCCGATTATCGTTCAAATGAAGTAACTGCGCAAGGTACCTTTAAGGCCATGTACGGTTTTGATGCAGGGGCTAAAATGGACTTGATGAACAAAAAAGCCAGTTTAAGCTTCAACATTAGAAACCTATTCAACACCCGTAAATTCCAGATGGAATTTGAAAATACAGGTTCTTCTATAGACTTTAGTAGAGCTAGGGCTGGCAATATGGGTTCCTTAACTTTCTCTTATCGTTTCGGAAAATCAGACTTCAGCCAGAAGAAAAATAAAAAAGCTAATCAGGAAGGTCCGAGACCTGACGAAGAAACGTTTTAAAAGTTTCGATACAACATTTAAAAATTTTTAAAGAAAAGAAAAAAATCCCGTAAGAAAATTAAACCTTATGGGATTTTTCATATCAAAAACACGAAAAAAGATCACTTTGAAATAGCAAGTATGCAAAACAACAACATTACCTATCTATTTGCATGGCAAGATGCTATAAGAACTAGCTAATAATCACTCTTGTTTGATAATGTTTACATGCTATCTTTAGGTTTATAGTATAACCAAATAGGAGCATAAAGTTGAATTTTATGCTGTTTCTTAATATCTTGCATATATTACCTTGATCCTTAGACCAAAACAAACGTTGAAGAATATACTCATCTTAGCCTTGCATGTTATACTTATCAACTTTTCCGCCCAAGCTCAAACGATAGAAAAAGGCATTATTAGAGGAAAAGTAACCGAAGAAGTAGGGGGACTTCCCATTCCTTTTGCTGTTGTTGCTATTTTTGAAGCAGGAGCAGAACAACCTTTATTCACTTTCCAAACAGATGAGAATGGCTTCTTTAAATTCACCAACTTAAAAAGCGGAATCTACAAAGTAAAGGTAAGTTACGTAGGGTTTGGCACTACGTATGTAAATGAGGTGATCATCACCGCCAAGGACCTCGACAAAAATGTGGGAACCTTAAAACTGGCCGCAGAACAAAACAATCTTAATGAAGTAGTGATCACTGCCGAAAAACCAGTTATTGAAGTGGGTGCCGATGTCATTACCTACAATGTGGGCTCCAGTATATTGGCCGAAGGAAGTACAGCTACCGATGTGCTGAGAAACGTACCCATGGTTGAAGTTGATATTGACGGCAATACTACCATATCTGGCAAAAGGAGTACAAGGGTTTTTATAGATGGCAAACCATCAGACTATATGACTTCCAATATTGCCGATCTTTTAAACGTGCTCCCTTCTGATGCCATCGAAAAAATAGAAGTGATGACCAACCCGCCCGCCAAGTACTCTGCAGATGGAGAGGGCATTATCAACATTGTCATGAAAAAAGGCTTTAAGGTGGGCTTTAATGGTAACGTAGGCATTGCTGCAGGCTTACAGGGCAACACCAATACCAATGCCAATGCTTCTTATCGTGGAAAAAACTATAGCATTACCGGTGGGGGTGCCTATAGGACCAACATTGGCAAAAGCAATAACGAAAGCTATAGAACCAATTTCTTCCCCGATACCACTTTTTATTACAACCAATTTAACAATGCCCGAAATGAAAGTAATGGGGGCAATTTTAGGGCTGCACTAGATTGGGATATCAGTAAAAAACAAAATATCCGCATTAATACCAGTTATAATGTGAATGGTAGCGACAGTTGGTCGGGCAACGATTTTTACTATATTAACCAAGAAGAAATTACCAAGCGTTTACGCAACCAGATCAACCTGGGCGATGCCAGTAGCAACAACTTTGTATTTAATACCGATTATAGCTTAACCACCGATACTGCCGGAGGAAAACTGACCGCAGGTTTTACCCTTAACACCAACTCCAGCAACTCGCTGAGGAGTTACGAAAGAACATATGCTTTTCCTACGAACCTAAATCCAAGCCTACAACAAAACGATAACGAAATAGGCAATCATGGTATTAATTTTAACCTTGATTATGATAAGCCCACTTTCAAAAAAAGAGACCGCTTAGAATTTGGTATTGCTTACAACTATCGCAAAAACGATAATGATTTATTGGTAGAAAATTTTAATTACAAAACACAACAGTACGTTACCAATACCAAGCTAAGCAACAAGTTTTTCTATAATGAAAATATTTTAGCCGGATACCTCTCTTATAACTATCGTAAAAACGGATGGTCTACAAAAGTGGCCATACGTAGTGAATACACCAATGTAAATTTCGACTTATCTACGGGAGAGACCTATAATGTAGATCCGTATATAAGCTTTTTTCCTTCTTTATCTGTAAATCGCTTTTTCAGAAAAAGGTACAATATTGGCGCTTCATATAGTGTAAGAATTAACCGCCCAAGAGAAAACACCTTAAACCCTCAGGTAAACAATTCCGATACCCTTAACATTTCTTACGGAAATCCAGATCTGGCTCCATCATACACCCATCAGGTCGATATTAGCTTTGGTGCATTCGGTAAGCAATGGTCATTTACCCCCCGAATTTCCTACTCAAGCGCCAGCGGTGTGATAGAAAGATATCGTTTTGTTAATCCGAATGGTATTTCTGAAAGCACCTTTAACAACGTAGGCACTAATTATTCCCTTGCGTTCATGTTCATTGGCAATTACAGGCCGACCAAAAAAATATCGGCCAATGGCAACCTGAGCATTATACAAAGCAATTATACTTCGGCGTTCAATAGCTCGTTGAATAGAGATGGTATAAGCATTCGTTCAAGAGCCGGCTTTTCTATGCAGTTACCTTATAAAACCGCTTTCGAGGCCAATCTTAACTATGCCAATAACGTCACGGCACAGGGCCGAAACCAAGCTTCTATAAGCACTAGCTTTGGCGCAAGAAAATCATTTCTAAAGAATACACTTTCGGCTCGAATAAGTGCTAATGATCCTTTTAGGAGCAGAAGAAACTCCATTTATAACGAGGGGCTTAACTTCTTCTCAAACAGCTATGGCAGTAACAACACCAACAATGTGACCTTTAACCTAAATTACCGTTTCACTAAGGTTAAAATGAACAAAGTTACTGTGCCTCCTCCACCTACTACTTCCAGCAATTAAGACAACATTGAGAGACAAATATTTAGCTAGGGAATTTACATTTCGCAGAAATGCCTAACTTGCATCGTAAAACATATCACTTTCAATGATCCACAAAAACCCCTGGCAAACCCTTAATAGCGAAGAAAAATACAATAACAATTGGATTACCGTAACCGAACATCAGGTCATTAACCCGTCGGGAGGAAAGGGCATTTACGGGGAAGTACACTTCAAAAATATCGCCATTGGCATATTACCTCTGGACAAAATGCATAACACTTGGTTGGTTGGGCAATACCGGTACCCTTTAAAAGCCTATAGCTGGGAAATCCCGGAAGGTGGCGGACCTATAGGTACCGATCTGGAACTTAATGCCAAACGAGAATTGGCTGAAGAAACCGGCCTTATTGCTCATCAACTTACCGAAGTACAAAAAATGCACCTCTCCAATTCGGTGAGCGACGAATTGGCCATCATTTATTTGGCACAAGATTTAATACAAGGTGAAGCCGAACCCGAAGAAACCGAAGACTTACAGCTCATGAAAGTCCCCTTCACAAAAGCCTACCAAATGGTAATGGATGGTGAAATTACAGATAGCATAAGTGTAGCTGCTATTCTTAAAGTACACCTTATGATAGAGAAAGGACTGGTTTAAAAATGCGTTTTTGTTTCCTTTTTATTTTTTCCGCTTTATTTTTGGCCTGCAGAACACAAAGTCCCCTCAAACAAAAAAGAGCCTTTACCGAAGATTTCAATAACCATTACGATAGCAATTGGTATGCAGAAAACCATACTTTCGAAAATAATATGGCCCATTTTTCAGACCATAATGTGAATTTGGCAAACGGCAACATGATACTTGAGCTCCACTCAAAAAGGTATAAAGAAAAAGACTTTACCGGTGCAGAACTCCGTACAAAAAAAATGTTTCTCTATGGGCGTTTTGAAGCTCGGTTAAAAGCATCGGATGCTTTAGGCTGTATTACCGCTTTTTTCTTATACCGGCCTAACGCAGCACATAATACCGAGATTGATTTTGAAATTAGCGGTAAATACCCCAAAACAATTACCCTAAACCATTGGGTGGATAGCCGTTCCCACGACAAAGAAATTAGCTTATCATTTGATAGCTCCAAAGATTTCCATACTTATGTAATTCACTGGAGACCAGATTCAATAGAATGGGAAATAGATGGACAGCTCATTCATCGTACTACAAGTGCCGTACCCCATAAGCCCATGCAGGTTATCTTTAATTTATGGGCTACTAAATCTGTTAAATGGGCAGGTAGTATAAAAGAGGCAAAACTTCCTACCTTTGCATACGTAGATTTATTTAAGTACACCCCATATAAAAAATGATGACCTTCATGAGCATACACTTAAAAATAAATTTGCTCACGATTGCTTCATCAACCATTGAGAAAAAAATTATATCCTGATGAAAAAGTTTTTTGGCTATATTTTAACCCCTATATTTTATCTTGTATTCGGCTTATTTTTAGGCATCTTTCACCCCATACAGTGGGTCTGTTATAGATTTTTTGGCTATTCGGCCCATAAATCATCTGTTGATGTCCTCAATTTCTTCCTTACCTATTCGCAACTCACGTTACTTAACAGTTCCAGTTTCAAGAACATTTATCAATTACCAAAAGACAGGCCTATTATTTTTGTGGCCAACCACCAAAGCATGTACGACATTCCTGCATTGATCTGGTTTCTACGTCAACATCATCCAAAGTTCATTTCTAAAATAGAACTGACCAAAGGTATACCATCTATTTCTTTTAACCTTAAGTATGGTGGTGGTGCCAACATCGATCGAAAAGATAGCAAACAAGCCATTTCAGAGATTATAAAATTGGGCAAACGAATGAAAGAAAGTAATTGGAGTACGGTCATTTTCGCAGAAGGCACACGTTCAAAAGATGGAAAAATGAAGCCTTTTCTAGTAGGCGGAATTGCTACCCTACTCAAAATAGTCCCCAATGCATTGATTGTTCCAGTGGCCATAGAGAACTCTTGGAAAATTGTACGTTATGGCGCTTATCCTTTAAGCACGCTACTGCCCATAAAGTGGACGGTTTTAGCACCTATAGAGAGCGGTGAACACCATGCTGAAGAGTTGGTGCTACAGGCAGAAAATGCAATTAAGAAACAAATTGGGCAATAAAACGGCTGTCATTTCGAGACAAGAGGCATCTAAACCAAATAGATTCTTCGCCTTGTTCTCAAGATGACAAGCATGCTAAACGTTTTTAGCATCGATAAGTTTAAAGAAGGCATCTCTGTAGGTATCTCCTACCGGGATGATTTTGCCGGCAATGGTAATACGACTACGTTCGATACTCTCTATTTTATCTACGGCTATAATGTAGGATTTATGCACCCTAATAAAATCACCCTTAGGTAGGGTCTCTTCCATTTTCTTCATATTTTGAAGCGTAATTACCCTTTCATTTTTGGTAAATATGGAAATGTAATCTTTTAGTCCCTCTATATAGAGAATATCATCGAGCTCAATCTTTTGAATTTTGTGCTCTGTCTTAACAAAGATAAAATCTTGTATTGCTGTAGTAACAGGTGCGGCAACTGGTTCTGGTACGGGGGCAACTACTGCTAATTCTTGTTTTTGATGTTGGTTACGCACCTTTTCTACCGCCTTGTAAAAACGATCAAAAGCAATAGGCTTCAATAGGTAATCGGAGACATTAAGGTCATAACTTTCCAGGGCATATTGGGAATAGGCTGTTGTTAGGATATAACTCGCCTTATTACCGGCAATCTTTAAAAATTGTATCCCTGTCAGTTCCGGCATCTGTATGTCGAGAAATACCAGATCGATATTTCCTTCCTGCACCAATTGCATGGCCTCAATAGCGCTTTCTGTACGTTTTACCAATTGCAAGAAGGGCACCTTGGCCACATAGTCAGCAATAATATCGAGCGCTAAAGGCTCATCATCAACGGCAATACATTTTAAAATCATAAATCTAACATTAGTTCTGTGGTATAATGCGTAGCCGAATTTACAATATTTAATTTATAACGATCGGGATATAGTAATTGTAATCTACGCTCTACATTGTTCAGGCCTACTCCTCCTATTGCATCTTTATTATTTGTACTTTTTTTATTGCTTACACTGAAATGCAGGATTTTCTGGTTGGCGATGATATTGATCCTGATCGGGTCATTATGGTCATTGGCTACCCCATGCTTAAAAGCATTCTCTACAAATGAAATCAATATGAGGGGCACGATCTTTTGTCCATCTATTTCTCCATTGATGCTAATTTCAACGGCTGCTCCATCCTTAAACCTCAGCTTTTGTAACTCTACGTAACTCTGTACATACTCTACCTCTTTATCCAAGCTCACCCAACTGTCATTACTCTCATATATCATGTATCTCATTATTTCAGAAAGTTTCAATATGGCATCTGCTGTTTTATCTGATTTCTGATAAGCCAGCGAATAGATGTTATTTAAGGAGTTAAATAAAAAATGTGGATTAAGTTGCGACTTCAGAAATTGCAGCTCCATATCTTTCTTTTCACTTTCCAGATTACGCTGTATGCGCTCATTAGAGAACCAATCGACCGTAAAGTGGATAATGCAGCTGGAAACCAGAAAAAAACCAGCGCTAAATACACAGTTTATAACATAAATGTATAAGCTCATGGTCTCCCGCTTTCCATTGGAACGATAGACCAAGGTCTCTTCTGGATTTAAAACTGCTATTGCTGTCTTAATAGCAGCTACCACTATAATAAGAAATATAAAAGAAAAGACATATATCCAATATTTCTTACGTTTCTTAATGAGTTCAGGGATCAACAGCACATAGTTGATATAAAATGTAGAGACATTTAAGATCCCTAACACCCCAAAAGTGATGATATAATCTTTTGCGGTATGTTTTTCTTTTGAAAAAAACAGTGCAATAGCTATAATAACAACAATGATCCCCCAAAAAATGGCGTTTAGTATAATCGATGCCTTACTCTTATCTCTCATTATGATGATGTCTTGTCATTTATAAATGGCTTTATGGCCGAGCGTTTCTTGTTATTTTATGATTTCAAGGTATATACCAACGAAAAACAATCAACCAAAGTAGCCATTAAAGGCACTTTAGCACAACTCCTTTCGACCAACAGGCATTTTTTTTCTACCAAAGGGCAATTTAGCCCAATGATTCATAAAACTAGCGCTTTTTACCGTTTATCTATAATATTTTACGCTTGGTCTAAAACATTTTCACAGGTTTCCGATAATTATTCTATTTGTTCAACAAAACAAAAACAGGTAACAGACAAATTAAAAGAACCACTAATAATAAAACTATAAAGTCATGAAAAAGTTAACCAACGTATCGCCATTTTTACTTTTATTATTCCCAATATTTATGGTAATGTTATTTGCATTCACCATTAACATCAATAATTCTGAAGAAAAAGAGATTAGCGCAAAAACTACTGCGACCACTGCCAACACAATTGTTAAGGCTGCTACGGTAATTCTAAAATAGGATGAGCCAATTTGCCATAGAAACGGTAGGACTAAATTATCATTTTGGTTCACAGGTAGTGGTAAAAGATTTATCATTACAGGTTCCAAAAGGAAGTATTTATGGTTTTTTGGGGCCTAATGGTGCCGGAAAAACAACGACCATAAAGATTTTATTGAATCTCTTAAAATCACCAGCAGATACCGTATTTATATTTGGCAAGGAGATTAATAGCCATCGAATAGCCAGCTTGAGTAAAATGGGCTCTCTGGTAGAACAACCAGCCATCTATGGCCATTTATCTGGAAAAGAAAACCTAACCAACCGATGCCTGCTCTTGGGCATTAACAAGGGTAAGGTAGCTGAAATGCTCAGCTTAGTTGGATTAAGTGAGGCCGCCAACAAAAAAGCCGGCAAATATTCATTGGGTATGAAACAGCGTTTAGGGATTGCACTTTCATTAATTTCAGATCCCGAGCTCCTCTTGTTGGACGAGCCCACAAATGGCCTAGACCCTAATGGAATTATAGAAATTAGGAATCTGATGATCGAATTGGCTACCAAACACCACAAAACCATTCTGGTATCCAGCCATTTATTGGCCGAGATAGAAAGAACAGCCACACATGTAGGGATTATCAACAAAGGGCAGCTATTATTTCAAGGAACCATTAACGAACTGCACGACCTGAGCAAACCAATCGTAAAAATAGAAACAGATAAAATTGAAGCAGCCCAACATATCTTAAGTATCCATGGTGCAGAAATTTTAAAAGAAACTGGACATACCATTTATATAAGCTATAAGAACAAGGCTGACGTAGGGCAAATCAACACCTTACTGGTACAAAATGGACTAACTGTTTACAGTATAGGTATAGAGAGAAAAGATTTGGAACACTTGTTCTTGGACATCACCTCTAAAAATTAATCATTAAGTAGCAATTCCAAACCATCAACCATGCGTTCCTTATATATATCCTTTATTTCAGAATTCTACAAATCTCGCAAAACCTTAGCTTTCTGGGCCGCTGTTATTGTGCCATTGATTATCTGTGGGCTTATTGCCTTTGGCTATTATACCAGTTCCGAAAAAATATTAAAATACAACTATGCGGGCATGATGCTTTGGTTTCGATATAGCAGTGCTGCACTTGGCGTAATGGGTATGTTGATATTGCCTTTCTACGTAATGTTCATGGCTTTTTCTGTTAACAACATCGAGCATAAAAACGACACCTGGAAAACACTTTTTTCCCAGCCCCTAAATAAATTTTCCATTTATGCGGCAAAGTATCTTTATGCCACCATGCTATTGTTGATCTGCATTCTACTCTTTGCCTTGCTGACCTATTCTACGGGCTATTTATTGCAGGCATTAGTTCCAAAATATACTTTCAATGATTACAATCCGGCCATCATATTGACCAAATTCTATAGCAAGCTATTCTTGGCATCTTTAGGTATTTTGTCCTTACAGTTTATACTTAGCCTTGTCTGGTCAGATTTTCTAAAACCAATGGGAATTGGATTTGTGGGAACCATTATGGGGATCATTACCGCAAATGTAGGTTGGAAATATGCTTATCTCATTCCTTATAGCGCCCCCACATTAGCTTTAAGAATGACAGCGGCAAGCAAAGGTGCCCGCCCTGAAGATTTACCAATATTTACCCAAGAAGTGTGGGTCAGCTTAACCTATGGGCTTGTACTTTTCATTGCGGGCTATTTCATCCTGGCAAAGAAGAACATCAAATAAAAAGTTTTAGTTTAGTTTTAGTTAATAGTTAAAGGCGGCTGGTTACCGCCTTTTTTATTTTAGGCTAAATTACCTTATGCTTTAGCTCTTTATATTTAGCTCTGCCAATTGGTAGTAGCTCGCCATTCTTGATTAGCAACCCATACTTACTTCCCGTTTGGATAATTATTTTTTCTGCCAACGCTAAAGACACCAGATAAGATTTGTGAATACGCTCAAAAGATGTGGGTAATAATTGGGCTAATGTTTCCAACGATTTATCATGCAGCTCCCTATTCCCATTTCTCAAATGCAATTCGCTATATATTCCAGCCCCTTTAATGTAAAGCAAATCCTCTATAGCAATCAACTTAATGCTTCCCGCTTTTTTAACCGCTAAAAATTTAACCGGTTCATCAGTTCTTTTCAGGTTGCTGTTTAGCCTTTTAAAGGCCTGGCCTAGACGATGCTCATCAAATGGCTTAGGTACAAAATCCAACACCCCATATTCAAAAGCCATAATTGCTTTATCGGTATAAGCGGAAACAATAATCGTATGAAATGATTCTGAAACTACAGATTCCAAGATATCAAATCCATTTTCGCCATTTAAATTTAAATCCAATAACAAAAGATCAATCTGGTGCTCTTCTATATAAGTCATTCCCTTTTGAACAGAATCACAAATATAAATTATAGAGGTCTGCTCAAAAAAACTAGCGGCCATACGCTGTAACCTCTTTGCTATTCGAGCTTCATCTTCAATGATCAATACCCTCATTTTGTATAAATTCTAATGATCGAAATCCAGCCCTGAGTATTTTCATTTGATTTAAACATCCAATTATCCCCATAACTTTCTGTTAGCCTGGCCTTAATGTAAATAAATCCATTACCACCATTTCTTGATTTAATTTTAATTCTATTTTCGGCAAAAGTTTCAAAAGTATATTGCTTATAGCCGACTGTCGAAGAAAATGATAATTTAAATTTAAAACTTCCATCTGCAAGTGGCGCACTATGGGTAATTCCATTTTCTAAAATGGTAAGCAATAATGCAGGAGGAATAAGCTCATGCTCATCGATACCACCTTCTTCCCATTGGTAGTTGATCTCTTTACGAAATTGCATGACAGACAAATGCTTTTTGCAAAGCTCGATTTCCTGTTTAATTGGGATCAACGCCTGTTCTGATATGCTATTTATGATATCAAATTCATCCGCTAATGCCTGAATAAATGCCGCCCCTTCTTTGGGCGATTCTTCTACCCAATCTATTAAAGAAGTAAGTGTGTTTTTTATAAAATGGGGTTGAATATTCTTCTTGATCAATTCCATTTTCAATTTAGAAGATAGCAACAGCGAGGATTGGTATTCTTCTTCTATCACTTTCATTTGAATGGTATGTAGATAGAGCATACACAACACAATAAGGCAAAAACTGATAAACAGGCTAAAATCATAGAATAGATATTGATTGATCAGTATGCCCAAAAGCAAACCTATTAGTACAATTATGCCCCCCTTTTCTTTCTGATAGATGGCATTAAAAACGATTACCAAAGAAAAGCCCCACATGGCTAGACTATAATAAATAGCTGTGATATCATAATGGCCAAAGTTAAAAATGTAGATAGCCCCTAATGAAACAAAAAGTAAGCCCATCAATATTTTCTTCCGCTTAAACTTAAACTGAATAGTAAAATATAAAGGCACCAACATGGCCAGCGAAAAAGTCAGCCAACCTATCAATTCCAACCGTAAGAAGAAATGTGTGTAAGGTATCTTTACATAAAACTTAATATATTCCAGAATGAGCAATGCAAAAAATAGAAAACAAATGACGGCAAAAATTAAAACCGTAAATTGCTTGACCTTACTATTTACATATAAAAAAAGATAATAGATGGCCGCAATTAAAAAAGCACCAGCCATTAAATTCATAAATGACGTGACAATTAAGGGTTGTCTGAGTAAACTTTCATAACTGCTTAGGTCAACATTTATAATGCGATGAACTTTAGGCAAATGAGCTTGAGAGGCTCGAAGTGCTACTAAATGACTCCCTATTTGTGCCAATGAATCTGGAATGCCAAAATAACTTGTCGAACTGCCTGGAATCTCTGGTCTATTTTTACCAATCACCTGCCCATTGCTTCCTATATATTTTCCATCCCAATAAACATCAAAGGCGCCGAAACCCTCTATTTTTAAGCCCAGTTGTGCTTCTGGCCTTTTTATCAAATCTAATTTTGCTCTTACCCAGAAGATATGGCTGTTGGTATTGCCCCGCTCAGCTGTCCAGCCCGTATCATTAAAATCGTTTCTTACCCATGTTTGGTCATCGCCTATTTTATACACTGGCGGGTAATCTTTAAAGCTAATATCTGGCTTACATGAAGAAAGACAGCACAGCATTACAAAAAGAAAAAAACAATTTCTCATTCCCCAAATATAGTATATACGTCAACGAGAAAAATGCATTTCAAAAGGAAATAGAGCAGTTGACATGGTTTTCTCTCATTTGATACCCAATGCCAATTAAACTTGTGTCATGAAACGTCTTTTTATACTCATCAGCATCCTGTTTAGTTATTCAACCGGAAAAGCTCAACCAGTAAACACGTCGCCAACAAGATCTGTATATGGAACGGTGCAAGAACAATCTTCAGCAGCGCCAATTACCTACGTAACTGTTCGCCTAAAAGATGTAAAAAACAGATTGTTGGCAGCAACAATTACAGATGAAAAGGGCATATTTAAATTAGAATTTGTTTCAACAGATAGTCTAACAATAGAGTTTTCATTAGTAGGCTATCAAACCTTGGTTAAGCCCTTGGCCAATTCGGCCATGTCCATTAAATTGGGAATTGTTAATCTTCAGCCTGATGCTACATTACTAAAAGAAATTATAATAAGTGGCGAACAACCCTCCATTAGTTTAAAGCTAGATAAAAAAGTGTTTCAGGTTGGAAGGGATGTTTTATCAAAAGCAGGGTCTTCCTTAGATTTACTGAATGGTGTACCATCGGTAAGCGTAAGTCCTTCTGGGGGTGTAAGTTTACGGGGAAACAGTAATGTTTTAATTCTGATTGATGGTAGGCGTTCTGGACTTACTCAAGGAAATGCCTTAGACCAGTTGCCTGCAGACCAAATAGAGCGCGTGGAGGTCATTACCAATCCTTCATCTCGTTATGATGCCGCTGGCTCTGCGGGGATCATCAACATCATCTTAAAGAAGAATAAAAAATCGGGGTTAAACGGACAGTTAAGTTTAGTTGGCGGCATACCCAATGAAACAAGGGTTACGCCAAGTTTAAACTATAAATCAGCCAGAATTAATTTGTTTTCTACTTTTGGCCTTCGCTACTCTGATTATGACGGCCTTTATACTTCTAATCAAGCTAATATGGACGCTGGAACCACTCATCTGCTAAATAAAAGACAAGATGAAGATCGCCATGACGATGCAAAGATGTTATATTTTGGTGGAGATTTTTTAATTAATAACCATAATTCCATTACGGCTGCATTCTTAAACAAAACAACAAAGGATCATGACAAAACGAGCTTGCAATATGATTATGCCAAAATAGGAAAAGTGTTAGACAGTATACTAATGCGTAATGGAGAGTCTTGGGAAAAA
>NZ_JAELTN010000020.1 GCF_016428855.1 Pedobacter sp. ASV28
TCACAAACGATAAACCTATCCTTTGGGGATCTTCCTGTAAATTTACCTGTATCGATGGCTAAAGCTCCAGTATCGGCAAGCGTGCCTTCTCCGTTTTTTAAGGCCTCTTCAACAAGTTCTGGCACACAATGGAAAAGTGCCAACTATGAGGTAAATACCGATGCTACAGATGTAGTTTCCTTTGATCTGATAGGCTATAACAAATCTGGTTCTATGCAGGTCTTACAAACTAATCTGCCCGCAAACACAATTGATTTAAGTAGCTATAATGCTGATTTATATCCAAAAATGGCTATTCGTGCCAACTTTACAGATGCCACGAACAGAACACCTCCACAAATTGTAAAATGGAAATTTTTATATGATGAATATGCCGAAGCAACGATAAATCCTGAGCTTAAAAACGACTTTCACAAAGATTTGATACAAGAAGGCGATAGTGTTAGATGGGATATAGCTTTTCAAAACCTGTCCAAATATCCTTCCGATTCTGTCCATGTTTATTATACCTTGACCAAAGCAGATAGAAGTGTGACCAAGGTGAAAGTAGGGAAAATAGAAAGTTTAGCTGCGAATGCCAATACTTCTTTTAAGGTAAAGCTACCTACATTGGGCCTTACGGGGAACAACATGTTAAAGCTAGATTTTACACCAATCAACGATAAAGACAGCTATAGCTTCAATAACTACCTACAACAGCCCTTTACAGTAGTAAGGGATAGCAAGGAGCCGATAGTAGATATTGCTTTTGATGGGAAGCACATTATGAATGGAGAGATCGTATCTCCGCAGCCCAATATCTTGGTCAATCTTACAGATGACAATTCATTTGTCTTACTCAACGATACTACGGTCTTAGATATTTACCTAAAATCGGTAACGGGTAATTACAAAAGGGTATCTTACAAATCAGGGCTATTATCTTTTACGCCAGCCAATTCTGGCACTAATAACAGGGCTAGCGTGATCTACAAACCTTCAAAATTGGAAGATGGAATATATACGCTGATGGTAGAGGCCAGAGATGCCACAGGGAATATTAATAAATCGAACAACTATACGATAGATTTTGAAGTGATTAACGAATCTGCAATTACCCATTTCTATCCATACCCCAATCCATTCACTACAGCCATGAAATTTGTCTTTACCTTAACAGGAGATAAGGTTCCCGATAAGATAAAAGTACAGATCATGACCGTGACCGGTAAGATCGTACGAGAAATCTTTAAGGAAGAGCTGGGTAATATCAGGATTGGCAATAATACTTCTGATTTTACATGGGATGGTACAGATATGTATGGAGACAGGTTGGCAAATGGGGTATACTTTTATAAAGTGATTATAGAAAATAATGATCGATCTGAAATCAAACATAGAAGAACTAATGCCGATAATTTCTTTAAACAAAATACTGGGAAAATATATTTGATGAGATAATGTGCGGCATAACTGGATTTATTGATTATCAAAAATCAATAAGTGAAAAGGACTTACTTAATGCTTCTACTGCCCTTCGTCATCGGGGAGGGGACGGAAATGGGCATGTATTCGAACAGCATGCAAACTATAGTATTGGATTAGCTAATGAGAGATTGGCTATCATTGACACATCTGCCAATGGCAAACAACCATTTACTTCCAGCTGTGGCAACTACACCATTACATTCAATGGAACAATATACAACTACCAGGATTTACGACAATCCCTTATAAAATATGGCATAATCTTCAACACCCTTTCTGATACCGAGGTTTTATTAGAATGCTACAAGAAATGGGGCTTTGATCTTTTTGATAAAATTGATGGTGTTTTTGCATTTGCCATACTGGACAGAAAGCAAAAACAGCTTTTTTTGGCCAGAGATACCATGGGAGTTAAACCATTATATTACTTTAAAACAGAAAGTTCTTTTATCTTTTCTTCTGAAATAAAGAGTTTACTTCAATATCCTACCATCAAAAAAAGCATAGATAAGGGTTCCTTACAGGAATACCTGCGCCATGGATATTTTCTGGGTCATGAAACCTTATTCGAAGGCATTAAGAATTTCAAAAGAAAAAATGCCGTTATCATAGACCTGAACAGTGGCAATAGTTTGGAAAGGGAATTTTCAAATACCGATAACCAGCTCATCGATATACCCAACGATGAAAATAAAATTTTGTCCTGTATAGAAGAACTGATAACCGATTCCATCTTAAAAAGAAATATAGCAGATGTTAATGTAGGCGTATTATTAAGCGGAGGCTATGATAGTGCAACCGTTACAGCAATACTTCAAAAAAACCAGGCCAAAAAACTGAAGACTTTTACCCTTGGTTTTAAAGGGAAAAAATTTGACGAAGCCCCCCATGCCCGTCAAATTGCTTCTTATTTAAATACTAATCATCAAGAATACTATATAGATAATAAAGGGGCAACGGAAATACTGGAAAGTCTACCTGATATTTTCGATGAGCCTATGGGAGATAGCGGGGCCATTCCATTGGCATTCATAGCCAAACAGGTATCCAAGGAAAAAATTAAAGTGCTACTTGGTGCCGAAGGCGGAGATGAGCTTTTTGCCGGATACACCAATTATAAAAAGGCCATATGGCTTTATGAAAGAGCTCAAAAAATCCCCAACTTTTTAAAACCGGTTCTGACCAATGTATCGAGGAGCAAGAAGAATAAATTAGAGGAAATATTTAATTCTGCTAGTGCTCTTGGCAGCTATGAGGCATTAACCGCTTTTTTTTCCAAAAAAGAATTAAGTTCACTGTTAAACCAAGATTTTAATGAAGATAATCTATTTAAAGAAAAAGGTGATACCTTAAAATCTTTGCTCAATTATGATCTTAACAACTACTTACCAAATGACCTGCTGTTAAAGTCTGACCGAATATCGATGCACTATGGCATAGATAATAGAGATGCCCTGCTAAAAACAGATCTGGTTAATTTCATGCAACAATTAGATGATAAGTGGTTCCTAAAGAATGATCAGCTGAAATACCTACTAAAAAAAATAACACATCAATACATTCCTCAAAAATTGTTGGATAGACCTAAAAAAGGCTTCAGCATTCCCATTGAAGATTGGATGGGTACCATTTACAAACCCTACATTGAGGAGTATCTCTCCCCTACACAATTGTACAAACATCAACTCTTTAATATTATCGAGGTGTTTAAGCTGAAAAATAGATTTTACACCCATCGTAAAGGCAGTGATGCCCGAAAGCTATGGCTGCTTTTGCAATTTCAGATGTGGTACAATAAATACTTCGATTAAAACTTGGCCATAATAGCCCTGGCCATTTTTTTGACGACAAGCTTCAACTTTTTCAAAAAGACCTCATTCTTTGAGTAAGTAACTACAAAGTGTGGGGTTAATTGAGGTCTAAATCTTGATTTAAACGCTGCAATATATTGCATGTCACCTCCCATTAAATCGAGATGCGCATAACCCATGCGATTAAGGTATTTGAAAAGCTGATCATAAGAAACGGTATGTACATTACCTTTATCCTGCCTATCTTCTTTATTTTTCATGATCTCGAAGGCGATACCGTATTCAAAATCCAAAAAGAGAATATGGGAAACCATTAACTGATCTGACAAATACACATTAAAACAGCTAAGATACCTGGTATCTGCCATGGCATTTAGAAGCTTGCCAAGCAGCTTTATTTTGGAAGGGGTAAACCCCAGTTCCTTAAACAAGCTCAGGTTCAGATCGGCGCTAAGGACATTCAATTTTTCCTCTTTAAAAACATAGGGAAGATCACTTACTTTATTGAGGTTCTTTACAACGTTTCTATCATAGTGGTAGTCAGCTGTATCTTTTATATAGGTAAACCAATTTTGTATAGAAAAAAAATTCCATATAAAAGGCCTAATGTCCTTAACCAATGGCGGCAGTGAAATTTCAATACGGGTATATCTTTTCTTTAGTTCTAGCAGAAAATCGTTCAGATATTCTGAATATGCCCTATCACTCCATTCAACATCAATCCAAAAGGCCGAATAAAAAAAATGGACAGGTTGATAAATCTTTTGTCCTTTGGTAAGGGCTATAAAACTAATAACCAATTTGTTTTTTCTTTCGAAAAGAAGATAAATTGGCTTAAATCCATAAATACTGCATAATATATCTACAACTTGAGATTGTTCGTTAAATTGTAATTTCCTAGACTTCTCAATTTCAAGCACCCATTCTTCTCGTTGTATAATCTTTAACATCAATAACCTATTAAAACAGCATAAAGAGATTTTTTTTAAAACTACGTTAATTGTATCATTTAGAAAATAAAAAAAGCGATGAAATCAGTTTCATCGCTTTCACAGATCTACTATTAAGTCAAAAACTAGTTATTCATCATATAACTAATGGGCATCTGATACCTTACCCTAACCGGAAGGTTATTTTGCATACCCGCTTTCCAACGTGGCGATTTCTTAATTACCCGAATAGCTTCGTCATCACAGCCATATCCAATTCCTTTAATGATTTTAACATCGGTAATTGAACCATCTTTTTCCACCACAAAACTTAAAAACACTTTTCCCTGTATCCCTTCATCTTGCGCCATGCTTGGGTATCTTAAATTTCTCTGGATATATTTCGCCCAGGCGTTCATCCCTCCTGGAAATTCTGGATAAACATCTACACCACGAGCTTCATAGATTTCGGTACCATTGCCATTTGCAACTCCACCTTCATTACCGCCTGGGCCCACAACCGTAGCATTACCTACCGGGGCGGTTGCATTACCCTGAACCAAAGCCCCTTCTTGCTTGGTACTGGCAATAACGGCACTTTGCAGTTCCTCCATGGTGGGCGGCGACGTAGTCGTTAAATTATCCTTCACCACCTTTATGTTGGCACTAAAATTTTCAGTCTTCACCTTTTGGGTAATTGGGGCAGCCTTAGGTGCCTCTATTTGAGGTTTAGCCTGTTCAGCCTTGGGCTGCTCTTTCTTCAATTCATGTATAGGAGCGGCAATGTCGAGTTCAATCCTCTTATTTTCAATTTCTATTATGGCCGTCTTGGTGAAATGGGCATAAATGATGGGGCCAACAAAAAACATAACAAAAACAGGTACGACAATTAGAAATGCCTTTAGCAACATACCTGAAGATTGTCTCCTTAGTTCGTAGGCACCATATTGTTGGTTCCTGTTTGCAAATACGAGAGCAAGCCACTCACTACCGTATAAATTTGATGAATTGTTAAACATAGCTTTAAGGTTTTTAGCTATGATGACCAATTTGTTAAAATTCCATAAAAAATAATTCAGGACAAAAAAGCATACAAAAAAGATAAAAACCCATATAAAAATTAAAAAATCGCATCAAAAAAAATATTTTATCATATTTTTTATAAAATTTTGATTAAAAATCATAAAAAATCATATTTTTGGATAAAATTTTAAACAAATCAATGAAAAGCTTAAGAACCATAGCATTAAAAGAAGCACAAAACAGAGAAATTCCTGAAATAAAGGCTCCATCTACTAAAATTTCGGAATTCTACGGCTTGAATGTTTTCGACAAAAAGAAGATGAAAGAATATCTTTCAAAAGATGTTTTTGAAAAACTAATTTCTTCGATTAACCAAGGCGAATTAATCAATCATGACGATGCAAATCAAATTGCAGCAGCCATGAAAGCTTGGGCAATGAGCAGAGGTGTTACTCACTATACGCACTGGTTTCAACCACTAACCGGTACAACTGCAGAGAAACACGACTCTTTCTTTGAGCCAAGTGGCGATGGTGCCATCGAGAAATTTGCAGGTAGTGCTTTAGTTCAGCAAGAACCAGATGCTTCAAGCTTCCCTAACGGCGGTATCCGTAACACTTTCGAAGCTCGTGGTTATACTGCATGGGATCCTTCCTCTCCAGCTTTCATTATGGAAAATAAAGCAGGTAAAACACTTTGTATTCCAACCGTATTTGTTTCTTACACTGGTGAAGCTTTAGATTATAAAGCACCATTGCTAAAAGCAGTAGCCGCTATCGACAAAGCTGCTGTTGAGGTTTGCCAATATTTTGACAAAAGTGTATCTAAAGTAAATGCATCTTTAGGTATCGAACAAGAATATTTCCTGGTAGACAGAGCTTTATTCAACGCCCGCCCAGATTTAGTCATGACCGGCCGTGCTTTATTTGGCCACATGTCTGCAAAAGGACAACAATTAGAAGACCACTATTTTGGTTCTATTCCAGAGCGCGTATTCGCTTACATGGTCGATTTCGAGAATGAAGCCATCAAATTGGGCATTCCTTTGAAAACTCGCCACAATGAAGTTGCTCCTTCTCAATTCGAATGTGCTCCTATTTACGAAGAAATCAACTTAGCTATCGACCATAACCAATTGTTAATGGACGTAATGGAGAAAGTTGCTTTACGCCACAACTTCAAAGTCTTATTGCACGAGAAACCCTATGCAGGCATTAACGGTTCTGGTAAACACAACAACTGGTCGTTAATTACCGATACGGGTAAAAACTTGTTGGCACCAGGCAAAACACCTAAAAACAACTTAATGTTCCTAACCTTCTTTGTAAATACCATTAAAGCGGTTTACGAACATGCAGATTTATTAAGAGCAAGTATTGCATCGGTAAGCAACGACCACCGTTTAGGTGCCAACGAAGCCCCTCCTGCAATTATCTCTATCTTCTTAGGTCAACAATTAGACGAGATCTTAGACGAAATTGAGCACTCTCGCTTAAGCAAAAAACTAAAAGAAGATAACTCACTATGGTTAGGTATTCCTAAAATCCCTCAAATTTTATTAGACAACACCGACCGTAACCGTACTTCTCCATTTGCTTTCACGGGGAACAAGTTCGAGTTGAGAGCAGTAGGTTCTTCGGCCAACTCTTCGGCACCAATGACCGTTTTAAATGCTATTGTTGCTGACCAATTAAATAAATTCAAAGTAGACGTAGATAAATTGATCAAAAAAGGCGATAAAAAAGACGTTGCCTTAATGACCGTGATCAAACGTTACATCAAAGAATCTAAAGCGATCCGTTTCGAAGGTAATGGTTATAGCGATGAGTGGGCTGCAGAAGCTGAAAAACGTGGCTTATCGAACATCAAAACTACGCCAAAGGCACTTGATGCTTACGTAAGCGAAAAATCTACAGAATTATTCTCTAAAGCAAATATCTTCAGCAAACGCGAATTGCATGCCCGTCACGAGATTTTATTAGAGAACTTCTATAAGAAATTACAAATCGAAGCTCGTGTAATGGGCGATGTAACCAATAGCCAAATTATCCCAGCGGTTATTGCTTACCAAAATGCATTAATCGAAAATGCTAAAGGCTTAAAAGAGCTTGGCTTGAGCAAAGAAGCATTGGCTACGCCATTGGCCATTATCGATAAGCTTTCTAGCCACCTATCTATCGTTAAAACTAGCATAGACGCTATGCTTGAAGAACGTAAAGTGGTAAACAAAGAAGAAGATACTCGTAAAAAAGCAATCGGTTACGATGAA
Source organism: Pedobacter sp. ASV28 (assembly GCF_016428855.1). Classification (GTDB taxonomy): domain Bacteria; phylum Bacteroidota; class Bacteroidia; order Sphingobacteriales; family Sphingobacteriaceae; genus Pedobacter. Next base: position 7,500 of record NZ_JAELTN010000020.1, read on the forward strand.
AAAGTAAAAGTTTACTTCGACACCATCCGTTACAACGTTGACAAATTAGAGCAAATTGTTGACGATAGCGTATGGCCATTGCCTAAATTCAGAGAATTACTGTTCTTAAAATAAGAAGCAAATTTTTCCTTAATATAAAGGTGCAGAGCTTACTTTGCGCCTTTTTTGTTGCACTGATTTTGTCATGCTGAGCTTGTCGAAGCATCTGTAGATTTTTGAAACGATAATAAAACTTATTTTTAGAAAAGCAAATCTCTACACCAAACAAAGCCAGTCCCGCTTTACGCTACAATTCCCGATAAAATCGGGATATTTTTGCTGCAATCGGGTTTATTTTACATAAACCTATACTACAATCTCGGTCTAAATAGCAATAACTCTAATTATATTAAACGGGATTGAAGTGGAAATACTTTTTGATGTTTCAATCATTTGAAACTTCGTAAGTTTTTAAACTTACGAAGTTTATTGTTAACCTTGCTTTCACAAAAAGATTCTAACGAAAAGCCCGACTAACAATAAAAATTGCTTGTCCCTTTGCTTTTGAAAAACTAAAACCTTACCACACCCAAACCTTCCAACAATTTAGCAATTAAACGATAGCTTCATTTGTTAAAAACCTTTTACCTTTTACCTTCCACCTTTTACCTTAATAAACTATCTTTGCAGCAATTATGAGCGACAATAGGTATAACCAACGTGGCGTGTCTGCATCTAAGGAAGATGTGCATGCAGCCATCAAAAATATCGACAAAGGAATATTCCCTAAAGCATTCTGCAAAATCATCCCAGACATACTGGGCAACGATCCAGATTATTGCAATATCATGCATGCCGATGGTGCGGGTACCAAGTCCTCATTAGCCTATACCTACTGGAAAGAAACTGGCGATCTATCGGTCTGGAAAGGCATTGCACAAGACGCTATTATCATGAACATTGATGATTTAATCTGTGTAGGTGCTACCGATCAAATTCTACTGTCTTCTACCATTGGCCGTAATAAGAACTTAATTCCAGGCGAAGTAATTGCTGCCATTATTAACGGCACCGAAGAAATTTTAGCAGAATTAAGGGAGTTGGGCATTTCCATTTATTCTACAGGTGGTGAAACTGCTGATGTGGGCGATTTGGTTCGTACCATTATTGTAGATTCTACCGTAACCTGTCGTATGAAACGTGATGAAGTAATCAGTAACGACAACATCAAGGCAGGCAATGTGGTGGTAGGCTTGGCATCTTACGGAAAAGCAACTTACGAAAGCGAATATAACGGCGGCATGGGCTCTAATGGCCTAACCTCTGCCCGTCATGATGTTTTTGAAAAAGCTATTGCTACAAAATACCCAGAAAGCTTTGATCCGGGCGTGCCTTTTGATTTGGTATTCTCCGGAGACAAACAATTAACAGACAAGGTTCAAATTAGCGATACGGAAAGTGTAACTGCCGGAAAACTGGTATTATCCCCTACCCGTACTTATGCTCCTGTAATTAAACAGATTTTAGATAAATACCGTCGCCAAATTAATGGCATTGTGCACTGCAGCGGCGGCGCACAAACCAAAGTACTACATTTTGTTAACGACGACATACACGTTATTAAAGATAACTTGTTTCCAATTCCTCCATTGTTTAAATTGATACAAGAACAATCTGGTACTGACTGGAAAGAAATGTACAAAGTATTTAACATGGGGCACCGCATGGAGCTTTATGTGCCCGCAGAAATTGCTGAAGATATTATGGCCATCTCAAAAAGCTTTAATATTGAGGCACAAATTATTGGAAGAGTTGAAAATGCACCTAAACAAGTGACCATTAAAAGCGAATTTGGCGAGTTTATCTATCATTAAACATCCTCTTTTAGTTTATCCATAAAATACAGCAGAAATAGACTACCTTCAGCAAAATTCATCTTTGCTGAAACCAATTCTATTGGAAAAAATATTTGATGAGCTCATTGATAGCTTCATAAAAAACAAAGTTGGTATTGCAGAGAATTTTCTGACTATCGAACTTTCTAATCACCTTAAAGAAAATCTGCTCAGACTTTTCAAAAACAAAAAGCTAACAGCAGCTGGTATTGGCAATCAAAAACTAGTAGACCACGATAAATTTATTAGGAGCGATCAAATTTATTGGCTCGACCGAAAAAACGATAACCCACATGAAAATGCCTTTTTCGATCTCATGGATCTATTTGTCGCCTATCTTAATGAAACCTGTTATACTGGCATTACTGGCTACGAATTTCATTATACATTATATGAAAAAGGAGCCTTTTACCTTAAGCACCTAGACCAGTTCAGAAATAATGACAGCAGGAAATATTCTATAGTTATGTATCTAAATACCTCATGGAATATTAACGACGGTGGCGAGTTATGCATACATCACCCAAAGCGATTGCAATTGATTAGTCCTAATGAAGGTAAAAGCGTATTCTTTAAGAGCGATGAATTAGTTCACGAAGTATTGTTAACCCATCAACAAAGATTGAGCATTACAGGCTGGCTAAAAGTCGATTAAAGTTGTCCTTAAAAGAAACCATTACCCATACATTTCGTCATAACTAAGCATTAAATGTAGTCATGCTGATTTTATTTGAGCATCAGCAGAAAGAAAGCCCTAAAATAAATTCAGGGTAACGGCACTATTGATTGGCTACCCCAATTTCTTCTTAAATAAATCTATGGTACGTTGCCAAGCCAATTTAGCTGCAGCCTCATTATATCTGGTTGGCGAAGTATCATTATTAAAGGCATGGTTTACCCCGTCATATACATATAATTGATAATCAATTTTGTTGGCTTTTAAAGCTTGCTCATAGGCAGGTATCCCAGCATTAATACGTTCGTCCAAGCCACCATAATGCAACAACAAACTTGCCTTAATTTTAGGTACGTCTTCCGCTTTGCCTTGCGCCCCATAATAAGCTACGGCCACGTTTAAAAGCGGATCACTTGCTGCCAGTTTATTGGCTATCCCTCCACCCCAACAAAAGCCCACACAACCCGTTTTACCATTGCCATTTTTATGGGTCCTCAAAAACTCCAAGGCCTTCAGATAATTTTGCAGATTTTTGTCGGCATCCAGTTTCCCAATTAATTCTCTCCCTTTATTTTCATCTTCTGGCGTACCGCCAAAAGGGGAAAGGGCATCAACACCCAAGGCCAAAAAACCGGCCAGCGCCACTCTTTTAGTCACATCTTTAATATGTGGGGTCAATCCCCTATTTTCATGGATAACCACTACCGCACCCAATTTCTTCTTGTTACCTTTCGGCATGGCCAATAAACCTTTCATATCACCTTCTGCTCCAGGAAAAGTAATTTCTTCACTAAACACTTCATTGTCACTTACCGTTGCAGCAGCGGCATAATTACTTTCCAAAGCAGGCAATATGGTTAAGGCCAATGCTGTGCTGCCTGTTAAAATAGCCAACTTTTTCATAAACTCTTTCCTGCTAAGTTGACTATGTGTATAAGAATCGTAAAGGTTAATAATTTTCTGATCCATGGTTTTGGGCTTAAGGTTTTGCTGATCTAATTTACGGATATTGACATTACCTTCAAAACCCATTTCTACCTCACTAAAATCAAGCAGAAATGACTTAAACGAAGAAAGGCCTTTTAAAAATAAAAGGCCTTTCTTTAGAATTGTATTAATTTTACTTCAATTACAATGTTTTAATAAATGAAGTTTGTGTAAAAACTGAAGTTTTTGTTCCATCGGCACTAATAGCTGTAGCTCTTACCGAATAAGTGCTTGCTGCAGATAATCCCAAAGAACTCAACTTCAACAAAATTACCCCAGCAAAAACCTTAGTATTAGGATAAGTGGTTGGCAGTAAGGTATAGCTGATACTTTGAGGACCATTTGGAGTGGTATTTGGAGCAGTTCCTGATAATACGCTGTCATCCTTACCGTTCCAACTTGGGAAATTTACTGTCTTGATCACTGGCGAAGTGGCAGATGTACCATTCAAAATTTCAAGTTTAAATGCTCCTTGATCTATGTTTGTTGCAGTAGCTCCAAAGTTGATTTGGAGTACAGTACTTGCAATGATAAAAGGACCCGTTTGCTGATACCCTAAGCTGCTCAACTGCAACGCAGGTAATTTGCTCTCACTTGCCAAAATGTCTGGATCTTTAGTACAAGATGTTATTGAAAATGTTAAAAGTCCAATAAACATTAATGCGATATATTTTTTCATACTATGATTAATTTTAAAATTTTAGAAGATATATTTAGCTCCGATCAATAAGCTCCAAGTAGTAGAAGCAGTTGTAGCATCTCTAAATGGTTGCGTTACCAATTTACCATCCAAGTTACGCATGTTATAAGAAGGAACGCCATTTGCATCAGTACTCAAGTAAGTAATAGGATTGTTATAGGTCGCAATCTTTTGGATACCCCAATATTTACTCAACAAATTCGGTAAATTAACCACAACAGCGCTAAGTTGCAAAGTGTGTTTAGTATTTCCTGTCTTAATATAGAAATCTTGAAGAATATTCGCATCAATACGATTATACCAAGGTAAAAATGCAGCATTTCTTTGCGCATATTTTCCTCTATTCTTTTTCAAATAAGGGGTATTATTGATAAACTGCTCAAATGCTGCTGCTTGTTGTTCTTTTGTATAAGTATAACCAACACCATTTACTGTAGCAGTATATTGAGTGAAATTCATTTCGCTAGCATTTCTTGGAATGTACATTAGATCAGAAGAGTTAGCATCACCATTTAGGTCACCGTTAACGGTATAGCTGATTGGCGTGGTTCCTCCAGCCTGGCCTTGAAAGAACAAACCGAAAGTAGTAGCTCCATGATTTAAATAATCAATTTTGTACGAAAAATTAGCTACCACACGGTGAGGTACATAGAACTGGGTATAACCTAATTCCACATCGTTTGTAGTTCCTACGTTATTTGTAGTAGCCCATACACTTCCTGCTGTTGAACCTGCTGTAGCAAAAGCTTCTTTCGCTTGTGTGTAAGTATAAGCTAGTGAAGCATTAAATCCTCCAGAAAAAGCCTTATTAATTTGACCAGTTAAAGAAGTCGCATAACCTTTATTAGTATTCTCTAATGCAATTACAGAATTCAAGTTAGGATAGAATGCCCTGTCATTAGCTGTTACTGCACCGTTTGTTCCGGTACCAACATATCTAACTCTAGTTAAATCACCTTCCTTCAACACACCGGTTGGCGCTTTCAAGTTGGCATTACGCATTCTCGTAGCATTAATATCTTTGGTAAATAAGCCTTCGAAACTAGCACTAAATCCATCTCCCAAATTTTTATCCAATGCTAAATTAGCCCTGAAAATTTGAGGAAATTTGAAGTTTTCGTCAATTACTACTGTGGCAGACTGAACTGCTGTACCAGCAATTTGAGGGAATAAATTAGCATAAACACTTGGATCTTTTACTAATTTAATATTTTGCAATTGAGCTGCTGTAGCTACACCTCCAAAGTTATACATCGCTGTATTACTAGGGCTGTTTGTTAAATAAACATATGGTATTCTTCCAGTAAAGATACCCATACCACCACGGAAAACCAACGACTTATCATCTAATAAGTTTGCTCTGAAACCAAATCTAGGAGATAATAAGATTCTTGATTTTGGCCAAGCTCCTGAATTGTAGCTTTTCAAATTTCCATTAGCATCAGGCAACATTAGGGCAGTCATTTGAGGGTTTTCTAGAGGATTCTCTAGGTAAATACCTTTATCAGCGCGCAAACCAAAAGTCATTTTGAAATTTTCGTTTACTGCGAACTCATCTTGAGCATATAGGCTCAAAGTTCCTACCTTTAAATTTGCAGAAAATACTTTATCAACTCCAGGTACCAATGAGTAATTATAGGTAAACTGAATTGGTGCTCTATCGTTCAAGAAATCATCCAATGAGTTGTAGATATAAGAACCAGCAGCACCAGGCATATAAGCATTTCCTACCCTTTGGAATTCATAATTTATACCTGCAGTAAGGGTGTGCTTTCCTGCATAATAGGTTAAGTTGTTATAAATACTAGTGGTATTATCAATTACTTCGTTATTTTTTGTATAAGGATCAGAACCAGCAGTGATATAGTTATTTCCTAAGCCATTATAAATATCAATGGTAGGGAATAAATCTCCTTTAGTAGTACGAGGATTATCATACTTTTTCATGGTAAATAACAACTGATTTGAAAGCTTTGAATTTATTTTTGAATTCAATTCGGCTGTTACGGTAGTCACCTTGTTCAAGAAACCATAGTTAGAATTTTCGAATGCAATAGAATTTATGCTGTAACGACCATTCACTAAGTTTGTACGAGATCCGGTAACATTGGTAACCGTATTTACCCAAGTATGAGAGGCATTATTAGGTGTGCTTTGAGAATTAACAGTTTGATCATTTGTTGCATTTAAGTAACTATACTTTACCGTTAATTTATTTTTGTCGTTAATATTCCAATCTACCTTTGCCAAGATTTTGTAGTTCTTTTCCTGAAACGCTGGAAAATTGTCATATCTACCTGTTTCATATCCGTAGTTATTTCGTAGATAATCTGATACTTTTATTAAGTCTGTAACAGTTGTTGCCGACTGTGTTCCAGTTCCTGTACCTCCGGTTGGAAAAAAAGCTATACCAGGAGAAGTTGATTCTTCTCTTTCGTAGTTTCCAAAAAAGAACAATTTATTCTTAATGATTGGACCACCAACAGTAAAACCATATGTTTTTGTACTTGCTTTAGAAACGCTGCTACTAATATCATAATCACCAATCATTGTTCCATTAAAAGATTGGTCTTTATAATAGGTATAAGCTGATCCATGGAAAGTGTTCGTTCCGCTTTTTGTAGTTGCATAGATACCTGCTCCTGTAAAGCCCGATTGCCTTACATCAAAAGGAGCTATGTTTATGGAAAGCTCGTCATAAGTTTCAATTGAAATCGGCTGCGCAGTTCCTCCTGGCAATAAAGCAGCTGAAGTACCAAAGGTGTTGTTCAAATTAGCTCCATCAACCGTTACGCTATTTAACCTGGCATCTCTACCTGCAAAACTTGTACCTGTAGATTGCGGGGTTAAACGGGTAAAGTCAGTAATGCTCCTTGAAAAAGAAGGCAAGGTAGCTAAGGCTGTTCTATTCACGTTTGTACTAGCACCTTGTTTTTGGGTTACGATACTTTTTGTTCCAACACCACTTATATTTACGGTTTGTAGTACGGTACCTGCACTTGACAATACTACATTTAGTGTATAGGGTTGCCCCAATGACAATACAATATCTGTTTGGGTAGACTTCTCGTACCCCATATAGGTCACCTCTACAGTGTAAGGCCCTCCCACACGCATACCAGTAATGTTAAACAAACCATCTTTGTTAGAAACAGAGGTATATACTGTTCCAGATGGCACATGCGTAGCTTTTATACTTGCGCCAGGTAGGGTTTCCTTAGAATCCCTGATTGTACCTGAAATTGTAGATGAGGTTACCTGTGCATTCGCTACACCGATAAAACCTACAAAAACAAAAACAATCGATACAATTTTTAATAGTAAAGATTTTTTCATGCTCTTTTTTAATGAATTAAATTGTTTTGTTAAGATATGTTAAAATAACGCCACAAATCTAGGTATTAATTTGATCATGGTCTTTATTCCAATGTTAAATAATTATTAATTATGCCAAAACTTTTCCACAGTTAACACTTGCATTAAACAGCATAAAATACAATAACACAAGACCTTAAATAAAGATTTTATATTTTTGGCGTCTTACATTTATTAATCTTTCATTCATACAGCCATTTTATTACAATAGCCACACAGCAGGTCATATGGTTTAACCAACATTTTTTTTAATTTTGGCAACATATTACTAAGTTAATTTCCCTTTAAAAAGATATGAACTACGATTTAATTGTTATAGGTAGCGGTCCAGGTGGATATGTTACTGCCATACGAGCTTCGCAATTGGGCTTAAAAACCGCAATTGTAGAACGCGAATCTTTAGGTGGAATATGCCTTAACTGGGGCTGTATACCTACTAAAGCGTTATTAAAGAGTGCACAAGTATTCGATTATATCAACCATGCGGCTGATTACGGTATCACAACCTCAGCGGCCAAGGTGGATTTTGATGCCGTGATCAAGCGTAGTCGCGGTGTAGCCGATGGCATGAGCAAAGGTGTTCAGTTCTTAATGAAAAAGAACAAAATAGACGTGATTATGGGTTCTGGCAAAGTAAAACCAGGAAACAAAGTTGAAGTTAAAGGTGCTGATGGTTCACAAAAAGAACTAACAGCTAAAAATATTGTAATTGCTACTGGTGCTCGCTCTAGAGAATTACCCAATTTAAAGCAAGATGGCAAAAAAGTGATTGGCTATCGTCAAGCCATGGTATTACCTCAACAACCAAAATCGATGGTGGTGGTAGGCTCTGGCGCTATTGGTGTTGAGTTTGCGTACTTCTATGCAACCATGGGTACCAAAGTTACCATTGTAGAATTTATGGAAAACGTTGTCCCGGTAGAAGATGAAGACGTATCAAAACAATTGCTACGTAGCTTGAAGAAAACTGGCATAGAAATCATGACTTCTTCTAGCGTTGAGTCTGTGGATACGAGTGGTACAGGTTGCAAAGTACAGGTTAAAACTGCCAGTGGTATACAAACTATCGAATGTGACATTGTACTTTCTGCTGCTGGTGTTGTGGCTAACATCGAAAATATTGGCCTTGAAGAAGTAGGCATTAAAACTGATAAAGGCAAAATTGTTGTCGACGAATATTATAATACCTCAGTAAAAGGATATTACGCTATCGGCGATGTGGTGCCTGGTCAATCCCTAGCTCACGTTGCTTCTGCAGAAGGTATCATTTGCGTTGAAAAGATTGCAGGCTTACACGTAGAACCTTTAGACTATAATAACATTCCGGGTTGTACTTACTGCTCTCCAGAAATTGCCTCCGTAGGTTATACCGAAAAAGCGGCCAAAGCGGCTGGTTACGAACTGAAGATCGGAAAATTCCCATTCTCTGCCTCTGGTAAAGCAAGTGCTGCTGGTGCCAAAGATGGTTTCGTAAAACTGATTTTCGATGCTAAATATGGAGAGCTGCTTGGCGCACATATGATTGGTGCCAATGTAACCGAAATGATTGCCGAGATTGTAGTGGCCCGCAAACTGGAAACCACTGGCCATGAAATGATCAAGTCTGTACACCCGCATCCAACCATGAGCGAAGCGATTATGGAGGCTGCAGCTGATGCATACGGAGAAGTCATACACTTATAAGTTAATTGTTAAACTGTTTAAATTGGTTAATTGTTGATAATGCAATTAACCAATTTTTGTTTAGCATAAATTTCGATTAAACAACTAAGCAAGTCAGCGATTAACCAGTAAATCGTAATTCGTCAATCTAAAATTGTAAATCAAATGAAACTCTACACCATCAATACAGGAAATTTTAAATTAGATGGCGGTGCTATGTTTGGCGTAGTTCCAAAATCAATTTGGCAAAAAAGCAATCCGGCAGACGAAAACAATATGTGTTCATGGGCCATGAGATGTTTATTGATTGAAGATGGCAGCCGTTTGATACTGGTAGATAATGGTCTGGGCAACAAGCAAGATGAAAAGTTTTTCGGTCATTATTACCTACATGGCGATGATACTCTAGATCAGTCTCTAGCTGCCCATGGTTTCCATAGGGATGACATTACCGATGTTTTTCTCACACACCTGCATTTCGACCATTGTGGCGGTTCAATTGAAAGATTCGGGGATCAGCTCCGTCCGGCTTTTAAAAACGCCATCTATTGGAGCAACCAACAGCATTGGGAATGGGCCATAAAACCAAATGCCAGAGAAAAGGCTTCTTTCTTAAGCGAAAACATTCTTCCCATACAAGAAAGTGGTCAGTTGAGATTTATTCCAACCCAAAACCATACCCATTTCCATGATGGCATCCATATTCGCTTTGCCTATGGGCATACCGATGCTATGATGCTACCACAATTGAGCTATAAAGATAAAACCATTGTTTATATGGCCGATCTTCTGCCTTCTGTCGGGCATATTCCCTTACCTTATGTAATGGCCTATGATATGTTCCCTTTGCAGACCTTGAAAGAAAAAGCCGAATTCCTGTCCGAGGCAGCCACAAATGAATACATCCTGTACCTCGAACATGATCCTATACATGAATGCTGCACCTTGCAACATACCGAAAGGGGAGTTAGGTTGAAAGATACTTTCTCGCTGAACAACATCCTTTAATGCCTCAAAACATTTGCAGATTTATTCGGTTATAGATTAAACAGGCCCCATATAATTAAAATAAGCCATTTAAGCCCATCCTTTGTAAGGATGATTTAATCCTTTAAGGAGGATAATATTTATTTTAATGTTTCAGGCACAGCCTGATCATGAAAACAATAAAAAGGCTACGTAGGTGAATAAACTATTATTTTATTTATCCGTATTATTAAGATTGGAAATAGTTTGATTTTTCACCCCATCAATCTAGGAACTTTCGTATCTTATACACTAGGCAGAAATTTTGATAAGAAATTTGATCCCAATCAGTATCCCGATGGTTATTATTGGTGGTCTACTGCCATGAAAATACATTTAAGCTTCGGTACCTAATTAAAAATACTGGGAGATCGCAGCTCAAAGATAAAGCCGGTAAGCCTATATGCAAAAACAAACAACAACAACCTTCACGCCATCAGCTGGTTTGAAAATAGAACTACTATACCTATAAATAGATTTTTTTTCATGGGCCATGGCCTAAGTATTTATTTTTAGCAACAGATGATCAGACCTGCCAAACCAGAAGATGCAAGATTTATTGCCGAGTTAATGATCCATGCCATGAAGGAACTGGCCATGCAATTCAGGAATTCGGATAAAACCGAAGATTGCATTGCTCTTTTCCAACATTTTTGTACGCTTGAGCACAACCAATATAGCTACCAGAATACCTTGGTTTACGTAGAAAACAACGAAATTATAGGTTCTATTACCGCATATGATGGTGCTTTATTAAAAGCATTACGCCTGCCATTTTTCAATTACATTAAAAAATATCATGACAATGCCGATTTTATAATGGAAGAAGAAAGCGCTGCAGGAGAATTCTATTTAGACACCATCAGTATAAAACCAGGTCACAGAGGTAAGGGCTTAGGTCAACTTCTAATTAAGGCAGCAATAGCATGGGCCGAACAACTTGGGCATCAAAAAGTAGGATTATTGGTAGACAAAGAAAATCCTGCGGCTAAAAGGCTATATGAAAGGCTCGGTTTTGTTCCCGAGGGAGAGAGAATTTTATTGGGCAAACCTCACGAACATTTAGTTTATAGTCTACCCATCTGAACCTCATAAAAAATCAGATCATTTCTTATCCCAACCCCACTTTTCAAATTGTCGAATTCATTTCCGATTAAATCCAATGGTCAAACATTCACATACCATGATAAAATAACACCTAACCTTCTCATATTTAACAAGATTATACTTATTTTAGTTGAAATCAAAAACCTTTAGATTATGGGAAAATTTGAAATTACAAAAAGGAAAAACGGTGATTACCAGTTTAACCTTAAAGCAGGCAATGGTCAGGTTATTTTAACCAGCCAGGGCTATAGCACCAAATCAGGTTGTGAAAACGGTATCGAATCCGTTCGTAAAAATTCACAGGATGATAAGCACTTCGATCGTTTAGAATCTTCGAGTGGCAAGCCTTATTTTAACCTCACCTCTACAAATGGACAGATTATAGGCACTAGTGAAATGTATGAAAGCACTTCTAGTCGCGATAACGGGATAGAATCTGTAAAAAAAAATGCACCCGATGCCAGTTTAGATGACCAATCTTAATTTATAGCAGATACATTTATTAATCAACGAAGTGAAAAATCTGTAAAATCATATTTCATTACAGGTTTTTCACTCCATCATACTATTTCTTAAAAGCCTTTAAAGCGCATTTCGATATTCTACAACTCCCAAATATACCGCATACTTTGCCAAATACTACCTCGCCGATAACATCTTCATTATTGTCATTTTAAATGGTATTTCATAATTAACCACCTAACACACTGCCCATCAACTCAAACCTTACATCTTAAAAGTCAGATTGGTTTGACATCTAAACGCTACTTTATGTCATATTTTCCCCATCTTGTTTATTTTATGTACTAAAATAACAAACCAAAACAAACAATTTGCCCTGATTTTTGCTTATTTCTACATACTTCTCAGAAGATGTAAGTACTGTTTTTTTTAAACAAAAAAAAACAAGGAATAAAATAAATTAAACTTTAATAAAATATTATTGAATTACAATAAATTATAACCTTAAATCAAAAAATAGTGACATTTTAGCAAAATTTAATTTGGAATGATTTTTGCTATAAAGTAATCATTGAAAAATTCAATATAATATATAACATTTTCAGTAATTTAACTTTCCATTCTGCATAAAAAATTCCTATTTTTGCAAAATCGAAATTATAACGAGGACCAAAACATATAAATGAGACAACTCAAAATAACCCAATCCATTACCAACCGCGAAAGTCAATCATTAGACAAATACTTGCACGAGATTGGAAAAGTAGATTTAATCACAGCTGAAGAAGAAGTAATTCTAGCTCGTAAGATACGTGAAGGTGATCAGGCTGCTCTCGAAAGATTAACAAAAACGAACCTTCGTTTTGTGGTTTCCGTAGCAAAGCAATATCAAAATCAAGGTTTGACCTTAGGCGATTTGATCAATGAAGGCAACTTAGGCTTGATCAAGGCGGCTAGACGATTTGACGAAACAAAAGGCTTCAAGTTCATTTCTTATGCTGTTTGGTGGATTCGTCAATCTATTTTACAGGCTATTGCCGAGCAGAGCCGTATTGTACGTTTGCCGCTAAACCAGGTAGGTTCCCTAAGCAAAATTAGCAAGGCCTTCTCTAAATTAGAGCAGGAATATGAACGCGAACCTTCTCCTGAAGAATTGGCAGACATATTGGAAACCACAGTGGATAAAATTTCTGATACATTAAGTAATTCTGGTCGTCACGTATCAATGGATGCCCCATTTGTACAGGGAGAAGAGAATACCCTATTAGATGTATTGGAAAATCACGAACCTAATACAGATAGTAACTTAATTAACGAATCGCTGTCTGAAGAAATTAAGCGTTCGTTATCTACACTTACCGAAAGAGAACGTGAAATTATCGTATTGTTTTTTGGGCTGAGTACCAACCACCCACTTTCATTAGAAGAAATTGGTGAGAAATTTAACTTAACTCGTGAACGTGTCCGTCAGATTAAAGACAAAGCACTACAACGTTTACGCCATACTTCGCGTAGCAAAATCTTGAAATCCTATCTAGGATAGCAGCAAAGAAAAGCTACTTAGTGTAATTTCAACACACTATAACACAATATTTTACAGGAAAATAAAATAGAAAAAGATTGGGTACTCTCCCAATCTTTTTTACTTTTGCGGCATTTCTAACCCAAATAATTTCTTGTATGCCTAATAAATATCAATCGGAATTTCAAAACTGGATTGAAAAAGAAAAAAAAGCACTTGAGCTCATTAAATGCGTTGGCCATTTATGGTTCGACAGATCGATTGAACTCGTACTTTTCCGAAAGCCTTTGTTTGATGTGGGCAGTAGTGAAATTTTGGCCTATCACCAATATGCCAAAGAGGTCAGTGGAAAGGATATTTCCATTTACGAAACATTAGAACTTGCCAATACAATTGCCCAGTCAAGTCTAGCTCCCTCCCGTATCGACATTGGTAGGCTAGCTTCTGAATGGCTCGACGAAAGCAATACCCAATCTTCACTACATGATTTTATCATTAGTAAATTGGGAGCACACATCGGTAAGGACAAAATCAATTTAAAACCCAAAGATGTAATCTTGTACGGCTTTGGTCGTATTGGTCGTATTGCCGCCAGAGAGCTTATTGTGCAGGCCGGAAAAGGGGAGCAATTACGTTTGCGGGCCATTGTAACCCGCAGCTATAGCGATGAAGAGCTGACCAAACGGGCCGAACTATTGCGTACCGATTCTATACATGGCCCTTTCAATGGTACAATTATAGAGGATTTTGAAAGTAAGGCACTGATTATTAATGGACAGACCATTTACCTTATTGCCGTTAAAAATGCAGAAGAGGCCGACTATACCCAATATGGCATCCATGATGCCCTCTTAATAGATAATACGGGAGTTTATCGTGATCGAGAAGGTTTGGGCAAACATTTATTGGCCAAAGGAGTAAGCAAGGTATTGCTAACGGCTCCCGCCAAAGGCGATATTCCAAATATCGTCACTGGAATTAACGATAGCGATTTCAACTTTAAAGAAGAGCACATTTTCTCCAATGCTTCCTGTACCACCAACGCCATTATTCCGGTACTTAAGATCATGGAAGATAGCTTTAGTATAGAAAAAGGACATATTGAAACCGTACATTCTTATACCAATGATCAAAACTTATTGGATAATTACCATAAAAAATACCGTAGGGGCCGCTCTGCTGCCCTAAATTTGGTCATTACCGAAACTGGTGCAGACAAAGCAGTTGCCAAGGTGCTACCGCAACTAGCTGGCAAATTAACGGGCAATGCGGTACGTGTGCCTACTCCTAATGTTTCCTTAGCTATCCTAAATCTTTCTTTGAACAAGCCTACCACAAAAGAGGAAGTAGAAAACGTGCTCAAACAGGCTTCCCTCTTTGGTGATCTTTCAGAACAACTAGAATATTCTGTCTCCAACGAATTGGTAAGCACTGATCTAATAGGCAATAGTCACGCTTCTATTGTTGATGGCCCGGCCACCATTCTCTCAAGAGATGGCAAATCGGTAATACTATATGCTTGGTACGACAACGAATATGGCTATACGCGTCAGGTCATCCGTTTGGCAAAGAAAATTGCTGGTGTGGTGAGGTTGACCTATTATTAACCAACCGTCATTCTGAACGGGAAGAAGCGCTCATGGTTGGAATTTTCTGACAATGTAAACACTTCTTCCTGTTCCAAATCACAAATACGATATGTAAATTTGTTATAAACCTATTTACATGAAACTTTCCATCTATCAGGCCGACGCTTTTACCGATAAGCTATTTGGAGGCAATCCAGCAGCAGTTGTTCCATTGTCCGAATGGCTCTCCAATAATGAAATGCAAAAAATCGCAGCTGAAAATAACGTATCGGAAACTGCTTTTTTCATTCCCCAAGGCGAAAATTTTGAACTACGTTGGTTTACCCCCACATTTGAGATAGACCTATGTGGTCACGCCACGTTGGCCACTGCCCATATTTTATTTACCGAACTGAGCTATGGAAAAGATGAAATCCATTTCCATACCTTAAAAGCCGGCACCTTAACAGTTAAACGCGAAGGAGATTTATATGTTTTGGACTTTCCCTCCAGACCTGCCGTTAAATCGCAGGTTCCAGACGAACTCCTCACTGCCATTGGTGATAAAAAACCAATTGAAGTACTAAGGGCCAGAGATATTATGTTGGTATACGAACATGAGACAGACATACATGAGCTTAAGCCAGACTTCTCTGCCTTAGCTAAGATAGATAAAGATGGAGTTATTGTAACTGCCAAAGGCGATCATAGCGATTTCGTTTCCCGATTTTTTATTCCTGCAGCAGGCATAAACGAAGATCCCGTTACAGGCTCGGCCCACTGCAACCTTATACCCTACTGGGCAGAAAAATTAGGCAAAAATGAACTACATGCTTATCAAATTTCGGAAAGAAGGGGTGAGCTTTGGTGCGAACTAAAAGCAGATCGTGTTTTAATGAAGGGAAAAGCTATCACCTACCTAAAAGGCAGTATCTATATTTAAAATATTGGCGAGCGTAAGATGATGCCCGCCAATATAATAAAGATTTAAAAATCTGCTAGCTTAGGCTTGGTACCTACTATATTTTCTATATCCTCTATTACTTTGTCCGTTAACAAAGGCAAGACTTCCAAAACTTTTAAATTTTCCTGAAGTTGAACAGTTTTTGATGCTCCCAAAATAACCGTACTAACATTAGGATTTTTTAAGCACCAGGCGATAGATAATTTGGCCAAAGGAATACCCAACTCATTTGCCAACACCTGTAATGCCGATGCCTTTTCCATCCTATCTGCTGCTAGCGTCCTATCTTTAAGCCACTCTAAACCCTTCATTCCCAATCGAGTTCCTTCTACCCCGCTATTGGTATATTTTCCCGAGAGGATACCCGAAGCCAATGGCGACCAAATGGTGGTACCCAATCCATATTCCTTAAACAAATGGAGATATTCATTTTCCAGTTTGTTGCGCTCAAAAAGGTTGTATTGTGGCTGCTCCATTGTAGGACCTATCAGGTTATATTGTTTAGCTACTACGATAGCTTCCATAATTTCTGAAGCGCTCCACTCTGAGGTACCCCAATACAAAATCTTGCCCTGTTGTAACAAAGTATTCATTGCCCAAACTGTTTCTTCTATAGGCGTACTTTTATCAGGCCGATGACAGAAGTACAAATCCAAGTAATCTACCTGTAGGCGTTTTAAAGCGGAATTGCAAGCTTCGATCACATGCTTACGTGACAAGCCTACCCTATTTGGGCCTTTGTTCTCCGTACCAAAAAATACCTTGCTCGACACTACAAACGATTCCCTTTCCCACTTTTGGTTTTTAATAATATTGCCCATTACAATTTCCGATTTTCCCTCGGCATAACCTTCGGCATTATCGAAAAAATTAACCCCGGCATCATAGGCCAAGCCCATAAGCTCATCGGCCACTTTATCGCTGATCTGGTTCCCAAAAGTAAGCCAGCTTCCAAATGAAAGCGCACTCACCTGTAAACCTGATTTTCCTAATTTTCTATATTCCATACTTCATATATTTTTCAGTAGCAATTTAGAAAGGAATCCATAAAAGTCATGATCAATATTCAAGATTTTACAAAAAGAAAACCTTTTTAACTGAATATTCATACCTTTAAATTTCAATATTTATAGAAATGAAACGATTATTATTTATCATCCCATTGGCATTACAATTAGGTTGCGGTTCAGTCAAAGAAAAATCAACGACCATGAGCAGCAACCAATTATTAAAAGATGTTGAAGTTTTGTCATCTGATGAGTACGAGGGAAGAAAATCGGGTACCAGAGGAGGGGAATTGGCAAGAGCTTATCTGATAAAGAGACTAAAAGAAATGGGCATTAAACCGCTTCCATCTCTCCATGCATACGAGCAGAATTTCGAGATCAAAGGTCGAAACAGTGTGACCAAGGGTGTTAATCTGTTATCTTATGTAAAGGGAAAATCTGATGACGTCATTGTAATTTCCGCACATTACGACCACATTGGTATCATTAACAATGAAATATACAATGGCGCAGACGACAACGCTTCTGGCGTGGCTGCTTTATTGAGTTTTGCTAAGTACTTTAACGAACACCAACCAAATAACACACTCATTTTTGCGCTTTTTGATGCCGAAGAAATGGGTCTTCAGGGAGCCAAGTCGTTTGTGGCCAATCCGCCGGTAGCCTTAGATAAAATAAAGTTAAACATCAATATGGACATGATCAGCCATAATGATAAAGGCGAGCTCTATGCCTGTGGTACATTTAAGTATCCTCAACTAAAGGGATATCTTACGACCACCAACCCAAACATCAAACTTTTGCTGGGTCATGACGATCCTAAATTAGGCCATGATGACTGGACTAACCAAAGTGACCAGGGCGCTTTTAACGCTAAAAACATTCCTTTCTTATATTTTGGTGTAGAAGATCATAAAGATTACCACAAAGCTACAGATGAGTTTAAAAACATTAACCAAACATTTTATACCAATGCCGTGGCGGTAATACAGGAAGTGATTATCAATATAGATAAGCAGCGCGATATACAAGCTATATTCAGAGAAAACCTGCAAATGAAAAAACAGTAGAAACAAAAATCCCAACTTTAAAAAGTTGGGATTTTTTGTTTTAGAAATCTATGTCAACAATTGACTTTATAGGTACATGCACATTATTCTTTAACTGTAGATATTTCTCGGTGACCGACCATACGGTTGTACTTACCTTTTTAACACCTTGCCTGGTATTAAATGCGATGTATGCTTTAGATTTAAACTCGTTGCCCAACCTTTGCGCAGATGAAAGCTTGGATAACATCTCTTCAGACAATTGCACATCTGCAGGCAAAAATTCGTGTACGTTTATTTCTTCCTTTTCAATTAATTCCCCAATCATAAGTATTATATTTTTTGTTTGAACAAGCTTACCATTTTTTTATAAGAATGCCAATATTGTATCTTAATTTTTAGACAGTTTACTGTAAAAATTTAATCATAAAAAAAGACTGCTAATGCAGTCTTTTTACATAAATGCATTGATTTTTTTAGTTCTTTAATTTAAAACGGTTTTCTATCATTCCCTTAAACTCACGACCTACAAAATCTGCATTGATCATATTAGAAGAAGAAACCGTGTTCGATGAAGTCTGTTTTGCAGCCATTACCGTTTTATCATTTGTAACGGTAGTGCCAGGTGCCAATACATCTAAAGCTTTTTTAAGATAGACATCATTTACATTACCAAAATCGTACATGATCGTTCCAGAAGGAACCTCAAACAAATCATAATCAGGTACCATGCCTGAATAGTAGCCACCTTGGCCTAAAGAATTTTTAGTTTCAAAAAGTGAGAAATATACATCATACCTATTCTCAATAGTAACAGGGAAAAAGCCTATCGGTTTACCATACGTTGTCTTGCCCACTAATTTAACATTCATGTGCGGTTTTAAGCTGTTAATTACCAATTCACTTGCAGATGCAGTATTACCAGATACAATAAAAACGATATTGCTCACATTCGCAAGCGCACCTTTTTTTGCAAAATTTACTGTATTTGAGGCTACCGAATAATTAACATTGGCATAGGTCAACATTGTTCCATTTGAATACCTGATTTTTCCATTGGCATCAAGCAAAGGCTGATTAGCCAATATTTTGGCATTTCCAGCTTGCATGGTGGCGTTGTAATATTCGCTAAACATCACCCCGCTTGCTGTTGAAGGGGCAATAAGATTGATCAGATGCTCGGCGGTACTTACATAACCTCCTCCATTGTACCTTAAGTCAACTACCAAATCAGTTACTCCACTGGTCGAAAACCCATCAAATATCGTATTCAGTTCATTTACAGAATTATCGGCATTTGAAAACCTGGCATAAGCTACATAACCAACTTTCTTTGTCCCTGCAGTAATCACCTTAGACTTATAGATCGGACTACTCTTAAAGACTGCTTTAGTTAAGGTAAGATTAAATGCAGTTCCCCCAGCTTTAATCCCCTCTAACGTAACTGTGGTACCAGATAGGGCTGTATTCAATGCTCCTACTTCCGAGTTATAGTCTGTACCATAACTTACGCCATTAATTTTCTTGATCACGTCTCCTCTTACAAACCCAGATTTTTCGGCAGGAGAATTCTGATAAACAGCTGTTACATAGACAATATAGTCAGAAGTAGATCCATATAATCCAAACCTGATGCCAAGATCATTACCATTTCCTTCTAAATCTACCGAAGAAACTTCATTTATCGAGGCTGTAGGGTTTTTATTGGTCTTATCAAAAATATAAGAGTATTTAGGTGACGTAGCACCAGTGGTCCATTCATAAGGGCTAGAATATTTTGTAATTTCCAGCAGTTCCTTATCATAATTTGCCTTATCTGTAGACAATCCACTATATTGCCTAGGGTTAAAGGCATCATATGTTGGCAATTTATCATTCCAATAATAGATTTCCTTGGCATAAAGAAAAATCGAATCTAAAGATAGTTGTTGTCTAGTGGCCGTACCTGTAGTTGGTGGCGTAACTACTGGAGGAGTGGTAACAGGGTCTACCTTGCTCTTTTTACAAGCTCCAATGGCCAAAACTGACATTATGGAGAATATTAAAAAATATCTTTTATTCATTTTATAAATTAATAAGCGTACTAATTAACGATTTTTTTTTCACAATATTTCTGTTACAGGAAAACAATCTATACCTAAATTTACGCTTTTTTCTTTAATTTGGTTTGGAGCAGTAACCATTGTGATGTCCTTTAAATCAACACCTTGCTCTTCTATCAGTTCTTCAATGAAACTTTTTGACGAGTTACCGTATTCTACCACAAAATGAACTTTCAGGTATTGTTCTAAACCATTCCATTCTA
The DNA here is from genome assembly GCF_016428855.1 of Pedobacter sp. ASV28. GTDB lineage: Bacteria > Bacteroidota > Bacteroidia > Sphingobacteriales > Sphingobacteriaceae > Pedobacter. The sequence goes on from NZ_JAELTN010000020.1 coordinate 27,784, forward strand.
TCTGTTTTATTTTATTCAGTTCTTCTGCCGGGTTTCCTTCCAACAAAAGGAGCAATTGCTTTCTATCGACTACTATTTCCTGCATGAGGGATAACAATTCCTTATAGAGCAATAGCTTCAATGGCAACCTAGCATTCTCATGTAAGAGGTTAAAGTTTCGCTCATATTTTTCAGCTATTCCAAATTGCTTCGCTGTCCTGGCATATATTCCATCTGCACCATGCTCTTCATATTCATTGCTCATAAATTCAATGATCTTTTTGGCATCAATCTGTTCTGAATAGGCCATAAATTCTGCAAAAAGATAGTAGACCTGCAATAGATAATCCTTCTTGGGATACAAAACATCGTCTAGGGTAAAAATGATTATTTTTTTGTTTTCTAGGTATTTATCAAATGACATAGAATAATTAAATTAAGGTACAAAACGGTAGATTAAATGACCATTGGCTCCAATACCTTCGTCTCAGGATCAAAGTAATAGGCCCCACTCCAGTAAAGCATTTTTCCTTTAGCCATCAATTCTTGGTCTGCCAAAGTATAAAAAATAGTTTCACCTCGGTCAAATACCATCCAATTTTGTCTAGATATTCCATTGGTCAAAAAATCGTCTGTTATTGTTGGAAGCAATAAACGTACCGCAAATTCTTCAAATAGTACCTTGGCCTTCGCAAGGGCGATTATTTCGAATTTATATAGAGGCAAAAGCAAAGATATGTTCTGATCTAGGCAAGTAGTTAATAAATTATGGGCAATAACTTCCCCATTTAGATCTCCAAGCCCAACAAAAGAATACAATTTGCTCTTGATCAGGGGCATTTCGCCATAATCGGCCATCAGAAGTTCATTGCCTTCAACCGCCCTACTTAATTTTAATGCTATTGACGATTTACCCCCGGTAATTAGAATTTTCAATATAATATAAATGATTTTTAATAGTTAAACAGACAAACCTAACCTATTAACCCATCTTTCATGGTAACTACCCTATTACTAATCTGTGCCAGTTCGTTATTGTGGGTTACGATGACAAAGGTTTGCTTAAAGTTGTCCCTTAAGTCGATAAACAATTGATGCAGGGCAAGGGCATTGGCCGAATCGAGATTACCCGACGGCTCGTCGGCCAATACAACAGCAGGCTTATTGATCAAAGCTCTTGCTACAGAAATGCGTTGTTGCTCTCCTCCTGAAAGTTGGTTAGGTTTGTGGTGTGCCCTATCTCTTAAACCGAACAGATCAAGTAGTTCAAAAGCTCTTTTTTCCGCTTCTTTTTTGCTTTTTTTAGCAATAAAGGCCGGAATACAAATATTTTCAATTGCAGAGAATTCTGGAAGAAGATGATGAAACTGAAAAACAAAACCAATATGCTGATTTCTGAACACGCTTAACAGTTCGCCAGAAAGCTTGCCAAGCTCCACTCCTTTCAAGCTTACACTCCCTTCATCAGCTTTGTCCAAGGAGCCCAAGATATGCAGCAAAGTACTTTTTCCCGCTCCCGAAGCACCTATAATGCTAACAATTTCAGCTTCGCCCACTTCAAAATCTACGCCCTTTAAAATGGGAAGGTTTCCATAAGCTTTTTTAATTCCTTTAGCAGTTAGCATGCCGCAAAGTTACGTAATTGTTAAATTGTTTTGAATAATCCCAAAAAAAATTTGGAAGTCGCTAATTCTTTAATAACTTTGAAATACAAAGCACTTTAAAAATGAACAATCAGCAAGAACATTTAAATGCATTGAAAGACATCAGAAATATGATGGACCGATCTTCTAGGTTTATATCCTTAAGTGGTCTTTCGGGTATTTTTGCTGGAGTAACAGCTCTGATAGGTGCTTACTTTGCACATGAAGAATTGAACAGGTACTTCAAGGGAGGATACGGCTATGGTATCGATCCGGAAATGGATATTGAATTTCAATTGCTAAAAATCGGATTGCTGGTACTGGTAGTTGCCATAGGTGGAGGTTTATTGTTCACCTATCGCCAAGGCAGAAAGCGGAAACTTCCCCTTTGGGACAAGACCAGCAGAAATTTATTGATCAATCTGTTTATTCCTTTGTTTAGCGGAGGCATTTTTATTATTGCCCTCTTACTCAACCACGAAAATTCAGGTGGCCTTATAGCACCTACTTCCTTGATATTTTATGGCCTTGCACTGATTAACGCCAGCAAGTATACTTATTCAGACATTAGGTTCCTTGGCCTATGCGAAATTGTGTTAGGCATAATTGCTCTTTTTAACATCGGTTATGGGCTATATTTCTGGGCCATAGGTTTTGGCCTGCTACATATATTATATGGTACCATCATGTACTTTAAATACGAGAAAAAGTAATACGTTTTAAGTTGTAAGTGATACGTAGTTCTTCCAAAAAACTAAAAAACAACAATAAAACTAAAGTTAACAAATGAAAAACCCAATAGGTTCACTAAATAAGATATTTGACAGCAGGATCAGGCTGGGGGTAATGTCTGTGCTTATTGTTAACGACAGCATGAGCTTCAATGAGCTTAAACAGTTATTGGAATTGACAGATGGCAACCTTGCCTCCCATTTAAACACACTTGAACAGGCGGCATACATAAAAATTCACAAAGCATTTATTGGCCGCAAGACCAACACCACCTATCATATTACCGAATTAGGAAAACAAGCTTTCAAGCAGCACTTAGATGCCCTGGAAAAAATGATAAAAGGCATTTAATTTTTTTTGCATTTAAACTTTGAAATACAAAGTACTTTATATTAATTTTAAACAACAAATCATGAAAACAGAAACAATGTTGGTCAATACCAGAAAACAAAAATCACCTAACACTTTTGCTATCATAGCCTTCCTATTAGCGATACCCTTAGTGGCCATGCAATTCTCCAATGAAGTAAATTGGAATGGCTTTGATTTTCTGGTAATGGGTACCCTTCTTCTTAGTACCAGCTTGTCGATAGCATTTATAAGCCGAAAAGTAAAATCAATCAAGTGGAGAATTGGTATTTCCATCGCCATGCTTATCCTATTATTTCTAATATGGGCGGAACTTGCCGTTGGCATTTTTGGCTTTCCAATAACCGGGAGCTAAGGTTTTTTTTTGAATTTAAACTTTGAAATACAAAGCACTTTAATAAAATGAAAGATATTAATGATGAACTGCTAATTGTTACTGTGGCAAAACAATGCGCCAGAATATCATTGTTTATTGGCACTAGCATTTTCTTACTATTTGCCATAAGTGGTGTTGGCGAAGTCATGATTTTAGGTGCTTTCTTTATTGGCCTGGCTATTTTTGCCAATGGACTGATTTTATTCATCTTATCGCTCCATCTGATTAACCACCGTGCTGCCTGGAGAAAAATTCTTCTGGCAGCAGTTCTCATGCTCAGCAACATTCCAATAGCCCTCTTTTTTGTGTGGCTATCTGTCCAAATATCCGATTTAAACCATATAAAATTATGAAACAACAAATTGATTATCGGCTGATCCTCATGGCAGTTGGTGGATTGATCTTCAATCTTCTATTTTGGAACGAGACCATCGGCTGCAACTTCGCCGTATTCTCCGTATTGGTGATGATTGTCACTTTTACAGACCGAGACATCCCCTACCATAACAACAAACTGATTACCGCCATAGGACATCTGGCCATTGCTTTCTATCTGATCTACGACAATTCAACTCTGGCCATTGTCACTTGGTTCATCACGATGCTGATATATTTGGGAAACGCCCATTTCGAGCTGCTAAAATCTACAGAAACAGCACTCATACTTGGCATACTACAAGCCATCAGTGGTCCTTATGGCATCATCAAAAAACTACAGCATACCAAGCTGGGGAAAGTAAATATAAGGCCTGTGATTAGACCAGTAAAGTATATTTTATTGCCATTTGTAATGGGAACCATTTTCTGTTTCCTATACAGCATTGCCAACCCCATTTTTGCAAAATACATCAACACTATCGCCAATAGCATCAGAGATTTATTTACGAGCATATTCAGTTTCTTTTTTATTGATATCAGTATTGAAAAATTGCTATTCATCCTGTTTGGATGTACGGTTACTGCCGGGATTATTGTAGGTATCAAAAGTAAATCCCTAACCGAGATAGAACTTGGCAACGAAGATCAGCTAAAGCGTAAACGTAGAGATTTAAAAAGGCCTTCTTTTGGTTACGAATTCCGTACACTATTGGCGGGTGGTTTAATCAAACGAAAAATGGCTTTGAAAACGGAAAACATCATTGGTGTGATTTCATTTGCCGCTTTAAACCTGCTGTTATTATTGCTAAACGGTATAGATGTAGCTACACTATGGCTCAACAAAACCATTGAAACCAATAAAAACTTTTCGGCAGAACTGCATGATGGCACTTACACCTTGATTTTCAGTATCGTTATTGCTATGCTCATCATTATTTTCTTTTTCAGCGGCAACCTTAATTTCTATCGAAAAAACAAATGGATTAAGCTGTTGGCCTATATATGGATGGCACAAAATATATTTTTGGTTGCTTCGGTATTCCACAGAGATTACGATTACATTTTTAACCATGGCCTTACCTACAAACGTATTGGTGTGTTGGTATTTGCTACACTTAGCTTAATTGGGCTCGTTACGGTATATCTGAAAGTGGCCAAACACAAAACTGCTTTTTACCTCTATCGTGTAAATTCAAAAATATGGTATGTGCTTTTAATCTTGTTAAGTTTTGTGAATTGGGACGTACTCATTGTAAGCTACAACATCAACCAATTAGATAAAATTGGAGTTGATGTAGACCATTTGATGGGTTTTTCTGATAAAACGCTTCCGCTATTAGCGCAAAATCGCACTGAGCTTGAACAACATGTAATGCAAACTGCAAAACATGAAATAATAGACAAACATGCTGTAGTGCCTGAACCCAACACCACTTTAGCCACAAAAAAAATAAGCAATGCCGAACTTGAGGCATTGTTGCTAAAGAAGGCCAAAGATGGTTTTAACCAGAGACTCGACCATAGAATTTCTTGGTTTTTAGAAAGGAAAGAAAATGTTCCATGGCTATCTTTTAGCTATCTGGAGTGGGAGGCTGTGCAATCCCTAAAAAGTAAACTTTAACCGATCCGCTCACCTCTTAAATTTTAGACAGCACAAATGAAAGACCTTACCGAAATAAAAATGGGCAGGATGTTAACCATTGGCTCTTTTGCTCTTGGCACAATCTTATTCTTGGCATACAGCCTCACCCAAAATGGAATTTTTGCCATCTTAGGACTTTACTACCTCATGGCCGTCATTCCAGCCAACCTTATTATACCGTTGGCTGTAATAGTCGGTGCATTCATAAATCGGGATAGATTTCCTGAATATGTACAAACTATAATATTGATGCTTTTAAATATACCTATTGCCCTATTCTATTTACGGCTTATTTAATTAAGACTGCCCATAATTTAAAACTAACTATATGCATAATTCTAAATACTGGGTGAACTATTTTTCACTTAACCTAAAGCAAAAACGCATAAATTGGGAGATTAAACCCGAACTGAACCCAACGGAAAGAAAAAGCATCCTAAGGTCTTTACAAGCTTGGCAACTTGGAGAGACTTCTGAAGGTTCGAATTTAATTAAAGCGGCTACAAAGTTTTCAAAAAAACTGCACGATGAACATTATGTTGAGGCGATAAAGCTATTTATCAAGGAAGAACAAAAACACGGAAACAATCTTGGGAACTATCTTGATTTAATTGGGGAGGAACGAATTAAGAAAAACTGGGGAGATAGCTTATTCAGAAAATTTCGGGGACTTTATACCGATATGGAGTTTTGGACCATAGCCGTAATTACCGTGGAAAGTGCAGCGCAAATATTTTATCAATGCTTAAAAGATGCCACCAATTGTAAGCTCCTAAAACAGATATGCACCGATATTTTAATAGATGAAGCCCCCCATATCTCTTTTCAAATTGAACGTCTGCATACCATTTTCAACCAGAAAAACAAATTAATGAAATATCTCACCTATAAATATTACCACGCTTTTTATTTCGCCACGGCCTTAGTGGTTTGGCAGGCACACCAAAAACTCTTTAAAGCGGGCGGGGTGAATTTCCAGAAGTATTGGAAAAAAATGAGTTTGAAATTTGAGAAAACGATCGAAAAATTAAAAGATCCTTCAGTTTCAGGTACTGCCAGCAAGCTTTGCCAATCTTAACTTATATGATGTTTATCAAATTGATAAACTAATGTAGTGTCCATTGTTAAATAAACCCGATTGTGTGAATCCCGATTTTTCATCGGGAGAAGCAAAAGCGGGACTTGCACTGCCAAGAATCACTTCCTTGAGTTTTCAAAAAACATAAAAACAAATAGGATTAAGGGGATCAACAATTTAACAATTCGTCCATTTAACCTTAAGAAGAAGTTAACCTTACGATTTCTTTACATTTAAATCTATTTTTCTATTGGCATAAAGCATTTGAAATTGTAGATTTGGGCAAATTTTTAATCAAATGAATATCCACGAATATCAAGGTAAACAAATTCTAAAGAGTTTTGGCGTTGCTATACAAGAAGGCATTGTTGCTGATACGGTTGACCAAGCTGTTGAGGCCGCTAAAAAAATGAAAACTGACTTTAACTCTGACTGGGTTGTGATTAAGGCACAAATCCACGCTGGTGGTAGAGGAAAAGGCGGCGGTGTGAAGTTGGCCAAAAATCTGGATGAAGTAAAGCAAAGAGCTACCGATATTTTGGGAATGCAGTTGGTTACACCACAAACTGGTGCTGAGGGTAAAAAGGTAAACAAAATTTTGGTTGCCCAAGATGTTTATTACCCAGGTCCATCGGAAACTAAGGAATTCTATGTGAGTGTACTTCTAGATCGTGCTACTGGCCGTAATATCATCATGTACAGTACCGAAGGTGGTATGGATATTGAGGAAGTGGCAGAACACACCCCACACTTGATTTTTAAAGAAGAAATTGACCCCAAAGTTGGCTTACAAGCTTTCCAAGCTCGCAAAATTGCTTTTAACTTAGGTTTAAGTGGTGCTGCACATAAAGAAATGGTGAAGTTTGTTTCTGCTCTATACAAAGCTTACGACCAAACCGACTCTGCAATGTTCGAGATTAACCCCGTATTAAAAACTAGCGATGATAAAATTATTGCGGTTGATGCGAAGGTTGATTTAGACGAGAATGCATTATACCGTCACCCTGATTATGCCGCAATGCGTGATAAACTGGAAGAAGACCCAACTGATGTTGAGGCTAGCGAAAGCAACCTAAACTACGTAAAGTTAGATGGTAACGTTGGCTGCATGGTTAATGGTGCTGGTTTAGCCATGGCCACCATGGATATCATTAAGCTTGCTGGTGGTGAGCCTGCCAACTTCTTAGACGTAGGCGGTACCGCTAACGCTACTACAGTTAAGGCTGGTTTCAATATCATTTTAAAAGACCCTAACGTTAAAGCTATCTTAATCAACATTTTTGGCGGTATTGTACGTTGCGACAGGGTTGCTCAAGGTGTAATTGATGCTTATCAAGAAATTGGCGACATCAGAGTACCAATTATTGTTCGTTTACAAGGAACCAATGCTGAAGAAGCTAAGAAATTAATAGACAATTCTGGTTTGAAAGTTTACTCTGCCATTCAGTTAAAAGAAGCGGCAGATCTAGTAACTGAAGTACTAGCTTAAGTCATCATTTTAAGGTATAGGAAAGCCAGCTTTTAAAAAGCTGGCTTTTCGTGTTTTTAGTCGTTTAGAGGCACACACAAGAAATCTATTTTAGGACACCAATTTTGTGGCCATTTGCTGCGATCTAGATGAAAAAGCGGCACATAGGTTGTAGTGAGATGGACAAAACCACCGACAGCCGATCATAATCAGAAAGATTTGCGTAGTTTTATTCTGTATACAAAATCTTAAAACCTCAAGTATGACCTACAATACCTCATTAGATAGCACGGCTAAAGGAGTAACGATAGGTGTCACCATATTATTCGCCTCGATTATTATAGGTCAGTATTCGATAATCAAAAATACAACACACACCACCCCGGTTTACACGAATATTTCACTACTCTTAATCTATTTCATTGCATTTGCATTTAGACCGATCAACTATAAGGTTTCAGCAGACCAACTTATTGTACACCGACTTTTTACAGATATAAAAATAGACCGAAATCATATTGAAAGTGTTGAACTACTGAACAAAGAAAAGCTTGGCTGGACCATCAGAACATTCGGGGTGGGTGGATTATTCGGCTATTATGGAAAATTTAACAGTTCGGCATATGGAAATATGACCTGGTATGCTACACGAAGGAACAAAACCGTCTTAATCAAAACAAGTAACAATAAGAACATTATTTTAACACCTGATGAGCCAGAAAAATTTGTAGAAAATCTTATCCCATAAAAAGCACTCTCACAGCATATGTATTTAACCTGATTTTAGATATATTTTCTATCTTTATTGGGTAAAAAATAGCCTTTTAGATCACACACGCCTGATTTCCCAACCTCATGCTGGGCAGTGGCAGTCCATTTTTTCGTTTTGTTTATTTTTTCAGCGGTTCTCAAGAAATACTTCGCCCTTTTTGAACGACCAAAAAGGAAACTGATACTTGCCGACTTCAAATTTTTACGGTAATAACAACAAGAGATGTATTGTCTACTATAAAATATAGTCGAAATAACCTAAGGCCCTGAATAACAAAAGCCAATCAAAACTGACTGGCTTTCTATAGGTTGTTTAGGTTTAGTTTAAAATTTTTTCAAGTCATTTTTCATGAAAAAGCTCTGGCCATCCAACCAGAGCTTTAATCAAACCAAATATAAATGTACTTTTTTGTATGAACACAACAAATATAAGACATATTTTTTTAATAAAAAACATTTTTTATATATTTTTTATTAAAAATTTACATTTAAAAACATAAATTCTACAAAAAACATAAAAAACAACAAAATAACAACACAAAAAACTTAAAAAAAATAAAAACTTAAAAAATTAAACACAAAAAACTTAAAAAAAACAAAAAATCAATAAATAAACATTAAAAAACCAAATAAAATATAAAATAACAAAAAAATATATCAAAAACACTTCAAAAACATAAACATAAAACACATGATTTATAATCTTATATTTGAACCGCACTCAGACCGCCTCTTACATGAACAAAAATGACTTATCAAATATCATCAAACCTGAAAATGAACGAGAAAGGATAAAAAAACTAAATTCATATGAAATTTTAGACACCCCTCCTGAAAACTCATTCGACAAAATAGCTCACTTGGCTTCAAAAATTTTCAACACACCTATCGCACAAGTCACATTTGTAGATGAGGACAGAACTTTTTTTAAGAGCAATATTAGTCCCCTAACAGCTTCAGAAATCAATAGAGCAGATAGCTTTTGCACAAAAACCATACTCAATAAGGAGATTACCTACTATAATGACCTCAAACTCGTACCAGAACTGGCAGAAAATCCCTTTGTAAAAATGCCAAATGGTGTAAGATTCTATGCTGGAGCACCTTTAAAAACCATAGAAGGGTACCAACTGGGAAGCGTATGCATTTTAGATACCGTACCCAGAGAAATTGACCCAAAGGAACTAAGGATGCTGGAAATTCTTTCTTCTATTGTTATTGATGAATTAGAGCTCAGGATCACTACCAGAAAGGCATTAAGAACACAAATTGATTTCATGAACAGAGTGGTACATGACCTAAAAAATCCAAATACAGCTATTTCCGTTACCGCCGAACTACTCAAAAAAAAGGCCAACCAACCAGATATAGTGCATAAATTTGCCGATCGAATTAAAAACTCTGCCAATAACGTGCTCAACAGCCTGAACCATCTTTTAGACCTGTCTCAATTAGAAAATGAAGAATTTAGGTTAAGTTTAGAAGAAAGCGATTTATCGGAACTACTCCATACTGTTAAAACCAATTTTGAATTTATCGCACTTGAAAAGAAGCAAAAAATCCATATCGATTGTCAAATCCAACGATTGATATGGATAGACAAACAAAGGTTACAAGAAGCCATTACCAACCTGCTATCAAATGCACTCAAATATTCAAACCCATCATCCAGGGTGTATATCGCAGCAAAAATAATCGATAATCAAGTGGTCATAGAAGTAAAAGATGAAGGCCAGGGATTAAGGGAGGATGAAATACCTAAACTATTTGTAAAGTTTGCCAAACTTAGCGCTATTCCTACCGGAAGAGAGTATTCTAATGGCCTTGGGCTTTCTATTGTAAAAATACTAGTGGAAATGCACAAGGGAAAAGTGTGGGCAAAAAGTTATGGCAAGAATAAAGGCTGCTCTTTTTTCATTGCTCTGCCCTTATAAATTCTTCTTGTTCAAATTGAAAGAAACCACAAATGTACTTCCCATAGCCTCATTTGCCTCGTACCATATCCTACCCCCTTGTAGTTCTACAAATTCTTTGCACAGCAGGAGCCCCAAGCCAACTCCTTTTTCATTATTGGTGCCAAATGTAGACAAAGCCCTAAGTTTAAAAAGGCTATCTTGCTCTATCTTAGTAATACCTAACCCATTATCTTTAACTTTAATAAAACAGGTCTCCATATTTTTTTCTGTATAAATCCATACTTTCCCACCTTCTGGCGTAAACTTAATGGCATTGTTCACCAAGTTTCGAATTACAATTTGGAACATATTCAAATCGGCCTCTATCAGCAGTTCATCTTCAGCATCTATCTGGATATCAATTTTCTTTTTTAGGGCAATATTTGTTTCCAGACTCAGACCTTTCATCAGCTCTCCTTTCACATTGACAGGCACCAGATCAACCCTGGCCCCATCCAACTGCGACTTAGACCAGGCCAGCACATTTGCCAACATTTCAGACGTATCTTTGGTCACTTGGAGCAACCGATGTTTAATCTGTTTATTTTCCTGCTCTGTCATATCTGTTTCTGCCAACACTTCCAAATAACCAAGAATAGAACTTAATGGCGATCTAATATCATGCGCTACAATAGAAAATAACTTGGCTTTCTCCGAGTTTAGCTTTTCCAGCTCCCTATTTTGCTCCAAGATCTTAAAGCTCTGTTCCTGTATCTCCATATTTTTTTGGAACACAATCTTTCGCTCATGGTCATAATTACGCCTGATAAAACTGATGGTAAAATAAATCAGCAGCGCAGCTACAAAATAAGTTACGGCAAAATCTATTGTTTTAGACAGGCTACTCGTGTAGGCATTTGGAATGACATTGGGATAAAGGTGCTCAAAGGTCAAAACACCAAACACAATAACCAGGTTAAAGGGAATCCAGATTTTAAATTGCTCTTTGGGAACCACCACCACGGTAATGAGCAACACTAGGCAAAACAACACCAGATTAGGGCCAAAAATTCCCGAATTATAAAAATAATTAAGAAGGAAGGTCAGGTTGGCCACAATTCCCAATGCGTAGATGGCAAGTGTGGTTTTTCTCTTATATCTTGACAAATAATAAAGCATAGCAGAGAAAGCTGTACCAAAAACACAAATCAAGGCCACGGTTTTTAATCCTATATAATAATTAAAGGGGATCTCTAAAAACAGTGCTACAATAGCAATGACACAAAAAGTATTAAAAATTCTTTCTTCTAATGAAAATTTTTGCGGATTGCCAATAATAAAATTACCACTTAACCACTTACTTAATTTTGCCACAAAATAATTCCGGATAATAATGAACAAACATACTTATTTCATCTAAATTAAAGCATAGATAGTACAGATAATTTTATACCATTATAGCTATATTTATTTATTAAATCGTTATTTTTGCGGCTTTTACATAACAACAATCATGATAAAGAGACAACAAATTAAGGATTTATTAAAATCGACGGCATTTAACACCGAAGTATTGGTTATGGGATGGGTAAGAACCTTCCGTAATAATCAATTTGTAGCATTAAATGATGGATCTTGCATGGGCAATATCCAAGTAGTGGTTGATTTTAATAATACGCCAGAGCATTTGTTGAAAAGAATTACTACTGGAGCAGCCATTTCTGTAAAGGGCATCCTTATAGAATCCTTGGGTAAAGGCCAGACAGTTGAAATAAAAGCCATTGAAGTGCAGATTTTGGGTGATAGCGACCCTGAAAAATTTCCTTTACAGCCTAAAAAACATAGTTTAGAATTTTTGAGGGAAATTGCCCACCTACGTTTTAGAACCAATACTTTTAATGCTGTTTTCAAAGTGCGTCATGCCTTAGCATTTGCTATCCATCAGTTTTATAACGAACGTGGCTTTGTTTACATGCATACGCCGGTGATTACGGCCAGCGATGCAGAAGGTGCCGGCGAAATGTTCAAGGTAACTACTTTAGATTTTGACCATACCCCTCGAACCGAAGATGGACAAGTTGACTTTAAGGAAGATTTCTTCGGTCGTGCAACTAACTTAACCGTTTCTGGTCAGTTAGAAGGCGAATTGGCCGCTATGGCTTTTGGCCAGATCTACACTTTCGGACCTACTTTCAGGGCAGAAAACTCAAATACCACCCGACATTTGGCCGAATTTTGGATGATCGAACCAGAGGTCGCTTTTGCCGATTTGGAGAACAATATGCAATTGGCCGAAGACATGATGAAGTACGTGATCAGCTATGCCAAGGAAAACTGTAAGGAAGAACTGGACTTTTTAAACAACAGACTAGCCGAGGAAGAGAAACAAAAGCCCCAAAATGAGCGTAGCGAATTTTCTCTTTTAGAGAAGTTAGATTTCTGTTTGACCAACGAGTTTCAACGCTTAACCTACACAGAAGCCATCGACATCTTAAGGGCCTCGAAGCCTAACCAAAAGAAACAGTTCAAATACTTGATTGATGGTTGGGGTGCAGATCTACAGTCGGAACATGAGCGCTACTTGGTAGAGAAGCACTTCAAAAAACCAGTTATTTTAACCGATTATCCTAAAGATATCAAATCGTTCTACATGCGATTGAATGACGATGGCAAAACTGTTGCAGCTATGGATATCTTGTTTCCTGGTATTGGCGAGATGATAGGTGGCTCGCAGCGTGAGGAACGCTTAGATGTACTAAAACAACGCATGGATGAAATGAACGTACCACAAGAGGAATTATGGTGGTACTTAGATACCCGCCGTTTTGGTTCTGCACCACATGCTGGCTTTGGCTTGGGTTTCGAACGGTTAGTGCTTTTTGTTACCGGAATGACCAACATCCGTGATGTAATCGCCTTCCCTCGTTTCCCTAAAAGTGCAGAGTTTTAATTTTGCAATAAGGACGAACAAGTAAGTAATAAAGACCTTAACAAAAGCCCCGAAAAATTCGGGGCTTTTGCTTTTTACTGCATAAAGTTCTTATTCCGTAGAGAAAATTTCCTCTAGTTTTCTCGTCAATTCTTTGCCTCTTAAATCTTTAGCAATGATTTTACCAGAAGGATCTATTAAAAAACTTGCAGGAATACCCCTAATACCATAAGATTTGGCCACTTCATTCTCCCATCCTTTTAGATCCGAAAGTAAGTTTGTCATCTTTAATGGCCTCTATCCACCTTGTTTGCTGTCCAGGCTGGTCTAGTGAAACTCCAAGAATTTCAAAACCTTTATTTTTATATTTATCATAAGCCTGCACCAAATTGGGATTTTCTTCCCCACAAGGTCCACACCAACTCGCCCAAAAATCAATAAAAACGTACTTGCCCCTAAAACTAGACAATTTAACAAGTTTTCCCTCTGGAGTATTTTGCTCAAAATCTAATGCCATTGCTCCTACCTGGGTATTTTTAGTAGCCGCTAAAAACGGGGGAATACCTTTGCCAATGGAACTGTTTTTTAAGTTTTCTGGCACTACAGCATACAATTTCCCAGCTTCTTTCACCATTTCTGGCTGTGCGGCAACATGGGCTAAACTTATTAAACCAATAATAAGAATTGATATACTTTTTCGCAAAGGCTAAATGCACTTGATAAGATTCCTTAGCAAGTTGTTCTTCCCTTACAATAAAACTGACGAGGACTAATGAGTCTTTCTGTTTTTCCTCGGGCAACACATCGTATTCTTTCTTTAAAGATGCTGATTTTTCATTGTTGTTTTTTAACATGGCTTTTAAATCAGCGTATGCAATATTGGCAGAAGATCCTTTTATTGAAATATTCTTTAGCGAATCTACAGCTTCCATCTTCATTTTTACAGGCTCCAAATAGAAAATCAAATAATCCATTTTTTCGCCTTTGGCCAACTTAACAACATAAGGGTTTTTATGTAAGAACATTCTAGCTATTACTGGATATTTGATTGCTCCCTTAAAAACTAAACTGTCCATTATTGACTACCGCAGAATCAGTAATTTGACGGCTACCATCTGGATATACAAGAAAAACCTTGTTGCCATCTTCAGTTGTTTAACAGTAGTATTTATAGCATATTGTTCTTGTGCCGTAGCAAATAGCGGACATAATATCACCATCAAATAAAATAGTTTCTTCATTTTACTTTATTCATGATAAGGATTAGCTGTTTGATAATCTACCTCTGTCACTTTATAATCTGTAGGCAGGAAACTAGCCGAAGTGCTCAATGCCATTCCCAGTTCAAAACGGGAAGGATATGGGGTCTTCAACAGACAACCTTCTGGAATATAAGGATAGGTTTCGCGATAATTTTGTATGACATTCGGACTAACCCTTCGGTTGATATAAGCTCTGGTAAGCTGGCCTGGCTCTTTTAAGCCTGCTGCCCCCAACAGCTCTACCGCACTAGCCACCGTTAAATTATGAAAATTCTTTACCCTAACCTTTTTATCTTCAACGACCAAGCCTTTCATCAAACTGGCATCTTGGGTTGCTACACCAGTTGGGCAGGTATTACTATTACATTCTAAAGCCTGAATACAGCCTAATGCAAACATCATTCCACGGGCTGCATTACACATATCAGCACCCAAGGCTATATTTTTCACCAAGTCGAAACCAGTGGCCACTTTACCAGATGCGATAATTTTGATATGTTTTTTCAGATCAAAACCCACCAATACATCATATACAAATGCTACAGCGTCTCGCAAAGGCATCCCTACCGAATTGGAAAATTCCTGTGGGGCCGCTCCAGTGCCACCCTCTCCACCATCAACAGTGATAAAATCTGGATAGATGCCGGTCTCTATCATCGCTTTACAAATCGCAAAAAATTCGCTTTTACGACCTATGCAAAGTTTAAATCCTACCGGTTTACCTCCCGACAAATCCCTCAGCTTCTGGATGAACCTCATCATCTCTATGGGGGTAGAGAAAGCAGAATGTGCTGGAGGAGATAATACATCCTTACCTTCTGGCACCAAACGAATGCGTGCTACTTCGGCAGTTACCTTCTTAGCAGGCAGCATTCCGCCATGTCCAGGCTTTGCCCCCTGCGAAAGTTTAACTTCGATCATTTTGACCTGATCGGTATGTGCTCTTTCTCCAAAAGCCTCACCATTAAAGGTTCCGTCTATATTTCTACAACCAAAGTAGCCAGTTCCAATTTGCCAGATCAAATCTCCTCCCATTTGACTATGGTAATCACTAATTCCTCCTTCTCCAGTATTATGGGCAAAACCACCTAGTTTGGCTCCAGCGTTCAAAGCCAATATGGCATTCTGGCTCAATGAACCAAAGCTCATTGCCGATATGTTATAAATGCTGGCCGAATATGGTTGTTTACACTCGGGGCCACCTACTAATACTCTTGGATGTAAATTTAAGTCATGATGGCTGATGGCCATAATACTATGGCTTAACCATTCGTAACCATTTTCGTAAACATTAAGCTGCGTTCCAAACGGAATGGTATCCAGCTCCTTTTTTGCCCTCTGATAAATCAAAGAACGATTTAAACGATTATAAGGTGTGCCATTGGTGTCGCTTTCTACAAAATACTGGTACACTTTTGGCCTAAGCTCTTCCATGAAATACCTTAACCTGCCAAAAACAGGATAATTTCTCACTATACTATGTTTAGGCTGGTACAAGTCATAAATCCCTAATATTACAAATGGACCAGTAAAGATGAATGTCCACCATAAAAATGGATGATAAAGTCCTAACATTACCGTAAATGCAATCAAAAAAGCGGCAATTGCAACAAATGCTTTTCTCATTTCAAATTATATTTTAACACCAAAATCTGTTTTTTGCTAATGTAGCAATTATAAATTATGATCCTAAAACAACTCCCGTTACATTTTGTTATTTTTACATATGTTAATCAAAATATATCCCGAAAACCCTAACGAAAAAGCCATACAACAGGTAGTAGAAGTGCTCAAGAAAGGTGGATTGATCATTTACCCTACAGATACGATCTATGGGCTAGGCTGCGACATTACTAACCATAAAGCCATAGAAAAAATATGTAGGATTAGGGGCATAAAACCGGAAAAGGCCAACTTTTCTTTCATCTGTTCCGATTTAAGAAACATTTCAGATTACGTTAAACCGATTGACACCATTGTTTTTAGGATATTAAAGAAAGCGCTTCCCGGTCCGTTTACCTTTATATTCAATGCCAACAACAATGTACCTAAACTTTTAAGCTCCAATAAAAAAACCGTAGGTATTAGGGTTCCCGATAACAACATTGCCAGAGAAATTGTGCTCGCTTTGGGCAATCCGATTATTTCTACCTCTATCAGGGATGACGATGAGTTGATCGAGTATTCTACCGATCCAGAACTGATCCACGAAAAATATGAAGACCTGGTAGATATCGTGATCGACGGTGGTTACGGAGATAACGAGGCCTCCACTGTTATAGATTGTACTACAGGTGATTTTGAGGTTATTCGTGAGGGCAAAGGCAAAATAGAAGATTTTCTGTAACACTTTATTCTTTTGTTAATTAATTGTTATCCTTTCTACCTTAATACCAGATTAACAACTTCATAATAATCGAAGGGTAGTTTTGTACCGTCTAAAATAATTTGGACAACAAAGCTTATTATATATGAAAAGACATTTACAAAAAATCCTTTTACTGTTTGTGCTGGTTTTTCCGGTACTTGCTTTTTCGCAGAACAAAACTTACCTCTTACAAGAAGATTTTTCTAGCTTAACCGCTGGTGGAAATACTGCCAGTACTGGATCTGATGGTCCTTCAAGTACTGTTTGGGCAGGAAACGCAAATTTCCCCACAATTGAAAGAGGCTATTCTGCCGGTGGTATGATTAAATTAGGCACAAGCAGTGCTGCAGGTTCTCTAACCAGCAGAGCATTAAACCTTAGTGTAAACAGTGGAAATTTTAAGATTTCCTTTAAGGTAAAAGGATGGAGTGCAGGTGGAAGTGTGAAAGTAACCGTTGGTTCAACATCTCAAACAGTAAACTACAACGGTACCATGACTTCGGCATTAGAAGCGAATACGCTGACATTTACTGGGGGTACACAAAATGCAACCGTAAAAATAGAAAGCGTAAGTCCGGTAAGGGCATTTATTGATGACGTGGAAGTTTATTATGAAACGGCTTCCAACAGCCCGTCAATTACAGGTACGCCTGTAAGTTTTGGTGCCCAAAACTTACAGGCGACACCCATAGGAAAAACATTAACACTGACCTATGGAAATCTAAATAATACTGATGTAACACTATCCACTGCGGCACCTTTTTCTATTTCAAAAACCATTAATGGTTCGTATAGCAGTAGCATTACTTACACCAGTACCGACTTAACCGGAACCAGCAAAGATGTTTATGTTAAGTTTACTCCTAACGAAGCAGGGAATGCCAATGGCAACCTCTCAATTACCGGTGGTGGTCTAAATCCTCCAGTGTCCATAGCATTGAGTGGAACAGGTATCGATCCCAACATTACTTCCTTTAATTTTGAAAATTGTACCCCTGTTAATAGCACTACACTAGCTGATGGTTTTACGCAATATAGTGCTGTTGGCGCACAAACCTGGGCCTGCACCAACTTTGGTCGCGATGCAAATGACGCAACAGGCAAGGCATCTTTAGGTAATGCCATCCAAATTAATGGCTATTCAGGTGGAAATATCGAAAATAGAGATTGGCTAATTTCTCCTCCCTTGAATCTTTCTAGCATGACCTATCCATTATTATCATTCTGGAGCAGGACAGCCTTCAATGGAGATCAGCTACAATTAAAATACTCTACCAATTATACTGGCTCAGGAAATCCGGAATCTGCTACTTGGGTTGATTTAGATGGCAAATTTCCTTTGGCTACTTCTGATACATGGACCAAATCTCAAAACATAGATTTATCCAACGTTAAGAATCAGACCGTGTATATTGCATTCGTTTACACTTCTACAACAACCAACGGCTCCAGATGGACGATTGATGATGTTGAGATTACCAATTCATCCACTCCAGCCCCTACAGCGCTAAACCTTCCTATAAATGCCTTAAGTTTCGGCTATCAAGCGGCAGGGTCTACCTCTACAGCAAAAACATTTACTTTCTCGGCAAGCAACATTAGCAGTAACGTTGTATTGAATGCACCTGCCAATTTTACCATTTCAAAAACAAGCGGTGGTACATTTGAATCTTCTTTAAGTTATACCGTTGCCGAAACCAATAATACTTCTACTACTGTATATGCAAAGTTCAGTCCTTCTGTAGCAAATACAAATTATAATCAGAATCTGATTATTTCTACCACAGGGGTAGCCGACCAAGCACTAAATCTTTCTGGAAATTCCTTCAATACCAGTAATACCTTAGAAGTGGTGAATTGGAATATTGAATGGTTTGGTGCCAGTGGAAATGGGCCGAGCAATAAAGCCCAACAGGCGGCTAATGTTAAAACCATATTCAACAACCTTAACGCTGATATTTATGGCTTATCGGAAGTAGTAGACACTACTTTATTTAGAAACAGCTCTTTACCTACAGGCTATAATGTCATTTTTAGCGACTTTGGCTCTTATGCAGATAGCAAAACCCATTCTGGATATGCAAGTGCCCAGAAACTAGCTTTTATGTACCGTACAGATATTATTAAACCTGTACAATGGTATGGTGTTTTAAGGGATACTTATTACCCTGGCAACACATCGAACAACGGAACGGGATCTCCTTATAAAAACTGGTCATCTGGCCGTTTCCCTTTCTTAATGGAGGCTAAGGTATTGGTAAATGGCGTAGAAGAAACCGTTTATTTTATAGAAATCCATGCAAAAGCCAATACGGGCGATGTAGCGGCACAAAATGATTCGTACGACAGGAGAAAGGGTGGTTCCCAACAGTTAAAACAGTTTATAGATGCCAATCTTTCTGGCAAAAAAGTAATTATCCTCGGCGATTTTAATGATGTGTTAGATCCAGATAAAACCATTGCCCCAAAACCTGCCGGTACTGGAACATCCTATAGTGATTTTACCTTAGACCAAGCTAATTATATCCCTATAACCTTACCTTTAAGCTTAGCGGGAAAAAGATCTACAGCCGGCTTCAACACGGTGATAGACAATGTGATCATTAATAAAAACTTAAACAATAACTACCTAAACAATTCGGCAGAAGTATTAGACAATGTTACCTCATTGGTAAGCAGTTATAGCAGCACCACTACAGATCACTATCCTATACAGACCCGGTATTTTTTCGTACCAAGTGCCCTACCTATCGAACTGGGTTATTTTAGCCCTATGGTAAAGGGTAATATGGTAGCATTAGAATGGCAAACCAAATCGGAAACAAACAATGATTATTTTACCGTTGAACGTTCTACAGATGGGAAAAAATTTATTGACATAGCCGATATCAAAAGTAAAGGTCCACAAGGAGCAACCTACCAGGCAATTGATGAAAATCCCGTACAAGGCATTAACTATTACAGGTTAAAACAAACAGATATTGACGGAAAAATCAGCTTTTCCAACATTAAGAGCATTAAATTTTTAGGTGGCAGCAGCACTAGCTTGATCATCTATCCAAATCCTGTAAAAAATGACATTAGCATCAGCTTTACCAGTACTTCCAAACAGCTAAAACTAACCGTAGCCGGTACAGACGGGAAAATACAATTGGATAAAACAGGTCACATCAGCGATTTGAATGGACAGTTGAACCAAAAACTAAAAAACTTACCCATTGGAATTTACTTGGTTAAAATTAACGACAATGGCATAATTTATCACAGTAGGTTTATTAAACAATAATTTTTAAATCTAATAAGAAAGCCCTTTAGACAATTCTAAAGGGCTTTTGTTATTATTTTGGTATTTTAGCAGTCGGCCCCTATTATATACATACCAACCCGCTTCGGATAGGTTATGGTAGCGGGTAAAAAATATTAAATAACCAATCAATAGCTATATCATGATAAAAAAAATAAACGCGACGATATTTGCCAGATTTTTCAACTCTGAAAAGATCGGTGGCATCTTGCTTCTTTTTTGTGTAGTTATTTCTTTAATTATTGCCAATACCGGTTTAAAAGATGGCTTTTCAAATTTATTAGCTTCAAACTTGGGTTTCACCATAGGAAATACAGCGGTACGTTATAGTTTATCTGCCTGGATCAACGATGGCTTGATGGCCATATTTTTTCTGTTGGTGGGTTTAGAAATCAAAAGAGAGCTCATTGAAGGTGAGCTTTCCACTGTAAAAAAAGCTACCCTACCCGTTTTAGCTGCTGTTGGCGGAATGTTAATACCAGCTTTTATTTATTTTATATTTAACAAGGGAGAAAAAACAGCCAGTGGTTGGGGCATACCTATGGCTACCGATATTGCCTTTGCGCTAGCTATTATTGCCATGTTGGGCAAAAATGTGCCCTCTTCCTTAAAAATATTCTTGGCCGCATTAGCTATTGCTGATGATTTGGGCGCAATTCTGGTCATCGCGATTTTTTATACCGAACAGATACACTGGCAGGAACTATCAATAGCAGGAGGAATATTGGCCCTATTATTGGTATTTAATTATTTCAAGTTGAAACCGATCTGGCTTTATCTTGTTCCAGGTATTTTTTTATGGTACTTTGTACACCATTCTGGCATACACGCTACCATAGCAGGGGTATTGCTTGCCTTCACTATTCCGACCAATGAAACAAACGTGTTATCACCTTTGGAAAAGCTAGAACATTGGTTAACTAAACCTGTCAACTTTTTAATCATGCCTATTTTTGCATTGGCCAATACCAACATTACTTTTGAAGGTGGAATGATCGAGGGATTAAACTCGCCTTTAGCGCTAGGTATTATATTAGGATTATTTTTGGGAAAAACCATTGGTGTAACTTTATTTTCATTTATAGCTGTAAAACTAAAATTGGCAAAATTACCCACCGCTGCCAGTTGGAAACATGTATTAGGTGTTGGGATGCTGGCGGGCATTGGGTTTACCATGTCTATTTTTATTGCCATGCTCTCCTTTACCGATCCACTACATATCACAGAAGCTAAGTTTGCTATTCTTTGTGCTTCTATATTTTCTGGCTTAGCAGGTTTTATTTTCTTAAAATCCCTAAAGAAACAAAATGGATAATCTTATGATAGAAACCGATCGTTTTTTGATCAGGCCTTTAATTGCTGAAGATGCCACTGGGATATTTGAACTTGATAGCAACCCAAAAGTACATGTCCATTTAGGAAAAAAACCAATCCAAACTTTGGAAGAAGCTGAAAACACGGTCAAATTTATCCAAAAGCAATACGAAGATTTAGGAATTGGACGATGGGCCATTATTGACAAGGAAACTAATGATTTTATAGGCTGGACAGGATTTAAATATATTACCTCACCCGTAAATGGCCATGTTAATTATTATGATATAGGCTATCGACTGATAGAAAGGTATTGGGGAAAGGGTATCGCTACCGAAACAGCACTTGCCAGTTTAAAATATGCTTTTGAAGTCTTAAATTTAAATATAGTTTATGGCATTTGCGATGTTAAAAATACAGCATCTAAAAATACATTACTAAAATGTGGACTGAAGTTAAAAGAAACCTTCAATTATGAAGGCAGTCCTCATTATTGGTTCTATATAACTGGAGAAGAATGGGTAGCCAATAAATTAGCATAAATTTTCTTTCGAAGAAAATAGTATTTTAGGCAAACTTTATATCAACTTTCAAAAAATAAAATCTATTAAAAAAGATGTCTCTTAGTTCCATTCCTAGGCCTTTAGTCATTACAATGGCTATTGTAATTCCACTTTGCATTATAATTGCGGGCGGATTTTTTGTTTTCAAAAAGGTTCAGCAAGAAATTAGTTCATCCCTAAAAAAAACTAAAAAACATATCCCCATTACCAGAATATCAGATGGTTCACCTGAAGAGAACAGGTTCAATGAAATAATGATTGACTTTTATTCTATGGCAGACATGGCACAGGGAATCATGCCTGTTGACACTACTTTAACTGGCAGAGAAAAATCCCTGGAAAAAATACAAAACATAGGTATATACTATTGGAATAGAAACCTGGAATTATTGGATAGTGTAAATAGTTTAAATCTTAATGAACAGGTAAAACAAAAAATTGGATTATATAAAGAATACTGCAGCCTGAACAAAGAATGTTATCAACTTATATACCAAGCAGTAGACAAACATACTAGAGCGTACGATGCCCAGATTGACCATTACTTTATAGACATCGCCAAAAAATCTGAAGAAATCATGGGTAAATAAAAAGGGCTTACGTTTATTTCTTAATTATCTATTCACCATAAAACATCATTAGAATAGCCTTTCAAAGGTCACAAGAAAATTATTTCTTAGCGCGTTAATACCAATAAACCTTTTTGGATAGCCCTATTTAAACGCTAAATTGTACCATAAATTCCTTAATACTTCCCTCTAAATCATCTTGCTTCAAATTCTTTACAAAGGCACTCCCAATAATGGCACCGCTAGCATATTTATTGGCCGAATCATAGGTAGCTTTATCAGAAATACCAAAGCCAATCATGAAAGGATTTTTCAGTTCCATGTCTGCGATACGCTTAAAGTAGTCGCTAGATTGGGTGGAAAGGGCCAAATTGCTCCCAGTGGTAGCCGAAGAAGATACCAGATAGATGAATGCATTACTTAGCGCATCGATTTTTCGAATGCGTTCTTCGGAAGTTTGCGGTGTGACCAAGAAAATATTGCTCAGCTCATATTTTTCGAAGACAGGTTGATACAGCTCTTCATATTCATACATGGGCAAATCTGGGATGATGCAACCGTCTACACCTACTTCCCTACATTTTTTGCAGAACTCTTCTACACCATACTGTAGCACCACATTCACATAGCCCATTAATAAAATTGGGATGGTGACCTTTTGGCGCAGGTCTTTTAATTGTTCGAATAACAAGTGTAAAGTCATTCCACCATCTAAAGCTTGTTTGCTACTCGCCTGTATCACCGGCCCATCTGCCACTGGATCTGAGTAAGGAAACCCAATTTCTAGGAAATTAGCACCGTTTTGCTCTAAAGTTTCGGCAATCTTTAAAGTATCACCTAAATTCGGATAACCTGCCGTGTAATATATAGAAAGTAAATCTTTCTGTTGTTTTTGAAATAATTGTTGAAGTCTGTTCATTTTGTAAGTATTGCATTTGTCGTGTAGCGCTTGGCATATTTATTCTAATTACCAAATGCTATACGCGTATCTCTTAACTAAAGATTAAAATATTTCATATAAGTTTCCATGTCCTTATCGCCTCTTCCCGAAAGACAAACTACTACATTTTCACCACCTTTAAATTCCATTTTTTCAAGGTAAGCCAGAGCATGGGCACTTTCTATAGCAGGAATAATCCCTTCATATTGTGTCAGCAATAAACCAGCATTTAAAGATTCATCGTCAGTAATAGACACATATTTCCCTCGCCCAGTTTTAAACAAATGTGCATGTTGTGGACCAATACCTGGATAATCTAAACCTGCAGAAACAGAATGTGGCTCTACTACTTGGCCGTCTTCTGTCTGCATTAAGATACTTCTGCTACCATGCAACACCCCTTCTTTGCCCAAAGTTGTAGTAGCGGCAGAAAACCCACTGTCAACGCCCCTGCCGGCTGCTTCCACAGCAATCAGTCTTACACTTTGATCATCAATAAAATGGTAAAACATCCCCATGGCATTGCTTCCCCCACCTACACAGGCCAAGACATAATCGGGCAGTTCGTTCCCGGTTTGTTCTTTCAATTGCTTCTTGGTTTCAAAGGAAATGATAGATTGAAACTGTGCCACCATATCTGGATAGGGATGGGGACCAACTACCGAGCCTATAATATAATGTGTATCTACGGGATTATTAATCCAGTCTCTCATGGCCTCATTAGTGGCATCTTTTAAAGTCTTACTACCAGAAGTAGCTGCAACTACTTTAGCGCCCAACATTTTCATACGAGCTACGTTGGGTGCCTGACGTTTAATATCCACCTCTCCCATATATACTACACATTCTAAACCACGCAAAGCGCAAACCGTAGCGGTTGCCACACCATGTTGGCCAGCACCAGTTTCTGCGATGATGCGCTTTTTACCTAGTTTTTCTGCCAATAAAATTTGCCCAATGGTATTATTGATTTTATGTGCGCCAGTATGGTTAAGGTCTTCTCTTTTCAGAAAGATATTTGCCCCGTATTTTTCCGATAGCCGTTTGGCCAAATATAGGGGCGAAGGTCTGCCCACATAATCTTTTAATAAGGCCTTAAACTCTTTTTTAAATTGCTCATCATCAATGATACGCTGATATTGTTGTCTAAGTTCTTCTACATTTGGATACAGCATTTCGGGGATGTAAGCACCTCCAAAATCACCATAATAACCTCTTTCGTCTACAAAGTAATTCATATTTATACCTTTTTGTTATACTGAGGGTAGCGAAGTATCTATTTAGATTCCCCGTTTCTCTCGAAATGACAGTTAATTATTTAAATCATCAAAAAAAAATTTCAATTTCTCTACATCTTTCAAGCCAGGCTCAAGTTCAAACTTGCTGTTAACATCTACCGCATAAAGTCTATCGTCTTTTATCTCTTTAATTTGTTCTGTGTGATTTAAATCTATTCCGCCACTTAAGAAATAAGGCTTAGCCAGCTCGTACTTTTCAAGTAAATTCCAATCGAATACCTTACCCGAACCACCGTGCACTGGAGTTTGCGTATCGAACAAGAAATAATCTACCACTGGCAAATAAACCTCCAATTGGTTAAAATCAAAATCGGTGGAAATACCGAAAGCTTTGATCACTTCTACACCTAAACCTTTTACTTCTCGACAATAATCCACATCTTCTGAACCATGTAACTGCACTGCCTTTAAGTGATTTTTTGAAACCGTGACCTTTACATTTTCTAAGGTATCGTTAACAAAAACGCCCACTGTCTTAATATCTTGGGGTACGTATTTGATCAGTTCGGCAGCAACTTCACTGATATATCGAGGTGATTTCACATAAAAAATAAAGCCCATGTAGTCTGGACGTAAATTTGCCACCACAGCAATATTGGCTGCATGTTTCATTCCGCAAACTTTTATTTTTAATTTCATTACTTTTTTTTCGGTCGTCATTGCAAGGAACAAAACAATCTTACCACACTTTGTCCTTCCTAAGTTAGGAGGAATCTGTAAGTTTAATAATTGCTACTTACCGATTCTTCACTCTGCTCAGAACGACAGAAAGAAAGATTGCTTCGTCGTTCCTCCTCGCAATGACGAATTAACTGCCTACCAAACTCTTAAAACTATTTAATGCCTTTTTACTCACCAGCGACTCTTCTGCTTCATAATAACAATCTGCAAAGCTTGCCTCTTGCTTGATCGTTTGGATAGCCAAAGCCGCATTACACAATACCACATTAGCTTGCGCATAAGTTGCACGACCATTTAAAACATCCATAAATATCTTTGCCGATGACTCTACGGTATCACCTCCCTGAATTTGCCTCTCTTCCAATTCTTCAAAACCCAGATCGGAAATATTCACTAAAGCTTCCCCTTTTTTACTGAAAGTTTTAAAGCTACAGGTGAGCGAAACTTCATCAAAGCCATCTACTGCATGTACAATAGTATAATTCTTATCCGTTTGCTGATACAGATAAGCATAAATACGGGCCAATTCTAAACTAAAGACACCCACCATCTGGTTCTTTGGTCTTGCGGGGTTACACATTGGCCCCAACATGTTAAAAAAGGTTTTCACGCCCAGTTCCCTACGTATGGGCGCCACTGTTTTCATGGCAGGATTAAACAAAGGGGCATGGATAAAACAAATACCCGCATGTTCCAAACTTTGTTTCAATTTGCTTTCATCATTGGTAAAAGTATAGCCCAGGTATTCTATTACATTACTCGAACCACAGCCAGAAGAAACCCCATAATTACCATGTTTTGCCACTTTATAGCCTGCTCCGGCTACTACAAAAGAGGCCAAGGTTGAAATGTTAAAAGTGTCTTTTCCATCGCCACCGGTACCACAAAGATCTACCAGTTCAAAATCGGAAAAATCAACTTTCAGGCACAAATCCAGCATGGCGTCGCGAAAACCCTGCAACTCCTCTACAGTGATATTACGCATACCATAGGCCGTAATAAATGCGGCTATTTGCGAATGGTTAAATTCTCCCAGAGCGATAGCGGTCAATATCTTCTGTGCTTCTACACGACTAAAAGTTTTGTTTTCAAAAAGGTGGTTAAGTATCTTCTTCATGGGGTTAAAATAAAAAAGGTTGCCTCATCAGCAACCTTCTAAAATATTCTTATTAAAAAAATAAACGTACAAAAGGTCACATCACGCTATTGCGTTATGCCACCACCAAATTGTATTTACGTTTACTTGTCTCATTCTGTAGGCAAATATGGAATTGTTTTTGCTTAAATGCAAAATTTGTTTGAAAATAATTATAAACCGCTTAATTTTTTTTAACCAGCCTCTTATTTTAACGCTAATTTGATAAGCTTTGAAAGCCTTTTAGGGTAAACATGAATTTTGTACCTACCCCTACTTCACTTTCTACTTTCAATTCGCCATGGTTGGCCTGTATAAATTCCTTACAGATTACCAGTCCCAAACTGGTTCCCTGTTCTTGAGAAGTGCCATTTGTACTTGTTCCCGATAGTTCAAATATCTGCCTTATTCTGTTGGTACTTATACCCACTCCATTATCAATTACACTAAAACGAACCATATTCCTATCTATCGGTTCGACATTCAAATGTACGAGGCCATTTATCTCGGTAAACTTAATGGCATTGGCCAATAGGTTCCTTATTACAAAATCAAAATGATCACCATCTGCTTTGACCAGAATATTATCAGGCACCTCAACTTTCAGGGCAATATGTTTTTTTTCTGCTGCCTGTCTTAGCAAAGCTATATTTCTATTTATATTCCTTTTTGGGTTGAATTCGGTAATGTTTAAACGAACTCCCTTTATTTGCATCTGTCCCCATTTCAACAATTTATCTAATATTTCCAAACTGCTTCTACAGTGCAATGTCAGTTTTCCAACCATTTCCCTTCTGGTGGCATTATCTATCTCGTCATCATTAATCAACTGAAGAATGCCTATGGTAGACACCAATGGCGACCTGATATCGTGCGCTATAATAGAGAAGAATTTATCTTTAACATTATTACTTTCTTCAAGCTGATAATTTGCTTTTTTCAATAGTTTGTTCAGGTACTTGGAGCGGAAATAATAAGTCAGGATAATCAATAGCAGCAGAAATGTGCCTATGGCAATAGAAAGAATTACGTTTTTTGCCATTTTTTCTCGGCTATTCTTCAGGGTCAGCTCTCTCAACTGCGCGTTTGATTTCTCCAGGTCATAATCCGCTTCCAAGCTAGAGATCTGTTTCATCATATCCTTATAGTAGACTTGATCTGCCAGCTCATAGCTCTGCTCCCGCAAAGCGAGTGCTTCCGCCAAATTTCCCTTCTTTTTGTACAGCTCGCTCATTGCATTTAAAATGGTGATCTGCTGACGGGACATTTTATGTTTATCGACAATTTCGAGGGCTTGTTTAAGGTATTTTAAGGCCGTATTGGGCGCATCATTTACATATATATTTGATAATTCGATTAGGATTTCCTGTTCTCTTAACGCATTTTTAATCTTTCTAGAAAACTGTAATGCCTGCTTAAAAGCAGTAATGGCCTTATCCTTATCACCTTGTTTCCCATAAGCCATGCCCAATAACTTTAACAGACTTACCCTTAAACCATTATATTCTACCTTATTACTTTTCCCAAGTCCTATTTTCGTGTAATAGATGGCCTTATCGTATTCCTTCATCTTAATATATACGTAGCCGTAGCTGATGTACATATTGAGGGAAAAGCTGGACAGTGGGATTTCCTTATCTATGGCTCTTGCCATATCCAAGTTTTTTAGCGCATTTTCATATTCGCCCAAGCTATAATAAGTTTCAGAAAATACCACCCGTCCCTCTAACATGCCCAACTTGTCCTTGTTTTTCTCACTTATCTTTAGGGCATCAATAAAATAGGACAGCGATTTATCATAATTACCTTTTCTTTTTTCCACCACACCCAGCCTAACCAATGTCGAAGCTAGACCTGCTTCATTTTTTTCTTTTCTATAAATGGCTTCTGCCTGAAGATATTTTTCTCTGGACTCTTTATATCTCGTTGCATTATCTTCAATCATTCCATACTGATTGAGCAATGCAGCCTCTCCCAGTTTATCTTTATCCTGCTGCGCCTTTTTCAATCCCTCTTTAACAAAAAACAAGGCAGAATCTGGATCCAGATAACGATAGTGTTTTACAATACCGATATAGTCTTTGCTATTCTTTAATTCTCGGGTATTTTTTTGTCCATAAACAAACGTACCTATAAGATTAAAGTAGAATATGATCAGTGCTAAAAGGAAATATATCTTACGTAAAAATGAGTAACTATTACTTTTTCTATACAACGTTTTGCTTAAACTAAAAATCATCAAAATAAGAATTATGCCTAGAGCGCATAAGATGATTATTTTATCAATGGATTTTTTTCCTTAGTAAATACCTCAAAAACTTTTTTATCGGCAAATGCAGGGAATAACTTATTTATCCAAACGGCCAACTTTCCCTGTCTGGTCATGATAAGTGTACGTTTCCTCTGGTCAATGCCATTGCAAATACGGACAGCCACCTCTTCAGCGCTCATCATTTTGCCCTCTTCCATACTGGTTTCGCCATGTGCAACTCCATCTTTTGCCAAGGCAGCTACCCTAATATTAGATGTGGTAAAACCTGGACAGGCTACCATCACATGCACATTCGTTTTCAAGAGTTCGGTACGCAAGCATTCCATGAAGCCATTCATGGCAAACTTAGACGACGAATAACCGGTACGTCCTGGTAGGCCCCTGTAACCTGCTATCGAAGATACGCCTACAATACTACCTTCCGTTTTTAATATTTCCGGCAAAGCATATTTAGTGCAATAGACCGTACCCCAAAAATTCACATCCATCAAATGTTTGAGCACCGATAAGTCTAAATCTTTAAATAGCGCCCGCATGGATAAACCTGCATTGTTGATCAACACATCTATTTTACCAAAGGTAAGGATAGCTTGTTTGATCAACATTTCACAATCCTCTTCTTTTGTAACATCGGTCTGTACGGCCAAGGCACGGATCGGGTATCTTGCTTCCAAATCTGCCGTAATTTCACAAAGTGTTACATATTGACGAGCCCCCAGAATTATATTTGCGCCTCTTTTGGCAAGTTCCTCGGCCAAGGCCTTTCCTATGCCAGATGATGCACCTGTAACGACAACAATCTTATCTTTTAAACTCATACTTATTTGATTAAGGTATTTTCATAGGGTACACGGGTAACGATAGATCGTCCCAAGGTTACTTCATCTGCATATTCCAATTCTCCACCAAAGGCTATTCCCCTAGCAATGGTGGTAATAGGAATGTTAAAATCTTTTAATTTTTTATGAAGGTAGAACAAGGTGGTATCACCTTCCATATTGGCGCTCAGGGCCAATATAATCTCTTTTACTTCTGATGTTCTTACCCTTTCTACCAACTTTTCTATATTCAGATCTGAGGGGCCTATACCATCCATAGGCGATATTAAACCACCCAACACATGGTAAACACCATAATATTGGTTGGTATTTTCAATGGCCATTACATCTCTGGTATCTTCCACTACACAAATGACATCTTTTTCCCTCTTTAGGGCCGTACAGATACTGCAAATCTCCTCATCTGCTATATTATGGCAGATGGAACAGTTTTTTATCTCGTTTTTTAGCTTGATAAGGGTATTTCCAAATTGTGAAACCTCTGCCTGATCCTTATTTAATAAATGTAATACTAAGCGTAATGCGGTTTTTTGCCCAATTCCCGGCAATTTACCAAACTCGTTTACAGCATCTTCGAGTAACTTGGAAGAAAAATTCATATTACAAAATTAGGTATTTAGGTGCAGAGGGCAAAGCGTTAGCTGCTCTCTATCCATAATTAAAATCGTTAATTCTATCGTCAACATATTAAGCCCGTCAGTATTTCTATTTGCTGTAGTATATAATAGCTAATCTTTCGGTCTACTTTCCTCCATATTTAAAGATTCATTCTAACTATATCACCTATGTATGCATATGGTTTATCATACTAAAAGATATATCTTTATTTTTTAGATAAGCACTTTTGCAAGTTTTAGCAAGTTTTTGCTACTTTTAGCCACTAATCAAATTATATATGAGTCCTACAATACTATTGTGTTTTTTAATTGGCTATTTTGGCCTTTTAATTATTATCGCCTTTGCAACGTCAAAGAAATCTTCCGACAACTCTACCTTCTTTCTGGCTAATAAAAACTCTAAATGGTATTTAGTTGCTTTTGGCATGATCGGTACAGCCTTATCTGGAGTAACCTTTATCTCGGTACCTGGCGAAGTTGGTGCGCCTGCGGGCAATCAATTTCAATATTTCCAATTCGTTTTAGGTAACGCCGTTGGCTTTATTATTATCGCCACTGTACTTTTACCTTTATACTATAGGATGAATTTAACATCCATCTATAGTTATATAGAAAAACGATTAGGCTATTATAGCTACAAAACCGCAGCTTCTATTTTTCTGATCAGTAGAACCTTAGGTTCTGCAACCAGGCTATATCTTGTTGTTATTGTACTGCAACGATTTATATTCGACAGTTATGGTGTTCCTTTTTGGATTACGGTTTTAATTTCGTTAGGACTAATATGGTCATATACTTTTAAAGGCGGTCTAAAAACCATCATTATCACAGACACATTACAAACTTTTTTCTTGGTCTTATCTGTTTTTTTAACCATTTATTTTGTTTGTAGCAGCCTCAACCTCAACATTCCGCAGGCTTTTGAAACCATCAAGAACAGCAGTTATTCGAAGGTATTCTTTTTAGATGATTTCCTGGCGAATAAATTCCATTTGGGCAAACAGTTTATCGGAGGGATTTTTGTAACCATTGCCATGACGGGTTTAGATCAAGATCTGATGCAAAAAAACCTGAGCATGAAAACCATTGGAGAAGCCAAAAAAAATATGTTCAGCTTTACTGTGGTATTCGTAGTCTTAAATATCTTCTTCTTAAGCGTAGGGGCATTACTCTATATTTTTGCCACAAAAAACGGCATAGATATTCCTTTGGACCATGTTTCCGGAAAGCCCAGAACGGACCTATTGTTTCCTGAAATTGCTTTAAACCATCTTAGCACCATACCTGCCATTGTATTTATGCTAGGCTTAACGGCCGCAACATTTGCAACTACCGACAGTGCGCTAACAGCTTTAACCACCTCATTTTGTGTAGATTTCCTGGGCATGAACAAAAAGGAAAATCTAGAAAAAAGCGATGCCGTAAGAAAAAGACATATGGTACATATCGCCTTTTCGATCCTGATGTTTTTGGTGATCATCGTCATCAATGCCTTAAACAGTTCATCGGTGGTCAGTTTGATTTTCCTTATCGCATCATATACCTATGGGCCTTTGCTGGGCTTATATTCTTTTGGCCTATTTGTAAAAAACCGTGGCCTGCATGACAAATTAGTACCTTTAGTTTGTATCTTATCTCCTATTTTGTGCTATTTCTTTGCCACAAATTCCAAAGAGCTGTTAGGTGGATATGTTTTTAGCGTAGAACTTATTTTAATAAATGGATTCATTACATTTATAGGTTTGCTGCTGATTAGTAAAAAAACAGACCAGCAGACTAGGTTTTAATTTAAATTTTAATGTATGAACAGTGAAGAGAAGATAAGAAGTGCGTTTGCCAACAAGGATTGGCAGGAAATAAAAGTAACCGACAGCTGGCAAAT
Organism: Pedobacter sp. ASV28; assembly: GCF_016428855.1. Classification (GTDB taxonomy): domain Bacteria; phylum Bacteroidota; class Bacteroidia; order Sphingobacteriales; family Sphingobacteriaceae; genus Pedobacter. The sequence goes on from NZ_JAELTN010000020.1 coordinate 60,088, forward strand.
CTTCAAGATCATGGCCGAATTTGTAGATGGTTTTGAAAAACTATCTAAAATTGGCCCTTGTGTAAGTATTTTTGGTTCGGCCAGAACTGCCGAAACTAATCCTTATTATCAAATTGCGGTTGATTGTGGACGTTTGTTAACCGAACGTGGTTATGGTGTAATTACAGGCGGTGGGCCAGGTATTATGGAGGCGGGAAATAAGGGAGCCCATCTAAACGGAGGCAAATCGGTAGGCTTAAATATAGACCTGCCTTTTGAACAGTTCCACAATAAATATATTGAGCCCAGTAAGCTTTTAGAGTTCGATTATTTCTTTGTAAGAAAAGTCATGTTTATGAAATATTCCCAAGGTTTTATTGTACTACCTGGAGGCATGGGCACCATGGATGAGCTTTTTGAGGCCCTGACATTAATACAAACCGGCAAAATTGCCCGTTTCCCTATTGTTTTGGTAGGTTCTGCCTATTGGGGTGGTTTGGTAGATTGGCTAAAATCGACCATGCTAGAAAAAGAACATAATATCCATGCAGAAGATTTAAATCTTTTTAGATTGGTGGATACTGCCGAAGAGGCAGCAGAACATATTTTCAGGTTCTATGATAAATATGTATTGAAACCAAACTTCTAATTTATTGAGGTACGGGCTACCATTAGCTGTAATGGTAGCCTCTCTTTTTACTTCCCTCTCTGCCATTTCCACTTTATAGCGCCTGTTACTGGATTTAGAGGTTTTCTTGAGCACTTTGTACGATCCACAGCATTAGCTTGACTAAACCGGGTTGTCGTGGAAAGCCCGCAATGAAGCGCAGCAAAATGAGGACTTGCAACAAAAACGGGACTGACGCCACCATAGCATACTACAATTGCTTTTCTAACCTATAAGACTATAAAACAAGTCCCTGTTTTATTTCGTTATTTTCAGCAATATTGAAATGGGATGTAACGTATTGTTCGATACTTCATCTAATGAACAAAAACCTATCAATGGAAAAAATAGTTACATGGACAAAGGGGGTGTTTGATAGTTCGTATCAAATTTTCTGCGATGGCCAAATTTGCGGCAACCTGATTTTTGAAACTTGGAATAATCATGCATTGGGCATTATGTCAAAAAAAAACTATCATTTTAGATCGAACGGTTTTTCCAATGTAACAACGACCATTTACGGGGATCATAATGAGCAGCTTGGCGTAATCACCTATCACCCTTGGCAATTAAAGGCTACGGTAGTACTGAAAGACCAAACGCCTTTTTCTTGGGGCTATACCAATGGCTGGCTAAGCCAATGGGACATTAGCAATTACCAGGATACCCAACTCCATTATAAAGCCTCAACTGGTGCTGGTACAGTTCACGGACAGAATTTAGATCATGAACTGGCATTACTTGCGGGGATTTATATCAAAGAATTCTTTTCACGTATTCTTGTTAGCCTTATCTTCTTTATCGTTATTACGGTAACCATTAGGCAAATTTAAATATGGGTTACCCCTCCACTTACCACTAGCTTCATGGCATCGGCAGCACTCATGTTCAGCGGCTTGATCTTTTCTTTTTTCACCACATAAACCTGTCCCGCAAAAGAATAGGAAAAAGGAAAATAGACAATTGCCTCGCCGGGAAGGCCCAACTTGCTCAGATCGTTCTGGGTCAGAAAGCCTATACGCTTCATTTCGCCTTCTGCTTCTACCAATACCGGGTGGTTAAACTTTTTCTCATCGCCCACAAAAGCTTCCGTAAGGTCCTTTATAGAACTATAGATAAAATTGAACAATGGCAATTTATTTAACCAACGCCTAAACCAATTGTACATGGGTTCGGTCACAAAATAGGTCACAAAAATACCGGCGATAAGAATAATGACCAACACCAACACCAAACCCAGACCCGGTATATTACGACTTTCACCTGTCTTAGGATCAACGCCAAGAATATTGTTGATATTGAGCCAACTGTCTACAGTAGTAACAGCCCACACCACAATAAAAATACTGAGGGCTATGGGCACCACGATCAACAATCCCTTAATAAGGTAATTTAACAATACCTTTCCTATCTTATTCATGTGGTAAAATTAGTTATTTTTTAGTTGATTTAGTGGTTAGATGGTTGGTTGTTTAGGTGATTAGCGATTGGCGCATAGCGAAGTCCAGCCAACAAGTAAACAAACAAACCCGCAAAAACCCGCAAATCATTCATAATAATAAACCCGCTTCACCCTTTGCGACACATTGGTCAAAATTTCATAGGGAATAGTATGAATGGCCTTGGCCACGTCGGCTATGGTATGTTCTTCATTAAATACCATTACTTCGTCCCCTACTTTAACATGGAGGCCCGTGACCTCCAACATGCACATATCCATGCATATTGCGCCTACGGTGGGCACAAGTTTCCCTGCTACCAACATTTTGCCTACCCCACTGCCCAATGCCCTGCTATAACCATCGGCATAGCCTATTTTTACCGTAGCAATTTTACCTCCGTTTGGCAATACACCTTTTCTCCCATAACCAACCGTTTCATTTGGAGCAATGAGCTTAATCTGTGAAATGGTCGTTTTGAGCACCGCCACTGTTTGGAGACCACGACCATTAGGCAACGCGGTATCAAAACCATACAAGCCAATGCCAATCCTCACCATATCAAACTGCATATTGGGCCAACGTGTAATACCTGAAGTATTCAGTACATGCCGAATGGGCTTATCATTTAATATTTCCACAATGCTAGTGTACATGGTCTGATAGGTGGAGACTTGATATTCTGTAAACTCATCGTGCTGGCTATCGTCACTGGCTACTAAATGAGTAAATATAGAGACTACCTTTAACTTTTGATTTTCCTTCAGCAAAGGCAATAGCAAAGATAAATCTACCAATTCTATACCTAACCTGTGCATGCCTGTATCTAACTTTAAATGAATGGGAAAATCTTTTACATCTGTCGGTAAAAAATGAAGGAAGTTCTGCAATAATTCAATGCTATATATTTCTGGCTCCAATTTAAACCTCACCATGGCATCAAAAGCCGAGGGTTCGGGACTCATGACCATGATAGGCAAGCCAATACCTGCCTTACGTAGTGCTATACCTTCATCTACATAGGCTACAGCCAAATAATCTACCTTATGGTACTGCAATAGGTTAGCAATTTCAAACGTACCGCTACCATAGGAAAAAGCCTTCACCATGGCCATGGTCTTCACGCCTGAAGATAGCTTGGATCTATAAAACTGAAGATTACCAAGCAATGCATTGAGGTTTATTTCTAAAACCGTATCGTGGATTTTCTGTGTTAATCTTTTAATGATCTTTTCAAACTCAAACTTACGGGCGCCTTTCACCAAAATGGTTTCATTAGCAAAATGTTCGTTCAACAATTGTTCGATAAAATCGGTAGTATCTTTATAGAATGATTTTTCTTTTAGGGCAAATAAATGCTGATGAGCCGAAATATGTTCTCCAATACCGATCAAACGATCAATTTTCTTTTCCTGAAGCAAAGATGAAATCTCCCTGTACAATACTTCATCTAACTTTCCTGTCTCTACTAGATCAGATAAGATCAATGTTTTTTTGACATGTTGGTTTTGCTGGTTCAAAAAATCGAGGGCAATGGAGAGCGATGATAGATCTGCACTGTAGGAATCATCAATGATGGAGCAGTTGTCTATACCGTTTATCAACTGCAATCTCATCCCTACTCTCGCCAGTTTGCCCAACCTGTCTCCAATATCATGTACTGGATAGCCTATGGCCAGCATTGTGGCCCAACAAATAATCGCATTTTCTATCGAAGCTGCATCGGTAAAAGGAATTACACAACTTATCTCCTCGTTTTTGTATAGTGCTTTAAGTACAGTATTGGATGGGCCATGCTCTATTGCGATCACTCGTAGATCGGCCGCTTGCTGGGTGCTCCAGGTAAACTTTGTTTTTCCGGGCAATCCCAATACATCTGCGGCAATATAATCTGGCGAATAAATCAACAATTCTACTTCTTGGAACAATTTGAGCTTCTCTTTGAGTTTTTCCGTCTTGTTTTCAAATCCTTCATCATGTGCTTCTCTAATATTGGTCAAAATCCCAACATCAGGCGCAATTATAGCAGCTAGTTTTTCCATTTCTCCATCGGTAGAGATCCCTGCTTCAAAAATGCCCAGGTTATGCTCCTGGCCAATCTGCCAAACGGAAAGTGGCACCCCTATTTGCGAGTTATAACTTTTCGGACTACGTACTACCTGATGGTCTATTCCCAACAATTGATAAAGCCACTCCTTCACAATCGTTTTGCCATTACTTCCCGTAATGCCAATTACTTTTAAATGCTTAGTTCTTCGATGCTCGGCGGCTAACTGCTGCAGGGCCAGCAGGACATCTTCTACCACCAGAAAATTAGCATGTGGATACTTCTCTTCCAAACCTAATGTAGATACTACAAAGTTTCTCATTCCGTTGCGATAAGCATGTTCAATAAACTGATGACCATCACGCTGCCCCCTAATAGCGAAAAAAAGCGCATATTCAGGATCATTTAATTTTCTACTATCAATGACCAAATGGCTAATGGTAGCCGAAGGTGCACTTAAAAAACTTTGGGCATGAACAATTTGCGCAATCTCCTGAATTTGGTACGACTCAGCTTTCATGATAGAAAATTATAGGTTAACAAGATTTTTTTACGAATTTCAGCAATTATTTATGAACCATCCATGATTAAATAATAATTAAATGGATAAAATCATTATTTAATCATGATAAGGAACATCTGACAAATAAAAACATAAAAATGAACAGATGAAAACCGATAAAGAAAGAACATACAATTTTGATAAGAAGATGGCTTTGGCAAAAGCCGAAAGCTGGTGTGCCTACCAGGAACGTTCACAACATGAAGTGCGACAGAAACTTTATGAATGGAATATGACCTCTTCTGATGTAGAGCAAATCATTGCCGAACTGATTGCCCAGAACTTTTTAAACGAAGAGCGTTTTGCCTTTGCCTATGTCTCGGGCAAGTTCCGCATCAAGAAGTGGGGAAAGATCAAGATCAAACAAGGGCTAAAATTTAAAAAAGTACCAGAAAAAATGATTCAAAAAGCATTGAACAGTATTGATGAAGAGGAATATTTGGCTGCATTGACCGAAATTTATGAGAAAAAACATCATTCAGAAAGTGAAAAAAATCCAATAAAGCGACGTTTTAAGATTTTAAACTACCTACATGGGAAGGGTTTTGAAAAAGATTTAATTTTTATTTTGCTAAATCCATCATGATTTTCAAGTCGCAAAGTGGCATAAAAAATCATGATAGCTTCATCTCCATTTAAAAAAAATAATTTATTGAGATGAAAAACAATGACTTAGATTAAAAGCTCAATTTTTTCTAAAATATTTCTTGGCAGAAATATAAATCTGTGTATATTTGCAAACCCAAACGGAAAGACGGTATACAAAATCAGAAAGTTTGGCAAGACATTGGAGAATGTCAATTACGCGAAAGTAGCTCAGTTGGTAGAGCACGACCTTGCCAAGGTCGGGGTCGCGAGTTCGAATCTCGTCTTTCGCTCTAAATGCCTTCCTACCAGGAGGCATTTAATTTTAAAGGCAATTGCTTTTAAGCTCAGATGGTGGAACTGGTAGACACGCAGGACTTAAAATCCTGTGCCCTCAACAGGCGTGCGGGTTCGATTCCCGCTCTGAGTACAACTAAAAAATCGAATTAAAAGCCATCCCAACCGATGGCTTTTTTTATGCACTTTCCCTAACCTATTTGCAAATACACCAACGTGATAAGTCAACAACATATGCCTTATAAATGAGCTTGAAAAGTATGCTCATTAAGCCATTTAATAGCTGATGGGAAACGTTCTGCAAACGACATGACCAGTTGTAGCATATAATGGTTGCCCTTATAACGTTTAACACTATCCTTCAGCATTTCGGCATCATCAGGAACAAGCTGATTATCCAAATAGCCCATTCCATAAAACATGCCTTTTTCTACATATACATAACCACGTTCGTCTTGGGTACGTCCGTTAAGTACAATGATAAAACTTGACTGCTGATTGCCAATTCCCTCCAGTAAATTATCCACTGATCTATTATGCTGATCTATTGGGGGTAGCGGTTCTGCCGTACGAAAAGGAGAACTTCTGCCATACCTACAGAATCTTGGATCTATTTCAAATTGATTACTTTTTTCCACCAGAAAATTCACTCCATCGGTTTCTTTATCAAAAGCCTTTAGGCATTGTTGCTGTTTGGGCAGCCTACCAACCGCCAAGTGGCTGTAACCACTAACGGCAACATAATGATACAAGCCATATTTGGGTTCGAAACGTTTTAAAGCCCGATTATGGAGCGGCCACAATCTTTGGATTTCCGCACATTCAAAAAGTAGGGCCATCAACTCCGATCCACAAGGTTCAAAAGAAATACCATAGATCTCCCGCAAAAAACTTTGTCTACGCGAACTTCCATTATTACCGCTAAAATGTGAAACAACCCTTTTTTTCACATTTATAGCCTTCCCTACGTAGATGACCTTTCCTTTATGATCATGAAAATAATAAACGCCTGTACTTTCTGGCAATGCCTGAAAATGCGCCATAGGTACATTTGGTGGGAGTCGCTGCTCTGGCGAAACTTTTCTTAACATACCCAATATCATGCCCTCATTATCCTTCTCCAATAACATGGAAAAAAGCTGGGCCGTTGCGGTGGCATCTCCAGTGGCACGATGACGATCTACCAAGGTAATGCCCAGTTTTGTGCAGATCTTACCCAAGCTATAGGAAGGCAGTCCCGGAAACAGTTTTCTGGACAACCTAACCGTACACAATTTAGGTGCATCCCATTGCAGTCCACAAGCAGCTAACTGCCCACGAAGAAAGGAATAATCGAAATTGACATTGTGCGCCACGAAAACCTTAGTAATTAACAGCTCATATACTTCGCTGGCCAATGCCGTAAAAGTTGGTGCCTTGGCAACCATTTCATCGTTTATACCCGTAAGTGCAGTAATATGCATGGGGATGTCCATCTCTGGATTCACCAAACTATGCCAACGTGAAATCACTTTTTCTCCATCATGGATCAAGATCGCTATTTCGGTAATCCTACTGTTAGATACGCTACCTCCAGTAGTTTCAATATCAACGACTGCATAATGTGTTTCTAAGGAACTCTTAGACAAGGATTTTTGAACTATTACCATGCCGCAAATTTTACTAAAATATTTAGCAAAACCAAATATGATTGCCATTGCCTTCGAGGCGTCTTAAATTATAGCTATATAATCAGCCATTCGATCAACACTTGTACCGAAGCTTCGGATGAACGATTTCAGTCTAACTAGGGTGGCATCTTCAGAATATCTTCATCATTGGCCTCTACTTTTAAATAAATTACCTGGATCTGAAGCTTTTATGGAAAGCTTCAGGTCATACAAAACAATAATGAATAATAAATAGGTTGTGCTAACATATAAACTAATTTTTGACGTTAATCTGAAAAGAATGAAAAATTTACTGCTTATTAGCCTATGTGCTATCCTGATGTCTTTCACTTCATGGGAAGCCAATTTTGAGACCGCCAAGAAAAATGCAAAAGAGGAGCACAAGCTTATCTTATTAAATTTTTCAGGTTCAGATTGGTGTGGCCCATGCATAAGGATGCATAAAGAAATTTTTGGGGATGCCACATTCCTAAAAATGGCGGGAGAAAATTTGGCCATGTTCAACGCCGATTTTCCGCGGAACAAAAAAAATCAACTATCAAAGGATTTAAAAAAACAGAATGAATGGCTGGCCGATGCCTATAATCCGACCGGGAAGTTTCCCTATACCGTTTTGCTAAATGCCGATGGCAAAGTGCTCAAAGCCTGGGAAGGCCTACCTGATCAAACGGTAGCAGCCTTTACAGCTGAGATAAAACAAATTTGCGATGCCAACAAATAACAGCATGGAACCTCGTCTTAAAGCCTATAAAACCGCCGAAAAATTAATGGGCAACAGGTTTGAGATTACTGTTATAGCTTCTAATGAAAGGTGGGCGCAGGCTAAATTTGACCTTGCCATAACTGAAATCAAAAGAATTGAGAAACTCTTAACCACCTTCGATGAGCATAGCCAGACCAACCAGATCAATGCCCAGGCAGGTATTTCGGCCGTTAAAGTTGACCGGGAAGTATTCGATCTCATTCAACGTTCTTTAAGGATTTCTGCCATTACAGATGGAGCTTTTGATATCACCTATGGTTCTATAGATAAAAAGTTATGGAATTTTGACCAAACCATGAAAGCGCTACCTGACGCAGATATTGCCAAGTCTATGGTCAGGCTGATCAACTATAAGAATGTGCTTTTAAATGACGCCGATAATAGCGTGAAATTAAAAGAAAAGGGAATGCGCATTGGTTTTGGCGGTATTGGCAAAGGTTATGCGGCCGAAATGGCAAAAGCATTGCTGATAAGAGAGGGCGTAGAAAGTGGCATTGTGAATGCTTCTGGAGACTTGACTACCTGGGGAACACAGGAAAATGGAAAGCCCTGGACAATCGGAATTGCCGATCCCAACCATAAAAACGTTCCCTTTTCCTACTTAAACGTAACCAATATGGCAGTGGCTACCTCTGGTAACTATGAGAAGTTTATAAAGATTAACGGCCAGAAATATTCGCACACCATCAATCCCAAAACGGGCCTGCCAGTTACCGGTATAAAAAGCGTAACCATCATTAGCCCCAATGCAGAAATTGCCGATGCCATGGCCACACCAGTAACCATTATGGGAATAAAAGCGGGCCTGAACATGATAAATCAGATCAACCATCTGGGCTGCATTATTATTGACGACAACAATAAAATTTACACGACCAAAAATATTAACCTGCAATGAAGCTACTACATATAAAATACAAGCTAGCGTTCATCATGTTCATTGGTGCGCCATTATTGATCACTTCTTGTACTACGGTAAAAGAGTATCAGAAAAATAAGCTTAATGATGCCGAAATGGCCTTATCAAATCGAAAGGTAGAAAAAACCGAATTAAGTTTCCAGGGTTATCGCGAAGGTGCTTCGGGGGCAAATTCAGGAAAAAGTGGTGGTGGCTGTGGCTGCAATTAAATTCATCTATCTAATTGACAAAAAATGAAAAAAATATTTCTAACTGCTGCGGCTATTTTTGCCATATTGCATGCTTCTGCCCAAACCAATATGCCAAAGGACACAACGGGTTTTGAAAGCAGGAAATTAAAATTAGATGAGATCAATCTGGTATCCAGCTATTATAGTCAGAATGGAAACAATGCCGCAGTAACAGGCGGAATAGGTTCGCAAAAATTAACTGACATTGCCAACATATTCGACGTAAAGCTAAGCAGGTACGATTTAAAATCACGTAAACATACCTTTGGATTAGAAGTAGGCATTGACCACTATACTTCGGCTTCATCTGATCAAATAGACCTACAGGCCAATTCTTCAGCCTCTCATGCCGACACCCGTATCTATCCTTCTCTTAGCTGGAGCATAGAAAATGAGAAAAAGGGAACCACACTGGCTTTGGGAATATCTTCATCTACGGAATTTGATTACCAATCTTTTGGCGGAAATCTTAGTTTTTCTGCCAAAACAAAGGATAGAAGTGGTGAGTTTACAGCCAAACTTCAAACCTATATCGATCAGGTTAAGTTGATATTGCCCATTGAACTTAGAACTTCTGGCAATAGCGGTCATGAAAATTACGGAAATGCGGCCAGAAATACCTTTGTGGGGTCACTCTCCTATTCACAGATTATCAATGAAAGATTTCAGGTGATATTTCTGGCAGATATTGTTCAGCAAAACGGTTATTTAAGTCTTCCTTTCCACAGGGTATATTTCAATGATGGTTCTGTACATCAGGAAAATTTACCCGACAGCCGCTTTAAAATACCCCTGGGCTTTAGGGCCAATTATTTTTTGGGAGATCGCTTTATTGTTAGAACTTATTATCGTTTTTACACGGACAACTGGGGCATAAATGCACACACGGCCGATATTGAAGTACCCATTAAAATTACACCCTTTTTCTCTTTAAGTCCATTTTACCGTTATTACACCCAAACTGCTGCGAAGTATTTTGCACCCTATAAAGTACATACAGCAGCAGACCAATATTACAACAGCAATTATGACCTTTCTAAGTTCAGCAGCAATTTCTATGGTGCGGGAATACGTTTTGCCCCACCTAAGGGCGTGCTGGGCCTACATCATTTTAGCATGCTTGAATTAAGGTATGGTCATTATTCAAAAAACATCAACATGAGTTCAGATATTATTTCATTAAACATAAAGTATAAATAATCTAATGGGCCGAATGGTTTTAAAATAAAGAAAAGCTTAATTACTTTATAAAAATTCCTTTGTCAAGGAATATCAACAACATGCACAAGGCTTCATTCCCTTGAATTCCTTAGCCTCTTATTTTGCGCATTTTTTTTATCCCTAGCCTTGTTTTAACTTTTTATAAAAAAGTATACACCAGCGATAAGCCCCCAACCAAACCTTAAAGTAAGATCGGATTTCAATGACTTACACCTATGACAACATATTTTCATATAAAGATTAGTGAATTCTTAGCAGGCTTAACACAGTACGAGGATACATGAATACTTAAGTTTTTTATGTTTTAAAAGTGATTATGTTAACAAGCGAGGGCTATGGGAATACCATTAAACCTTAAAATTTATTAATTGTAACTTAGCTGCATAAACATTAAAACCAGCAAGACAATAATAATCAATAACAGTATCTGATAATAGTAATTAAAACCTCTACTACGCATCTTAATCTTTTTTGAAGTTGCAGGAGAACATTTCTTTAATTCTCTTACCACCAAATAATGAATGTTATTGTGCCATTTAAAAATTGACATAAATTTTCGATTATTTGAAATACAAAACCAATTTATTATACGAAACTGCCCTAAAACAGGACGTAACCGAATTATCCCTGTACAAAAAAGTATCCTAAGTGATTTGGCTATAAGCTAAAGAAAAATGCTCCCCATCTTTTGTATTCGAAACTTTCTATCAAGATTTACATACAACCTATCCCGATTTTCCCAAATGGTCAATCACTACTTCCATTTCAAAACAAATACCTAAATAATTGATTAAGCACAACATAAAACAAAAAAGCAGGTAAAAAGATCTATCATTGATTCATTTAATCTTTCTATATTAAATTGCAGCAATATTAAACCAAATATTAGTTAAACTATACCAAACCCTTTAAGATATAATGATAAGTCTCTGTTGAAGGGCATATCAAAAGACTGCTTTATTTTAGCGTTATTACCATAAAAAAAGCAGAAATGAAGCTAAAAATTACAACACAGGCCATTTGTCGCACACCAGCATTTGGCATGAATATGGAACTTCAACAAATTTGGCCAGACTTGAAACAAATGATTCATGAATCTTCACTGGATTTTTATGCACTTATCAAAACGCTAAATTGGGAAGATATTATCCATCAAGATGAAAAAGTGCAATTTACCATATGGAAGTATTTCAACAGGGCAAGATATAGGCCTACCCCTTTTGGTTCATTTGCAGCAATCAGTTCATTGCCCCATGGTGGAAATCATGCTTCTTTTCCCATCATCATCAAACAAAAAATGCATGTACACGAATGGCAAGATTGGTCAAATGCCCATGAAATACATTTATCAAGCAAACAACTTCTAAAGCAGGCCTGCTACTTTTTTGTCAATTCAACTATTTATCTCTGCAAACAAGAATATAGATACATTTCCCAACAAAATGGGCAGTTTGAACTGGCGGCAATTCCAAACTTCGATGAGGTATCGGCTTTACTGGCCTGTTGTAAAAAGAAGACTACAAAATCTTCAATTATAGAAGAAATGAGGAAGACTACACTGCTAACAGAACGGGAAATTTTGTCCCTATTGGAACAACTCATACAACTTCAGGTAATTATGACCGATCTGCAGGCCAACATTACGGGTTCCGATTATTTAAAGCGCTTGAACAAGCCACAAATCAACAACAAGAGCTATCAGATCAGTGAACGAGAAATCACCAAGGGGAACTTGCCACAACACTTGTTGGAAGAAGTTTCAGCGTTATTGTCATTTATTAATAAAGTTGCTCCTGCTGTTAAAAACAGATCACTCGAAGCTTTCAAAACGAATTTCAGCAAGCATTATGAACAAAAGGAAATACCTCTCGGCATTGCACTTGACCCTCAGTTAGGCTTAGGCTATGGTGAGTTTGCACAATCACACAGCACTATGGAGCTGGTAGATGTACTACAGGCCCAACAACCTGAACAAGAAGCGTTAAAAACTATTATGTATAATGAGTGGTATGAATTTATGCTCAATAAGCTGGTCCAACAAACACCCATTCATTTAGAGGAATACGAGTTTAAAAAAACCAATACTAATCATCCCATGCCCAATACGCTTAGTGTGAGTCTTCACCTACATGGACAACAAGCCGTTATCCATCATGCTGCCGGAGCTACGGCCAATGCACTTTTAGGTCGATTTAGCCTGATTAAATCTTTTGAAACCTATGGTAAACAGATCGCAAAACATGAAAGTATAGCCAATCCCGATGTTATTTTTTTCGATGTGGCCTACCAATGTGAGAAAAAAGTAGACAATGTAAATCGCAGGCAGACCTTATATAGCCATGAACTTGCCATCGATTCTTGGTCTACCTTAACTGACCCTCTACTATTAGAAGACATTATGGTAAGCATTCACCATGATGAAATTGTGCTTCGATCTAAAAAGCATAACAAAAGATTAGTTCCCAGAATTGCTTCTGCTTATAATTACCAACGATCAGACTTGTCCTTATTTCGTTTTTTAAGTGATCTACAATACCAAAAGATCAGTGCCAACCTCACGCTAAACCTGGAAGATATCTTTCCTGGACTTGATCATTATCCAAGAGTAAATTTCAAAAATTGTATTGTATGTCCTGAAAAATGGTTAATGCCTGCCATTACAGAAATGACCACACTAAAGGATTGGTTTCTGGTCAAAAAAATTAACTTTCCAATCAGTGTTGGCATAAGCGACCAAACTTTGATCGTTAACCCAAATGATCCTCAAGATCTAAATTTCCTACTCCATTATGCTCAGCAACAAGGGCAAAGAAGGTTTTACCTTACGGAAGCGCTTTTACCTCAAGCAACAACGGTAGCCGATGAATATGGCAATAGCTATAATGCCCATTTCATTGTCGATTTTTGCCATGGCCAAACCGTATATCATAATTATGCTAGCCGTGATAACCATCAGACAAGCAAGCAACGAGACCTTAAACTACCTGGATCAGAGTGGGTCTATTTAGAATGGCATGCACATGCCAGCAGTACAGATGCCCTCTTGGCCAAAGAAATAAAGCAATTGCTCAAAATCAATGATTGTTATATTGATCAATGGTTCTTCATCAGGTATAATGACCCAGATCACCACATCAGGTTAAGATTGAAGTTAAAGCAAGCCTCATTCATCAGTCAGATCCTTATTCACATCAATCGGTTTTTAAGTATTGGCAACTACGATGATAATATCAGAACGGTTATGATTAAAAGTTACGACCGGGAAATTCAACGTTATGGAGAGGAAACCATGCCTCTTGTAGAACACTTTTTTTACCTGGACAGCAAAACCATCATTAAGGACATCGGCAAACTCAGTAATGAACAACATTATAATCAAGTATATGACTTTGCCCATCATTTAGCTTCAATCTTATATCCCGATGTGAAAGAGCGATTGGCCTATTTTAAAAGACTGGCGGAAAATTTTGCCAATGAGTTTAATTTTGGTTCGTCGGCTTTCAAAGAGATCAATAAACATTATGAGCAAAAAAACACCTGGAACAAGAGCTTTAACCATACCAGAAGAGAACCTATGATTGCCATATTCAAAAACATCATACAACAATGTGATCAGTCGCATCATTTAAATATGCTCGCAGATTTAATCCACATGCATATCAACAGGCGTTTTTCCGAAAACCAAAGATTACACGAAGCAATTATCTATCAGCATCTATTTAAGCTTGCGCAGACTGAACTGAGGCTTTCAACAAATGAACAGGCAGCTCCAAGGATACCAAAAATAAGTCCCCCTGCTGTTCATGTTTAAATAGAAAATTATCCTGATAAGCATATTTCAATCTTTCTCTAATATTTTGGAGGCCACTTTGATGACTAATGACCCTTTTATGGGCATTGATGCTATTTTGTGTAGAAAGATAAAATTTATCTTCTTTTATATCCATGGAAATTTGGGCGGTATGCTCATCGTCCAGCTTTCCATGTTTAAATATATTTTCCGTCAAAGTAAGTAGTACCAATGGGATAAGCCTCAACTCTCCCACCTTTTCGTCTGCTGTAATTTGGATCATCTGCCTTCCATTTTTCCTCATTTCATTTAAAAAAATAAGGTTTTCGACCTGCTCAATTTCATCGGCCAATAAAATAGTTTCCTGTAATTGGTCAGAATCTAGCGCGAACCTCATCATTTGCGACAATCTGATGATCGCTTCACCAGCTAAAGGCACCTGTTTTTTGATATGGTAATAAACAAAATCCAAGGTATTGAATAAAAAGTGAGGGTTGATCTGGGCTTTAAGATAAGCATTTTGGGTAACCACCAACTGTCTTTCCATATCCTTTTGGCTAATGATGGCCAAAAGTTTCTCTTTTTCCAGCTGTTCTGATTTTTTCCGCTCTTCGAAATAATGTTTCAGGTAATAATATCCCGTAGAAAACCCCATAAAGAATATGCCCCGGTATAAGTTTCTAAAGGCAAAGTCTTTATTAAACCCATAATAAGGTTTAAGGTCTACTACTTTCATAAAGGTAAGCAATACGTCTCCGAGCAAATGGGCAAAAACATAAACTGTTAAAAACAAGACAAAGGAGAGCAGTATGAGTATTCCCCTTGCCCTGCTTTTCTGCAAAAAGGGTAATAAAACATTTGACTGGAAGTAGAATAAACCAATAATAATCAAATAATGGACAATATAAATTAAAGGTTTACCACTTACATTAAAAAGCAGCCATACCGCAAAAGTCTCCCAGAAAATGAAAGCACTCCAAGCTATAATGTGTATTCTATATCTGAAGAATAATGAGATCATATTTTAAAATTGATAGTTATAGATAGAAAAACAACCTTTCCACATAAACTAATTTACTTTCATGTTATTACCGACTAATTTTCCTAAAAATTATTAACATTATGAAACAAAAAACATTAACCGTTAAAGCAAAAAAAATTTTTGTTTTCAAGAAATCTAAACAAGGTTTTACAGGCAAACACGATACCGAGCCTACCACAACCATGATCACCACAGCTACAGCCACATCTGGCATCTATGGTCTTTAAGCTAAAATGGGGAAGATCAAGATTTCTTCCCCATTTTAACCAATCTTTCTGTTACAAAATCCTTAAATTCCTTTCTATACAGTTCACCAACCGTAATGGAGGTCCCGCTCATCATCCTCACCGTATTTCCATCTATATATTCTATAAAATTTTTGTTGATAATAAAACTGCGCTGCACCTGGATAAACTCTTTCTTGATCCCAATCTTCTTAGCCAGTTCCGTTAAGGAGATATAAACCAGAAAATTCTTGTTCAAGGCATTTAACTGCACATAGTTTTGTTTGCTTTCTATCAAAACAATATCATTTAGATTTACCTTGATCAATTTGAGATTATCTTCCTTGCTCTTTACAAAGATAAAGTTTTCCTCTTCTTCCTTCGATCTATCCAAGATTAATGTTTCCTGTTTTGAAAACAATTTATTAATGGTAATGACAAACTTGCCCAAAGTATAAGGCTTAAGCAGAAAAGCATCTGCATTGACCTCGAATGCCTCATAAGCATATTTACTATGCCCTGTTGTGAAAACAAGTTTTTTGGTCTTTGACCGAATTTCCTTGGCCAGCTCTAATCCGGTAATAACCGGCATATCAATATCCAATAGGATCAGGTCTAAAGGTTCATTTTCCTGTACATACCTTAAGGCCAACAAGGGATCTGAAAACGACGCGATAAGTTTGAGTTCTGGGATGGTGCCAATATATTCCTTTAACCCTTCTAGTGCATGTGTTTCATCATCAATTATTATACATCTATACATCTTAATAAAATAAATAACTTTAGGATGGTATCAAAAACAACTTATTGAAATTCAAGCCTCTTATTTATTCAGCAAATTCTGCTTTAAAAAGTCTAAAAACTTTGGCCTGTACTTTTCCCCCAATTGTAGGGTTTTGTTGTTTGCAACCCTAATGCTATTGCCTTCTATCTTTTTAATTGCTTTTTTGGCAACAATAAATGATTTCGATATTCTAATGAATTTACTTTGATCTAAAGACCTTTCCATTTCAGATAAGCCCATCAATGTAATAAAATTCTCTGAAACAGTATATACCACTACATAATTTTTGGCTGCCTCTACATAGATTATCTCATCTGGATCGATTTGATGATAAGAGTTTTTGCTATCTGCTTTGATAAAATATTGCTCTTGGCCGGAAGGTGGTTCTTGGGCCAACTGAATTTTAGAAGATAGCTCTGTACTATTTTTCAGCAGGTAGTTGATCTTGAAAGCAAAATCGGCGAAAGAGAAGGGTTTTAATAAATATTGGTCTATATTTAGATTGAATGCCTTTAGTGCATATCCACTATGGCTAGTGGTAAAAATTAAATACCTTGTTTTGTCCCTGAGCTGAGCAGCTAGTTCCAAGCCCGAAATACCAGGCATTTCAATATCCAAAAAGATAAAGTCTATTTCATCCCCTACCCTAATTTCATTCAAGGCTAAAGTAGGATTATTAAAAGTCCTGTAGATACCCAAACCAGGCATCTCACTAATATAATCTACCATCGAATCGATTGCGAAATCATCATCATCTATTACAACACACTTCAAATTCATAGTTATTTATTTTTGGCAAACTGATTTCGCTATTTATCGATCACATACTTATCAAATTTATATCAGGGAACTCAATGGTACCGTCTTCGGTTAAAGATATTACCAAATGACCAACTGGGTGATCAATTCCTAACCAATAAAACGACCGGCTGTGAGTGCTTTAATTTACGGCAAGCGGCCTGCCCTTAAATTTTTCGCAAAATAACCCTTTCTTTCGACATAAACATAAGCAATGTGATTTAATTTATTCCATTTTTAGCCAAAAATGGTCCTTATGGGCACTTATCAATATAGTGTACAACCTAATAGCGCTTCCATTAAGATTATTCTCAATTTAATTTCTCCTGATCAGATTTTGGTCTATCCCTATCGTTTTAAGGTCAGTATTCAAAGTACGAAAACCTGCTAAACAGACCAAAAGCCACCTGGGATTAGCAATGCGCAAGAGCGGTATTTTTTTTGCGGTTCATGTCACCAAGGAATCGCAATAGTACCTTTTCATCTTCATATAAATTGCTTTTACCTTTGGCCGAATCTGCACTCAATTTTTTCAGGTATTTATCCAATTTATCATTTTCAAATGTTTCTAATAATAAGGGATATACATAAGCCTTTTTACAAACCATTCTTGTATTCCCTAATTTAGCTGCCACGGCATCTAATGCTAACCCTACTACCTTACTTTTGGGGCCATCGGGGTTTTTCTCTATGCATTTAGCAAGTTGATTTAAAGCTTCTAAAGTACCTCCCCATGTTCTAAAATCCTTTGCGGTAAAATCAGCACCCATAATTTCTCTGATATAGTTATTGATCATACCAGAATCTACCGCCTTATGTAAACCTTCAGGTGTATAAAATTGGAAAAGCTCCTGACCAGGTATTTCCTTACACTTCTTCAGCAACTTGATCAAGCTTTTATCCTTTAACGGAATTTCTTGTCTAATGCCCTTTTTACCTACAAAACATAAGGCAGAATTGTTTTCCTCTTGCCTAAGATGTTTATCTTTAAGCTGTCTCTTATACACATCTCCGAGCCCACGAGACCTGCGT
>NZ_JAELTN010000021.1 GCF_016428855.1 Pedobacter sp. ASV28
GTATCTTCAGGGTGTTGGGGAGGCAATTCACTAACCTCTTTTTCAACCACTATGGTTTTTAGGTGTACCGCATATTTGGAAGGCGTAATGCCCGTATCGTATTTTTCTGCATAAGATTTGATCTCATAAGGATTATATAGGAATACCAGACCTTTATCGCCAATATAATAACTTTCGGGCAAAGAGAATTTTCCATCCGTAAAGAAATATTTTTTGTCCAAGGGTTCTGTAGGGCTCAGTTTTTCATCTTTTCTGAAAATGCTTTCTGCTATCCTAAGCAGTTCGGTTCTTTTATCACTTTGTATAAGTGAATCCAGTGTAATAGGCCTGTTGGTTTTAGGGTTGAAGTTAAGGTAAGAAATAGAGGTATTGCCATGTGCGCCACCTGTGTAATCAGAATGTACATATTTTAAAGCAATATAATTATGGGTCTGCCTGATCACTTTAATGTCGATTAATAGGTACCACCATTGTGCAGTGCCCGGATTTTCGGCGTAGAATTCATTATACCCCCTAATAAAGCTACTGGCAATATCCTCATAGGAAGCTACTTTTTCTTCTTCTGCGAAATAATTGAATACCTGCCTTTTGAGGTAACTGTTAAGACTGTCATTTTGAAAAATAGGATATTTTACAACAGCACTTGAGGTATCCGCCCTTTCGTTAATCCCTGGTTTGACCAGATGGTTGCTTACCACTTTTACTGAATCGTAGGTATAGCTAAGCGTGTCGTTTTCTGCGGTAATGGTATAGGCTACTTTTTTATCTTTATTTTCATTCCTACAGGCAAATAACATACTAATGGCAAGTAAAATAATAATGCTGTTTTTCATAATATGGATTTTATGGGTTACAAACTATTTAGTTTCTCTTTTGAAAAGAAGGCATTAAGCCATTCACTTTCATATTCTGCTCCATATTTGTTGTAAAAATTGATAGCAGGTTGGTTCCAATCCAATACCTGCCAATTCATTCCGTTATATTTTTTTTCTTTAGCCTCTTCAATAACTTTTTCAAAGAGCAGCTTTCCAACACCCTGACCTCTGTAACGCTCGGTTACCAAAAAATCTTCCAGATATAAACGACAACCTTTCCAAGTGGAGTATCTGATATAGAACAAAGCTAAACCGATAATGGTTTGGTCATGAGTGGCTACAAATGCTTTCCACACAGGTTTTTCTCCAAAACCGGCCTCAACAAATTCAGCTAAGGTAACGGTAACTTCGTGCGGAGCTTTTTCATAAATGGCAAGTTCGGTAATCAATTCCAGTAACCTTGGGCAATCTTCACTTTTGGCCGCTCTTAATTCAAATTTCATGTTTGCGAATTTTTTTATTGTTTGGTATGCGTTATCCACGTAAAACTTATAATGTACTCCTTAAAACTCTAATTCTTTTACTTTCGAATTTTAACTTTCCTTGTTTTTCCAGTGTTTAATTACCCTTTTGCCAAATATATTGCTGCCAATTCTGACCATTGTGCTGCCTTCTGCAATGGCAAGCTTATAGTCTGACGACATGCCCATTGATATTTCCCTGAAACTTTCTTCTTTTCTAAAAAAACTCACTTTTATACCTTCAAACAATACTTTTAGTTCGTTAAACTCTATTGAAGTCTGTTTTTCCTGTGCCGTATTGGTGGCAATCCCCATTAAACCTATGATCCTTACATTTTTAAGTTCGGCGAATTCTTCCGATCGCAGTAGTTCAACGGCTTCATCAAAGTCTAGACCGAATTTGCTTTCCTCGTCGGCAATGTAAATCTGTAAAAGGCAGTCAATAATTCTATTGTGCTTTATGGCTTGTTTATTAATTTCCTTTAATAGCTTTAGGCTATCTACAGATTCGATCAGTTTTACAAAAGGGGCGATGTATTTGACCTTGTTGCTTTGTAAGTGTCCAATCAGGTGCCATTCTATATCTTGGGGCAATTGAGCTTGTTTGTCAACCATTTCCTGCACCAAATTTTCTCCAAAAACCCTTTGTCCCGCATGGTAGGCTTCCAAAACAGATTCGGGTGGATGGTTCTTTGAAACGGCAACAAGCTTTACACCTTGGGCTTCTAATTCGTTTTTATATTTTAATAAGTTATCGGCAATGCTCATTTATCATTATTTTTGGTAAAATTAATAACCTTAGTTCAATTTGACTAAGAAAGATGAAGTTTTATAGAAATGAATAGATTTTTTGCCATCGTTTTTTTAACGATTTTATTATATGGCTGTAAGCCGGGGATCCCAAAGGACATTGTACAACCTCCCGAAATGGAAAAAATTTTAACGGATATCCATATTGTAGATGGTTATGTAGCTTCTATGTCTAGTCCAGACAGTGCAAAAAAGGTAACTGCGCCCATATATAAAGGTATTTTTAAAAAATATGGGATTGATTCCGCTATGCATGCCAAAAGTATGGACTATTATTATAGACATCCGAACATCTTGGTGAAAATGTACGATAACATTACAAGTAGGCTAGAAAAACAAAAAGTAGAAGAATTGAAAAGGCAACAAAAACCTGAAAAAAATAAAGAACCGAAGCCGGTAAAATAATCATATGTTGTATCCAGAAAATTGTGAAGAGAGATTAGGGTTTAATGAAGTTAGACAATTGGTTCGTCAACATTGTTTAAGTACAATGGGGCAAAACTTGGTCGATAAAATGCAGGTCATGTCCAAACATGACCAAATAGATAAGTTTTTGAGACAGACCAAAGAGTTCAAAAGCATTTTAGAAAACCAGGAACCTCTGCAGATCAGTACTTTTTTTGATATTAAGGTATTGGTAGATAAAATTAGGGTAGAAGGAGCCTATCTTGTTGAAGAAGAACTGTTCAAAATCTATACTTCATTACAGACCGTTTTTTCGGTGATACGTTTTTTTGAGGATAGAAAGGATATCTATCCTAGTTTGGAAGCGCTTTTTGAGCATTTGCCTATCGAGCGAAATATTCTAAAAAGAATAGAAAATATACTCGATGCAAAAGGAAAGATGAAACCTAATGCCTCTCCAGCATTAATGGACATCACTTCTTCCATTAGCAAGGGAGAACTGGAGGTGCGCAAAAAGATGGACTCGATCTATAAGATGGCCGTAGCCAGTAATTGGGTAGCCGATGGAAGTCTAACCATAAGAGATGGCAGGATGTGTATTCCTATTTTGGCCGAGAACAAGAGGAAATTGAAAGGGTTTATTCACGATGAATCTGCCAGTGGCCAAACCGTGTACTTGGAGCCAGAGGAAGTCTTTTCGCTGAATAATAAGCTTCGCGACCTTGAATTTGATAGACGTAGGGAGATTATAAGGATCTTAATTGCCGTAACTAACGATTTAAGGCCGTATACGGCCATGCTTTTGTCATACCATGGTTTTCTAACCAAACTAGATTTTGTAAGGGCCAAGGCATTATTTGCCATTCAGATTGATGCAAACATGCCTGTTTTGTTACAGGAACCCAAAACGACATTGATCAATGCCAAACATCCACTGTTGATGCTTTCTTTTGCAGCGGAAAACAAAATGGTAGTGCCTTTAAATATCCACCTGGATGCAGGAACGCGGATAGTGCTGGTTTCGGGACCAAATGCTGGTGGTAAATCAGTATGCATGAAAACAGTAGGTTTATTGCAAATGATGTTGCAGACTGGCCTTTTGGTGCCTGTTGATGAGCATAGCCAAATGGGCATCTTTAGCCAGATTTTTGCCGATATAGGAGATGACCAGTCCATAGAATCAGATTTGAGTACCTATAGTGCCCACCTGAATAAGATGCGATATTTTGTAGCGTATGCCAATCCCAAAACTTTAGTACTTATTGACGAATTTGGTACGGGCACAGATCCTCAGTTTGGAGGACCCATGGCTGAAGCCGTACTGGAAGTGTTGAATAATAAAAAGGTGAGAGGGGTAATTACCACCCACTATTCCAACCTAAAACTGTTTGCAGGAGATACTGAAGGCCTGGAAAATGCGTCGATGTTATTCGATAACCGTAAAATGAAACCGCTTTATATTTTAGATATAGGAAAGCCAGGCAGTTCGTATGCCTTTGAAATTGCGCAAAATATAGGCTTACAACCAGAAGTTTTACAGTTGGCCCAGCAAAAAATTGGCACTAACCAAAATAGTATTGATAGCCTTTTGGTCGACTTGGAAAGGGAAAAGAGACAGGTGCATGAAGCTAAGGTAAGGTTGGCAAATCAGCAGAATAAGCTTAAGAACTTGTTGAGCGAAAATGAAAAACAGAAACAGTTTCTCGAAGAGAATAAAAAGATATTAATTAAGGAGGCCAAGCTGGAAGCGCAAAATATTGTGAAGGACGCTAATAAGTTGGTAGAGAATACCATTGCGGAAATTAAGCAGAAGCAGGCTGATAAAGAAGCCACAAGGGCATTAAGACAAAATTTACAAAAGAGCATTGTTAAAAATGAGGTAAGGCCAGAATCTAAACCTATGGTACAATTTGATCACACCGCCATAGAAGTGGGCGATTGGATACAGTTGGTTAATACCGACACTACTGGTCAGGTTTTGGAGATCAATAGAGATAATTTAGTGGTCGCTTTTGGCGATCTGCGTTCGGTGGTAAAGAAGAACCGTGTACAGAAGATTAGTAATAAGCAGGCCAAAAAGATAGTGCAGGGTAGTTCTTTTTCAAATAGTATGAATGAGGCAATTACCAACTTCAAAGCCGAACTTGATTTAAGAGGCATGCGTGGCGAAAATGCATTGCAGGAGGTTGAGAACTATCTGGATAAGGCCATCATGCTGGGCTTTCCTTCCGTAAAAATTATACATGGTAAGGGAGATGGCATTCTGCGTAAGCTCATAAGGTCTTACCTTAAAAAATATAAGGAGGTAAGCCGTATGGAAGATGAGCATCCAGATAGAGGTGGAGATGGAATTACCTATGTGTATTTAGGCTAGGCTAATTTTGTTTTATCAGTTCATGTGGTAATGTGATCATATTCAGTATAGAGGAAATTGGTGACATTATGGCGGCTGCACATAACAAGGCAATAGAGCTTAATTCGCAGGATTGCGGTCCGGGAGGTCCCATCCCAAAGATTTATATGATGGCGCCATAACAGAATAACTTATACAGAATGTTTTCTGTATGATACTTTTTATTGACACAGCAAACCAAAGTATGCGTTACGTTGTTCTTTTTTAAATGTGACGGATATGAAAACGATATATTGTGGCTTGCTGATCGTTTTTCTTTGTATAGGTTGTAAGAAAAATAGGCAGATAGATGAAGAGGCTAATCTACCCGATGCAACGTTGAAGACCAAGGTTTTGGCCTCGGGTTTAAACTTACCTTGGGAAATTATATATGGGGCCGACCAATTCATTTGGTTTACGGAAAAATCAGGTAAGATCAGTCGTTTGAATCCCCAAACGGGAGAAATTGTTCGCTTGCTGGTCATTAATGAAGTACGTGTAAACGGAGAAGGGGGTTTGTTGGGAATGACTTTGCATCCTAACTTTAGTGCAAATCCTTATGTATATGTATTCTATGGTTATGGCAATCCTTATAAAAACAAATTGGTAAAGTTTAGCTATGCAAACAATGCGTTAAGTAACCCTCAAACACTTTTAGATAATATACCAGCGTCTACCAATCATAATGGTTCTCGCTTACTTATTGTTGGCGACAAACTTTTTATAACTACAGGCGATGCAGAAGATTTAAGCACACCGCAAGATGTAAATTCATTAGCAGGAAAAATATTGCGATTAAACCTAGATGGAAGCATTCCTGCTGATAACCCCTTTGCCAACAATCCAGTTTGGTCTTACGGACATCGCAATGCCCAAGGCTTGGTAGCAGTAGGCAATAAATTGTTCGCTTCAGAACATGGACCAGATACAGATGATGAAATCAACATCATAGAAAAAGGACGTAACTATGGATGGCCAAACGTAAGGGGCTTGTGTAATGAAACAAATGAAAGGCCATTCTGTACACAAAATAATGTGGTAGAGTCTATTATGCAATGGACACCCACCATAGCCCCAAGCGGATTGACATACTATCATTCAGACTATATTCCACAATTTAAAAACTCCTTATTGCTGGCTGTGTTAAAAGGAGCAAAACTGACGCAATTGAAATTAGATGAAACACAATCCAGCATTACCGGCACTAAAGATTTTTTTGTTAACGCTTATGGAAGAATTAGGGCAGTTTGCCAATCTCCAGAAGGAAAAGTGTATATCTGTACCAGCAATGGCGCTGATGATAAGATCATAGAGATTTATAAATAATAAATTTATTAAAGAGTCTGATTTTGTAATTTATTGATGCTGATGTGGTTATCAATTGTATTGGCCTGTCGTTAGTGTATGGATTACAATCTGTTTTTAAGTTTTCATTTTTGGAAGCCAGTTAATAACTTCCTATTTTAGCCACAAAACATGCAATATGATTAATAAAGTTGTCAAAAATGCAGATGTAGCAATTGCTGATATCAAAGATGGTCAAACATTAATGCTAGGTGGATTTGGTTTATGTGGTATTCCTGAAAATTGCATCAATGCTTTGGTGTCCAAGGGGGTAAAAGAACTTACCTGTATTTCAAATAATGCTGGTGTAGATGATTTTGGCATCGGATTAATGCTAAAGACACGTCAAGTTAAGAAAATGATTTCATCGTACGTAGGTGAGAATGCCGAATTTGAGCGTCAGTTGCTGAGCGGTGAACTTGAGGTAGAGTTAATACCACAAGGTACGCTGGCCACACGTTGTATGGCTGCAGGTTATGGTATGCCCGCTATATTTACACCTGCAGGCGTAGGTACGGAAGTGGCAGAAGGGAAGGAAGTAAGAAACTTTAATGGCAAAGAATATTTATTGGAATATGCATTTGATGCCGATTTCGCTATTGTAAAAGCTTGGAAGGGAGATGCTTCTGGTAATTTAATATTCCGTTCCACCAGTAGGAATTTTAATCCTATAATGGCCATGGCTGGAAAAATAACCATTGCCGAAGTGGAAGAACTGGTAGAAGTGGGGGAACTTGATCCAGATCAGATCCATACACCTGGGGTTTTTGTACACCGTATATTCCAAGGTGAACATTATGAAAAACGTATTGAGCAACGCACCGTAAGGCCTAAAAGCTAATGAAACAAGTAATCGCTTTAGAAGAAATGGCCATGTTTCTGCTGGCTATCTTCGGATTTTCCTACTTGCCATTTTCATGGTGGGTATTTCCTGCATTATTATTGTTGCCAGACTTAAGTATGCTTGGCTATCTGGTCAATAATAAAACAGGAGCAATATTATATAATATGGTACATCATAAAGCATTAGCCATTGCGCTATTTATCATTGGGATGTGCCTGGGGTCGGCTGTGCTTCAACTTGTAGGTATTATCCTTTTTGCGCATTCAAGTATGGACAGAGCTCTAGGGTATGGTTTAAAATATTATGATGCCTTTAGTCATACACACTTGGGCATTATTGGAAAAAATAAATAAAATATGGCATTTTCAAAAGAAGAAATAGCAAAGCGAATAGCTAAAGAAATAAAAGATGGGTATTATGTAAATTTGGGCATTGGTATTCCAACTTTAGTCGCAAATTATATTCCCACAGGAATTAATGTCGTATTACAATCTGAAAATGGGCTATTGGGGATGGGACCTTTTCCTTTTGAAGGAGAGGAAGATCCAGATTTGATCAATGCGGGCAAGCAAACCATTACCACCTTGCCTGGTTCTTCCATATTTGATTCGGCTATGAGTTTTGGTATGATCAGGGCACAGAAAATAGACCTCACTATTTTGGGCGCAATGGAAGTATCCGAAAATGGAGATATTGCCAATTGGAAAATACCAGGCAAAATGGTTAAGGGCATGGGGGGTGCAATGGATTTGGTGGCCTCTGCCAAGAATATTATTGTAGCTATGCAACATGTAAATAAGGCGGGAGAAAGTAAATTATTGCCTGCATGTACATTGCCCTTAACAGGTGTGAAATGCATTAAAAAAATTGTAACTGAATTGGCAGTGTTGGATGTTTTGCCTGAAGGTGGATTTAAATTGCTGGAAAGAGCGCCAGGTGTAAGTGTAGAGGAAATTAGGAAAGCAACGGCTGGTAAGCTATATGCAGATGACGATGTGCCTGAGATGGTGATTGATTAAGTTATTACATGAGTTCGGAGAGGAGCTCAAAATTAGTAATAAAAGTATCTTCGATAAGTTCGTCCGTTATTTCATAGTGAAGCACGAGATACTTATCGAAGATAGGTTATAGAGGCCGTTCGGTATACCGAAAATTAGGGATAAGAAATGATCATCATTTTAGGTGTGTTATCACACCAAGTCTTAAAGCAGCGTTGTTCAATGGGATTGGGACATCAAATATTGTAAGCCCGCTAGATCTTCGGTTACAATGTCTGGTTTTATGGCAGATTGTTCTACATCCGTCATCCTTGCTTCGCCTGAAAGTACCAATATGCCAAGTGCATTGGCATTTTTGGCCATTTGCACATCAGTATAGATACGATCGCCCACCATGGCAATTTCTGATGGTTGCAGATGATAACGATGTAAAATCCCAGCTAACATTCTTGGATCTGGCTTGCCGATAACTACATCTGGCTCTCTGTTGGTAGCGCCTTTTAAGCAGGCACATATAGAACCACAATCGACCAAGATATTAGGTTGGTCGGTAGGGCATACCCAGTCTGGATTGGTGGCAATGTATGTCATTTGTTGAGCAATCCAATAAGCAGCCCTACATAGTCGGGTATATACTAACGAAGTATCAAAACCGACAATTACGGCATCAGGCCGATCCTCGGCATTATCTTCAGTAGAAATAAAGCCCGCTTCTTCAAATTCCTTGATCATACTTGGTGTGCCCAAGATAAATAAGCGTTTGAATTGCGGGTGCTTAGATTTCAGGTAATCTATGGTAGCCAAGGCAGAAGTGTACAGCTCTTCCTTGGTTGCGGAAATGCCCATTTTTCCTAAATACCTTAGGTAATCATCGGTACTTTTTGAGGGGTTGTTCGTTAAAAAAGAATAGCCAATGCGGTGTTCTTTTAGGTAGTTTAGAAAAGCTATGGTGAATGGAAACAGGGTACTGCCATTATAGATCGTACCATCCATATCCAATGCAATATGTTTAATGTTTTTTAATTTAAGCTTGATAGCTGATGTTACTGTCATTGTAAATTGTGTTTCAAAAAATACGCTTATGTTGTTTCATAACCATGGGCCCTAGATTTCCATCCCAGTAAAAATACCATGATGCCTACAATACCTAGTCCGAAGAGAATGCCAAAAGTATGATCCCAGCCATATGTTTCGGCCAGATAGCCCATTCCATATCCCGATAAAACCGTGCTGGCATAACCAAATAATCCAGTAAAGCCTCCGGCGGTTGCTGCAGCACGACGAGTTGCTAAATTTGCCGCTGCAATACCAATTAATGCCTGTGGACCATAGATAAAGAAACCGATAAACATCAATAGAACAGTGATTAATAACGTTGATGGATGTTCTATCTGCCAAAATATGCCAATAAATAAAGTGGCACCTACCATGCAGAATAGACAGGTTCTAATGGCCCTTCCCTTAAAATATTTATCGGTTACATAGCCTGCCAATAACATTCCGGCAATTCCGGCAATTTCAAATCCTGCTACAATCCACCCAGCCTTGCTCAGTTCGATACCTTTCCATTGTTTTAGGATACTTGGTCCCCAATCCAATACCGCATAACGAAGGGCATAAACGAAGAAGTTGGCAATGGAAATGATCCAAATGTTTGGATTTCTGAACACCATTTTATTGATGAAAGCTTTGTATTCCTTCGTTTGCTCTTGTTTATCTTCATTTTTTTTATGGCTTATGCCCAATTCGGGTAGTCCAACTGATGAGGGGGTATCTCTTAGCATAAACCATAAAAAAACAGCCCCCAATAAAGCTATAATGGAAGGTACGTATAGGCACCATTGCCATCCCCAGGTAACTACATAGCCACATAAAATGACTGTTAAACTCGCTCCTATAGAGTGTGAAGCATTCCACCATGACATTTTGGTTGCCAGTTCTGAAGGAGGTACCCAATGAGATAATAGCCTGGCCGAAGGAGGGAAACCCATTCCCTGGAACCATCCGTTCAATACCCACATTATTCCGAACAGCATTACGGTAGTACCAAAGCCAAAAATAATATTACAAATGGCGCATAGCACCA
Organism: Pedobacter sp. ASV28; assembly: GCF_016428855.1. Lineage (GTDB taxonomy): Bacteria > Bacteroidota > Bacteroidia > Sphingobacteriales > Sphingobacteriaceae > Pedobacter. Next base: position 10,216 of record NZ_JAELTN010000021.1, read on the forward strand.
GGCCGATGACCATAAAGTATCGGGCATTAACCCGATCGCCAATAAATCCATTTACAAATTTGGAAACCCCATACATTAAGCCGTGTAAGGTTAAAAATGCACCTAGCTCTTTTTTACCTATCCCTAATTCTGTTTCCATGGCAGGCATGGCGATACTTAAGTTTTTTCGTACGAAATAATACATGGCATAACCAATCATGGTACCTATAATAGTTCGGGTTTGCCAATAGCTGAACTTCTTTTTGGAAGAAGCATCCATTGCGGTATACTCTGGGTTTATGGTATTGTCCATTATTTATTTATGGTTTAGCAATTTATAAAATTAGGTGGTTTGAGTTTGAGTTGATGTTTTGGAACGATTAAATTTCCCAAATGCCATGTTTTCCAAAGAGCTTATCAAGCCATTGTTCCAGATGGCCAGTTCTTACCGCCAGGTCGAGTATGGTAAATCTTCTTCTAATGTATTGCGCCCTTATAAAAGTCTCTTTCAAACGTTCTCGGCTAATGCCGATCTGTTCGGGTTCGGTAGGGGCACCAACGGTTGCCAAGCGGGCCTTTGCTTCTTGAAGTGGAACAATCTGTTTGGTCAGCTTAGTTTTAATGTTTGGCCAATTTTCTTTTAGCAATTGAAGTTGTCTCTCTAATTCTTGATGATTGTTATACTTTGCACTGCTTTCTTGTAGGCCAATTTCTGGAAAATCAGTGCCTTCGAAAATGGCCAGCGATTGTTTCTTTAACTCCTCCAAAGTTGGCCATTGAGCTAAGCTGGCTGGTATATCTAGATTTTCAAAATCTGTTTTTAACAACTGATCATATAGTGCTGTAATGGCCAAGGTGCCAATACTTACCTGAAAGCCATGGGAAATGTGTTTGCCGTGATGTAAATGATGTTCCATGTTCCACAAATGGCTAAATTGATGTTCGGCACCAGAAGCAGGTCTGCTAGACCTGGACCACTGCATGGCAAAACCACCTAACATTAATCCTTCGGTTAATTGTGTTACGGCTTTTTTATCACCTTGTTTTGTACCATTTGGATCGGAAAGTGCTTCATGTAGTCCATCTTGTACAATAGACCAGGCCGTTTGATCTATGGGTTCAACCTGTAGGGCATCAGCTAAAATCCAGTCGGCCCCAGCGGTAACTTTCGCAAATAGATCAGCATAACCGGATGCAGTCATTTCGTTAGGTGCCGCACTTAAAATATCGATGTCGGCCAAGCAAGCTTGCGGGGCTGGGCAGTTAAAAGTCTGTTTGGCACCATTGGCTGTAATGGAGGCTCCAAATGCGGTATAGCCGTCCATTGATGCCGCTGTGGCTACGCATAGGTATGGCCTGTTGGTAAGGTGTGCAGCCAATTTGGTAAGGTCGTTGATCGTGCCTGAACCTACAGCTACAGGGATAGCCGTATGTTTATTTAAGATATTAACTAATTCATCCACATATTTATAGGCTGCGTAGATTTCGGGATCTGTATAAACAAATGCAGCTTCCTGTTCGATGTTTTCACTTTCAAATTGTTTCACTATGGTTTTTCCTGCCAGGTTGAAGGTGGTAATGTCGGCAACAATAATGGCTCTTTTTCCTGGAAATTGTTCTTTAAATAGTTCGGAAGTTTGTTTTAATATACCCTGTCCAATAAGTAGGGCTTTGGTTTCACTGGCAGATTGTAATGCGGTAGCTACTTTTGACATTTGTAAATACAGTAAGTTAGTTTGGTTCTATGGTTGATTTAGTCAATTTGTTCTTTTATCAAATTAACGATTTTTAATAAAATAAAACAAATAAAAAGTTAAAATAACATTTTGAAATAATATTTATTTTAAAATAAAAAGTATATAAAACAAAAAAGCGCCTGATTAGGCGCTTTAAAATATGGTGATTGGGCTTTTAGCCGCAATAATTTTTTCTGAATTCGTCAGACATTTGCTCTGATATTCTAATAATATCATCGGCTTCATTAGAGTTATTGTAGATCAGATAGTTGCAGGTATCCTTATAAGGCAATAGATATTGTTTGTAAGCAGGCATGACATGGTTGTGCCATTTATATAATACATCTTCTTCCGGATAGCCTCGTTCAATCCCGTCTCTTTGTATTCTTCTGTCCAAGGCAATATTTTCATCGGCCTCTATAAAGATTTTATAATCGATAAGTTCACTTATTTCAGAGAAATGCAGTATGAAAAGTCCTTCTACAATAACGATGGGAGCGGGGTGTATTTCTAATATTTTGGTAACCGCTAAGGGGTTATTGAAATTATACTCCTTTTTATATACCGTTTCTCCTTTTATCAGTTTTTTAATATCCAGTAGGAATTGTTGATCGTCAATAGTGCTGGGCAGATCAAAATTGTATAATTTATTTTCTTCCTGTGTCATTTCGCCAGCAGGAATGTAATAATCATCTTGAGATACTAAAGTCACTTCATCTGTTTTGAAATGATGGAGAAAACTGTGTAGGAAAAAGGTTTTGCCAGAGCCACTTCCTCCAGCAATACCAATAATTACAGGGCTATTATTTTTCATTATCTTTTGGTCCGTACGATAGGTTACAGAAAAAACGTTTGTCTAAAGCACCTACAGCATCGGCAACTGCTTTTGTCATTACAATAATAACATCTTTTGTGTTTTCATTCTCTGTGAATTTACCAACAACCTTTGCGAAAGTAGAACGATTGGTCATTGGATTGGTAATTTGAATGATTGTACCTACGGGTGCAGTACGGTGTAAGATGAGCATTTTATTCGGATCTAGATCTGGATCGCTGATCCAAACGCCTGTTCCTTTTTCTTCAATACGATTTAAGCCATAAGTGCTTGCCGGTTTCTTTAAACTTGGGTTTTTCAAAGTGACAGCGGCATCGTTTGGTTCTTCATCTGTCTCATCAGCGGTAGCCACTAAAGGCTTTTCTCCCTTAATAATTAGTTTTTGTCCAACAGTAAGCTCATTAGAAGTGAGGTTGTTGAAGTTTTTGAGTTGGTAAGTGGTCAGTTGATATTTCTTGGCAATGGAATAGATGGTTTCATTTGCACTCACAATATGTTCGAAGGAAGGATCGGCTTTTGTTGGCGCTGTTGGGCTTTCAACTTTAGCTTCTATGGCTTTGGTCACTGCTGGTACAGCTACTGATGGTTTGGGAGTATTGGAAACTACCTCTGTTCTGGTCGTTGGAACGATCAGAACTTGGCCTATTTGAAGGTTGTTCGAAGTTAAGGCATTTAATCTTTTGATCTCCTCTACTGTCGTACCATATTGATTAGCAATTAAATTAAGATTTTCCTTGGCCTTAACCTTATGTTCTTCTGTTGCATTTGTTGTGGCAATGACAGTCGGTAGGATAGCCGGTGCCTGACTGGGTGCCTTATTTGGGCTGTTTGTATTTGTAAATGGTACTTTTAAAGATTGGCCCACCTGTAGGTTGTTGGAACTTAAATTGTTCAGTCTTTTTATTTCACTAACGGTGGTCGCATATTTTTCTGCAATGAGATTCAGGTTGTCTTTAGCCATCACCGTATACTCAAAGAAGCCACTGTCATTGTTGGAGGTAACTGGACTTGTAGCTGTTTTTGTAGAAAAGGGCAAGTCGGTTGGCACTTTGATGATCACGCCTATCTGCAAATACTTGCTGTCATTAAATGTAATAACGTCTTTTGGATTAACATTATATCTTCTTGAAATGGAATAGTAAGTTTCCTTCGCTTCAACCTTATGTATAATCAGCTTTTTGCCATTGTTGTTTTCAACACCTATGGAATCTATGGGCTTATAGGCAAATGAAACCGTGGTGCTGATCAAGAGAGCGGCTAGCATTATATATTTCTTTAGCATCAATATTTTAAATTTTGGAGGTACAATTATACGAATAATATATTTTAAGATATCAATGTAACTAAACGGTAACAATTAATATTCTATTGTACGAAATTATAATTTGTAAAAACTTATTAGGGTAATATTTGTTATTTTGATGTTACTAAAAACCTAATAGATTATGTCAGCAAAAGAAATAAGTTTAAGTGAAAAACAAGTAAAACCTATAGTAGATATGCTAAATGAATATTTGGCAAATTATCATGTGCATTATCAAAAACTAAGAGGATGTCATTGGAATATAAAGGGTCAAAACTTTTTTACCCTGCATATTAAGTTTGAAGAACTTTATACCAATGCGCAGTTAACTATAGATGAAATTGCAGAAAGGGTACTGACTTTGGGCAAACCTCCCCATAGCCGTTTCGCAGATTATATCAAAGAATCGACCATTAAAGAAATCAATACTATTGGAATGGTGGATACCGCTATGGTTGAAGCTATATTGGATGATATGTCTAAATTGATAGAACTGGAAAGGGACTTGCTGGATGCTACCGATAAGGCAGGCGATGACGGTTCTAACGATATGGTAAACCGTTTCATGCAGTTTAAGGAAAAAACAACTTGGATGTTGCGTTCTTTCTTGGGCAAACAATAGAAAGTATCAATTAAATACTTGGCCTTAGGTTTGCGGATGGTTTAAAATCTGTCAATCTGAGGCTTTTTAGTGCATAGACATCGCTAAATTTATATCTTTGAAGTATGGGATATAAAAGCTTGGCCCAATGTGTCGACGATTTGGAAAAACATGGCCATCTGATCAGAATTAAAGAGGAAGTAGATCCTTATCTAGAAATGGCCGACATACATTTAAGCGTGTATGAAAAGCAAGGCCCGGCCTTACTTTTTGAAAATGTGAAGGGCAGTCCGTTTAAAGCAGTTTCAAATTTATTTGGTACCATAGAACGTTCGAAGTTTATGTTTCGGGATAGCTTGGCGAGCGTAAAACAACTTGTCGAATTAAGATCAGATCCCATTAAGGCGCTTAAAAATCCTTTTAAATATGCTGGTACAGGATTAGCAGCGCTGTCAGCCCTGCCCTTAAAGCAGTCGCTGTTTAAACAGGTATTTCAGAAAACAACAATTTCCAGATTGCCACAGATCGTAAACTGGCCAATGGACGGAGGCCCCTTTATCACCATGCCCCAGGTATTTACCGAAGATGTGGATAAGCCTGGTGTGATGAATGGAAATTTGGGCATGTACCGCATTCAACTTGCCGGAAACGATTATATACAGGATAGGGAAATAGGGTTGCATTATCAGATACATAGGGGCATAGGTGTGCACCAGACTAAGGCCAATGCCAAAGGTCAACCGCTTAAGGTCAGTATTTTTGTGGGTGGCCCACCTTCGCATCCTTTGGCTGCAGTTATGCCTTTGCCCGAAGGCCTGTCTGAATTGACTTTTGCGGGAGCACTGGGCAACAGAAGGTTTAGGTATTTTAGGGACGAAGAAGGTTTTGTAATTTCTGCAGATGCAGATTTTGTGATCACAGGTACGGTTTATCCACAGGAAAATAAACCAGAGGGACCATTTGGTGATCATTTGGGTTATTATAGCTTAATACATCCATTTCCCCTAATGAAAGTGCATAATGTTTACCATAAAAAGGATGCATTATGGTCGTTTACGGTTGTTGGGCGTCCACCACAGGAAGATACGAGCTTTGGAGAGCTGATACACGAAATTACAGGTTCAGCTATTCCCCAAGAGATACATGGCCTAAAAGAAGTGAATGCGGTAGATGCTGCAGGTGTACATCCTTTATTATTTGCCATAGGCAGTGAACGGTATACGCCTTATCTGAAGGAAAGAAAGCCTCAGGAGATACTCACCATCAGCAATCATATTTTGGGCAAAAACCAATTGAGCTTGGCAAAGTATCTTTTTATAGCGGCTCGGGAAGACAATGAAAAGCTGAATACACAGCAGATCGAACAATTTTTAACGCATATATTGGAACGGATAGATTTGACAAGAGATCTTCATTTCCATACCAATACAACTATTGATACGTTGGATTATTCTGGAGATGGATTAAATACAGGATCTAAGGTTGTTTTTGCGGCCGCGGGAGAAAGGAAACGAGAACTGTTAAGTGAGCTGTCCAAAGATTTTAAGTTAAATCATTTTCATCATTTTAGCTTGGCCATGCCGGGTGTTCTTGTTGTGCAGATGCCTGTATATACCGATCAGCAGCAGGCTAAAAAAGAAATATCACAGCTCAAAGAACAATTGAAGGCTAATGAAATGGCTGCTTTGCCCTTGGTGGTATTATGCGATGATAGCGATTTTACGGCAGCCAATATTAACAATTTGGTTTGGGTTACCTTTACCCGTAGCAATCCTGCTGCCGATATAGATGGCGTTGATGATTTTGTGGTTAACAAACATTGGGGCTGCAAGGGGGCATTGATTATTGATGCCCGTAAGAAACCACACCATGCGCCAGAGCTAATCAAGGATATAGAAATAGAGAAGAAAGTGAAAAGGATGGGAGAGAAGGGCGGTACACTACACGGAATCATATAAGCAAAAAGCCTCCGAAATCATTTCGGAGGCTTTTTGCTGTTATTGTTATATTTAATTAATTAAAATCTAATACCAAAAGTTAAAAAAACATTGTTTTTGTTGTTTTTAGCATCCGCTACAGGCTCTTTAAAGTCATCTAATAAATAAGGACTAAATGTACTGTGCGTCTGTACTCTTTGGTAGGCTAAATCAAAATAATAGTTCTTATTTCTATAACCTATACCACCACTGTAAAATTGGGTTTGAAAATAGTTGTCGCTATCATCTTTGTAAGCACTGCCGTTAATTCCGTATCCTGCCCTTAGGCTGAAAAGATCACTAACTTTAACTTCCCCGCCAACACGATAGTTTATGGCGCTTTTATAGTTGGTCTTTACTTCATTATTGTTTTGGTTAATTGTGCTCATGTCTCCACCATTTCTGCTAGAAAAACGAATAGTAGAATAGTCCACAAAATCAACATCGGCAGATAATAATGCCCTGCTGGCTATAATATAGCTGGCACCAAAAGACCCTTTCAAAGGGGTGCGCAAGTTGTAAGAGAAATCATAGGTTTCGGCATCTAAAATAGCTTTGTCCGTACTGCTTACAGAATAACTGTCGTCTATGGTAAACCATGTTGGTGTTTGTAAGTTAACACCCAGCCTCAACTCGCTAACGGGTCTAAAGATAACCCCTAAACGAGCATTAACTCCCGAACCTTTGGTATCCTGGTTTTGAAAATAGTCAACTTTATAGTTCTCTACATTACCGGTTTCATTAAGGCTAATGTCATTGGTCAGATTCAGATTGACTAGGCCCAAGCTGGCGCCAATATAAATTTGGTTGGAAATGTTTATGGCTCCAGCAACATTAAATTCTGATACAGCACCCGAACGCATTACATTTCCGAACTGCGTGTTTCCCAATGTGCCAGCATTTTCTTCATAAAACATATTATAAACGGAACTTGTATTGTTGATACCAGAAAAATTGGCTTCTAACCCATAGTCATTATTACGATTGTAACCTATACCTACTACTGCACTAACTAAACCTTTTTGTGTGTCCTGTCCCTTGGTCCTGTAAGTAGGCATATGAAATACAACCCCCAATTGATTGAGGTTAATCTGGCTTCTATTGCTGGAAGTATTGGTGTTTAGGTAACTTGAGTTAATGTTTGTTCCGTTGAATTCGGGTGTAAATACAAACTCAGATCTTGTAAATAGGCCTAATCCGGCCGGGTTACCGCCAAGAGAGCTGATGTCGCCTCCAACACCGATCTGTGCATTTCCCATCCCTTTAAACCTGGCTGAACTTCCGTAATTGGTTTGGGAGAACCGTAAGGCATCACCTCCATAGGTAGGCAATATCACTTGCGCGTTAGTATAGCTAGTGGTAGCTATGGCTACCACTAGCATTGCTATATATTTTTTCATCTGTATGTTGTAAAATAATCTGATAATGAATTATTAACCTCTACCACCACCACGTGTTGGACGGGCTCCACCACCACTACTACTGCCGCTGCTTCCACTTCCGCTACTACCACTGCTAGATGGAGGAGGGGTATAAGATGGTCTAGATGGAGGTGTGTAGCTTTCTCTTGGTGGTGTTGAAGGTCGCTCGCTTACCCTGGTAGGTCTTCCGGCATCACCACTGTTAGAAGATCTTTCTGGTCGTGAAGCATTTCCGTTGGCTGAAGGATTATAGCTTTGTGGCCTAGGCCTGCCTACACCATTATCTATAACATTACCACGTGAAGGAACATTACCATTGTATCTTCCGCTAGGTCTGGCATATCCGTCACCTGTTCTGGTAGGTCTTGGTCTGTAGTTTTCATTTCTAACAATGACGGTGCCTCCCCAGCCTCCGCCCCAATAACCACCTCCCCAGTAGCCGCCGCCCCAGCCGCCATACCAAGGATTATAGTAAGAGTAAGGGCCCCATGTGTTCCAATAATACGGACTGCCGTAGTATGCCCAACTTGAATAGGGATTATACCAGCGATTATAGCCCCATCCTATATTGAAACCAAGCGACCAATCGTAAGGATTGTACCAGGAATTGTATCCGTAGAAGTTATAATAATCATCAAAATAAGGTCTGTTGTTACCGTAGTAAAACCTATCTATTCTAGACGAATAATCCATATCATAGTTTGGATTACTTGTGGCATAATTAGGGTCGTTACGACTACTGTCGATTTGTGCTGTTTGTACAGGTGGGGAATATTTATAAACCCGAGCCTGAGCACTAGTGTTGTACACATCATCGGCAACGCTAGTTGTTGCCACCTTTTGTGTAGCGCATGAAGAAACCAATAAAGCGGTTGCGACAAGCATACTGGTGAAAAAATAATTGACTCTCATGATATTTAGGTTTTAATTTGTGTGCTAAATTAAATTGTGACTATAAATTTATAGCTTTGTAGCCAGCAATACAAGAATTTTAACACAAAAAACGTTCCAAATCAGTTATGAGCAAAGGTATTACAAGCAAAAATGTAGATTATTCACAATGGTATAACGAAATTGTTATAAAGGCCGATCTGGCAGAACACTCTTCTGTCAAAGGATGTATGGTGATTAAGCCATATGGTTATTCCATTTGGGAGAAAATACAGGCAGTTTTAGATCACAAATTTAAAGAAACAGGCCATTCAAATGCTTACTTTCCCTTGTTCATACCCAAATCTTATTTTTCAAAAGAAGCAGCGCATGTTGAGGGGTTTGCAACCGAATGTGCGGTAGTTACCCATTATCGTTTAAAGAACGACGGCAATGGCAATATTGTGGTTGATGAAACGGCCAAGTTGGAAGAAGAATTAATTGTTCGCCCTACTTCAGAGACAATTATTTGGAATACTTACAAAGGTTGGATACAATCTTATCGTGACCTGCCTTTATTGATTAACCAGTGGGCCAATGTGGTTAGGTGGGAAATGAGGACCCGTCTCTTCTTACGTACCACTGAGTTTTTATGGCAGGAAGGGCATACGGCCCATGCTACAGCAGAAGAAGCAATTGAAGAGACTGAAAAAATGTTGGATGTATATGCCGATTTTGTGGAGAATTGGATGGCTGTGCCTGTGGTAAAAGGAAAGAAAACACTAACCGAACGTTTTGCAGGAGCATTGGATACCTATTGTATTGAAGCGCTGATGCAAGATGGTAAGGCCTTGCAGGCAGGAACCTCACATTTCTTGGGACAAAATTTTGCCAAGGCATTTGATGTTAAATTTACCAGCAAGGAAGGAAAACTAGAACATGTTTGGGCCACTTCATGGGGAGTATCTACTCGCTTAATGGGAGCATTGATTATGGCGCACAGCGATGACAATGGTTTAGTTCTACCTCCTAAACTAGCACCAATACAGGTGGTTATCGTTCCTATTTATAAGACAGATGAAGAACTTTCCAAGATATCAACTTTTGTAGATGAGCTACTTCCAAAATTGAAAGGATTTGGTATCTCTGTTAAATATGATGATCGTGACAGCCAGCGTCCAGGCTTCAAGTTTGCCGAATACGAATTAAAAGGTGTACCTGTTCGTTTGGCTATTGGCGCTAGAGATATGGAAAATGCAACGGTAGAATTGGCCAGAAGAGACACGAAAGAGAAGTTTACCATTTCACAGGAAGGTTTGCCAGAATATATCTACAATTTATTGGACGAAATACAGCAGAATATATTTAATAAAGCGCTTAAATTTAGGGATGAACATGTTACCGAAGCTAATTCCTACGAAGAATTTAAAGAATTGCTAGAGACCAAAACAGGATTTATTGCTGCACATTGGGATGGTACCGCTGAAACAGAAAAACGTATTAAGGAAGAAACTAAAGCCACAATCAGATGTATTCCTTTAGACAATAAATTAGAAGACGGAGTATGTATGGTAACAGGTAAGCCTTCTATACAAAGAGTTTTGTTTGCCAGGGCATATTAATCATTAAAACTATGGAGCAGACCAATTATAAGCAAATACTTGGTACATTAAAAAGTAAAGCTTCCTTAAAACAGGAAATCTATAGAAATACCATTGATGTTTTTGCCTTGGCCAAAAAAGTATTGTCTAAAATTGCCTCAAATCTTCATCAAGACTATTCTATAAAAGATCCTTCAGTGGAAATTAGCTATAGAGAGGTAAATCCATTCGAAGCTGAACTTAAGTTTTCTGGCGATGTACTCACCTTGTCTATGCACAGTAATGTTTTTAATTTTGAACCGGGGCATTCTATTTTTCAAACCAGTTACATCAAGGCCAACCCATGCTTAAGTTATTGCGGAGTTATTTATATCCATAATTTCTTGGCCGATTCGATAAAGTACAATAGACTTGCCGATGAAGGCACACTTTTGGCAAGAATATTAGTAAACAAAGAAAAGCATTTTCTGGTAGAGGGAGAAGGTGCATTGGGCTTTCTGTATGAGGTTTTTAATACAGAGGAAATTTCAGAGCAGACCTTAACCGATATTATAGAACGGGCAATTCTACTTTGCCTTAATACCGATTTACAACTACCTCCTTTTGCGCAGGTTAAAGACATCACGTTGAATGAAAAGCAGTCTATTATAGCGGCAAGTGGATATCCGACAGGAAAAAGACTGGGATATTTGTTTAAATCGGAAACCCAGCAGAACAATACATTATAACAATTCCGTCATTTCGAACGGAGTTTAGCGAAGTGAGAGATCTGTTTATTTAATGCTACTATCTTAGAGATTTCTCTTCGCAGCTCATCAAAATGACGATAAATTTAAAAAAATATAAACATGAAATTTGCAACAAAAGCTATACATGCAGGTCAAGAGCCAGATCCTACCACGGGTGCGATCATGACTCCAATTTACCAAACTTCTACCTATTGGCAGGCATCTCCGGGAGAGCATAAAGGATACGAATATTCTAGGGGAACCAACCCAACACGTAAAGCACTGGAAGACTGTTTGGCAGCATTGGAAAATTGTAAGTACGGGCTGGCCTTCAGTAGTGGCATGGGAGCTACAGATACCTTGTTAAGGTTATTAAGGCCTGGTGATGAGGTGATCACGGGTAATGATTTGTACGGAGGTTCTTATCGCATTTTCACCAAGGTTTATCAGAATTATGGCATTAAGTTCCACTTTATAGATTTGTCAAAGCCTGAGAATATATTAGCTTATGTGAATGAAAAGACCAAACTGGTTTGGATAGAAACGCCAACTAATCCCACCATGCGTATTATCGATATAGAAGGAGTGGCCAAGATCACCAAGGAAAAAAATATTCTTTTAACTGTAGATAATACTTTTGCGTCGCCTTATTTGCAGAACCCTATTGATTTAGGGGCTGATGTGGTGATGCATTCGGTCACTAAATACATAGGAGGGCATTCAGACGTAGTGATGGGCGCATTGTTGACTAACAGCGAGCAACTTTATAAAGATTTGTTCTTTATCTATAATGCTTGTGGTGCTACACCAGGACCTCAAGATTCATTTTTGGTATTAAGGGGAATCAAAACTTTGCACCTGCGCATGAAAGCACATTGTGAAAATGGAGAGAAAGTCGCCCATTTCCTAAGAAAGCATCCGAAAATTGATAAGATCTATTGGCCAGGTTTTGAAGATCATCCCAACCATGATATAGCTAAAAAACAGATGCGTGGTTTTGGTGGCATGGTTTCGGTTACTTTAAAAGGTGCTGATTTACAGGAAACCTATCGTATTGCTTCGAGGTTTAAAGTATTTTCTCTAGCCGAATCTTTAGGGGGGGTAGAGAGTTTAGTAAACCACCCGGTGAGTATGACACATGGCTCTATACCTAAAGAGGAACGTGAAAAGGTAGGAGTAACCGATAATTTATTACGTTTCAGCGTTGGAGTAGAGGATATAGATGATCTGTTGGCAGATTTAGAACAAGCCTTAGAAGGTTAACTGTATAACTGTTTAAATCGGTTAGCCGATTTAACAATTAATCAATTATGGAATTTAACGACCTTAAGGATTTTCTCGATGCTAAAGTGGCACAATACAATCAGCCTAACTTTATAGCGAATGACCCCATCCGTATTCCACATCAATATACCTTAAAACAAGACATTGAAATTGCCGCTTTTTTTGCGGCAATTTTAGCTTGGGGACAACGAAAAACCATCATCAACAAATGCCATGAATTATTGTCCCGGATGGATAACCAACCTTATCAATTTATGCTCAATCATAGCGATACAGATTTGAAAAGGTTGCTGGATTTTAAGCATCGCACTTTTAACGATACCGATTTGTTATATTTTGTGGCTTTTTTCAAACAACATTATCAACAATCTAATTCACTGGAGACTGCTTTTATTCCCAACGCCTTAAGCTATAGAGCAGATTACATTAGTGTAAATGAACAGGCCGAAGGCGGATTATTAAGCTCTTCCACCTGTTATAGTAATGATTTGGTGATGGGTAATTTTAATATAGAAAGTTCATTAAACCACTTTAGATCTTATTTTTTTGGTCTGCCTGATTTTCCCCGAAGGACAATTAAACACATCTCTTCCCCAAAACAAAAATCAACCTGTAAAAGATTGAACATGTTCCTTAGGTGGATGGTGAGAAAGGATAACTGCGGAGTAGATTTTGGCATTTGGAATATTATTCGTCCTGCAGATCTGATCTGTCCCTGCGATGTGCATGTGGATAGGGTAGCCCGTTATTTCGGATTGATAGAACGTAAACAGACCGATTGGTTAACTGCTGTTGAACTTACAGCACGTTTAAAGGAATTTGATGAAGAAGATCCGGTAAAATATGATTTTGCCTTATTTGGGTTGGGAGTGGAAGGGGAATTTTAGCTAAATTAGTTGTTTAGTTATTTGGTTTTTTGGTCTTCTTGACAACACTTTGAACTTTATACTTTCAACTTTTAAAAATGGTAACATTCAATGCAGAAATAGAAAGGTTTGCAGCCAATGGAGAGAAAACGGGTTGGAGTTATGTTTTTGTTCCAGAGGAAATTGCGCAGCAAATTAAGCCTAACGACAGGCGTGGAATGCGTGTGCGTGGACAGATCGACAATGTTCAGATTAACGGGAAGAGTTTAATACCCATGGGCGGGGGTGATTTTATTTTGGCCTTGGATACCAAATTACGGCAGCAATTAAAAAAGGAAGAGGGTACTAAGATAGTGCTTTCACTTGAGCATGATGTCGATTTCAAAATAGAAATGCCCGAAGATTTGGAAGTTTGTTTGGGACAAGAAGATGGTCTGCTCGAACATTTCTTATCCTATACCAAAGCACATCAAAATTATTTTATCAATTGGTTAAACACCGCAAAAACTGAAATAACAAGAACCAAACGCTTAGTCATGATTGTTGATGCCATGGCGAAGAAGCAAGATTTTGGTTTGATGATGAGGAGCAATAGAAAAGAAAAAGCTTAAAGTTGGAAGACCAATGTCCAAAGATTAAACACCGGATCATGCATGATCTTTTATGGGCTTTAAGCAAAGTATCATTATAGGGCCCTTGTTCGACTCTCCTTCGGGTCTTGTTCGGGAAAATGGCATTTTAACGGTGGTTTTCCGAACAAGTCTCGAACAACGCCCGAAGAAACCTACTTTTTCCTATGAAAAATAGGCTCTTGTAAATGTGTTTGATCAGCCCTCTACTTTTGGCAGATATCACGATACTTAAAGATGAAGGAAAACTTTCACTTCAACATAATGATATCATTCTCATTAATTATGCTGAACTGTTAAAACCGAAAATCATAAAACGTAAATTGGCAGAGGCTAAAGCACTATTTGTTGATACTTATATTGGCTTCTCACAACATATTTTTGATAATGCTAAAGATCCTGTACTGTATATAGATAACCAAAAAATACATCATACTGAAATACGGGCAGCGATTAAGCAATTAAATGTCCGTCATCTCGCTTATTTATTCAAAAAGACCCACAGTTGGCAATTCATTATGGGCAAAATGCTAAAAATAGTGTGGTAAAGGTTTGGACAAAAGTGCAGCTTGAAAAAATTAAGGAAAAAACTAGAGCCAGCCTATTGAATAAGGTGCTAATACCTAACTAAACAACCAATTAACCAGTCAACTAAACAACTAACTATCGATTATAATTCCTAAACCAGCTGTTCACTTTCATCTGTATGACCCCTAAGAAAGCTTCCCTAAAAATTCGGGTGCTCATTTTTGAAGTGCCTTCAGTTCTATCGGTGAAAATAATAGGAACTTCAACCACATTAAATCCATATTTGATAGCCGTAAACTTCATTTCAATTTGAAAGGCATAGCCTACAAACTTGATTTTGTCCATTGGGATCGTTTCCAAAACGCGTCTGCGATAACATTTGAAACCTGCCGTAGCATCTTGTATATTAATTCCTGTAATGATACGCACATACATCGATGCGAAATAAGACATCAGTACCCTGCCCATTGGCCAGTTTACTACATTTACACCTTTTACGTACCTGGAGCCAATTGCCAAATCGGCACCATTTAAGCAAGCCTCCCTTAAACGTACCAAGTCGTCTGGATTATGTGAAAAATCGGCATCCATTTCAAAAATATATTCGTAATTTCTTTCCAATGCCCATTTAAATCCATGTATATAAGCTGTGCCAAGTCCCAATTTACCCTTTCTTTCCGCTATGTGCAGCATTGGAAACTCTTCTTGTAGTTCTTTTACAATTTGGGCAGTGCCATCTGGAGAACCATCATCTATAATCAGAATTTCAAAGTCGTGATTTAAAGAAAATACCTTACGAATAATTTTCTCGATATTTTCCTTTTCGTTGTAAGTGGGGATAATAACTAAGCTGTCGGACAAAGGATCTTAAATTTAGGTTTTGTAATTGCGAAATTAATGAATAAAAGCCGATGTTTATATGTACCTCTACCGTTAAAATATGTTAAACCACTATCTAATGTTTCCCATCCATTTTTTTAATAGGGGAACCAATAAAAATATAAATATGCCAATTGCAGCTGAATAAATAGAAATTTGGAATAAGATATTGGCATAATAGGGTAATGATAGGACTGGATTGTTGGCTTCGATAATATGCTTTGGTACGCTCATTAATGCTCCTATTTTGCCTGCCAGAAACTCCCCAATGGCCGTAAAGAAAAAGAAAATGCCCATCATTAGTCCAACAATGTTTACCGGAGAGAGTTTGGTAATCATGGATAGGCCTACTGGGGAGATACACATCTCACCGCAAATGATAAAGAAATAACCTCCAGAAAATGCCAAAAGGGAAATTAGACCATGGTCCAGACTGCTCTTACAGGCCAGGTAGAAAGTGAAAAAGCCTAAGCCTACAAAAATAAACGATAAGGCAAATTTTGCGGGAGTAGAGGGCTCCAACCCACGTTTATTCAGCCATGGCCATAACGACGCAAAAATCAAACTCAATATGATTACCCAGGCAGGTGGCAGAAAATTATTTACAGCTAGCGCGGGTAATTCGATGCCAAAAATATGCATGTCTACATTACGCATGGCAAATAGGTTTAACGAACCGGAGTTTTGTTCATAAAATGCCCAAAAAAAGGTAGAAACAACTACCAATGCTAAGGCAGACAATAGCTTGTATTTAGCTTCTTTTTCAAGCTTCAACGCTATATATGTAATATAGGCCACCGAAACTACGGCCAATATGGGCATTATGCTATCCAAGGTTTCGTAGTAATTGAAAAGCGTAACAATAAGTGGCAGCGCAACAAAAGATAGGAGATAGATCAGATATTCTATTGTAATGATACCGGCAATTTTCTCTTTCAGTTTAGGGCTTAATGGTAGACCCTTTTCCTGAAAAGATTTTTTGCCCATGATGAAAACAATTAAACCAATCACCATAAAAATACCTGCCATGCCAAAGCCATAATGCCAGTTTATTTTTTGGCCTACGTAGCCACATAACAAACCACCTAGTGCCGCACCTACGTTTATGCCCATATAAAATAGGGAAAAGGCACTGTCCTTTCGAGGATCATTATTATCATAAAGTGTGCCCACCATACTGGAAATGTTTGGCTTAAAAAAGCCATTTCCACATATTATGAAAGCCATTCCATAAAAAAAACTCCAATCTTGCGGAATAGCCAAAACGATATGGCCAATAGCCATCATTATCCCGCCAAAAATAATAGCTCTCCTATAACCTAAAAATTTATCGGCCAACATACCACCGAACATGGGCATGGTATAAACCAAGGCAGAATAAGCTCCTAAAATGGCATAGCCCTTGGGTTCATCGAACTTTAATTGGGTAACCATATAGGCCAATAACAACGCCTTCATCCCATAGAATGAAAACCGCTCCCACATTTCAGTGAAAAATAAGAGATAGAGTTGTTTAGGATGTTTGCTTGTCGCTGTCATTTTAGTTGGTTTATTGTTTAGTTTTTGGATGTTTGGCAGGAAACCTATAACTTATTGCCTTAAGGAGCTAAACGTTCAATTTTCCAGTTTCCATTTATCAAAGTATATTTAATCCTGTCATGCAAGCGGTTAGATCTACCTTGCCAAAATTCAATTATAGTTGGTTTTACGATATAACCACCCCAATGTGCCGGTTTCGGAATGGTTTTGCCTTCGTATTGCTTTGTTAATTCTTCAACTTTGTTTTCTAAAACGGCTCTATCGGAAATGACTTGACTTTGAGGGGAAACGATTGCACCAATTTGACTGCCTACCGGACGAGAATGGAAATATTGTTCAGAGGTTTCCTTATCTAGCTTCTCTATTTTGCCTTCTATTCTAATCTGTCTTTCCAGCTCTCCCCAAAAGAACACCAAGCAGGCCAATGGATTTTTCTTGATCTCTTTACCTTTTTGGCTCAGATAGTTAGTGTAGAAACTAAAACCTTCTTTATCAAAACCCTTAAGGAGTACAATTCTAGCGTTCGGTCGACCCGATTTGTCTGCTGTGGCCAACGTCATTACATTGGGTTCAAAAATCTGCACTTTCATGGCGTCAGCGAACCATTTTTCAAATTGGTCTATTGGGTTTTTAACCACATCTTTTTCACTTAATTCGGCGGCTTTATAATCTTGCCTTAAGTTCTGTATCATTTCTTTTGTAAGCTCCATGTGGCAAAAATAGGTTTTGTTAGCATATTTTTTCTTAATTTTCACAAATGTTAAGTTTGTTAAACCCTTCTGCTGGCAAGTTGTTGATTTCTGAGCCATTTTTAAACGATCCCAACTTTAAACGTTCGGTGGTTTTATTAACGGAATATGAGAATGAAGGTGCCATTGGTTTTATCCTTAATCAATCTAGCAATCTGCTGATCAAGGATTTGATCCCAGATTTATGGTTGGCCGATTTTCCTGTATTTATAGGGGGACCCGTAGAAGTAGATACTGTTCATTTCATACATCGTTGTTATGATAAGATTAAGAGTGGCGTAGAAATTGCCGATGGTATTTTTTGGGGTGGCGATTTTGAAACTTTGAAACTTCTTGTGAACAGTAATAGCATTACAGATGAAGAAGTAAAATTCTTTTTGGGCTATTCTGGATGGGATGCTAAGCAATTGGAAGGGGAAATTACAGAAAATACCTGGATAGTTTCTGATCAATATCATCCAGAAACTATTTTTTCTCATAATGAAGAAGAATTATGGAAAGAGGTGATTATCAACTTAGGCCCAAAATATGCTCATATCAGTAATTTTCCTATCGATCCAAACTTAAATTAGTTTACACCTTCAATGTGCGATAAACGGATGCAAGAGAAGGCAAAAAACTCAATTCTGTAAACATTGGGAATTTAAGCTTCCATCTCAGCAGCAGATTCTTCTACCTTTTTTCTTAGTTCATCTTTGTAAGCTTGCATTTTTTCGGCCAATTCTGGTAATGCAGTAGATAAAATTTGTACGGCCAGTAAACCAGCATTTTTTGCCGCGTTTAGGGCTACGGTTGCTACTGGAATACCATTTGGCATTTGTAAAATAGACAGGATACTGTCCCAACCATCAATGGAATTTGATGATTTCACAGGGACACCAATAACGGGTACCGTAGTAATTGAAGCTACCATACCAGGCAAATGTGCCGCACCACCAGCTCCAGCAATAATTACCTTTATGCCCCTTTGGGCAGCGTCTTTCGCATATTGGAACATTCGTTCTGGCGTGCGATGGGCAGAAACTACGGTCATTTCAAATTCAACACCAAAATCCTTTAATATTTCGGCAGCATCGTTCATGATAGGAAGGTCAGACTTACTGCCCATAATAATTCCTACTTGTGCGCTATTTATATTTTTTTGCATGATAAATTCCTGTCTAAATGCTGTTAAGCTTAGCTTTTTACTTTTAAGGTAGATTGTACAAAACGTGCTTTTTCAATAGCTCTTTCTCTATTTTGGTCAATAACAGTCAAATGGCCCATTTTACGGAAAGGTTTGGTATACTTCTTACCATATAAATGAAGATATACACCATCAACTGCCATGATTTTTTCCAGACCATCGTATTTGGCTACCCCATCGTGGCTTTTTTCGCCCAAGAGATTGATCATTACGGCATTGGAAATAGAACGGGTATCGCCTAATGGCAGGTTAAATATAGCCCTCAGGTGCTGTTCAAATTGCGAAACATAATTTCCTTCAATGGTATGATGCCCACTATTATGCGGACGGGGGGCAAGTTCATTCACCAAAATATCGCCGTGTTTGGTAATGAACATTTCTACTGCTAGAATGCCCGTAATATTTAGGGCAGAAGCAATATCTATGGCTATTTTCTCCGCCCTATGCTGTATACTATCCGGATAGGTAGACGGAGAAATCAGAAATTCTACCAAATTGGCCTCGGCATTGAATTCCATTTCTACCATCGGAAAAGTCTTAATATCTCCATTTGGGTTTCTAGCTACAATAACAGCGATTTCCTTTTCAAAATCTATTAATTCCTCCACTAATATTGGGGCATTAAAGGCATTTTTAACATCGTCCATGTTATTGATTTTCATCACACCTTTGCCATCATACCCATCTTTCCGCAGTTTTAGGATATAGGGAAATTCAAATTTTCCGTTGGTCAAATCCGATTTGTTGTTCACCAATTGAAAAGGAGCCGTTGGAATATCGTTTTCTTTGAAAAATTGTTTTTGTATGCCTTTATCCTGTATCAGCCTGATCACTCTGGATTGGGGATAAACCTGCTTGCCTTCTTTTTCAAGTTGTTCGAGCGCTTCAATATTTACTTTTTCTATTTCTATCGTAATGATATCGGCTTTCTTTCCAAAGTTATATACGGTATCGTAATCGGTAATGGAACCACATTCAAAGTAATTGGCTATGTTTTTGCAAGGGGCATCGGCATCTGGATCCAGCACCAATGTAGTCAAATTGTAATTGATTGCTTCTTGAATGAGCATTCTTCCTAATTGTCCACCTCCCAATATTCCTAATTTTAACTCGCTAATCTGTTTTGCCATTACCAATTTAAATTTGTTATCTCGCACAAAAATAGCAAAAATAAGCATTTGGTTTGGGTTAATTTATATATTAAGCTAATTATGGGAAGCAAAATTGCTATCCTTCTATTTTTTGTTTGTATAGCCCATTTGTTTTATTTTGTCAAACACAAACTTGGACTTTGGCTTAGGTAACGTAACGAAAAATGGCAGACTAAATCAATGTTGACCCTACAGCAATTTAAAATTTTGCCTTTTTACTTTTAACTTAATATTACCTTTGCCACATGGTTTACGATGCAGTAATTATTGGTGGTGGCGCTTGCGGATTAATGTGTGCTGTGCAGGCAGGGTTTTTGGGCAAAAAAGTAGTTGTGCTCGAGAAAAATGCTCAACCAGGCGCTAAGATTTTAATTTCGGGAGGAGGGAGATGTAACTACACCAATCTTGGCGCTACAGAAGAACAATTTATTTCTGACAATCCACATTTCCTAAAATCTGCATTTAAACAATGGACTGTAGAAGATACCATCAGCTTCTTTGAAACCTATGGTATTTATGGTGCAGAAAAAACTTTGGGACAATTATTTCCAGAAGCTAAGAATGCCAAAGATATAGTGGCCGTTTTTACCTCCCTTTGCGAAGAAATGGAGCAAGCAATTATTTGTAATGTAGAAATCAGGGCTATAGATGGAGATGACGGTCATTATAAAGTGACTTATACTACCAACGGTAAAGAGAAGTTTTTAACTGCACCAAAGCTGGTAATTGCTACCGGAGGTTTGCCCATCCCAAAAATGGGTGCTACAGATTTTGCCTTCAAATTTGCTCGTCAACATGGCCTTAAACTTATAGAAATGGCACCAGCACTGGTTCCACTTACCATTACAGGGAGAGATGAGGCTTGGTTTTCACATCTTTCAGGCAATTCGGTGTTTTGTAGGGTAAGTAATGATCAGATAAGTTTTGAAGAAAATATTTTATTTACACATTGGGGCTTAAGTGGCCCAGCGGTTTTACAGATTTCCAGTTATTGGCGTAGGGGAGAAAGTATAATCATAGATTTATTGCCAACGGAAAGAATTTTGGATTTAATTGAGGTGCAGCGGGCCACAAACGGCAAAGTCATGTTATCTACTTTGTTGAATAAATTTTATCCTAAAAAATTTACCGATGCCTTGGCTAAATTTCTACCCATACATAAACCGGTTGCCGATTTAAATAAAGGAGAGATGCATACGATTAACGTAACCATACATCATTTTAAAGTAAAGCCAGCAGGTGATAAAGGCTATGATAAGGCAGAGGTAATGCGTGGCGGTATTGATACGAATGAACTTTCTTCCAAAACCTTGGAAAGTAAGAAAATACCTGGTTGTTATTTTGGTGGGGAATGTGTAGACGTGACTGGTTGGCTAGGCGGATATAATTTTCAATGGGCATGGGCTAGTGGCTATGTAATTGCACAAAATATTTAATATGCCAAATTAAATATTTTTAAAATTGTCCAAAAAGCTTCATTTTCTGTGCCTACCGAAAAATAACATTTTGGACAAAATTGTTCATTATGATAACTTGATTTTTATTTTGTTTTGGTCGGTCTTACCTCTATTTTACTTGGAAGTACATTTGGATTCATATTTAAGAGATCTACTACCATTTGTCCTAGATCAGCAGGTTGTATTTTCCAAGAATCATCTTCATTAGGTTCATGGTCATTAAAATGGGAAGTTACCGAACCCGGCATAATGGTGGTCACCTTAACATCGTATGCCCTCAAATCTAACATTACTGCCTGTGTAAAACCAACTACACCAAATTTAGAAGCATTATACCCGGCACCACCGGCAAAGAAATTGGTGCCAGCTAAACTTGAAATGGAAATGTAATAACCCTTGTTTTGTTTCAGTTGTTCAACACTTGCCTTTAACGTATGGAAAACCCCGGTTAAGTTGGTATCTATCATGGCCTGCCAATCAGCTAAGCTTAATTGATCTATGGGCGCAAATTTGCCCAATCCTGCGTTGGCAATTACGATATCCAGCTGCCCGAATTTAGATATGATCTGTGCTATGGCATTGGCTTCTTGCTCAAAATAACGCACATCCGATTGAATGGCCAATACATTCACGTTGCCCAATTGAGCTTTTGCTTTTTCTACATCTTCTAATTTCCTGCCAGAAATGGCCACCTTTAATCCCGCATTAACCAAAGCTTTTGCTATGCCTAATCCTATACCTTTAGTGCCGCCCGTAATATAGGCTACCTTATTTTTTAAACTCATCTTTTAGCTTTTAAGTCTAGCTAAATTGCAATATTTAAGACGAAAATCAAAGCATGAACCTATCCTGTCTGCTAATCTTACCTTATGATGATTTTGGTCTTATCCATCGCTAAGCTTATTAATCAGCTCATAAATACCTATTAGTGAGTATTTTTTTAACCCTTTCGGTTAATTAATTTTATGCAGAACGGCCTATGTTGTGAAATGGGCAGGACATTAGAAAAGGAAAATATGAAATACTCTTTGATGTTGTTGATATTGGTGACTTCGGTTTCATTCGCGCAACAAAAAAAAACAGCTGGCAATTCATCTCCTGCTAAGGTAACTTCTAAATACGGTGCTTTGGCAGTAGATAGAAGTAACGGCTTTTATTATGGGTGGGCCAATGACCAACCAAGCTTGAGCGCGGCAGAGAAGCGTGCGTTGGAGGAGTGTAACAAAAAAGGTGGCAATTGTACCCTTGTACTTTCTTTTTCAGGTGCTGGTTGTGCAGCCTACAGAACTATTGATGGAAATGTGGGTACGGCTTATGGTTGGGGGCTTGCCAAAACAAAGGAGCTGGCAGACGCCATAGCTATGGCAGAATGTAATAAAAGAAGTATGGGAACGCTACCAAGTAATTTTGTATGGGCCTGCAACTCGAGCAATTCAGGTGTTTTAAAAGAAATTTATAATGCCAGTGATGAAATTGAGACCCCCATAAAAATTGGCAATCAGGTTTGGATGAATAAAAACTTGGATGTTGGCAAATTTAGAAATGGAGATCCTATTACAGAAGCAAAAACGCCTGAAGAATGGGAAAAATTATCTTCTGATGAAGTAGGACAAGCTGCTTGGTGCTATTATAATTTCGACCCTAAAAATGCGGCAAAGTATGGTCGACTGTATAATTTCTATGCAGTTGCTGATAAAAGAGGGCTTGCACCGCAAGGATGGCATATCCCTAGTGCAGTTGAATTTGAAACACTGATCAGTTATTTAGGGGGCGAATATTCTGCCAGTAAAAAGCTAAGGAGTAAGACGGGCTATAAAAATGGAAACAACGGCACTAATGAGAGTGGCTTCAATATTCAGCCGGCAGGCTATAGGGGAGGCTATGCCAGTAGCGGTTTTAGCTGGCTTGGAGAAACTTTTCTGATCTGGTCGTCTACTCCTAAGGATAAATGGCAATGCCATTATTTGGCCTATAATCGTGATAAGGATTTTGTATATATTGGTTCATGGAGTAGGGATAATGGTTTTTCGGTCCGTTTGATCAAAAACTAATAATCGTAGTCAATTTAATTAAATCCCTGCAAACAATTTTCGGCTTTTGGTTATTCTATAATTACAAAACTAGAACATTATGGAAAATTCAAGCCGAGAAAATAAAAATATGCCTATACAAAATAGTCCAAAGCCAAGTGATCAGGTACAATTGGAAATAGAAACCGTTACACCCGATACGGAAAAAGATGTACTACCAACGGAAAGCAGCATCAACAAGTCGGCAGGTTTACTCAAAAAACAACCAATAGATTCTACAGGAGATGACACTAACAATAAAGATAGTGAAGCCTTAACCACAGATAAAAATCAAGGTGAACACCAACGAAATGAAAATGCTGAAGCTATACTTGAAAAAGGACGGGATATAGGTGCCAATCATATTGAACCAAAAGACCAAAATTCCTCTGATGAACGAGATAAGATTGAGACCATCAGTCCTTGATTGAAACCATTTAAAATCCTCAATTCTATCCGATGCAGATCGGTGGAGTGGGGAAATACTAAAAATGCCTCCATTAGTTTATACAGACTGAAAACGTGTTGGACTGGTAGGTTGGTGTATTGTCATTGCAGGCCCACTGCCTTATAATTAAAAATGCGCTCTGATGTTAATCTACAATCATCAAAGATGCCTCGATCTCAAGTAAATGATATTTTTTCATTTATATCATCGTTGGCAAACCTTTCCATTTCTTTTTCCGTATATATTTTCAAAAAAAATGAGATTGAACTTGAATTTTCTATTTTAAAAGTTTAATTAAATAAAATAGGTGGTCATGATTTCTAAAAATAGTCAGAAAATGAAATATGAGCTGAAATTTTTTTGAGTAAATTAAGATTGATCGAAAAATATAAAGAAATTGCGGGAAGGATGCTGTGTCGATAATTTTATTTGAAAATCTACAGGAGATAAAGGCATAATTATTAACAAATAATCATTATATTGGAACAATTTATTAAATTATGATCAAGAAAATCTTGGTGCTAGAAGATGATCAGGACATCCTGTATGTGGTTCAAGAAGTATTGGAGTACGAGCGTTTTTTGGTGAAAGGAATTTCTAATTGCCAAGAAGTGCTTAAATTGGGAGAAGAATTTGTTCCAGATTTGTTTCTTTTGGATTTTAGGTTGCAGGATGGAAATGGGGGCGAGGTATGTAGAGATTTAAAATCTCATCCCTTATTTGCAGCAACCCCTGTAATTATTTTTTCTGCTTATGCGCAAAAGAACATAGATTTTTCCGCCTACGGTTGTGACGGGGTGATCGAAAAGCCTTTTGATCTCGATCAGCTTATCGAAATGGTCAACCTGTTGCTCACAAAAACTAGCGTTTAATTGGCTGCTTTTAAACTTTGAATCAGGCTAAAGGCAAACTGAAATAGAAGCTAGTACCTTTTCCAGATTCGCTTTCAGCCCAAATTCTGCCGTGGTGCAAACGTATAATTTCGGCACACAGGTACAGCCCAATACCAAAACCGGATATAGCCTTGGTATGTTTGGTTTCTACACGATAAAATCTATCGAATAACCTGTCCACTTCATGTGGTTTAACGCCCATTCCCTCATCGGTCACTTTTACAATGGCTTCATCTTTATCCACTTTACAATTAATGGTAATATTCTTGCCCAAAGGAGAATACTTAATGGCATTGCTCAATAGGTTTCCAAGTACCTGTGCTATTTTGTCACCATCTGCAAATACTTCTACTTCTTCACAATCGATAATGGAGATGATGTGGTTTTTGGAAAGGAGTTCTGCTTCCTCTATAGCTTCATGAATCAATTTTCCCAGGTTGATCTTTTGCGGATCAATGATCAGTCTTCCCGATTCTAGGCGGGCAACATCAAGAAAACCCTTGATCAGGGAATGCATTTTATCTATCTGTAAAAGAGATTTTCTGACAAAGGGTTTAAAAATATCATGGTTGATTGATTTTTCAATTTTCGTTTCCATAATCTGCAGATAGCCTTTTAAGCTTGTCAACGGAGTCTTTAGCTCATGGCTGGCTATGGCAATAAAATCATTCTTTCTGATTTCTTCCAATTTTCGATTAGTGATATCGAGTACCGTACCAGAAAAATTTGCTTCTAGGTCTGCTTCGGTTTTATAGGTTCTTCCTGTTGCCCTTATCCAACGTAAAGTGCCGTCTTGACGAACAATAATAGGGAATTCGAGTTCAAACTTTTCGTCATGTTGAATGGTATTTTCAATGGCCTGTTTTACATGCTCACGGTAATCATCGTGAATTTGTGCTATGGCTTCATCAAAAGACATTTCTTCGTCTTCCAGAAAACCTAAAATTGTCTTTAACCGTGTGGATGGACTAAACTCCCCATCTTGTAGGCGAATATTCCAAGTGCCCAATTCTGCCGATTGGACCGCTAAATTTAACCGTGCTTGTGCGCCTTCTACTTGTTTGCGTGCTTTTACGAAAGGGGTAATGTCGGTAAGGATAACCAGTATACCGGTTACTTTTCCTTTTGTGTCTTTTAGAGGATGATATAATGAATGTACATAAGCATCCCTTAGGCCTCCTTTGTAATATAAACGTACTTTCAGTTCGTTATTGGTCTTTGGTATTCCAGTTTGATAAACCTCGCGTAGCCAATCGTTCATGGGTTGGCCTTTAAGTTCAGGTCGTGCCAACTCATGTGAGCGGCCAATCAGTTCCTCTCGCTGACGGCCCCAGATCTGTAGCATATTGTCATTTACAAGTTCAATGATCAGATCTTCACCTTTTAAAAAGCACATACCTACTGGCGACTGTTCGAACAAGCTTCTGAACCGTGTTTCATTTTCCTTTAGCTTTTCAAAAACGGAACTTATGTGTGCCTGTGCTTCAAAAAGCTCTTCATTGGTGGTGGCCAATTCTTCATTTGCGGCAGCTAATTCTTCATTTAAGGATTCAAGCTCTTCCTGTCTATCTTGTAATAGCTTTTTATTATTGATCAGTTCGGTTACATCATTAACACTGGCTAATATGGCTTCTACATTGCCATATATATCAAAAAGTGGGTCATATGAAAAATCAACATAGGCTTTTTTCAAGGCTCCATTTGGTAGACGTATGTCAACTGGCATCCCTAGCATAGCCACTCGCTTTTTACTTTCGAAAACTTGGCTAAGCAACTTTGGGAATGATTGTTGTTGCAGTTCCGGGAAAACATCTATCAGTCTTTTATTGAGGATCTCTTTTTCACTTCGACCCCAAATCTGCAATATGGGGTCATTAACAATGTTAATGATCAGGTCTTTACCTTTGAGTATCGTTAGGCCGATAGGTGTGGTACTTACAATCCTATTCAATTGATGTGCGCTTTGTTCAATTGTTTTTCTCGCTATAACTTGGTCAGTTACCTCTGTAGCTACAATCATAATGCTTGTTGTAGGGCCTTCAGGATCTTTTATGGGCTGGTATACGAAATTGAAATAGGCCTGTTTTACCTGACCTTTAGCTGTTGCCATATCTGCTTTGATCTCGTTACCATAGAAAGCTTGGCCAGTATCAAATATCCTGTCCAGTATGCCTAAAAAGGATTGATCTTGTATCTCAGGCAAGGCCAAATGTAAAGGCATACCGATTACGTTGGACCTTTTTCCAAAATATGCTAGCATTTTTTGATTGGCAGATTCAATGAACAGTTCTTTTCCGGTAAGAACCACAATGCCCACAGGGGCGCTCGAAATCAGAAACCGTGCTTTTTGTTCGCTTTCCACTAGAGCCTTGGTACGTGATTTCACTTTTTCTTCGAGCTGGTTATTGAGTTGGTAAAGTCGTTCTTGTGATTTGATGAGGTCTTCATTTGTTGCCCGCAATTCTTCATTGGCTGAAGAAATTTCTTCGTTAACTTCTTGTAGTTCAGATAAGAGGAGGGCTTCTGTTTCTTGGGAAAGGCGAAGGGCTTGTTGATCTTGTATTTTTGCCGTAACATCATATAAGGTCAACATTAGGTATTCAGGTACAGTTGACGAGTTAAATATGGCAGTGATGTGTAATTCTAGCCAAATAGGGGCTGTACGTAACGGTTTATGGATAAAAGCCGGTAAAGAAATACTTTCTTTATGGGAAATGGCTTCGGTTATTTTTGACTGTAGTGTTTGATCATCGAATGGAAAGATACTTAGGTAACTTTTAGTGTCTAAAAATGACATTCCCGAATAAGAAGTGGAATCGCCAACAAGTATCTCCCAAGCCTGATTAGCCTGGATAATTGTCAATGTAGGGAAATCGGCCTTGAGCAATATTCTTGCTTCTTGGAGCTGGCTGAATAGTATTTGAAAGAGAGGATCCTTAATGTGGTGCATGTTGATTAAGTGGTATAACGACAGTCTTTCAATAAGAGATTAGTACATAGTTATTTCATGATAAAAGTAAATTCAGTTGATCTTTAAGCTCATTAAGATCAAAAGGTTTTTTGATAAAAGCATCTGATTTCGAATTTTTATTAATGGTTTCGGCCTGTGAATGTGCAGACATGATCACCACCGGAATGTGGGCAAATGCAGGATCTTGCTTAATATGGTTACATAAGCTAATCCCGTCACCATCAGGCAACATAACATCCAGTAGAAAAATGTCATTATGTTGTTTTTGATAAGTGCTTAGAAAAGCAGAGGCCGTATCAAATAAAGTAACTTCAAAGCCTTCTTCCTGAAGATAGATATCCAATACATCGGCAATATCTGGATTATCCTCCACAATACATATGGTTTTACTCATCATTTTAGATTTCTAGTGGTTTAGTCTTGTAGTGCAAGATAAACAATTTTAACTAAAATTTAAGGCTAATTCATGGTGATGTTAAACCTATAATAACCAAGTAGGTATTTATCTATTTTCAACAGAAAGTAAAAGATAACAAACTCTTTCTATAAAAAATGCTTTAGCCAAATATTTCTGGTTAGCTTTGCCAAGTATTTCTATTTGTTAACTAGATTATTTTGAACACCAATTTTTTAAAGCATATTGCTGATCGCCAGAAAGAGTTAGAAGCAGTACCTTCTAATCAAATTATTGCCAATTGGGCATTAACATTGCTTCACCTGATCTATCCAGAGCGCATGCCAGTGCAAAAGCTCGATGTTGCTGAATTGCAAGATGCGTTTGCTCAACAAAAGGTCGAATTGTTAACGATATTAAATGCCACCAAGTCTTGTAGTGGTAACAATGAAGAGATCGCCATTCGGTTTTTTGATCATTTACCCGTTTTGTATGCCCAGTTAAATACAGATATAGCCGCTATTTTGTTGGGTGATCCGGCAGCACAAAGCGAATTTGAGATTATCAGATGCTATCCAGGCTTTTTGGCTATTGCTCTTTATAGAATAGCCCATCAGTTATATAAAGCCCAGGTGCCCCTTATTCCTAGGATCTTAACTGAATACGCACATTCGGTTACCGGCATAGATATACACCCGGGAGCCGTTATTGGGGAATATCTTTATATCGATCATGGTACAGGTTTGGTGATTGGCGAGACGACCATTATTGGAGATCATGTGAAACTATATCAGGGCGTAACTTTGGGTGCGTTAAGTGTAGAAAAGCTAATGGCCAATACCAAAAGGCATCCTACTATAGGTAATCATGTAATTATCTATTCAGGGGCTACTATTTTAGGGGGAGATACCGTTATAGGAAATGATTGTATTATAGGCGGAAATGTATGGTTGACGAAAAGTGTACCAGCAGGATCTACTGTTTACCACCAGTCTGTAATTAAGATTACCGAAACAAAGAAAACCATCCATTAAAGTTATAGATTATATAAGCAATGAACAGTATTATAGATTGCATTGGCCATACTCCCTTGGCAGAGATCAGAAAGCTGCATACCAATCCAAATGTTAAAATATTTGCCAAGTTAGAAGGGAATAATCCGGGGGGAAGCGTTAAAGATAGAGCTGCATTAAATATGATACGGAGTGCAATGGAACGTGGGGAAGTGGATAAAAATACCCGTTTAATTGAGGCTACAAGTGGGAATACCGGAATTGCCTTGGCCATGATTGCCGCCATATATGGAATTGAAATAGAATTGGTCATGCCGGCCAGTTCGACTCGCGAACGTACCTTAACAATGGAAGCCTATGGTGCCAAGGTTACGCTTTTGGAATCTATTGAAGTGTGTAGAGATTACGCGGAAGAAAAAGGGAGTAAACCAGGCTATTTTCTATTGAATCAATTTGCCAATAAAGACAATTATTTGGCCCACTATAAAACAACGGGTCCAGAAATTTGGAAAGATACCAATGGACAGGTTACCCATTTTGTGAGTAGCATGGGTACCACGGGAAGTATTATGGGCAATTCTATGTACCTAAAAGAACAAAACCCACAAATACAGATTGTGGGATGCCAGCCCACAGAGGAATCGTCCATTCCGGGTATACGCCGTTGGCCTGCCGCTTATTTGCCAAAAATATATGATGCAAGCCGTGTAGATAGGATAATGGATGTTTCCCAACAAGAAGCCACTTTAATGGCTAGACAGATGGCCAAAGAAGAAGGTATTTTTGTAGGAATGAGTAGTGGAGGTGCCTTACATTGTGCCTTAAAGGTAGCGACTGAACTAGAAAGCGGCTTGATAGTTTTTATTGCCTGCGATAGAGGTGATCGCTATTTGAGTAGCGATCTTTTTGCCAGCTGATAAAAATTAATTATGAATTAAGGGGCTTACAATTCCCCTTAATCTTTCGTATAATCCATTACATATTTGCTCAAGTTGGGCAACTGTTTTTTCTTGCGACTGAGCTCATATTCATAAATACTGCGTCCCAGATTTTTCATAAAAGGATAGCATACCGTCTCATATTCATATTTGCCATCGTTATAAATACCATCTTCATTACTCTGTATCACTGCGGTTAGGAAAAATTCTACTCCATTTTTAAAATCTACAAAATAGGAATTGTCGATAATGAAACCGTAACTATCGCCATATTTGTCGAATATTCGGATATGTGGTGCGATGACAGCATTTTTATCACGACCATAAAACAGCATTTTGGCATAAGTAGGCCAAAACTCTTTTGGATCATATTTTGGATAATTGCTTTCGGTGGGGAACTTGCTCATATAGGTATAAATAAGCTGAT
Organism: Pedobacter sp. ASV28; assembly: GCF_016428855.1. Classification (GTDB taxonomy): domain Bacteria; phylum Bacteroidota; class Bacteroidia; order Sphingobacteriales; family Sphingobacteriaceae; genus Pedobacter. The sequence goes on from NZ_JAELTN010000021.1 coordinate 40,687, forward strand.
AATCATCAGCACTAAGCTTGAACCTTTCTTTGACAGGATAGGCTTCTGGCATCATTAACCTCATCATTAATGATTGTTGGTCTTTAATGGTAAATACATTTTTGTGCTCAAAGCTGTAGGGTTTGTTAACCAACTGTTCCTTACTATCCATATAGCCTATACCTACAATAAGGTGGGTCAGCGCTAATGGATAACTTTTGGGGTCATATTGTGCAGGTTGGTTATAAACCAATCGGTCGCCTTCATAAAAACGAATAGGATTGGTATTTTTTTCACTTTCGCCGCTATCGCCTATGGCCAGACGATTTAAAATGCGGCTTTCAGTCATTCCGTATTTTTTCAGTTTGGCATTGATTTCCGCCCGCCCTATAAATTCAAAAAGGCGATTATAGGCATCATTATCACTGGTCAGCAAAATTTTTTTAATGTAATGTGCTATGCTTGGTTTGCCACTGGCTGCACTTTCATCTGCTGTTACCTTGGTCTGGCCTTTAAAAGCACTGTCGGTAATCATGCTGCAGTTGGCTGTTAAACCTGGTATTTTCAATTCATTGATTTTCTCTAAAGCAAAAATTACAGCAGCTAATTTAACCGTGCTGGCAGGGTAGAAATAATGTGTTGGATCTATCCTATAACTAAAGCTTTTGAAACTAGGCTTATTGTTTTTATCACGGTTAACCTGGGTATACATGATCTGTACTTCATTTTTATTCGGATGCTTAAGTATGCCGGAGAATAAGTCAGGCTTGCTTTCTAAAAGCTGCCTTAAGAATACAGTATCGGTTTGTGCCATGGTCTGTGTGCTGATGAAGAGGAGTAAATAGAAGATTGCTTTTTTCATGATAAAGATTGCTGCTGGTTAAAGATAGGGAAGAAAGACTAAAGACTAAAGAACAAATCCCTAAACAACGAAATAACCAACCAACCAGTTTACGTTAAAAGTATAAAGTATAAAGTATAAAGTTCAAAAGTACTGTCAATAGGACCAAAAACCTAAACAACCAAAGAACAAAGACTAAAAAGCCAAACAACGAAACAACTAACCAACAAAACAACCAACTAACGAAAAAAAGACTATCTTTGCCTTGCTTTTGGTTTCCGTAAGTTACGTTCGGAATTAAAAGGGAATACGGTGTAAATCCGTAACTGTCCCGCAGCTGTAAGCTCTGTAAACTGTTTTCTATTCATGGCCACTATCTGATTAACATACGGATGGGAAGGCAGAAAACGGAGAGTAAGTCAGAAGACCTGCCTTTAGCCTTATAAATTCATAGCTTTCGGGGATTGAAGCTTGGAGTGATGTGCCAGTATTTTTACTTGCTCCTTAATTTCTGTTTGCTGTGGGATCATCTCACATCAAAAAAATGGTAAAGAAAAACTTTGCGCTATTGGGCGTAAATTTTGCTTCTTGTTACTTTTGGCTTTGGTTAGGTATTGTTGCCTTGCCTTGTACCTGTTTTGCCCAAAAAGCAGACAGCATTCAAAAAATAAACCAGTTAAATGAAGTGCAAATTCAGCAGTATCGTTTAACTAAGCAAAATCTTTCGCCAGTTCCGCTCCAAATTTTAAGTGCCCAAGAGCTAATGCGCATCAACAGCCTATCGGTTGCCGACGCTATCCGATACTTTTCTGGTGTACAGCTTAAGGATTATGGAGGCATAGGGGGATTAAAGACGGTAAATGTTCGAAGTATGGGCAGTAACCATACTGCGGTTTTTTATGATGGTATTGTTGTGGGAAACGCACAGAATGGCCAAGTAGATTTGGGTAGATATGGTTTGGATAATTTGGAGGAAATTTCATTATGGAGTGGACAAAACTCCAATTTGTTGCAACCTGCCAAAGCTTACGCATCTGCCAGTGCTATCTTTTTGAAAACAAAAGTACCCGATTTTGATCAGCAGAAAAGATATTTCCTAAATGCTGATGTCAAGCTTGGTGATTTTGGTCTGATTAGCCCTAGTGTCAACTATCAATATAGAATTAAGAATAAACTTTGGGGGAGCATAAGTACGAATTATATTCATGCCAATGGCAGCTATAAATTTAGATTGACCAATGGGGTTTTCGATACCACTGCGCTAAGAAACAATGCTGATGTAGAAAGATTTAGGATACAGGCTGCCCTATTTGGAGAAACCAAGTATAAGGCCAAATGGAATATACAAGGCTATTCTTTCTGGTCTAACAGAGGTTTGCCAGGCGCTATAGTTGCCAATAAATTCGATTATAGTCAGCGCATTTGGGACCAAAACTTTTTTGTACAGGGCGCCTATCGACAGGATTTTAATCGTGTTCAGTTGCTGTTCAATGCCAAATTTACCCACGACTATACACGTTTTGTAGATCCAGAATATGTAAAGATAGATGGTTTTTTAGACAATAGGTTCAGGGAAAGTGAGGTCTACTTCTCGGTAGCTGTCAAATATGATGTCAATACCCAATGGAGCTGGTCGCTGTCTTCAGATGATCAGTACCAATACTTAAATGCCAATCTCTACCGCTTTGCTTACCCACAAAGAAATACATTTTTAAATGTATTGGGTACAGCCTTCAAAACAGATCGTTTAACCTTACAGGGCAATTTGCTAAGTACAACCGTAGTAGATAGGATACAAGCCCTTGAAAACCCTAATGATAAACAGATTTTTAGTCCAACGCTAATGTTTTCATGGAAAATATTTCAGCAGCATAACCTAAGCATTAGGGGCTTTTATAAGGATATTTTCAGGATGCCCACCTTTAACGATCTCTATTATACTTTTATTGGCAATACGCTACTACGTCCTGAGTTTACCAAACAATACGATTTGGGCTTAACCTATTCCACGTTTTTCAACCAGGGTAAGCTGAGGTTTGTTGAGTTGCAGGGCGATGTATACTACAATACGGTAAAAGATAAGATTATAGCCCAACCAGGCGCAAATCTGGCCAGGTGGATTATGTATAACATTGGCAAGGTAGAAGTTAGGGGGCTGGAAATTAACGCAAAAACTGGAATTGACCTCAGGAAAGGATTGAATATTGGCTTTGGTATAAATTATACTTATCAACAGGCCATAGATGTAACGGATAGAAATGAAGATAGCTTTGCTGATCAAATTCCTTATGCTCCAAAGCATAGTGGTTCTTTTTTAGCTAAGGTCGATTACAAGCATTGGAAATTGAACTATAGCTTTATTTATACAGGTTATCGTTATAACCAAAAAGCCAATCTTATTTATAACTATATGGAGCCTTGGTATACACACGATATGGCCATGGGCTATGGGTTCAAGTTAAAAGAAAGTTGTGTTCAGCTGAACTTTGAAATCAATAATCTCCTGAATCAATATTATGATGTGATCCCCAATTTCCCAATGCCGGGCAGAAACTATCGCTTAACCTTAAATTATAGCCTATGAGAAACTTGAGCTTTTTGTTGGTGTTCATTTTGGTATTGCTGGCCTGCAGAAAGGAGCCTAGGCCACTGCCTTCCGAAATCAGCAGGGTCGAACCAGAGCCAACTGCTGTGCTTAGGGGTATGTACCTGGTAAATGAGGGAAACATGAACATGAACAAGGCTTCCCTTGATTATCTGGACTTTAGAAATGGCATTTATACACGTAATTTTTACAACCAGATTAATCCAGAAGTGACTAAAGGATTAGGTGATGTTGGTAATGATATAGGTATATATGGCAGTAAGTTATATATCGTAGTGAATGTTTCCAATAAAGTGGAAGTATTAAATGTAAGGACTGGAAAACGCATTGGGCAGATCAATATAACAAATGGAAGATATCTTGCTTTTGCCAAAGGAAGAGCTTATGTGAGCGCCTATTTAGGGAGGGTTGGCGATCCAACGGCCGTAAATGGTATAGTGGCCGAGGTTGATACCACCACTTTAAGCATCAGCAGGACAGTGCGGGTTGGCCGTCAGCCCGAAGAAATGGCCATTGTTAATAACAAGCTTTATGTGGCCAATTCGGGAGGCTACAGCCCACCGAATTATGAAAATACCATTTCGGTGGTTGATTTGGATAGTTTTATGGAAACAAAAAGAATAGAAGCAGCCATTAACCTGCATCGGTTAAAAGCCGATAAATATGGCGATCTGTATGTGACTTCAAGAGGTGATTACTATGATATTCTCTCCAAACTACTGGTGATCGATACAAAGACAGAAAAAATTAAGAAAACATTTGATTTCGCTGCAAGTAACCTGACCATAGATGATGAGGTAGCTTATATCTACGCTACCTCATGGAACTATTTACAGGGCAGAAATACCATCAATTATTTTATGATCGATGTAAAAGAAGAACTGTTGTTAAAGCAGCAGTTTATTACAGATGGGAGCGATAAGCATATAAGGGTTCCTTATGGCATAGCGGTAAACCCCTATAATAAGGATATTTATATTACCGATGCCAGAGATTATGTAACCCCAGGCAAATTACATTGTTATAATGTAGAAGGTCACCTAAAATGGTCGGTAACTACTGGTGACATACCGGCACACCTAGTTTTTGTGAAATAAAATTAAATAGAAGTGAATATGAATTTCAAAAATTACTTTAAACCTGCTATAGCAATAACTTTTGCTGTAGCGGTATTCTTTAGTTCTTGTAAAAAGAATAATGAAGAGGAAAAAATATTGGTGCGGGAAATTACAGGTACCAAGGGTATTTATGTACTGAATGAAGGGAGCTGGGGAAATGCCAATAGCACCCTTAGTTATTATGATATAGAAAAAAAGACTGTCGTTGCCGATTTTTATAAACAGGTAAATGGTACTGCTTTGGGCGAAACAGCCAACGATCTGAAAGTTTATGGCAGTAAAATGTATTGTGTAGTAAGTGGTACCCAAGGAAAACCCCAGTCTTTTGTAGATGTAATGAACGTAGCTACTGGCAAAACCATCAGACGTATATCCTTCAATTCTAACAATGATGGTTATATGCCACGCTATATTGCATTCTATAAAAACAAAGCATATGTCTCTAGATATGACGGAATAATTAGCCGTATAGATACGGCCAGCTTAAGCATAGATGCCGAGTTACAGCTTAAAAATGGTGCTGATAATGCGGCTGCCTTAGAAGGTTTGGCCGTAGCAAATGGAAAGTTATATGTAACTAATTCTGCTCATACAAACCCTATTTATTCAAATAGTTTAAAAAGTAAGGTTACTGTTATCGACTTAACCACGTTCACAAAAAATAAGGATATTGAAGTTGGGAATAACCCGGTAAGGATTGCCGCCACGGAGAATGGAGATCTATATGTCATTACTTGGAATGATTGGGTAACATTCAATGAACCTACACTTATTAGAATTAGCAGTGCTACAGATCTGGTAGTGCAAACAGAAAATAATACTGATTTAGGAGCCATTAATATTGTTAAAGATCAAGCATGGGCAACAAAAGATATATACAATAGTGTACCTATTATTAAATCTATTAATCTATCTACTGGTAAGCTTGATAAAACACTGATTAATTATGAAGCAAGCTTTGGATCACCCTATGGAATTACAATAAATCCATTTGATAATAGTTTAGTGGTAGCAAGTATGAACAATAAAGCCTTTGTATTTGGTCAAGATGGAAAAGTGAAATACAGTTTTGAAACAGGTATCAATCCTCAGCATGCGGCATTCAATTATAGTTACAAATATGAATATAAGATATTCTAACAGGGCCATTCATATTCTGTTATTTATCCTGTCTATCCTATTTGTTTCCTGTAAAAAAGATAAACCTATTGACGAGGAACCATTGGTAGATAAGAAACGGGCTTATATTTCAAAAATATATGAATACAAACCTGCCCCAGGTCAGTTTATTAACGACAACAGCTATGGAACTCTATCCAAAGCAGCAGAATTGGTTGGAGGCGTAGATCGCGGGCTTATTTCTTTGGGCGGCTTTGGCGGCTATGTCATTTTTGGCTTCGACCATGCCATTGAAAACAAAGCGGGCTACGACTTGGGCATTTATGGCAACCCCTTAATCGGGGTGGGAATGGAATGGTCAGAACCTGGTATTGTTTGCGTTATGCAGGACCTTAATAAAAATGGCCTGCCAGATGATGGAGAATGGTACGAATTGGCTGGCAGTGAGCATGAGGCATCGCAGACCATAAAAAACTATGTGATCACCTATTTTAAACCTGCCACTGCTACCGAGGATATCAGATGGACTGATAACTTAGGTAACGTTGGTTATGTTCTTAAAAACCAATATCATAATCAAAATTATTATCCATCCTGGTTTGCAGGAGACCAAGTTCAATTTAAAGGTACCCTGTTAAAGAATACCCTAGGTATTAATGGTGGTTTAGTGTTCAACCAACCTTTCAGTTTTGGCTATGCCGATAATGGTTCCGCAAACTATCTTAAGATACAAAGCGAATTAGGCAGAGGCTATAATGTTTTTGATATAGATTGGGCCATAAATTCCAGTGGCAACAAGGTAGTTCTTACCCATATAGATTTTATAAAGGTCTATACTGCCCAGAACAGTAATGGCAATCCCTATCATCCTGACTATACTCATTCACAGGCCAGGAGCATGGGTGAAGTATCTACCGAAATGGGGGGAGCAATAGATTTACACTTTAAATAAAAATTAATAAAAAACATATAAACATAAAAATCAAATGAAGAGATATCTTTTACTTTCCTTGTTACTAATCACCCTATTTTTTTCTTGTAAGAAAGACAGCCCCGAACAATTTCCTGATTTGCACATGTCGGTAACAGAGAAAACGCTAACCATAGCGGTGAATACCGAGCGTTCATTCTCTGTTGTTATAGCAGAAGGCAAAACCCTAAATAATGAATGGAAGTTAAATGGGGCAGTGGTAGGTAAGGAAGTTGCCTATACATTTAAACCTAGCATGGCAGGCGACTATACGTTAGTTTATACAGGGAGTAACGCATTGGGTAGTTTTTCTTATAGTTATGCCATTAATGTTCCTGTGCCCGTAATTGATGCCGGCGCTAACAGCAGTAAGTACATCAGTAAGGTATTCGAATATTTTCCGGCACCCGGACAACATATCAACCAAGCCACATTAGGTTCGCCTGAACAGGCACAAAAATTAGTGGGGGGTATTGCAAATTTGGTTTCGCTAGGTGGTTATGGAGGATATATCATTTTTGGATTTGACCATTCTGTCGTTAATCAAACAGGTTATGACCTGGCTATCTATGGAAATCCTTCTGGTGCGCCATACCACTTCGCAGAGCCAGGAATTGTAATGGTGAGTCAAGACAAGAATGGTAATGGATTACCCGATGATGAATGGTATGAATTGGCAGGTAGTGAATATGAAAAAGCCACTACGATAAAAAATTATGAGATTACCTATACCAATCCAAAGGCTTTTGTGGATGTACCTTGGACAGATAACCAAGGCAATAGCGGGGTGTTAAAAAACCTATCTAAAAATAAAAACCACTATCCTTTATTCGTGGCGAATCAAGACAAGATTACCTTTAAAGGAACCCTGTTGCCTTCAACCTTAAGTACAACAGGGCTTGTATTAAATAATCCATTTGAATGGGGTTATACCGATAGCTATTCTGTAGGAGATGATTATGCAAAAAATTTGTATAACAGTTTTGATATTTCTTGGGCCGTAGATAAAAATGGCAAAAAAGTAAGTTTAAAAACGGTAGACTTCGTTAAGGTTTACACCGCACAAAATGTAAATGCAGGCATTTTAGGGGAAATTTCCACCGACATTAAAGGAGCTGCAGATTTGAATATTAAATAATCTCAATACATGTTGAAGAATAAAATGTTTAGGACAAGCCTTCATAAACTGCTTATTTTGGTCATTTTGGCCACGGCAGTAATGGCTTGTCGAAAAGAAGAAACAAATAAGGTATTATTTGCGAACGATATTAAAACCTCGGAGCGGCTTAAGGTAGGAGAAAGTATAACTTTAACCCCAAGTCTAATGGGAAAGGCTAAAAGCTACGAATGGATAGAGAATGGTGAAGTGCTAAGTACCTCAAGCAGCTATGTTTTTACCAAAGCACTGCCAGGAGATTATGAGCTGACCTTCAATGTTATAAATGCAGCGGGTAAAAATACACTGGTCTATAACATCAAAGTGGTTGGCAGGTATGCGGATGGTATTTTACTTCTGAGTAGTACCGATGCGAATGGAACTGGTGGAGCTAACCTATCCTTTCTAAATGAAAAGGAAGAATTAAAACTTGATGTATTCTCTCTGGAGAATAATGGTGCAAAACTGTCGGCTTCCGCAATGGGGGCATTTCGTTATGGTAATCAATTATATATAAGTGGCTCTGGCCAACCCGATTATATTACCGTAGTTAACGATGAAACACTCAAGGCCACCAGTAATATCACGGTTTCTGGAATTTCAGGGATAACTTATTTTGCCACTACCAATGGTAAAACAGGTTATGTAAATAGCAGTACACGCAGAAAATTGGGCCTGTATCCTGTAGATCTGACGGCCAAAACCATTGGAGCTACCTCATTGAATGGAACTACCGATGCTGCGTTATTGCCAATTACCACCATAAATAGTGCGATTTTAGTGCCTGTAGCTAAACAATTAGTAAAGGTAGAGAACGGAATGGCACAAACGCTATATACCCATACTGAAAATGTAGCAGGTGTAGTGAAAACGGCTAACAAGCAACTTTGGATGGGCGTACAGGGTATTAACAGTAAAGCAAAGCTCATCAGACTGGATGATAATTTGGCAGTTCTGGAGACTGTAGAACTGGAAACTACTTTTAAACTGCCTGCCAATGGTATCTTGACCGCTTCTGGAGCAGATGAATTTATCTATTGGCAAGAAACTTCTACAGGTGAGTTCTGTAGGTTTAGTACAACGACAAAAAAAGCCGAAAAATTTATAAATCCTATGAATGATGGTTTAAGTTTTGCCACTGCTTGGAAAGTAAATCCCCAAAATGGCGAGTTTTTCATTTTGGATAGCCCTGGTATATTTACTGGATCAGACTCTACCAGCGACCTATATATTTATACCAAATATAAAAAGTTCAGGAAGAAAATAAGCAAAGTTGGCTATCAGGTGGTGGACATTATTTTTCCTAAATAGTTTTTGTTAACTTTGTATGATAACATCATGGATAACTAATGGAAAGAACATCGAAAAATAGGCTAGTGGTTTTATTATTATTTATTGCTACCATTATAGGCTTGAGGATAATTGCACCACTTTCGTCAGATTTTAAAATATTTGCTAATATTTCAGGTTTGGGTGCCGTAGCTATTTTCAGTGGAAATTATTTTAGGAATAAGTTCTCGGCCTATATTTTACCAATGCTAGTACTTCTATTAAGCGATTTGGGCTTAGCCATCATGATGGGAGAAGCTTATGCCTTTTATGCAGGTTGGTATTATACCTACATTGCTTTTGCCTTAATGGTTTTGGTTGGACAGCTATTTATCAACAAGGTAAATGTTCCACAAGTGTTTGGAGCTAGCTTGGTGGCTGTTTTTATACACTGGATCGTATCTGACTTTGGCATGTGGTTGGGATTTGATACCTATCCCAAAACTTTGGCTGGTTTCTGGACCTGCTTAGTGGCTGCGATACCATTTGAGTTGAATTTCCTTTATGGTACATTAGTGTATTCGGCCATTATGTTCTTAGGTTTTGAAATCCTAAAATCTAAATTCCCATCATTGAAATACAGATCAGTAATAGCTTAACAAAAATATTTAGTGTATAAGCCCTCTTGTTTAAGTACAAGAGGGTTTTTTGTTTATATTTAAGGGTATGAAGAAAAAAATAGTGGTGCTAACTGGGGCGGGAATGAGTGCCGAAAGTGGTCTGAAAACTTTTAGGGATGCCGATGGTTTATGGGAGGGCTATAATGTAATGGATGTAGCTACCCCCGAAGCATGGCAACGAAACCCAGAATTGGTACAACAATTTTACAATGAAAGACGTATACAGGTTTTACAGGCCCAGCCAAATGCGGCTCATTATGCGCTAGCCAATTTAGAAGCACATTTTGATATAGAAATTATTACACAGAATATTGATGATCTGCATGAAAGAGCAGGTTCTACAAAGGTAACACACTTACATGGCATAATTACTTACGCACAGTCTTCAAGTAACCCAACGCTCATATATCCCGTTGAAGGAGCCGAAATAAAAATGGGCCAATTATGTAAATGGGGATCGCAATTACGACCACATGTAGTATGGTTTGGAGAGGCTGTACCAATGATCGAAAAAGCAGCGCAGATTTGTTCACAAGCTGATGTTTTTATATTGATTGGAAGTTCATTAGCTGTTTACCCCGCTGCAGGGCTGATAGATTTTGTACCGAGAGAAGTAACAAAATATGTTATCGACCCCAAAATACCAACAGTTGGGCACTATCAGCACATAATCAAGATTGAAAAATCGGCAACAGAAGGAGTAAAAGAGTTGATCGTGTCACTTTTGGGCTCTTAATTACTTGATTAATTTACTTAAATTAGGTTTTATGCCAATAGTTAAAGGCATGCTGCTAAACTTTCTATCTTGAATGTTGTTGAAGCCGTTCATATAGCTAACTTCCGTAAAAATAGAGAGACCACCCAAATTTAGTTCTGCTCCTAATCCTGCTTCTAACATGGCCATGCCATTTGTTTGATTTGAAAACTCAACTTCTAAAGCGGTATTGTTGGTTTTTACCCGAGGGGTAAGTATGAAGCCACCTCCACCGCCAGCAAATCCATAAAAAGCAAATTTACCCACCATTTTTCTATAACCTAAAGCCATATTTAACAGATAGGTAGTTACCCTTGAATTTTGTGCAGTGTAGTTATAGCCATGATCGGGTCTTATGCCATTATAAGTGAAGGCATGTAGGCTCACTTTTGGATATAGAAAAAGACCGCCCTTGCCCAAGCCCAGGTTTAACCCGAATGTGGTAGATATCTTTGGCCCCAGAAAATCGCTACTTTCACCAATGGGAATAGAAGTGCCAATTCCACTCACAGTGTATAACTTGTCTGTCCGTGCAGTTTGTTGGGCATTCACCTCTAGATTGCTAAATAGCAAGAGAATACCAGTGAAAAAAAATAGAATATTTATGCTCATAACCAATTTATGTCTCTATTGATAACATGAACATCTACCTATTGTTTCATCAACCTCATAAATGACCAGTTGGCTATGCTCAAATTCCGAATTTTGGTAATTAGGAATTCTTCTAAATTATAGCAATGACATCAAAAACAACTTTGTTATTCCGATATTAGAGTAATATCCTTTGTTTAACCTTAAATTGTTTTTCTATGGATGAAATCGATTCTCATGCACAGGGCGATACCCGACGTGATTTTTTAAAGAAGACTTCGCTCTTTACCGCATTATCATTAACTCCTGTAACTATATTGAAAGCGGCAGATCAAAAAGTTGATGAACGTTTTGCCGAGCTTTTTGAGAAAATTCCATTGAATTTTACAGTGAACAATAAAGCTTACCAATTAAATGTTGAACCTAGGGTGACACTTTTGGATCTGCTAAGGGAGGAACTTCATTTAACAGGAACAAAAAAAGGTTGTGACCATGGTCAATGTGGCGCTTGTACTGTTCATGTAGATGGAAAGCGCGTTAATTCCTGCTTGAGTTTGGCGGTAATGAATGAAGGTAGGAATATCACTACGATAGAGGGCTTGGCCAAAGGTGATGAGCTTCATCCTATGCAAAGGGCCTTTATTAAACATGATGGCTTTCAGTGTGGTTATTGTACCCCAGGTCAGATCATGAGCGCAGTGGCCTGCATAAGAGAGGGACATGCCAATTCTAAGGAAGAAATAAGGGAATACATGAGTGGTAATATTTGTCGTTGCGGCGCCTATCCTCATATTGTTGAGGCTATACAAGAAGTTAAGGAAAAAGGAGGGACAATATGATCAATTTTCAATACCTGAGAACAACGGCAGTTAAAACTGCGTTAAACTTGATAGTTAAGGACCCTAAAGCTGTATTTATTGCTGGTGGTACTAATTTGATAGACCTTATGAAAAGAGGGGTGGCCACACCCGAAAAGTTGATCGACATTAATCATCTTCCATTAAAGGATATAGAATTGGTCAATAATGTTTTGCAAGTGGGGGCATTAACTTCCAATACGGCATTGGCAGAACATATAACGGTTAAACAGCAATTCCCGTTGTTGATGCTCGCCCTGCAATCTGGAGCTTCGGCACAATTGAGAAATGTAGCTACTGTTGGCGGCAACATGATGCAGCGTACCCGTTGCGGTTATTTTTATGACATCACTATGCCTTGTAATAAACGTGAGCCGGGAAGTGGCTGTGGGGCCATAAATGGATATAACAGGATGCATGCTATATTTGGAACTTCAGAATCGTGTATTGCTGTACATCCTAGTGATATGTGTGTAGCTTTGGTAGCTTTAGGGGCACAAGTAGTCATTTTGGGTCATAAAGGAGAAAGAAAAATCAACTTTTCCGATTTTCATCGCTTGCCAGGAACTACACCAGAAACAGACAACAACCTTCGAAAAGGAGAGCTTATTACCAAGATACAGATCCCGATTAATGGTTTTAACCAAAATTACCATTACCTAAAAGTGAGAGATAGATCTTCCTATGCTTTTGCCCTAGTTTCAGTTGCCGCGGCTTTGATCATTAAAAATGGCCTGATCAGCGATGCTCGCTTAGCCATGGGTGGAGTAGCACATAAGCCTTGGCGCTTAACTTCCTCAGAAGATTTTTTAAAAGGGAAAGCTGGAACAACAGCTAATTTTGAAGCAGCTGCTCAATTGGCCATGAAAGATGCCAAAAGCTTCGGAGAGAACGACTTTAAACTTAAGTTGGCTCCAAATGCAATTGTAGAAGCGTTAACCATTGCTAAATCTAAGTCTTAATGGAAAAATTATTATTGACAGATGAAACCAGCATGAACCAAGTGTTCACAGAAAAGGATGGATATAATCATGTTAGTTTCTTAGATGCTATCGACGAAAATGACCGTGTAGATGGAGTAGCTAAGGTGACTGGAAAAGCTAAATATTTTGCCGAATATCAATTGCCCGGGCTCACTTATGGCGTTCTGGTAACCAGCACCATCACCAAAGGAAAAATTGTAGATATCGATACTAAAGCTGCGAAAAATGCTCCTGGAGTTTTGGATGTGCTTAGCCATATGAATAAACCTGCTGTCGCTGGATATGAACAGGAAGGTGGTTCGCCCATGAAGATTTTCTATACCGATCAGATCTTTTATAATGGACAGCCTATCGCTTTGGTAGTGGCCAATACCTTTGAGAGGGCAACTTATGCCGCCAGTTTGGTTAAGGTAAGCTATCATAAAGAGGCCTTCAATACCGATTTTAAAAGCAGTATAAAAGATGAAAAAGTAAAGAAACTACAAGGGCAGCCCCCCTATAAGAGAGGAATGGAAGATGCCTATAAAACCGCCGAGGTGAAAGTAGAGCAGGTATATACCATGCCTGTAGAAACACATAATCCAATGGAACTACATGGCATTATAGCCGATTGGCGCACTAATGATCAGGTGACCGTTTACGCAAAAACACAAGGGGTAAAGGCTACGCAAAATACAATAGCCAACGTATTTAAAATTCCAGTAGAAAATATACAGGTAAACAGTGAATTTGTAGGTGGTGGTTTTGGAATGGCCTTAAGAACCTGGCCACTAGAAATTGCTACGATTATGGCCTCTAAACAGCTTAAAAAGCCAGTAAAGCTTGTCATTACCCGCGATCAGATGTTTACCATGGTAGGCAACCGACCTGCTGCTTATCAAAAAATTGGTTTAGGGGCTACTAAAGAAGGTAAGATCACCGGAATAACGCATATTGCTTTTGGCCAGAGTGCCACTTATGAAAATTTTACCGAAGGTGTAGTGAACATGACCAAGTTTATGTACGATTCGGAAAATGTAAACACGAATTATTATGTCATCCCATTGGATATGGGCGTACCCATTTGGATGCGCGGTCCTGGTGAGGCTACGGGTGCATTTGCCTTGGAAAGTGCCATAGATGAAATGGCACATGCCCTGAATATGGATCCTTTAGATTTCAGGATAAAAAACGATCCGGAGAAAGACTTGGCACAAAATAGACCTTTCTCTAGTAAATATATTAAAGAAGCCTATCGTTTGGGCGCTGAGCAGATTGGTTGGAAAAATAGAAAAATGATACCCGGTAGCCTGATCGATGGATCATGGCAAGTTGGCTATGGGGTTAGTATTGGGGTATTCAATGCATCGAGGGGGCGGGCCAGTGTAAAAGGAATATTAAAGGCAGATGGTACTTTGGTTTTACAAAGTGCAACTAGTGATATTGGTCCGGGCACGGGTACGGGAATGACCCTCATTGCAAGTAGGTTATTAAATATTCCTGTCGATAAGATTGTTTTTGAATTGGGAGATTCTTCTTTGCCACCTGCACCTAGCCAAGGTGGATCTGCCACACTTTCCACGGTGGGATCTGCCGTAAATGATGTCTGTGTATCGTTAAAATCCACCATTGCCGAGCTTGCTGCCAATTCGAATATGGATGCTCATGCCCACTTTACGGAGGTGCTTAAAAAGAATAATCTGCCCATGATCGAGGTGACCAAGCAATCACAGGCTAATGCAGAGGCCAAAAATTATTCAATGTATTCTTTTTCTATCCATTTCGTACAGGTAAAAGTACATCAATTAACAGGAGTGGTCAAAGTCAGTAAGGTGGTTTCCGTAGGTGATTCTGGCAAGATTGTTAGCCCTAAAACGGCACGTAGCCAAATGGTAGGTGGTGCTGTAGGGGGTATTGGAATGGCTTTAATGGAAGAAGCCTTATTGGACAATCGTTATGGCAGATATATAAATAACAATTTTGCTGACTACCATGTGCCTGTACATGCAGATGTACCAGAAATAGACGTGATCTTTATTGATAAAGCAGACCCTATTATTAACCCGATGGGGGCAAAAGGTATGGGAGAAATTGCTTTGATTG
This sequence comes from Pedobacter sp. ASV28, assembly GCF_016428855.1. Taxonomy (GTDB): domain Bacteria; phylum Bacteroidota; class Bacteroidia; order Sphingobacteriales; family Sphingobacteriaceae; genus Pedobacter. The sequence goes on from NZ_JAELTN010000021.1 coordinate 55,691, forward strand.
GTTTTGCCGGAGCTGTGGCTAATGCGGTATTTAATGCAACAGGTAAAAGAATTAGAAGTTTACCTATTACACCCGATAAAATTCTACAGGCATAGCTTATGGTTAGACAAAACGTAAAAAGTAAAAATGCAAGCCTATAAGCCGGGTTCTGTTTTCCGCAAAGCGGAACTTCTATCATTAATCTAGAATAAATGTCGCCATTTACCTCAAACGACCTACCCACTAACATCGGACGGGCAGCCCTACGTACGTTAGCCTATTTGGTCTTTCAACTCCCGGGGTTTACCAAAACGTTAATCACTTAACGAGCTCGTGAGCTCTTACCTCACGTTTTCACCCTTATCCCGATAAATCGGGACGGTATATTTTCTGTGGCACTTTCCGTTCCCGATAAATCGGGACCTTCCCGTTAGGAAGCGAGATGCCCTACGTTGCCCGGACTTTCCTCCTCGATACAAGATCGCGGCGATAGAACAGCTTGCATTTTTGCAAAGATAGCATAAAGCTTTAAAGTTAACCTACATTTTAACGGGCATTATTATTCCAAATCTTTGTTCAATGTGGAAGTATCCTTGGTTTCCCTCATAAAAAGATAGACCAATAATGAGATGGATATACAGCCGGTGATGTAATAATAGAAATAGTCTTCATGGCCAATATCCTTAAACCAAAGGGCTATATATTCTGCCGAACCTCCAAAAATAGCTACGGTCAATGCATAGGGTAGGCCTACGCCTAATGCCCTTATGCTGGCTGGAAAAAGTTCGGCTTTTACAATAGCATTAATGCTTGTATAGCCACTTACGATAAGGAGTGCAGCCATTAATAAGAAGAAAATAGCCGTTAAAGATGTGGTATGGCTAAGGGTAACCAATAATGGAATGGTAAAGACAACACCAAGTATACCAAAACCTAAAAGTAGTGGACGGCGACCAATCCGATCTGACAAAAGCCCAAAAAGTGGTTGAAGTAGTGCAAAAATGAGTAAAGTTAAAAAGGAGAGAAATGTGGAGTCTTCTTTGCTCAGCTGTACAGTGTTCACCAAAAACTTTTGCATATAGGTGGTATATGTATAAAAAGCAAGTGTACCACCTAGTGTAAGTCCAACAACTGTTAATAAAGCTTTAGGGTATTTAAGCAGTTCTTTTACTGATCCTTTTTGAGCTGTGCCTTCTTTTAATTTTTCGAATGCTTCGGTCTCCTGTATATTTCTACGCAAGTAGAAGGCCACTACAGAAAGTAGGGCACCAATAACAAATGGAATTCTCCAGCCCCATTCATGGAGTTCAGTTTCAGTGAGCAGTAATTTTTGTAAAATCAACTGTATGCCCAAAGCAATTAATTGACCACCTATCAGCGTAACATATTGAAAACTGGAATAAAAGCCCCGCCTTTCCTTGGTGGCCATTTCACTGAGGTAGGTAGCAGATACGCCGTATTCGCCACCTACACTCAAGCCCTGTAGCATACGTGCAATCAACAAAATGATAGGGGCCAAAATGCCGATATACTTGAAGGTAGGTGTTACGGCAATTAATAAAGATCCCAATGACATTAACAGAACGGATAAGGTCAAACTCTTCTTTCTGCCTATCTTATCTGCAAGATTGCCGAAAAGCCAACCCCCAATTGGCCGCATTAAAAATCCTAGGGCAAAAATACCGGCAGTATTAAGAAGTTGGGCCGTTTGGTTTCCCTCTGGGAAAAAAGAGCCTGAAAAATACAGTGCAAATGCAGAGTAGGCATACCAATCGTACCACTCTACCAAGTTCCCTATGGAACCACCAAAAATAGATCTGATTCTGTAGCCGGCTGTTTTAGTAGGTTTTATAGGGCCATTTTTCTTATACATGCGTTAAAAATAACTGATTTATGCATAAGCTTTATAAAATATGCCCCGATATATTAACTTTATTTACAGTTCTTTATATCGTTGGCCACCTGTTCATAAGTATACATGCCCTGGTTGTTGCCAAATGAATTGGTAATATATACGGTTACCTGTGCAATATCGATGTCGTGCAGATCAGGGAAAGAGGGCATTTTACCTTCGTAAGTTTTACCATTGATCAGTAGGGGACCATCAGCTCCATTCTTTATAAAGCAGGCCAGCTTATTCTTATTGTTTTTTAGAAAAACAGTATCGGTTAATGGGGGAGCTAATTCCCCCAGGCCCTCACCATTTTCTCCATGGCAATTCTGACATTTGGCCTTGTAAATATCTTTACCATTAGATAGGTATTTTGACATTTCAATTTCGCTGGCACTTTGGCAAGCATAAATAACTATGGCAATGGCCAAGAAGAAAATGGTATAAACAATTATCTTTTTCAAATTTTGATTATTGATTTTGCTAAACGTAAAACCTACAACTTATAGTGTACCACCTACTTTTCGGCCAATAAAATGACCATATCTTTTTTAAGTTTTTCAACTTCTTCGGTTTTGGTGCCATCATAAGCACCACGAATTCGCCTTTGTTTATCAATCAGTACCAGCCAGCCCTGATGTATATAACCATCTTTAGCAGTGCTATCTTCGCCTACGGCTACTAAGTAGTCGTGTTCAGCTAAATGGTATACCTTTTCTTTCTCTCCATAAACAAATTCCCATTTTTTGGTATCTACACCTAGTTTTTTGGCATAATTTTTCAACACAGAAGGTTTGTCGTATTTGAAATCGATGGTATGCGATAGAAACATCACATCTGGACGGTCCTTGAACTGCTCATAAACAGTTTTCAGGTTACGGTGCATAATGGGGCAAATGGTGCTGCACGACGTGAAGAAAAAATCTGCCACATACACTTTGTTTTTAAAGGTATCCTGCGTAATCTCTATGCTATCCTGATTGAGGAATTTAAAATCTGGGATCGTTTTATAAATGGTATCGATACGGTCAACACCATCAGCTCCTTTAATAATTTTCGCTTCACGGTCACCGTAAATTGGCAATTTTTTATTTTGGGTACAGGCAGTTCCAAATGCTATTAAACATCCGAATACGGCATATATAATTGACTTTTTCATACTATTTCTTAATATATTTTTCAGGGTTTTGGTCAAATTTCAATTTGCATCCTTTACTACAAAATAGATACTCCTGTTTATTGAAGGTACTTTTATGTACTGTTGATGGCTGGACTTTCATTTTACAAATGGGATCTAACTTTATACTGTCACTTAAAACAGTCACTTTTGAATAGGTTAAATTAGCTGCACGGCCAGGGTATAATGCCCAACTACCAAGGACAAAAATACATATTATTAAGGTGGTTTTCATATTTAGGGTTTCGTAAATGGTTTTGCCTGTTCAATAGCATTTTCTAAGTTCAGTTGAACTTGTTTTAAACTATCTAATTGGTTTTTAAAATAGATTAAAGCTTCCGTCTTGGATCCTTTATAGTCAAGTTGAAAATGATGCATCCAATCCATCATTTTTTCATCTGCATGGTTTAATTCTGCAATAACAAACTTAATGGCAACGGTATCTTTATTGCCTAGTTTATTTTTTTGTAGCAATACACTATCTAACCTGAATTTAGTTTTAATGGCTTTTTCATTAATGACCATAGCTTGGTTGTGTAGCTGATCTATGGTTTGGATAATTTCTTTTTCTTGGTCTTTTTGTTGAGCTTGGCAGGCCATAAATAGCGAAACCGGTGTCAATAAGTAATAGATAATCTTTTTCATTTTTATAAAATTAGAATGGAATGGAAACGTGTAACATGAGTCTATTGCCCGCATTGGCCCTTTGGTTGGCCAGTTCTTGTGCCACTACAATTTGATAATTGGCCCCAAAAGAGAATTTGTTCGTAGCAAATTCAAATCCGGTAACCAAAGAAGTAGAATAACCGCCAGAAACATCTACATTGTACTTGTTGTTTTCTATATCTTTAGTGGCCGTTTCGTAGAGTACACCTGCATTTGGTGCTATGGTAAACTTATGGAATAACCTCAATTTATAATAGAGTAGGGCATTGGTAGTGAGTTTGTTGCCGTAACGATATTGGTATTTGTTTTCTGTATTCATTTTATAGTTTACGTTGAGATTTATGCCTAAATCGTTCAATCTCACATCATAGGCGGCATTTAGCGTAAAATCGGTACTGGCCGTACCCAACTGGAAATTATTAGGGCTTTCCTGTACAGCTAGTTTTTCGCTAGGTTCGTAGGTTCCGGTAGGTAGTTTTATGCCAGCACCAAGCCATAGCGAGTGCACCAATAATTTGCTGTTTAAGGAACTACTATTGGTGAATAGGTTATAGTAAGCCATCACTGCAATATCGCCCAGCCCATTTTTAGCGCCACTTTCAGCTTGCGAACTGCGTTGGTTAAAATTATAAGGTACAAAAGCCAATGCCCTAAAGCGTTTTCCGAAATTCCATCCGCCCCAAAGTTCTGCAGTTTGATAGGTTTCATCGGTAGTTAGGGGAGTAACCTGCCCTTGTGGCCCCAAATGAGTTTGTAATGTTTTATGCTGATATCGCAAGCCTATAAAACGCTTATTGTATTCGGGCAAAATGCCTATATAATAACTGCCTACACCACATCCGCAAATATCGCAAGCGTAGGTAGCCGTGCCAAGAAACAGAAGGCTAAAGGTTAATATAATTTGTTTTTTCGTCATATCTACTGTGTTTTATGATCTGCTAGCTATCAGGTAACAGATAGCTAGAACTATTCACTAAAAATTACTGTTCTGCCAATAATTTGTTATTGATAAATTCCTCATCGTTCAACGTATTAAGAAAGGCCGTTAATTTGGTTTTCTCGTCGTTGCTAATGCTTATTCCCCTATTGCCATTTTTATTTAGCAATGGATCGAGATTTACCAATACTTGCACTTCATTGGTATAATGCTGAAAAACAGCATCGAGGGTTAAAAATCGGCCATCATGCATGTATGGAGCTGTGTATTTTAGATTTCTTAGCGATGGTACCTTAAACTTATATTTGTCGCCATTTACCAGTGTAGCCGTATACAGCCCCAAATCATTTATAGGGCTAGGCGCTAAACCATTGTTCCTAAATTCCCCATCGGTAAAAAGAGGCTCGGTATGACAGTTGCCACATTTATCCTTAAACAACTGATAACCTTCCAATTCTGTGGTGCTAAAACTAATATTACCTTCTTTTCGCATGACCTTATCATATTTGGAATTACTGCTGATGCACATAATCATGAATTGTGATAAAGCTTTCATGAAAGCAGCAGTGGTAATTTCCTCAGTACCAAAGGCCGCTTTAAACTTTTCCCTGTAAGCGGGAACTGCTTTAAGCTTATTCAGTACATTCTCCAGATTTTCATCCATTTCCTCGTGTGTGGTAATAGGTACTATGGGTTGTAAATCCAAGTCGTAAACACCGCCACCCCACATAAACGCCTTATTCCAAGCTAAATTCATGATGGGTGGAGAGTTACGGGTACCTAGCCTGTCATCTATGCCATGACTTACATCGTGTCCGTGCTGTGTAAATGCCGATGATTGGATATGACAGGAACCACAACTGATGGTATTGTTCCTAGATAGGCGAGGGTCGTAAAACAATTTTCTCCCTAGTTCAAAACCAGCTTTTGTTACCGTGTTATTGGCTATGCGGTATATTGGCTCAGGAAAATTTTTGGGCGTTTGAAAGCCTAAAAATGTTTCTATCTTTTCTTGTATAACCTCGCTTTTTTTACAAGCGAATACAAAGCACAATATCACTAACAAATATTTAAAATATCTCCATTTCATTTTAATTCTCTGTGTGGTCGTGAGTAAAGAGTTGTGGGAAATTATCGGCGATTTTCGAAGAGAATTCTCCAAACATCACATTGGGATTTTCTTTAATACTAAAACTGTTTTTGCCATTGAAAACCTGCATGAGGTCTACGAAGAGATGGATATTGCTCTGCCTATCTTTTCTAACTTTAGCGATACCCGCATTGTTGAGGTCAATAGTAACACTTCTTATGTTATTAAGGGTAGGGACATCGTATCCTCCAAAAAAACCAATGTGGTATTTGAATTGTTTTTTACCAGTAGGGTCGCCCTTTTGGTCGTCGCTAATGAGATTAGAATTACCCTCAAGACGGAAGAAAATATAACCTGAGTTCCAACCCCAGTACATTCCACCATTATCCATACTCCCTCCGGTTGCAGGATCTAATACACCAGTCCTCCTATCTATAGGCATAGTACTTCTTAGGCTATCCACTCCTAAGATAAAGGTCAGTTTACTATAATCTCCTTCAGGCACCTTTACTTTGGCAAAACGTGTAGTCTTGTCGGAACCCTTAATTAAAAAATATGAGCTATCTTGTTTAACTACATATTCTTTTCCTTCATTGGTGGTTACCTTTACATTGCTGATAAAATATTGGATCATGCTCACGGTAAATGGCTCGCCTTTGGCATTGGTATAGGGTACGGCGGTATTGTTAAAGGTCAGGGTTCTGCCTCCAACAATGTTGTCGAATTCAATAGAAAGCGGGGCAAGATTGTCTTCCTGAAAATTGGGTGTAGGATCTTGTTTTTTGCTACAAGCACTTAAGAGTAGCGTTACAAGGGCGGTGAAATATAATAGGTTTTTTTTCATTTCTTTTATAAATGAGGGTTACTAATATTTTTGTTCGTTATAAATTCTTGGTCGGTAAGGCGGTTTAAAAAAGCCTTGATCGCTTCTCTTTCTAGAGAAGACAATGGGATACCCAATTGTCCATTGTTTTGGTATAACAGCTGATCTACAGTTGATGATGCTTTTACGCCACTGCTATAGTGTGTTAATACTTCGTCGATATTCGCAAACCGACCATCGTGCATGTATGGGGCGGTAAGCATTATGTTGCGTAGCGATGGTGTTTTAAATTTTCCCAGGTCAAACGGATTGAAAGTCACCCTAAATCTACCTTGATAAGTCCCCTCTAAATCGTCGTTGAAATGGCTGTCAATACCATTGTTATGGTAGCTATTATCTGTAAATAATTCGCCACTGTGGCAACTTTTGCACTTTTGTTCTACGAGCTGCATGCCTTGTAGTTCTACAGTAGTGAGCTGCGCTCCATTTTCTTTTCTTTTGTACTTGTCGTAAACCGAATTACCCGAAATAAGTGTCCTTTGAAACTGGGCCAGTGCCTTAGCAACATTTGCCGATTTTATACCATCTTTAAAAGCAAGATTGAACTGTTTGACATACATTGGAATGGCTTTAAGCTCTGCTTCTAGTTCAAACAGATTTTGAAACATTTCATCAGGACTGGTGAGCGGACCAAAGGCTTGAGATTCTAGATTAGTAGATCCGCCATCCCAGAAAAGGCCATTTTTAGCCCAGGCCATGTTGATCAATGCAGGAGCACTGCGATGCAAAGTCGCTCCAGATAGACCTATGTTGTTTAGTGCTAAACCGTCTGTAAAAGCCAAATCTTGACGATGGCACGAGGCGCAGGAAAGCTGATTGTTGCCAGACAACCGCTTGTCATAGAAAAGCATCCTGCCAAGTTTAACACCTTCTTTAGTTAACGGATTATCTACATCGTCTATAAATGCAGGTAAATTACTAGGGGCATTTGGTTGGTAAGACTCGTTTACTTGCTGGTCTATAATATCGGTTTCTTCCTTTTTACAAGAAGAAACCGATAATACTAGCGCAACAGCGATCAGGACAATTATCTTGGCGTTGACCATGATCACTATTTTACCAATGATACGCTAAAAACTTTTGTAGCATAATTATTGGCCAAAGCAGTCATGGTACTAGCTTGTGCGGCACCCACTATTGGCGTGGCCATTACATCAATACCATCCAAAACCTTGGCTACATCGGCTTTAATATCAATGGCAGTAGATTTAGTGCTACCGATACTTAAGTTTTGAGGAAAGTTTAAGGTAACTGTTCTATAGTTGGTGTTTAGACCTGTTTCTATTTTTATAGTTTTGGCGATAGCATTTTCATTAGCTGTACCACCAATTGCAGTAAAAATATAGCTGGTGTGCCACATCCAGGAAACATTGGTCATGCCATTCAACTGTGAAAGTTCACCAATTTGTAGGCTTAGGTTGTCATTGTATTTCGATTCAACACCTATACCAAATTTAATAGCTTTATATTCACCTGCAGGGATATTGCTTAATTCTACCAGTTCACGTTTATTGGCAGGATAGGTATAGTCTCCATCTTGTACGGCTACTGCAGATGTTTCTTCCAGTAAATAATAAGATTTGGGTACATTATACTCTTCACCATTGGTTTTAACCAATACCACATTGCTTACCCAATATCTAAATTTATTGAACTTAAAAGTTTTAGTTCCGGTAGTTAGATCTGTGTTTAAGGCAAAATCCTGATTGCCAAATACAGCGTCAAATTTTACGTCTACTTTTCCTGGTGTATCTTGAAAGATTTCGGTGCTTTCTTTTTTGCAAGAACTAAATAGAATGGATGTAATCATTATAGCTGATAATATTTTTTTCATTTTTTTATAACCTAAGGGGATAGTAGGTCCACTCCAATGCAGGTGAATGGAGCGGAAATACAACCCAGTTTTTTAATATAATTGTTGATTTTGGTAAAGAATAAGGAAAAATCATTCCCTTATTTAGGAATTAATAGCCATAGAAAGACAGCATCCTCTCCTAAGAATGTAAGCTTTACCATGGACCATAGATGAAACTAGGCTACCTTAGGTGGATGAAAAATGATATTCGCTTTGCCAATGGGCTTTTGCTGTAAATAAAAAGATGTTGGAGTTTCTAAGTCTGTTTCAAAAACACCAAATACTAAAGCAATTTCGTGTGGGGCTACTGTTTCAATAGCACGTTTAAAATGTTCTTGCTCTTGTTTGTTCTTTTGTTCGAGCTCCTTTAATTTAATGTCCAAAAAACATTTACCCTCGCAATGTAGCGTTGGTTTGTCTTTATTGGTACACAGAACCGAAGCAATGTAAGATTTGTTAAAATGGTAGGAGGTAGAAATAATAAAGTAGTTGAAGCAGTTGGAAATAATTCCAAACAATAATACAACTGCAATTAATCTTCTACATATTAACATTGCCGCAAAGTTAGGCAATGATATTTAAACAAACATAAGGATATCGAAATTATTTGTTATTTTTATCTAAAGGGGCCCTGCCAAACATGAGTACCAATTTACCGTCCTTATAAAAATTCAAGGTCTGATCGGCCACATCGTAGGTGAGGGTTTGTCCGCTAATCAGTTTCAGGAATTCGCCTTCCAGCTTGCTCTTGTTATCCTCTTCACAATACATTAACGTTCCACCAACGTTTTTGAAAGTCATACTATTACCGTTTACCTCAAAAGAACCAAACATTCCATTACATCCAGAATTACCACTAAGGCTGTTTTTATTCACTTGAAAAACGACGTAGGCCGTAGCATTTGGAAGGTTTGTTCCATTCATTTGTATCAGTTTCCATTTATGTTTTCCAATATAGGACAGTGTATTGTTCACTGATTTAGTTACAAGTGTCTTTTTTACAATACGTACTAATTTATAGGTATATGCCGAAGCATCTGCAGGCACATTAATTCTTTTGGTTCTTTTCACTTTTAGTACATATCTGTAGCCAACTTCATATTTAAAGCCCTCAATTTCACTATAAAAAAACTCCCAATCTTTACTGTTACTATATTTCACCTGATAGCAAGTGCGTGGTCCAACGCCTGTACAACTGGCCAGTTCTTCTTTAACCGTTAAAGTGAAAACATTGGCTTTTGCCAAATAAGAAGAACCTATGAGAAGAATAAAAGTGATGATATATTTCATCAGGCTATTTTTTAAAAGTGATTTCATTTTTTTAAGATTTAGATGAGCCTATGTTGTTTTTTCCATAAAACATAGAGGTTCTATTTAGGATAGAGCTTATAGTTGATGTTTGATTTTAGCGCATTGAATATGATTCGTCTATAATATTTTCTCAGCTTTATTTCCAGTTTTGGCTGATCCAAGTTCTCTTCAATATTCATGCCATTGAAATAAATGGTTGTTTTCTGATCATGTTCTGATTTCATGGTAAAAGCTACATCACTTAAGGTATCCTTATCTATAATCCAAGAGTTTAATTTATAAGTTTTTATACTTTTGGCATCCTTAATGCCCAAATTTTTTAATGTTTTTGAATTCAGTGGGGCTATGGTATCGAAAGTAATATGCTGTGCTTTGAGCCGGTTAACAATCTCTTCCTGGTTAAGGCGGAAAGAAATCTTACAATTGTAACATCTTAAGTTGCCATTGCTATTGTTATAATAATAATGCATAGGGGGAGAGGTGGCCAGCAATAGGAAGACGGTTGGAATGAAAACGAAAATAGGGGCACATTTGTTGATTTTTAACCTTGGGCAATTCGGAAGGTATCTAATGACCAAATAGGGGATAGGCAAGCACATGAGCACTATTAGGTCACTATAATCAATAATTCTAGAAGTTTGAATGGGACTGAATTGATTATATATATCAATTAAAGGTTGTGAATAGCTAGATTTCCAATAGCTAAATAATATCGCACTGATGATCAAATTCGAATATTTAAAGCTAGGAAATAGGTAGCCTAATAATAAGGGAAGTATAATAATGCCCTAAATGTCGGAGAGCTTGCCAGTAAACCAGTTATGGAATAGGTATTTTAACCAATGGTCGTTAATAAATAAAAAAGACAATGATAGGAGAAAAACATAATTAAGCAGATAATGTTTTCTTAGCTTGCCTTCCATGCTTTAAAGGTAAGGAATTAGATGGTGAGCATCAATGTTTCGCTATTGAAAAACACAAGAAATCATGTAGCACATAAAAGGCAAAAAAAAAGATGCCCAAAAAGAGCTAAAGAATTTGTGCACAGCTTTACTAAGCAAAGATTCTCGCTACCCTACTGAATGAGGGTAATACTTTTTGGACATCCTCGTAAAGGATTTTATCGATGAAAAACACTAACGCTGTAGATCTTCCATAATGATTTTGATCTTCTGGTTGAGCTTTTCTTCTGTAGCCTTAAAATCAGCTACTTTGGCCAGCGGCTCATTTACACTACAGTAAAACTTGATCTTGGGTTCGGTTCCGCTAGGACGTGCAGAAACAATACTGCCGTCGGCGGTAATGAACTGCAATACGTCTGATTTAGGAAAGCCAAGCGCCTGATAAGATCCGGTCTTGATATTGGTTTCCTTGTTTAGTTCATAATCTTTTAAGGTCACTACGGCAGAACCACCCAGGGTAGCTGGAGGATGGTTTCTAAATTTCTCCATCAGGGCCTTGATTTCCTCGGCGCCGGTTTTACCTTTTTTAGTAAGGGACACCAAATCTTCCTTGTACATGCCATATTTTACATACATCTCTATCATGGCCTGAAATAAACTACTGCCCTTATCTTTATAGAAGGCTGTCATTTCTGCAATAAAAGCACAAGAAATAACGGCATCTTTATCACGTACCAGATCGCCCACTAAATAGCCATAACTTTCTTCACCTCCAGCAATGAAGGTCTTTTTGCCTTTTAATTCTGTCATCACTTTTCCAATCCACTTGAAGCCTGTAAGTGTGTTGAAATAATCTACACCTTTCTCCTTGCAGATGGCTTCAATTAAACTGGTGGTTACAATGGTACTTACTACGTATTCATTTCCTGTTAGCTTTCCTTTTTCCTGCCAAGCAGTCAAAATATAATTGATCAATAAACTTCCGGTTTGGTTACCGTTTAGTAATACAAATTCGCCATCATTATTTTTAACTGCAATGCCCACTCTGTCGGCATCTGGATCAGTAGCCATCACCAAATCAGCATCGATCTCTTCTGCTTTCTTAAGGGCTAGGGTCAATGCTTCTTTTTCTTCTGGATTTGGATAGACCACTGTAGGGAAATTACCATCTGGCTGGCTTTGTTCTTCCACTATGTTTACATTGGTAAAGCCAAACTGTGCCAGGGCCTTGGGAACCAGGGTAATGCCAGTACCATGGATGGGCGAATAAACGATTTTCAGGTCTTTTTGCCGTGCAATGGCATCTGGAGAAACCGAAAGTGCGGTAATTTTATCCAGGTATAATTGATCTATTTGTTCTCCGATCAATTCTATATTCGAGTCTATTCTATTGAACTTAACTTCGTCAATGTTTTTAATGGCCGCTACTTCCTCCATTACCAATTTATCATCAGGGGAAGTAAATTGTCCACCATCATTTCCATAGGCCTTATAGCCATTATATTCTTTAGGGTTATGTGACGCAGTGAGCATTACCCCACTTTTGCAACCCAGTTCGCGTATGGCGAAAGACAATTCTGGCGTAGGGCGTAGGGCAGAAAAGAAATAGACCTTAATACCATTTGCAGAAAAAACATCTGCGGTAATTTGGGCAAATACATCAGAATTGTTCCGGCTATCGTGGGCTATGGCTACGCTGATGGATTCTCCAGGATATTTTTTGTGCAGATAATTGGCCAAGCCCTGTGTAGCGGTACCAATAGTGTATTTATTGATGCGATTAGAACCAGCGCCCATGATACCACGTAGCCCTCCTGTGCCAAATTCTAAATTCTTATAAAAGGCATCGGTAAGTTCAGTGTAAGCTTCTTGGTCTAAAAGTTTTTGTATATCGGCCTTGGTAAGGTCATCGTAGCTTCCGTTTAGCCATTGCTGTATGGTATTTTGCGTATTTTGATCTAATTGCATATATAATTGGTTAAAAGTTTTATTCAAGACAAAACAAATTTAAATCTGTTCAAATTAAATAAAATTAATTATTTCGATATTTTATTTTGCTGGTTTAGTTGAAATTAACAGTCTTTTAGTTATTTTCACGCCCCGTTACAATATTAATAAAAATACTCATTCTCTAATTTAAAAATGAAAATATTAAAATTTGGTGGTACCTCTGTAGGTAGTCCAGAACGTATGAAAAAATTGTTGGATATCATTAATCCGGCAGAAAGACAGATTGTAGTTTTATCGGCAGTGTCTGGTACTACAAATAGCTTAGTAGAAATTTCATCAGCGTTACTGAAGGAGGAAAAGAAGAAGGCCAGCGAATTGATCCATCACTTGCACCAAAAATATAATGATTTTGTAATAGAACTCTTGCCTGAAGGTGATTTTAGGGCGCAAGGCCAAGAAGTGGTAGATTATCACTTTAACTTTCTCTTGTCGTCGGCCAATAATATTTTTACGGCCATTGAAGATAAAGTGGTTTTAGCACAAGGTGAACTATTATCGACTACCCTATACCATATCTATTTAAAATCTATTGGTGTACCATCGGTATTATTGCCTGCTCTAGACTTTATGAAGATTGATGAGGATAATGAACCAGATATTCCATTCACTACAGCACACCTGGCACCTCTTTTGGAGGCGAATCCAACAAATAATCTATTCATTACGCAAGGGTTTATTTGTAGAAATAGTTTTGGCGAAATAGATAACTTACGTCGTGGAGGTAGTGATTATACTGCTTCTTTATTGGGCGCTGCTATCTTAGCGGAGGAGGTGCAAATTTGGACGGATATTGATGGTATGCACAATAACGATCCAAGGATTGTGAAAGGAACCAAGCCCATTTCGCATTTATCTTTTGACGAAGCAGCCGAGTTGGCCTATTTTGGTGCAAAGATCTTACATCCACAATCTGTATTTCCTGCACAGAAATATAAAATACCCGTACGCTTATTGAATACCATGGAACCAAAAGCCTTGGGAACGGTCATCAGTACGGAAAGTGAAAAAGGAAAGATTAAGTCTATTGCTGCTAAAGATGGCATTATAGCCATTAAGATACAGTCGAGCAGAATGCTATTGGCCTATGGCTTTTTACGAAGGGTATTTGAAATCTTTGAACGTTATAAGACCCCTATCGATATGATTACCACCTCGGAAGTGGCCGTGTCTTTGACAATTGATTTTACAGACAACCTGAATGAGATTGTAGATGAACTAAATTCATTTGGAAGTGTAGAAATTGATAGGGACCAAACTATTATTTGTGTAGTAGGTGATTTTAGCGCCGAAAAGCATGGTTACGCAGCTAAAGTACTCGATTCGATCAAACACATTCCGGTTAGAATGATCTCTTACGGTGGTAGTGCTTATAACATTTCATTGTTGGTTAAAACAGAAGATAAGGTTGAAGCCCTAAGAAGCTTGCACGACAGGATATTTGAGTAAAGATGATCTCGTCATTTCGACAGCCTATCCCGAAACTTTGGGGAAGAATGAGGATAACCGAAGCTCTACGGAGTAAAATCTGTTTTCAGAAGTGATTCGTTGACAGATTTCTCACTTAAGTTCGAAATGATGTATATATTTAAGCGAGTTTTAAAACCTGGAGCACGTAAAAATAAACCCATCCCGATGGTTATTGGGAGAAGGTGCGTAGCTTGCTTAAGGCTCAGTTTATTGCTTAGTTTTTCGCAGCGCTACAAGTTAGGATGCCGATCAACGGTAATAGAAATAGATAAAAACAATAATTAAAATTAATACAATTGATATGCGAATTCTTCTCTCGAATTCCTTACGTGTGATATTATTCCTTCTGTAATCGATGTAATTACCGAAGTAGATCACCGCTAGGAAGGCTAGAAAAAGGATAAGTATAAATTTCAAGATTATGTTTTCGGATAAAGATATAGCACATTTTTCTAATTTAGAAACTCCATTTTATTATTACGACCTTAATTTGTTGAAAGAGACATTGAAAGCCTGTAATAATGCGGCTAATGCCTATAACTTTCATGTGCATTATGCCATGAAGGCCAATTTTAATGACAAGGTACTAAAGGAGATAAAAGCAATTGGTTTTGGTGCTGATTGTGTAAGTGGAGGCGAAGTAAAAAAGGCCATAGAAACTGGATTTACCAATGGTAAAGTGGTATTTGCTGGTGTAGGTAAATCTGATAAGGAAATAAATTACGCTTTAGACCAGGATATTTTTTGTTTTAATGTAGAGTCGCTGCAAGAACTTCAAGTGATTAATGAATTGGCAGAAAAAAAGCAAAAAATTGCGAAAGTAGCTATTCGTATCAACCCGAATGTAGACGCACATACCCATGCCAATATCACTACTGGTTTGGATGAAAACAAGTTTGGGATCAACTCTTGGGATATGCCTGCTTGTGCTGATATTTTAAATATATCGGCTAATTTGGAATTTGTGGGCATTCATTTTCATATTGGCTCGCAGATTACCAATTTGGATGTTTATAAAAATCTTTGCGTACGTGTAAACGAATTCGCCGCTTGGTTTGAGGACAAGGGTTTTAAAATAAAAATATTAAATGTTGGTGGTGGTTTAGGTATTGATTACCATCATCCGAATGCGCAGATTCCAGCTTTTGAGGCTTACTTTAAGATTTTTGCAGATTTCTTGGAAGTTAAACCTTATCAGGAAGTCCATTTCGAATTGGGTAGGGCATTAGTTGGTCAGTCTTCATCTTTAATTAGCCGTGTACTTTATGTAAAAAATGGTAAGAAGAAGAATTTCATTGTTTTAGATGCGGGAATGACTGAATTGATGCGTCCAGCTTTATACCAAGCTTATCACCAAATTGAAAATATTTCACCAAGTACCACCGGGGTAACTGTAAAATACGACGTTGTGGGACCTATTTGTGAGAGTACAGATTGTTTTGGAAAAGAAGTTGCTTTACAGGAAACTTTTAGGAATGATTTGATTGCGATTAGAAGTACAGGTGCTTATGGGGAAGTAATGGCTTCCAAGTATAACTTGCGAGATGCCATTGTAACTGTTACAAGTGACGATATATAGTCTTTATATTTTTCTCTCTGCCTTATATTTTTATCATAAGGCAGGGAGAATAGCTTTAAGTTTTTCTTTTTGCAGCGATGTATACGAATACACCAACTAAAATGGCTATTCCGCCTAGATATGGTGGCCATTGTACCGTCTTTTCTCTGTCTGCAGTTATTTCTATT
Organism: Pedobacter sp. ASV28; assembly: GCF_016428855.1. Lineage (GTDB taxonomy): Bacteria > Bacteroidota > Bacteroidia > Sphingobacteriales > Sphingobacteriaceae > Pedobacter. Next base: position 71,605 of record NZ_JAELTN010000021.1, read on the forward strand.
GGGCCAGCATCTACTACTTTTTCTTTCTTGGTATAGGTAAACCCTGTCCAAATTAATAGGATAAGACCTATGGCCATCAAAATTACGCCTAATGATTTTCCCATATCTTACATAGTTGGTTCGATATCCATAAACAAACTTTGTAGGGTATATGTTTTAGAAAGTATAGCCTAAGGATAGGCTAGAGGATAACATAGCCATATCTCCTTGGTATATAAGGTTGAACTTTTGATATTTTAAGAAGTAAGTTAATTGAAAATTTGAACGATTGATCCGATAATGATCGCCTTTGACCTGATGATCAAAACTTTCTGATAGCATTGGAGAAAAACCCATAAATAGTTTGAAGCCATGTCTTATGTTAACATTCCTTCTATGGTGAAAAATAATTTCTGAAGACAAACCTGTGGTCCAAACAGTTTGAAGTTTGGAAACGAGCAGGTTTTGGTAGGTCTGATCTCCATACAGGTTGCTCCTAAAGCTGGCATATTGGCCAAACTCTCTGGTCAACGAATTTTCAAAGTTGATCAAGCGATAATCTGTATTGCCCCTGTCGGAGGTGAAATGATAGCCGATAGAAGTTTGTAGGCCTACACCACCAACATTTTTACTGAATTTGGCTAAATAATTCTGTTTATTATTAGTGATGGTACGATCGATATGGTTATTGCTCGACTGGCCATAATATCCCATTAGGCCATAAGAAAAGTTAAGATGCTTATAGGTGTGCCCATGGGTAATGTTAAGTATGCCCAAGGTTATGCTTGCTTCCGAATCATAATCACTTGAACCACTAATGCCGCCACTCACATTTATTTTAGAATGAATGCTGTCAGCTACCATGGGCTTGGGCTTATAAGCAATGTCGTTGCCAATGCTGGCGGGAAGCAGATACCTGGTGCACGAAGAAACAAAGACAGATAGACATAGGAAAGAGGGGATAAGAAGTCGTTTCATTTAACTTTTGTGTGTTTAGCGAAATTGGGTAAGTTTTGTTCTTTTAAAAAAATAGGAGTTTATATTTCCATACTTTGGAGAACACTTGGCATTATAAAAAATCCTCTTCAAAAAAATCGGCTAACCCACCCAAAAAATATTCTTTAATGCCTTCCGTAAAATCGTCAAAGTCTTCATCAGGTATATTGGTTTGTACAAACTCTAAGGAAGTTCCTTGTTTATCGGGATGCAGTTTTATGGTAACAATTGATGGCTCATTGTCTTCGCCAAAATACCATTGCTGCACAATTTTCTTATTCGGTTCGAACGCTAAATTTTTGCCTACGATATCGCCGTCCCAAAAAGAAAATTCTGTGCCAGCTTCTTCAGTAAATTCCACCTCGGCACCAGTCCATAACTGAATGCTTTGTGCTTTCGTTAAGCCTAAATAAACTTCTTCGGGAGGAGCGGGTAGAGAAAGGTATTTTTTAAAGGTCTTCATTTTTTGTTTATTGTTTATTACTTCAAACGTTATTTAAAAGCATTCAGCCCTGTTACATCCATACCTGTAATTAATAGGTGTATATCATGGGTGCCTTCATAGGTAACTACGGATTCAAGATTCATCATATGTCTCATAATTGGGTATTCTCCTGTAATTCCCATGCCGCCCAGCATTTGGCGGGCGTTACGGGCAATGTCGAGTGCAATTTCTACACTATTGCGTTTGGCCATTGATATCTGTTCTGGCGTAGCCCGGTTCTCGCTCTTGAGCTTACCCAGGCGCCAAACCAAAAGTTGACCTTTGGTAATCTCGGTGATCATTTCTGCTAATTTTTTCTGCTGCAGTTGAAAGCCCCCAATAGGCTTGCCAAACTGCTCTCTTTCTTTTGCGTATCGAAGTGCTGTGTCATAACAATCCATTGCTGCGCCCAAAGCACCCCAGGCAATGCCATAACGTGCCTGGTTTAAGCAGCCTAGAGGTCCTTTTAACCCTTTTACATCTGGGAAAATATTCTCTTTGGGCACCCGAACGTTATCAAAAACAAGTTCTCCCGTAGCCGAGGCTCTCAAGCTCCATTTTCCATGGGTTTCTGGCGTAGTAAAACCTGCCATTCCACGTTCAACCACTAAACCTCTTATCTTGCCTTCTTCATCTTTGGCCCAAACTACGGCAATATCTGCAAAGGGAGCATTAGAGATCCACATTTTAGCCCCATTGAGCAGATAGTAGTCTCCTTTATCCTTGATATTGGTCACCATTCCGCCCGGATTGGAACCATGATCAGGTTCTGTTAGCCCAAAACATCCCATCAATTCACCCGTAGCCAATTTGGGCAGGTATTTTTTTCGCTGAGCTTCTGTGCCATAAGCATAAATAGGATACATAACCAATGAACCCTGTACCGAAGCGGTAGATCTTATGCCCGAATCGCCTCGTTCTATTTCCTGCATAATGATGCCATAAGCAGTGTAATCTAAACCAGCACCACCATATTCAACTGGAATGGTAGGACCAAAGGCACCTATTTCTCCAAGACCCTTGATCAGGTGCTTTGGAAATTCGGCACGTTGCGCATAATCTTCAATAATTGGGCTAACTTCCTTTTTTACCCAATCTCTTACGCTTGATCGGATCAATAAATGCTCTTCTGATAGTAGCTCGTCCAACTGATAGTAGTCGGGTGCCTCATAAAGATCTTTTTTGCTGGTTTTGTTCATTATCTAGCGATTTTTCGGTTTAATGCTGGTTTACCCAAAGTTAGCAAAATACCTTAATCACTAAATAAAAAATAGCTAATATTGCATTAATAATAAATGATAAATGTACATACAAACGGTAGCTTTAAAAGAGGTGAAGTTTCACGCACTTCATGGTTATTATCCGGAAGAACAATTGATCGGATGTCATTTCATGGTAGATGCCGAAGTGACCTTCATGCCTAATGGCGATACGGAAAACCTTTCGAAGACAGTTAATTACGAGGTCTTAAATGCTATTATCCGTCAAGAAATGGAGCATACTCAAAAACTGTTGGAAACAGTGGTTAAAAACATTATCGATAGCATTGTAAGTACCTATCCTTTTGTAATTACGGCAAAAGTAGGAATCAGAAAACTACATCCGCCCATGATCGGTGAAATTGGTTGTTCTTATGTGGAGCTAGCTTATAAAAGTGATCGTTAGTTACAATTGCTCGAACTCAATCATTTTATTTCGTTCTTTAAGAGGGATTTGTACAGGGCTTTTACTTTCATAATCATAAACTACGCATACTGTTTTCCCTTTACTGCACACTATTTCTTCTCCATTCTTCTCCTTAATAATAATGTACTCCAAATCGAAGCTTGTATTTCCAATTCTTGACGTCCTCACATAGATACTGATCTTGTCGCCCAGTAATATAGGTTTTAGGTAATTAATACTGGCCTGTCCAATCACTACACCTGTTTTTTTCCAGTCCCATTGAATGGCTTGTTGCCAATATTTCGTTCGCCCTATTTCCATATAGGTGAAATAAACAGCATTGTTAACGTGGCCCATCATATCGAGGTCTGTAAATCTCATTTCAAGTGCAGAACGGTACTTGAAAATGTCTGTTTTGCTTTCTATTACTGACTTTTTGTCTTTTAGTTTTTCCTTTTTACGCCAAAATGTCTTAAATATCATAATTTACGGGGTTGGAATATAATTTGAAGATGAACTATTATCTAATTAAAAAATAAAATAACGGAGGAATATAAAAATGAGTTTAGTGAAATTTAACAACAGAACAAGAAACACAGCACCTTACTTTAACAATGTTTTCGACTCTTTGTTTAGCGATGCCCTAAATAAAAACTACGGGTTGAATAGAGTGCCACAGGTAAATATATTGGAAACTGCGAGTGAGTATAAAATTGAATTGGCCGCTCCTGGTTTAACCAAGGAAGATTTTAAGATAGAACTTAAAAAAGATAACCTATCTGTTTGGGCTGAAAAAAAATCTGAGCAAAGTGACGAACAAAAAGATTATACCCGTAAAGAGTTTGAGTACTTGTCGTTTGCAAGGTCGTTTGTGTTGCCTGAAGGTATTGATTCCGAAAAAATTAGTGCAGAATATATAAATGGTATACTGAATATTACCATCGGTAAAAAAGATGAGGTCAAAAACGACCATAAAGAAATTGTAGTTTCATAATACAATGTTTTGATTTCCAAAGAAGTATTTCTTTGGGTGAGTTTAAGGTTAGGTGGGGTGCATTGCGAAATGTGGCCCCATCTTTTTTTAGACAGATTCTATAATAGCATTAGCATTTAGTATAAACTTTGCTTTTTGTACTTTTGCAGCATGCAACGAGAAATTCTAGATACCAAAAGGAAAGCTTTAAAAATTAACCTCAATGAAAAAATTTATGGAACTTTTGCCGAAATAGGTGCCGGACAGGAAGTTTCTAGAGCTTTTTTTAATGCCGGAGCGGCATCTGGAACTGTTGCAAAAACCATTTCTGCCTATGATATGACTTTTAGCGATTCTATATATGGGGCAGAAGAATCGGGAAGATATGTGAGCCAGAACAGATTGTTGAAGATGCTTGATCATGAGTATTCCCTGCTTAATGAACGATTACAAGGTAAGAAATACGAAAACAAAACCTTTTTTGCTTTTGCCAATACGGTTACCACATTAAACTATACTAAAACAAACGATCCACATGGTTGGATTGGGCTACGCTTTCAGAATGAGCCCGGAGGCTTACCTAATGAAATTTATTTTCACGTTCGCTTGCTCGATACTGATGTGCTTATGCAGCAAAGGGTATTGGGGATTATTGGTGTTAATTTAGTGTATGCCGCTTTTTACTATGCCAATGATAGAAAAGCAATGATAGAGTCGTTGGTAGACAACCTTAACGTGGGTTCGGTTGAAATTGACCTGATTTCTGTTCAAGGCCCCATATTTAGCGACGTAAATAATGTGCTCCTTAATCTTTACCTTATTGTTAAGGATTTTTCTACTGCCGCCATATTTGATTCAGACTCACATCCTAGGCAAGCTAAAGATTTGCTCTATAAAAAAGACGTCATGATATTGCGTACCAAATACGGTCAAAAGTCAAATCCTAACTTTAGCTTGTTCAATAAAGCCATCGACCAATTTAAGTTGGTAAACCGGGTCAATGATAGCAATCTATGTGTAATGATCGAGGTACTCATTACCAATGTCTTAACAGAAGCCCAGGAAACCCCAGACGACATCGATCTAGAAATTGTGGCCAAGAGGGCAGAAGAAATGTGCAAGACTGGAAATTTCGTGATCGTGTCGAACTTTACACGCAAGAACAGGTTGGCCAAGTATTTGGACAAATGCAAGCCAAAAAGTGTGGGCATGTCTACCAATATCAACAACCTCAAGTTTGTATTCAATTCCTCTAATTTTGGCGAAAACTATACAGGACAGCTGTTGAGTTACGTAAATGATATGTTTAGCCGTAATGTACGTTTATTTGCTTATCCGTTTTTGGATAAAAAGACCAATACGGTCATCACTTCTAAAAACATGCCTGTTTCTGCAGAAGCAAAGCCCTTGTTCGATTTCCTGATACTCAACGGCTATATTACCGATATTAATGATTACAACGAAGGAGCTAAAGTTGGTGTAGGGCAGGCGTTCGAAACAGATTGCTTCGTCGTACCTCCTCGCAAAGACGTTGTTATTGTCCGCCACTGCGGGGAACGGGCAGTCTTGTTTAAATGGAAAAGGGT
>NZ_JAELTN010000022.1 GCF_016428855.1 Pedobacter sp. ASV28
GGCTCGATCGTCGGCAGCGTCAGATGTGTATAAGAGACAGGCCAAAGAGTTTGTAAAGTTCAACGAACGTTGCCTGACCATGCTATTGGGCGATATGCGTTCCTACAATTTTGTAGTCCAAATCACGCCCGATTTTGATGATATACAGTTCCGTATCCGGGCAATAGATTTTGACCAGCAGTTTTATGAAGGTAATATTAAGGTCTATATGCCACAGTTTTTTAAGGAGAATTTGCCTTTGGTGAAGCTTTGTATGGAACACCTTACCGAAAAAACAGTGCAACAGTATAAACAGGAAGAGCTTTCTTCTATCGTACATCGCGTACGTAGCGAACGTCACCGTTTAACCGATTTGAGAGATGTCTCCTGTAAAGAAGAGCTCACCACTAAAGAAAATATCCAAAAGCTGAAGGAAAGTATGGCGGAATATTATAAAGATGCTGCCTACAAAGATTGTCAGAACATGACGGATATTATAGAATTGAATATCAAGAATATTATACGACAGGTGAAATTATAAGAATTTAGTTGTTTCTTCGATAGGAGCAATCTATAGGATCTTGATTTAAATTGAGAACTGCAGCCCAAATTAGATTGAAGGCCAAGATAAAACGACCAAAGATGATGTTGGGGTTCCCATACAGTCATATTTAATCATTAGTCCTTCTATGTTTCACAAAGTAGAAAGCCAAGTTAAAAGCAATAATGATATGGTTGATGATGTTGGCTACCAAACCGTAGTAGTGGCTAAAAATATGGAAGCGTTCCTTTAAGCTTTCACGATGCTTTTTCTTGCTCATACCACCCACTAAATATTTGGCTACATACAAATGCGTATTGACAATACTGGAAGCTTTTTTGGCAATCTTAATAATCCAATCAATATCTGCACTGTATTTATAACGTAAATCGTAAGGCTCGGTTAGGCTACGCTTAATGTAGATGGCTTGGTGGCTAATGTTCATCCCATATTTAAAACTCTGCCAAGTGAAGTACTCGGGCGCTTGATGCCTACGTCTGCCTAAGCTTTGCCAATTCTCGTTGTACATTTCCGTTTCGCCGTAGTAAATATCTGCACCTGGAGCTGTAGCGAATATCCGTTTTACGGTTTCTTTATCATAGATTTCATCGCCCGAATTCATGAACAATACATAGTCGCCTGTGGCTAAAGCCAAGCCTTTGTTCATGGCATCGTAAATGCCCTTATCCTTTTCAGACACCAGCTTTGCGATACGATCTTTGTGTTTATTGATAATTTCTAGTGTCCCATCATTAGAGGCGCCATCAATTAGGATGTATTCAATATTACCATAGCTTTGGTTCAATACCGAAAGCATGGTACGTTCAATATCCCTGGCATTATTATATACGATGGTGATTACACTCAGTTTCGGAAGCATAGCACAATTTTAAGGATAAGTATTGATATTTTTTGGACGGTAAGTGAGAATTGTGTAATCAATGAAGCGCAACGTTAAGAGCTGATCCTCTCATTTTGGCAGCTCATCTATGAGCTTCAGATATAAGGCTAAATGCTGCTCGGCGATTACGGTCGGAGCAAAAGTAGTAAGAACACTTCTACGGGCCTCTTTTTGTATTTCTTCCTGGTGCTCATGAAGATAAAGCCACTCAATGCCATCGGCTAAATCTGTGGCAGATTGATAATCGGCCAAGTAACCATTTTGCAAGTGTTTTACCATGTCTGGAATACCGCCCGTTTTGAAGGCAATTACAGGGGTAGCACAGGCTAGGCTTTCCATCACCGTATTGGGAAGGTTGTCTTCCAAAGAAGCCGTAACGAATGCATCGGCTGCTGCATAACATTTGGCCAAATGTTCATCTTTATTAATGGTGCCTAAAAAAGTGGTTTTAAAAGGAAAATCGGGCATGTTCTTTTCATCTTTATTTCCAAAAATAACGAGTTCAATTTGCTTGTTCTGAATTTCGGGACGTCGAGAAAGCTCGAATAAAGCATCAATTAAATAGCTGGTGCCCTTATGTTTGTCATTTTTCGACGGCATGAAGCCACTCATGATCACAAACTTGTCGGGCGATATTTTTAATATCTTTTTGGCTTCTGCCTTAACGTAAGGTTTGAAGACATCGACCTCTATGGTATTGGGAATAACAGAACAGTGCCTTAAACCCAGTAGGCTGCTCTCTTTCACAGATTGTGCCATCCAATGGCTAGGCGCCACGATATGAAAACTGAGTGAGGAATAAGCTTTCTGTTTCCGTTGCCAGTTCTGATGTGAAATGTCATTTTTCCCACTGAGCTTAAGTAATGGGCAATGACCACATTGTCTATGGAAATTTTCACAGTTGTAACGTACATGGCAACCTCCGGTGAAAGCATTGCTATCATGGAAGGTCCATACAATAGGTTTTTCCAGCTCATCAAGCTCCGCTAGAAACTTAGGATTTAAAAAGCCATGGTTAACCCAATGGATATGGATAATGTCGGCTTCTTGGATCCATTTATTTTTTAATAGAGATTGACCAAACCATTGTAAAGAAAATGGGGTTTTAACCGCTTTTACAAATATCTTGGCCAGGTATCGTTCTGCCATGATATGGAAAATAGCCTTTGCTTTGGCTATGGGAGTACTGCTAAGGTTTACAATAGATGGATCTTGGCCAAATTTATAGTAAACCAATACCTTAGATTCGACACTTAATGTATTAAGGGCATTGCTTAAACGTAGGCAGGCACGTCCTGCGCCTCCATTGCCATCATAAGTATTTAGGTGAACAACTTTCAAATCAATCAAAAATAACATTAAATTACCTAGTCATATAACAATACACATTAAAATTTGCTTTAAAGCCTAGCGGAATTTTCTTTTCTTTGCTAAACTTATGGCAAACTTATTAACCGATAGGGATTTTTGGGTAAAATATTGGGAAGGCAAAACTGATCTTTCGGTTACCATCCCGGAAAACTATTTATTCCACCGGCAACTTGGCAATCTCGTTAAACGAGAGAAAGTGAAAACAGCGATAGAATTGGGTGGTTTTCCAGGGTACTATGCTGTTTTTTTAAAAAAGTACCTGAAGCTGGATGTTACCTTGCTAGATTATTTTGTACACGAGCCCATCACCAATCAGTTGTTGGAAGCAAATGGTTTGTCGAAGGGAGAGGTAAGCATTATCGAAACCGATTTGTTCAACTATCAGTCAGAAAAACAATACGACTTGGTGCTGAGCTGTGGTTTGATTGAGCATTTTAACGACACAGAAGATATTATTAATAGACATGTGAATTTCTTGAAACCTGGCGGAACCTTATTTATTACCCTGCCTAATTTTAGGTCTGTTAACGGATGGTTCCAAAAAACCTTTGATAAAGAGAATTACGATAAGCATAACATCGACTGTATGGACCCCGCTTTTCTGAAAGCAATTGTAGAAAAAACAGGGTTGAAAGTTGTACAGGCAAGCTATTTTGGGGGCTTTAGTTTATGGCTTGAAAATGAAAAGGAGAAATCTGCAGGTGTAAGATTATTTAAGAAAGCAAGTTGGTTTGTGGGGAAAGTGTTGACGAAGATCATTCCCTTTGAAAGCAAGGCATTATCTCCTTATATCTTGATTGAGGCAAAGAAATAGCGAGTAATCTTAATATAGAATGTAAATTTATCATCCCAGATCTTCTTGAAAAAAGCTATTATGGATTATAATAGAATGGATGGGGAAAGATACGATCTAATCGGCTTTAAGATATAATCCAATTTCACTCAGTGTAATAGCTGCTGGCGACTTTGTAATGCTCAGCCTAACCTTTTTGGTATGGATGGGTGCTGCAACTCTAATCAGTTTTTTGGCGCCAATACTTTCCCCCTCGGCAATTTTCTGCCAATGGTTATCTATAAAGGCTTCTATATGATAAGCTTCAATTCTTTGTCCTATGGCAATAAACTCTTGTAAGCTGATGAGGTCAAAAGTAATGGCTTGGGAGAAGCTTAAGGAAATGGACGCCTGTTTAACATTGTCATTCGTAGCCCAATAGGTATTTTTGTCCCCATCAATTAATAATTGGGGACTATATTTTTTGCCCCTAAAATGGGTTGCGCTAATAGCTGCTCCGTGGGCTAGGTTATTGGAAAAAGTCTTGGTTAAAATAAGGCCAAAAGCTGCTAGCGCCTCTACGTCATCTTCGTGTAGAATACCCCTGGTATCTGGTGCCAATCCCAAATCTAGTGCTGCGCCCCTGCCCACGCTTTTAAGATACAGGTCAAATAATTGCTCTGGAGTTTTAGGTTTTTCATTTGGGTGATAAAACCAGCCCTTTCGTAAAGGTACATCGCATTCTGCAGGCATCCAGAATTTGCCGTTTCTAATGCCCATTGGGCTCTGTGGATAGTTGGCCTGCCCGGGAACAGCTACATTTTTACCCTCCGGAGGCATAGGTGTAAAAGTTCCCCAGCTTGTTTCGGCAGCGGTTCCTTTTTCATTGCCTACCCAACGTATATCTGGTCCAATATCACTAAATATATTAGCTGTGGGCTGTAGTCTTCTGGTTAATCCCCAAGTATTTTCCCAATCGTAATAAGTGGTGTTGTCAATGGTCCTTTTCTCCTTTGCACCACCATAATAACCATCTCCACCATTTGCACCATCATGCCAACTTATAAATAAGGGGCCATAGTGAGTATATAGTTCTTTTAACTGGGCTTGATAGATGGATAGATATTTGCTAGTCCCATAATAGGCATTGTTCCTATCCCAAGGCGAGCAGTAAATACCAAATTGTAGGCCATTTTTTCTGGCAGCATTTTCAAAGTCCTTAACCAGATCGGCTTTGCCATTTTGATAAGGACTTTGGGAAATATTATAGTTGGTGGTTTGGGTGGGCCATAAAGCAAAGCCATCATGATGTTTAGCTACCAATATGATTCCCTTTAAACCACCCGCTTTTGCCGCTTTTACAATTTGTTCGGCATCAAAACTGGTAGGGTTGAATATCTTTGGGTCGGCATCGCCATAGCCCCATTCCTTGTTTTCGAAAGTGGTAGGTGTAAAATGGACCAAGCCATAGAGCTCTATATTATGCCAAGCCAATTGGCTTTTTGATGGAACAGCTCCATAAGCTGCAGGGGGAGCTTGAGCCTTTAAGATCGGTGAACAAATGATAAAAAATAGCAGTAGGTTTAGGGTAGATGCCTTCATGGGTTATTTTTTATTCAGTTTTTCGTGGATAAACCGTTTGATCCTATCCCAAAGAGAGCCTTTCCTGTGGGCCAAGAAATGTTTGATCGCTTGATAAGCCTCTTTATCTTCCGTTATTGTTTTTGGGAATTCTGTAATGGGCTTCGGATTGATCACTACGTTGTAAATATCATTGATCCCCGAGTGGATACCTGTTCCATCGTGCCCGATATTATTGACCAGCGATTGAGAGGGGTTTAAGGTCAAACCTCCATTTAGAAAGATCGAAGCGTACCAACGTATGGCCCAGGAATTGTTTTTTCCATGCTTGAAATCCTGCATCTGCTTCCAAAAATTCATGGTATTATCTATGGAGAAGGCCTGTTTTTTGGTGGCGTCAAATTGCTGGATCAAATTATCGATATTGGGTTCAAAATGTTGCCAAGCCCTTTTCCAAGTGGCCCACCCCCAACTGGTAGCCGCTCTGTAAAAAAAACTTTGAGGAAGGTTTTCATGATTTAGTACATACATGTAGGCGCCAATGTGCATTACCTTTGGTTCATGGCGATAACGGTCTAAGGCCTCATTAAAATAGGTTAACGTATGTGGAGAACTGATCAGGTCGTCCTCAAAAACGATCACTTGACCATAGGTCTGATTTAGGTAGGAAACCCCTTCAATTACTGAATTGGCCAAGCCTTTGTTCGTTTCGCTTTCAATGATCTTAATACTCTTAAAGCCGTCTATAGTCTTAATAAAATTTCTTACTTCATTTACCTTATCCTCGTCGACTTTGCTTTTTGCCCCATCTGAAAAAATGTACAACCTGCTGTCTGCGGCAAGTTCGTTCTGTTGTAAGAACTTTAGTGTACGTTCAGTATGTTGGGGCCTGTTGTAAACAAATAAAGCTATGGGAGCCAAGTTTTGCATTCGTTTTTTTTTTAACTTAACAAAGGTAGCATTAGCGAAGTATAGTCACACTACCAGTATATTTTCTTTTTGATTGATTGGCCAACTGCAAGATATAATAATAATTGCCTACGGGCAAGGGTTTTCCGTTGAAAATGCCATCCCAAGGCGTAATAAAATTATTGTTTTCGAAAACTTTTTGACCATATCGGTTAAATATTTTAACCGTAGTACCTATATAATCTTTAATATTTCTAATGACCCATTGATCATTCTTACCATCGCCATTTGGCGAAAAAACATTAGGAATAAAAATATCTTTCCATACGATAACTTTTACCTCGGCTTGTGCTGTGCAGCCACCTGGACCTGTTACGATTAGGGTATAAATAGTCGTAGATTCTGGATTAACCTTGGGATGCTTGATGTTGGGATAGTCAAGTCCAATTGTTGGCGACCAACTATAGCTAAGAACATCATTGCCCGTTTGCGGCTTCAAAGTTTTGGGACCATCGTTTTCAATGATAATATCACCTTCAAAATAGACTAAGGGTAATGGACTTACGGCAATAACAATCTTGTTGCTTATGAAGGGTACGCTACAGGCATCAGAACCAGCAATTTCACAATAAATCTCGTCGTTGTCTTTTAAACCGTTAGCAGTATATGTTCTTGAAGTAGTCGCCTGTATGCCATTTTTAAACCACTTAAATGTAGGATTTGTGCCGGCACTGGCATAGAGTGGTGTAAAAATGACTGGAGCTCCGGCACAGATGCTGGATTTGGATGCCGAAATACTCAAAGAAGGTATTAGACTTGTATTAATGATGATATCTTTTTGTAAAGTAACCATACAGCCGTTGGCATCGGTAATGGTTACATGGTAAGTGCCACTGCTATTAAAAGTATTGCTTGCGGAATTGGGCGTACTTCCACCATCCCATAGGTAAGTAACCCCTCCAGATGCGGTGAGGGTTACTTTATTGCAGCCAGTGGTATTACCTGTTATGTTGGTTTGTCCAATACCAATAGTAACCGTTTTAGATAAAGTGGCCGAGCACCCTTCTGCATTGGTCACTGTAACAGTATATGTGCCGCTGGTGGTAAAGGTGTTCGTCGCAGCGCTGGGTGTTAACCCTCCACTCCATTGGTAGCTTGTCCCTCCCGTAGCAATAAGGGTTGCGGAAGAACAGCCAGAGGGATTTCCAGAAATACTGACCGTAGGAGGCATAAAAACGTCGACTTTTAACGAATTGCTATAAGAAATACAGTTGTTGATGGTGGCAACTCGTCTGAAAAAAGTAGTTTCCGTAAACTCAGGAGGCGTATAGTCCTTTCCGGTAGCTGTAAAAATATCAATCCATGTAATGTTATCGAGGCTTTTTTGCCATTTATAAGTAAAGCTTGCCTGAACAGAAGCCGAAGGAGTAGATCCAGAGATGCTTAATGTGGCGCTGGAACAAAATATATTTTGGGCAATATTAACCAAGTTGTTTTGAATGGCGGGATATATCAACAAACTGGTATAAGAGTCGTAAGTTGAAGGATTGTTGGAAGTATTTTTTCTTCTGAAAGAGATGACAAGATTGCTATTGGTGAAATTAGTTAAATTATTCGTCTGATAGTTGACTTGGGTGGAATTAGCTGGGGCATTTGACCAAATATTATTAACGAGCATTTCCCATTGGTAATTTCCGGGACTGCTGCTTTCGCCGTTGAGTATTACATTTTCTCCAGAACAGCTACTAACCGAGAAAGTATTTTGGGCATTTACATTAACTTCCCAAAAATAATCGATGCAGTTAGAAGTAATTTTATAGATTTTTGGGGTAGAAAAATCTGTTTCAATAGCTGAAAGAGGATCTAGCACCCCAATATCTGTCTCTATTTTAGGCTTTAATTGCCTTATGTTGGTACCAGTCTTAACAGTAATTGTTATTTTTTTGTTAATCACATCAATAATTGTTGGACCATTCTGTTCGTCAAGTTCAAACTTGGTAATTAATGGTTCTCCAGTAAGTTTGATTTGGTTGAATTTTGAGATATAACCGTCAGAGTTACCGTGCTTTGCTGTTAGGTTTAAGTCGCAATTTCCGGGATTGAAGTCTACAGTACGACAAAATGCACCACCTAACAGCACATTCTTTTTTGAATCTACGTCAATTTTGTGCCCAAAGTTTCCAGTACAGCTGCTACCAAAATTAAATGCCCATTTATAACCCCCATTACTATCATATTTTGCAAAAAAAGTATCTCTTCCTCCATGAGAGGTCAATACTTTAGCTGCAGTGCCAGGATTAAACGTAAGTGTTTGATCGAAGAAGCCACCTATATAAGCATTGTTCTCATTGTCGACGGTTATGTAATAGCTATAGGGATTACTGGCGGTAGATGAAATGCCTCTGGCCCAAATGGTTTTTCCGCTGTTATCATATTTGGCAACAAAAAGGCTAATGGCACTGGTAGAATTTAAAGAGATTAAATTAGCCGAGTTGAAATTGATCGATCCAGAAAATACACCAGTTGCAAATAGGTCATTGGTAGGACCAATTGAAATTGATGCTACAGTTCTACTTGAAGATCCATCTATTTTGTTGGCCCATTCTAAAATTCCATTTGATGTATATTGGGCAATGAAGTACGTTTCTCCCGATGCAGTAAAGTGATTTGCTACTCCTCTTGGGTTTAAATTAATGTTGGCTCCAAAGTAGCCCATTAAAGCGATAGAACCATTGGAGTCTGTTTTTACACTCTTTATTTCGTCCATGCCTGTTGAGCCAAACCCAGCTGACCAAAGAACATCTCCAATTGGATTATATTTTACCACAAATCCATCATAGCTGCCTCTGTTTGCAAGTGTATTGCCAGAAATCGTTATACTGCTAGATGAAAATGAACCCACAAAAATGACATTTCCATCTTTATCCGTAGTTACAACATGCCCCCGATCAGTACTAAAGCTACCCACGCTTCTTGCCCAAATGAAATTTCCATCCGTATCCAGCTTAACAACTAATGCATCTTCTCCTCCATTGCTGTTAATGGTATAAACGCCGGGTCCAGGATTGCAATCTATGCTCGGAGAGGAAAATGATGCGCCTATAATCACATTCCCATTTAGGTCAACAGCAAGATTGTTCACTTGATCAAGCCCACTGCCACCAATGCTTTTTGCCCATAGTAGTTTGCCGTCAGGAGTGTATTTGGCAATAAATATGTCATAGTTGCCATTCGAAGAGAAATTGATCGGACTCGAAACTCCAGAATGGTCAACAGTCAACGTTCCTTGGAAATTTCCTGCAACATATATATTGTCGTTTTTATCTACGCCAATTCCTGCTAATTTGCTTTCACCCGTTCCGCCAATATCTTTTACCCAATCGGGAATAGGTAGATCCTGTGAAAATAGGGGAGTAAAGAAAAATAAAGAAATTAAAATAAACCAAGTTATAAGCCGTATCAAAGATTTTTATGCCAAAAAGTGATAAACGTTTAAAAGTAATTATTTTATGATATTATTTGATAATTCTTAAACCTTGTTTGTTAATTATCCATATTTTTAGCCATGATTAAGCATATAAAGCAAATGCTATTGAAGTATTTGCCTATTTATTACTTCCAGTCTAGTCGGTCCTATTCTCAAGATGGAGAGGATATGATTTTAAAAGCACTGTTTGAGCAAAAGAAAGGTTATAAAGGTTTTTATGTAGATGTAGGCGCCCATCACCCGGTTAGATTTTCTAATACCAAATATTTCTATGATAAAGGATGGAAAGGGATTAATATTGAACCTACACCCAATGCAATAAAGGCATTTAAAACCTTTAGAAGAAGGGATATCAATCTAAATATTGGCATTGGACCAGAAAAAGGGGAACTTACTTTCTACTGTTTTAATGAGCCAGCTTTAAATAGTTTTTCAAAAGAAGTTTCAGAACGAGTAGATAGAGAATCTTCAAAATATAAGATCATAAAAGAACTCAAAATCGAGGTAATGCCTTTGTCTTTAGTATTTGATCAGTACCTTCCAAAAGGGGGAAAAATAGATTTTATCTCTATAGATGTTGAAGGTTTGGACTATCAGGTACTAACCTCTAATAATTGGGATAAATATCAGCCAGAAGTAATTCTGGTAGAAGAGAATATCGATGTAGACCATATTGGAGATTCCCCAATTTATAATTTTCTAAAAGGAAAAGGTTATCGCTTCTTTGCGAAGACTTTAAGGACATGTGTGTATAGAAAATAAACCTAATTTTTTCTTGTAAATTTCTGAAATACAGTGACCAGAAATAATGATTTTAACATCATGAAACCCTGTTTTTGGGTTTTCGGTATAAAGATAATAAGGAATGTGGACGATAGGTAGGCAAATACAGTGGCAATGGCCGCACCCATCATACCCATTTTGGGAATAAGTAGAAAGTTTAAGATAATGTTTACCAAAGCACCTAGGCCAGTTCTGATAAAAGTTAGCTTATGATAACCTTCGGCAATAAGGAATTGTGTACTCGCTACGCCTAGAAAAACGAAAATGCTGCCCCACACATGTACGGCAAGCACAGGTGCTGCTTCCATATATTGAGGTTTAAAAAACTTGTAAATAAGAGGTGCGCCAAATGTGATCAATAAGGCAAAGCCCAAACTTAACCACACCATTAAATCGAAAAGGTTCTGCAGTCTTTTTTGATAGCGTTGTAGATCATCCCGTCGGGCATTCAAAATAGCAGGGAACAATGAGGAAACGATGGCAACGGGCACAAAATTTAAGGCTTCACTGAACATCACCACGGTAGCATAAGCTCCTGAGGCATTGGTGCCAGATTCTGTCCCTAAAATCTCCTTCAGCATAATGATGTCTATCTTCATGTAAATAGATACCATGATACCCGAAATAATCAAGGGCCATGATAACCTTAAAAGCTTTTGGGCCAACTGGGGGTTATACTTCCAGTTAAATATGTTCCGTCCCTTGCGTTGGTACATGAAAACATAGCCTAGGGAAATGAGCAGGATGTCAAAGGAGTAGGCGTAGATAAAATAGACCAGCTTTGCAGAAATAAAGATAAAAAAGATCTTTATCAGAGCAGAAATGATATTACCTATAATCTGTACTTGCATGATATATTTTGACTGTACTTCTGATTGAAAGTAGGAGTCAATGACCGTAAAAGATTGGAATAGTCCTGTAAAAGAAAGGATGAGCACAATAGAATAAGGTATTCCCGATAGGGGGAATAGCTGCCAGGCGATAAAAATTAAGGGAATGCAGGTTGCACCAGCAATGACTTTTAGGCAAAAAGAGGTGCCCAAAATCGTATCCCTTTTCTGTGGAGATTGATGCAGCTCTTTTACAATGAAGCTATCTAGTCCCAGCCCAGCTAATGCAGCAAAAAGAAATACATACGAAGTAGAGGTGCTTAATATCCCATTGTTATAGGTAAGCAAATAATTGGCCACCATAATATTGGTTATCATCTTAATAGCCATGCTACCTACGCGCCCCATCATCAACATGCCCGTATTCTTAAAATACTTATGTAGGGCATCTTGATCAAAGCCTGGAATGTGGGGAAGTTTCATGAGGTCAAAGATGCAAAATTAGCTTTGTTGCTTAAAACTATTTTCTATGCGCTGCAATTGTTTTAAGTGATGCTTCAAGTGAATTTCGATAAACCTAAGCCATTGTTTGGCATTTAGATAAAGTAATACCGGGTGTTTCACTTTAATTTTGGGGTCGGCACCATCTATTTTTGGAATGACCTGAACCAATTGCAACTCAAAATCGGTGATGAACTGCTGCGCTGCGGTAATACCAATTTTTTTCACCCTGGCAGCTATTTTTGAGGGAGCCTTGTATTTTTTGCCTGGTGGAAACATGCCGAAAAATAACACGAGCTTTACGATAAACAAGGTTGGCTTGATAGCGCCTTCTTTCTTAATGCAACTGTTCAGGGCGATTAAAGAAAGAAGGCTGGCATCAAAAATATGCGAGTAAACCTCACTGTAGCTCCAGCCGCCCATGGGAGGAGCTGTCTGGAAATCGGGTTCAACGATACTGTTCAGCTTTGTCTTGTAAGCTTCTATGGTTTTTATAATTGACTGATGTACTGGGTTGACCTTCATTAAATAAAAATAGGTTTTATTTCTGGCTCGCTAAAAAATCAAGCAAATCTTTTCTGTTGCTCGGAAACTTGAGTACATCGGCAATGGTAAAATAATTGGCTTTGTCAGATGCATTAGGGAAAGCCAATTTAGCGAAAATTAGCGCCTTATCTTCAAAACTATATAGTTTTATGAGGCTCTTGAGCTGTTCGGTAGTCAAGAGTACATTGGGTATAACGGTTTTGGCCAAAGTGGTTTTGTTATCGTCAAAAGCCTCGCTAGACATACGGGTGTAGAATTGTCTAAAATCTTCCGGAGATATGGGCCTTAAGTGCCTATTTGTTTTTTGGGCACCTGCAAACTTGGTAAACTCTTCTTTATAACTGGAGAAAGTAAAGGCATCCCTTACCAGATAGTAATTGCCAAGATCGGTAATATTTGGATAAGCACTCTTTGCAAGCGTTAATTTGTTGCCGTCGTTGTTAAAGTGATTTAGCAATGTAATCAGTTGGGTGCTGCTTATTTCGCCATAAGCCAGATAAGCCTCAATTAACTTCATTTTGGTATCATCGAAAGCTTCTTTTTTTACGGCGGAAGATAGGCTTTCAAACTGATGGATTTCGTTATTACCCGTAGGGTAACGAGGGGGAACGATACCGGTGTTGTAGGGTTCTATGTAGCCATCAAAATCATTAAGCGCATATACACGATTACGGTATAAGTTGAGCTCGTTGATAATACTCAGACCCCTTCGGCTATTGTAGCTTAAAATAAGCCTTGTACTTGGATTGACCTCTAAAACGCGACTGAATATTTTTTTGTTCCCAGACAGAATGGTTAATGTCGGGCTGTAATTATAGACATCATAAAACCTGAACCTACCTTTTGAAGAGCCCATAAACTCATCATCTAGGTATACGGTATAGTGGCCTCTATCTGTAATTTGGATAAAAACTTCGGCTTTGCCACGGTTATTTTGGGCAAAGCTTGACAAGGTACAAAGCAGTACAATGCCTAAAAGGATAAACTTCTTCATGTTGTTCAATTGTGTGTGGTTAAAACCAGACCAAACATCAAACCAAAAAATGTTAAGAAAAGTTAAAAATGCTTGAGCAGCTCTTCCAAATGGTTGATCTGAAATTCTACATCATTGGGTTTCTGCACTTTCAAGGGGTTAAAAAAAATGGCTTTCATGCCAAAATTCTGTGCGCCATAGATATCGGCCTCTAAACTATCGCCAATCATCACACTTTCGGGCTTGTTGGCTTTGGCAACACTTAGCGCATGCTCGAAAATGGCTTTGTCTGGTTTATTTACACCAACCTCTTCCGAAATGACCACATTCTTAAAGTAGGGGTTAAGATTGGAAACCTGCATTTTGGTAAGCGTAGCTTCCTTAAACCCATTAGAAATGATATGAAGTTGGTATCTTTTGCTGAGGTAATCGAGTACCTTTTCAGCACTTTCAAAAAGATTCTTTTTGGTTGGGCTGATATTTACGTAATCTTCTTCAAAATCTGTTGGGATAAGCTCGGGTTTTAAACCAAGGTCCAGGAATGTTTTTTTAAAGCGCTGTTCACGTAGGGCCTGTTTGGTGATCTTACCCAAGTGGTATTGTGCCCAAAGCTGGTGGTTGTTCTGTGTATAAGTATGGATGAAGAGCTCTACAGAAGATAAGCCTAATTCTTTCAGTTGATAGGCATGGTAAAGTTCTTGTAAAGTCTCTTGCGCATTGCGGTCAAAATCCCAAATGGTATGGTCTAAATCGAAGAAAATGTGTTTTATCGGTTGCAAATCTTATGGATGTGAAGTTGAAATCCTGTAAAGTTAAATAGATTTGACGAAGGTTTGATGTGCCGAACAATTTTATTTCTGATTACTGATTTTTAAAACTTTAGGTTAACTACTGTTTAATTCCATAAGCCAAATCGCCCGCATCGCCTAAGCCTGGCACAATGTAGCTTTTGCTGGTCATTTCACTATCAATAGCACCTAGCCACAAACTTGCTTTTGGTAAATTGGCCCTTACATGGGCAACCCCTTCTGTACTTGCAATGGCAGCTACAATGTGCAACTTGTCGATCTTGTATTCTCCAATGAGTTCTTTGGCACAAAGTACAATACTTAAGCCAGTGGCCAACATGGGGTCTACCAAAATAACGGTTTTCCCTTCTAGTTCTGGAGAAGAAATGTGTTCCATCTGTATCACAAAATCGCCGTTCTTTTTGGTTTTTCGGTAAGCGGTAATAAAAGCCGATTCTGCTTGATCAAAAACAGTTAACATACCTTGGTGCATAGGTAGCCCAGCTCTTAAAATGGTAGCTAAAACAGGTTTTTGCGCCAATACAGTGCTTTTTGCAATGCCCAAGGGGGTTTTGGTCTCGATTTCTTTATAGGAAAGTGTCTTGCTGATCTCATAAGCAAAAAATGCACCCAAGCGCTCCATGTTTTGCCGGAAACGCATCGAATCTTTTTGGATAATTTCATCTCTCAGTTCGGCAATGAAAGTATTGGCAATCGAATTGTTTTTGCTGAGTTCGTATATCATATAGTAAACATAGTGAAATATAAGCTAAAAGCAGGTCAGCTAACTGCAGTGCTGACCATATGTTCATAAACAGTTTTCCAGCCTTTCCAGCGGCTGGTTTCTGATAGCGATTCGTTATGCCATAAGCTATAAAACGTACCATTGACTATCTTCACGGCATTTAAAAGTTGATCAATCTGAATTTTTGCCTCGCTTGGGGTAAGCCCTAAATATTTTTGTAGTGTAGCATCCATTACAGCAAAAGGATGCACTTTAAGATGCGATTGCTTTTCTAGCTGTAGGTCATACCAAAAGAAAGGCGTACAAGTACCCGCTCTGAATCCTACCTGGGAAGCATAGCCCATTGTATAATCATGGTTGATACCCACTTTAATAAGCTGAAGATAGGTTTTGGGTAAATGGAGCTTTAGGTAATGTTGTCTAGAAATATCTATGGTTTTATCTAATAAATGATCTAGCGAAGCTTTCTCCGATCTTAATTTCAATACATTCGAATTAGACGCATAAGAAGGATGTATACCAACACGGGCATGTTTTGCGGTAGAGCGGATGAGCTGTTGTAATAAGCCATCTGAAGGATGGATATTTACATCATGTGTTTTATCGCCCTTCTCAGAAAAAAGAAAGAAATAAATAGGTTTTAACTGGTATTTTTGATGGAGCCCGTTGAGAAATGAATAAGTATCAAAGGGATCCTTCTTTTTGCCAAGACCTGTGTTGATGATATTGCCCAGTTTTTCCTTGTCCAGTTTTGTGAGTGCCTTGATGAGACGTGCTGCATTTTTTAATAAGCCACTTGATTTAAAATGATAGGCCCTGTCAATATCTATGGTAGGGATGAACTCAAAAGTTCTGCTGCCAAAATGTAATTGGGCGAATTTTTTCGACAACAAGTTTTTTAAGATCATGCTCCAATGGTCTATAATAGGAGTTCCGAGCAAATTCAGTTGATATTGTAAGCTTAGTTTTGCAGGAAACCTGAAATGTTCATCAGGCATATAAGGTAGGTATTCTTCATACCTGCTCAAAAAATAGAAGGATGCAGAAAAAATATCAAAAGGAAAGGTGCCGTTCTCTACAGGGAAGGGTACAGTTTCATCTCCGAACTGGGTAGTGCTAAGGTCTATTTGCTCAATGTTGTTTTTGGTAAGCAGGCCAAAAGATTTAAAGAACAGCTCATCGGCCAAAGGAGCGGGAGCGTAACTCAGTTTTGGACCATCATATTGGGCAAAGTTTTTTGCAACACTGGTAAACTCGAAATCACAGCGCAAGATCTCTCTAAAGATAAAATTAAAAGTGTACTTGATTCTTGGTGTAACCTGTGGGCTGTAAATGAGCAGTTGCATACAGCACTAAGATAGTGAATTAAGAAATTAATAGTTAAGAGTTTGTAAAAAAAGGAAAGGGAGCCAGGCCGGTTAAAAAGAAACAGACATTATTTTTTCTGGATAGTTTGCCTTTGTGCTCTTTCTTGCCCCGTTTTTTTCCACATGTAAAATATTCATTTGGTCATCGAATAGGTCATACAAGATGCTATTACTTACTGTTAAACTCTGTAAAGCACTGATGTTTTCGATCTCCAGAAAAAGATTTGTAGCTTCATGATCATTCTCAGCGCCTAAGTAGTTGGCCTTGCTTATTTTTCCATTAACTGTAAACTTTAGGTTAGCTTCTAGGTAACTTTTAATCAGAATATTCATTTCCTGCTGTAGTTTTTTGTCCTGCAGGTCGATTTTTGTTTTAAAACGTTTGGTTAATGCATTTTCAAAATCGTCGGAGAATATTTTACAAGTGATTTCTAATGATTTACTTTTGTTATTGTAGGAGATTTCAGTGGTACTTACATGTAGGGGGTGTCTATTTTCAGTTTTGAAGGCAGTAAGAATAAAAAATAGACTTATAATAGGTAACAATTTTGAAAGCATAGCGCTCATTTTTAATTTTATCTGATAAAATTAAGCTAAAGACTTTATATTAGCCAATAACCCGCTAAAAAACCGAGCTGTAATATGCCGTTACAAGATTTTTTATTCTATTTTAAACTAGGTTGGTCACATATTGTTAGTTTGGGTGCGTTAGACCATCAATTATTTATTCTGGCTTTGGTGGTTGTCTACAGTCCCAAGAATATAAAGCAACTGTTAATACTAGTTACGGCATTTACCATAGGCCATTCCCTTACCCTATTGCTCAGTACCTTGGATATTATTCGCTTTTCTGGCAAATGGATAGAGTTTTTAATTCCCTGTACCATTGTGGTTACGGCCATCAGCAATTTATTTAAAAGGGGATATTCATTAAAATCAATGAGTACCAATTATTATCTGGCGCTGTTTTTTGGATTAATTCACGGGATGGGCTTTGCAAATTCGGTCCGTATGATGCTCGCAAGAGACCAATATATAGGATGGGGGCTATTTGGCTTTAATTTGGGGCTGGAAGTGGGCCAACTTGTTTTTGTCGTGGTTATTTTGGTTATTACGGGACTTGCGTTCTCTATATTCAGGGTCAAACGAAGAGACTGGGTGATGTTCATATCCGCTGCGGTTTTTGCCTTGGCATTGCAGATGGCCATAGAAAGAGTTCCCTTTTAATATTAATATCTTATAAGATGATAAAGAAATGGTATAACATTTTAGTAATGAGCGTGGCTTTGGTTCAGCCCGTGTTGGGCCAAAATATTCAAAATAACCCTGGAAGTAACCACGGGAATAAATTTGAGCAGTTGGGCACCATTCTGCCTACGCCTAATGAACAGCGTACAGCAAGTGGGGCACCAGGGCTAAGGTATTGGCAACAAAAAGCTGATTATGATATTAAATGCGAACTGGATGAGAATAAACAAAGGTTGAAGGGTTCTGAAACCATTACCTATTACAACAACTCTCCAGATGTATTGACCTATCTGTGGATACAGCTGGATGAGAACCAGCATAATAATATAAGAAATGCTAATTATCAAAATGCCTCCAAGATGCCAGAGAATACTACTGGAACACAAGTGGATGACATGGCGTTGGGCAAAGCAGATAATGGTTATGGCTTTAACATTACCAAGATAACTGATGGGGAAGGAAAGAACCTTCGCTATACCATCAATAAAACCATGATGCGTATTGAGGTTCCCGCCCTAAAATCGGGTTCAAAATTTATTTTTAACATAGATTGGGACTATAATATTGTAGACAGGATTGCCCTGGGCGGAAGGGGAGGTTATGAATATTTTCCTAAAGATGGTAACTACCTGTTTACCATGAGCCAATGGTATCCACGTTTATGTGTGTACAGCGACTTTCAAGGGTGGCAAAACCACCAATTTACAGGGAGGGGGGAATTTGCGTTGACCTTTGGGGATTTTAAGGTTCAGATGACGGTTCCGGCAGACCATATGGTGGGTTCTACCGGCGAATGTCAGAATTATGCGCAAGTGCTTACACCAAGCCAATTAAGTAGGTTTAATAAGGCAAAAATAAGTAGTACTCCTATAGAAATAGTTACTCTGGCAGAAGCAAAGGCAGCAGAAACCAAAAAATCATCAGCTAAAAAAACATGGGTTTTCCATGCAAAAGATGTAAGGGATTTCGCATGGACCTCTTCAAGAAAGTATATATGGGATGCCATGAACCAGCCTGTTGAAGGAAAGGATGTGCTGTGTATGAGTTTTTATGGAAAAGAAGCCTATAATCTTTACAGTAAATTCTCTACAAGGGCAGTAGCACATACGGTAAAAACCTATTCTCATTTTACTATTCCATATGCCTATCCTGTGGCCCAAAGTATAGAGGCCGCCAATGGAATGGAGTATCCCATGATCTGTTTCAATTATGGCAGGACAAATGAAGATGGTACCTATAGCGAAACCGTTAAAAATGGAATGATAGGTGTAATTATTCATGAGGTAGGCCATAACTTTTTCCCTATGATCATTAATAGCGATGAGCGTCAGTGGTCATGGATGGACGAAGGATTGAATACCTTTGTTGAATACCTCACCGAAGAACTTTGGGACAATAAGTTTCCGAGCAAGCGAGGTCCGGCATATGCCATTGTACCTTATATGAAATTGCCCAAAGATCAGTTGGAACCCATTATGTCCAATTCAGAGAATATTGTAAATTTTGGGCCAAACGCCTATGCTAAACCCGCAACAGGGCTTAATATTTTACGGGAGACCATTATGGGCCGAGAGCTGTTCGATTATGCTTTTAAAGAGTACTCAAGAAGATGGGCGTTTAAACATCCAACACCTGCAGATTTTTTCAGAACCATGGAAGATGCCAGTGGCGAAGACCTCGATTGGTTTTGGAGAGGTTGGTTTTACAGTACCGATGCTTGTGATATTGCTTTAGATGAAGTGAAATATGCCAAAGCAGATTTTCCCAAACCAAGCCAGCCGGTCGCGGGTACCATAAAAATAGATAAGCCCTTGGTCAATGAGGATGATATTGGCAAAATAAGGAACAGGGAAGACAAACGAATTAAGTTCTATACGGATCAGGATTTGGAAGCCAGGGACTTTTACTGGAAATATGCGCGTGGTTTGGTACAGATTGATAGTAGTAAGATAAAAACCAAGGAGATAAGACTGCCATTGGAAGAATTTTCTGCAGAAGAGAAGACAAAATATGGCAACAAATATTTTTACGAACTTAATTTTAGCAATAAAGGAGGTTTGGTGATGCCTATTATTGTACAGTTTACCTTTAAGGATGGTACATCTGTGATCGATAGAATTCCTGCGCAAATTTGGAGACTGAATGAGCAAAAAACCTCAAAATTCTATGCTTTGGATAAAGAAGTGGCCAATATAAAGATAGATCCATTCCGTGAAACTTCAGATATAGACGAGAGCAACAATACCTGGGGAGGAGCGCAGGCACCATCTAGATTCCAACTGTTTAAAACCAAAATGAACGCGGCAGGAAGGGGCCAGTCTGACGGGGTCAATCCTATGCAGCTGGAAAAGAAAGGGAAATAAGACTGTTGATGAGGTTGCGGCTTGGCTTTGCTGCGTTTATAAAATAGGTGAAATGCAATTTGGGTTAATATATTTAAAAGTATTTTCAACTCATGCTGCTTCAAATTGTTGTATGCTAAAGCTATCTTTGTAGATCATGAAGTTCAAACTCATCTCCGATTATAAACCAACAGGCGATCAGCCAACTGCAATTCAACAATTGGTAGAAGGTGTAGATGCTGCAGAACATTACCAGACCCTTTTGGGGGTTACAGGTTCAGGCAAGACTTTTACCGTGGCTAATGTGATTGAGCAGACCCAAAAGCCCACACTTATCCTTAGTCATAACAAGACTTTGGCCGCACAATTGTACGGAGAATTTAAGCAGTTTTTCCCCGAAAATGCGGTGAATTACTTTGTTTCCTATTACGATTACTATCAGCCGGAGGCGTATATGCCTACCACAAATACTTATATTGAAAAAGATCTGCAGATTAACGAGGAGATTGAGAAATTACGTTTGCGTACGACTTCTTCATTAATGTCTGGCCGTAGGGATGTTATCGTCGTCTCTTCCATTTCCTGTATCTATGGTATGGGAAACCCGGAAGATTTTTCTAGATCTGTTTTTCGTTTTGGCGTAGGAACCAAAATAAGCCGTAATGCATTTCTACACCGTTTGGTAGAAATTCTATATGCCAGGACCATTAATGATTTTAAGCGTGGAACCTTTCGTGTAAAGGGAGATACTGTAGATATTTTTCCAGCCTATCTGGATAATGCCTATAGAATTTCATTTTTTGGCGATGACATAGAGGAACTTTCGATCATTGATCCGGTAACTGGAAAGACCTTTGAAAAAATACAGGACATGTCCATTTATCCGGCCAATCTTTTTGTTACGCCTAAGGATAGGTTTAATCAGTCTATTTGGGGTATACAAGAAGAGTTGGAAGTGCGTAAAAATCAGTTATTGAACGATAGGCAATTACTTGAGGCCAAACGATTGGAGGAAAGAGTGAACTTTGATATCGAAATGATGAAAGAATTGGGCTATTGCTCTGGAATTGAGAATTATTCGCGTTTTTTCGATGGAAGAGCACCTGGTATGCGGCCTTTCTGTTTGCTGGATTATTTTCCAGATGACTACCTGATGGTCATTGATGAGAGCCACGTGACTGTTCCGCAGATCAGGGCGATGTACGGTGGTGATAGATCACGCAAATTGTCATTGGTAGAATATGGTTTCCGCCTGCCTTCAGCTTTAGATAACAGGCCACTAAACTTTGAGGAATTTGAGCGCCTGGCGCCACAAACCATCTATGTAAGTGCTACACCTGCCGATTATGAATTGCAAAAATCGGGAGGAGTGGTTATTGAGCAGGTGATCAGGCCGACAGGTTTATTAGATCCTATTATTGAGGTCCGTCCTGCCATAAACCAGGTCGATGATCTGTTGGATGAGATTGATAAAACCATAAAAATGGGAGATCGGATATTGGTAACCACACTAACCAAACGTATGGCCGAAGAGCTTACTAAATATATGGACAGGTTAAATATCAAATGTCGTTATATCCATTCGGAAGTAAAAACTTTAGAAAGGGTTGAGATTTTGAGGGGATTGCGCTTGGGAGAATTTGATGTGCTGGTGGGAATCAATCTTTTGAGAGAAGGCTTAGATTTGCCAGAAGTAAGCTTGGTGGCCATTTTGGATGCAGATAAAGAGGGTTTCCTACGTTCGGATAGGGCTTTGATACAAACTATTGGCCGTGCTGCCCGTAATGATAGGGGTAGAGTTATTATGTATGCTGATAATATGACGGAATCTATGGAACGTACCATTAACGAAACCAATAGGCGTAGAGAAAAACAGGTAGCCTATAATCTGGAACATGGCATTACGCCCAAAACCGTAGGTAAATCTAAGGCTGAAATTATGGAACAGACCTCTGTACTAGAGGTTTCCGAGAAACATAAAGCCAGGGTTAAAGCTTATGTAGAAGTAGACGAAGTAAGTATAGCTGCCGATCCAGTGGTACAATATATGACCAAGCCCGAAATGCAAAAGGCCATAGATAAATCTCGTAAGGATATGCAAAAAGCCGCAAAAGATATGGATTTCCTAATGGCTGCCCGTTTACGTGATGAAATGTTTGCCCTAGAAAAGATATTTGAAGAAAGATTTGGGAAATAGTAAGATGGGGACCATAGGAATGGCCTAAATATCAATAAAAGATATTTAGGTGGGTGAGGATAGCCGCCTATAGCCCACTGCTAGGTTTGGTGTCCCCACCAAACTCCTGCTGTCAAATATTCAGTCAATTATAAACAGCGCCAAAGAAATGTGTGGAAAACAAATAAATAACCCATTCGAAATAGAGGAAGATGCTCCTCCCCATCAGTAATTTTGGGCGGTGTGGTTATCATCTATGATATAGTTGGGGAATTTGGCATTAACTTAAGAGGTTTTACTTCATAACACTTTGTGTAAAATATTTAGTAGGCTGCCCAATAAGTAGTTGGTTTAATTACTTTTGATTTCTACACTACACAACTATGAAATTAAAACTTTTTTTCGTGCTGGCCTGCGCCAGTACCACCGCTTTTGCGCAACTGCCGCAAACGGTAACCGTTCCCCTAGGTGGAAATGCCTATGTTGAACATCAAGATGATGCCAAACTGACCCAAAGAGGTATAGAGCAATGGAAATCATCCACTGCATCCATTAAAGTTTATGTGCGTTTGGCCAAAACTGGCGATTTGACGTTGTCTTTGGGCGATGTGACTAAAATTGAGGGCGATAACCAATTGAGTATTGGGATTAAGAACCAGTTCAAAACCATTCAGGTCAGGCAAGATGCTGCACATCAACTCAAGGTAGGAACATGGAAAATAACCGATACGGGCTATCTGGTCATCGAAATCAAAGGGCTAAAGAAATCTGGAGCTTATTATCCCAATATGGGCAATCTGGAGCTTTCTGGAAGTGCCATTGATGAAAATACAAAGTTTGTCAAAAGTAATGAGGGCAATTTCTTCTATTGGGGAAGAAGAGGCCCCTCTGTTCATTTAGGATACCAGGTGCCCGAAAAAATGGAAGTGGAATGGTTCTATAACGAACTAACAGTGCCCAAGGGTGAAGATGTAATCGGTTCTTATTATATGGCCAATGGATTTGCTGGGGGCTATTTTGGGATTCAGGTCAATTCAGCTACCGAAAGAAGAATTCTGTTTTCGGTTTGGAGCCCCTTTAATACAGATAATCCAAAGGAAATACCGGAAAGCCATCAAATTAAGTTGCTGAAAAAAGGTAAAGAAGTACATACTGGGGAGTTTGGCAATGAAGGAGCCGGAGGACAAAGTTTTTTGAGGTATCAATGGAAAGCAGGGAATACCTATAGATTTTTACTAAGAGCAGAACCCGTAGCAGATAATTATACAAATTATACAGCCTATTTCTTTGCTCCAGAATTAGGTCAATGGCAGCTGGTTGCCTCTTTCAGCAGACCGCAGACACATACTTATCTAAAAGGTATACATTCCTTTTTAGAGAACTTCAGCCCTAATCAAGGCGATAAACAAAGAAAGGTATTGTTCAATAACCAATGGGCTTGCGATTCAAAGGGGAACTGGACAGAGTTGAACACAGCCCGCTTTACTATCGATAATACAGGAGCCCAAGGTTACAGATTAGATTATGCAGGTGGAGTGGATGGAAAATATTTTTTTCTGAAGAATTGTGGATTTTTTAGTCAGAATGTAAAAGCCAAGACACTTTTTACTAGGCCATTGAGTAAGGAAAAGCCGCAGATCGATTTTAATGTTTTGCCTTAGCGATGTTATTAAACGGAAGGCATAGTGTTAACTGGCGTTTGGTGTCCTCATCAAATGCCAGCTATGGTTGATACAGGCGAGTAGGGATACCCGCTTAAGTATTTTCTTTCATTGAAATTTAGACAGCTTCTTCGTTTTCAAGATGTTATTTTTGAACATATCGGTTAAAGATAGGCTGATCATGAACATAGGCAGTTGGACTCGGGGGTTTAAAACATTATGGTAAATGTTAGTGTTATAAATAAGAATCTTTCGGGATATCAGTTTTCAACAGCATAAGAGCGAGGCTTTGTGAATGGTCCCATTTGACTTTTTCTGAGAATTTTTGGAAGAAGCTCGGGCTAGGGAGCAACGAGTTTGTAAAGATATAATGCTAAATTTGAAAACTTGTATGCTTAAAATATGGATGGACAAAACAGAAAAGATATATACCCAGGCCTAGAAGTAGGAATTATTCTAAAGAAAGACCAAAGAAACGGTACCATTACCTATGGATTTGTCAAAAACCTGCTCACCTCATCGGCATTTCATTCCAGGGGAATAAAGGTAAGGTTGGAGGATGGACAGATAGGAAGAGTGGTAGAGATTATAAAAGAAGATTAAAGGTAATTTGCCCCCATGCTTAGCAAGCAAAAAATCGGGTGGTTAAGAAAAGTAAATTATTCCTATTTCTTTTTACAGCTCTTCTGCCAGCGAAACCGCTTTTTTTATGAAATACTTTATAACATTTTTAATATAAAGAAGAAAACCAGAAAAAATAACGTTTATATAAGTAACAACAATTGGAAAATCTAATACAACTTTAATGATAGCTGATAAGGTTTCCCATATGAAAAAAGATAAGGACAGCAAGTATATTAACAGCGTGTGAAGACCGTAAATGAAGAATTGTAATGTAAATGCAATGAAAATAAGGTGCGGTAACAAAAAACATTCACCAAAGTCTATATTTGTATTAACAATATAAAGATGGGTTACATATTAAATTTTCTACTGATTGCTATTATTGTTTTATGGGTAATTCGATTACTTGTAAGGATGATTTTTCCTGCAGTAATTAGAAATGCGTTTGGCAATATGCAAAATCAGGCCAATGCAGGCCAACAACAACGATCAAGAAGACCGGAAGGGTCTATATCTATAGATTATATGCCTAAAAAAGATAAGAAAAAGGGCAACGCCGATAAATTGGGTGAATTTGTAGACTACGAGGAAGTAAAATAGGCTACAACCGTAGACTCATTAAATCCCTTAAGGTACTATCTAGTTTTGGATATTGAAACTTAAAACCATTTTTTACCAGTAGTTTTGGAGCTACCCACCTACTTTTTAGAATAAGTTCGGTTTCCGTTCCAATTAGCCGCGCACCCAGTGTCAACATCCAAGTGGAACAGGGTAAGCCAAAGTAGATTCCATATACTGCTCTTAGCTTTTGCATAAATTCCCTGTTGGTAATGGCATTTGGCGATGTGCAATTGACTCTACCTTTTATAGCTTCATTTTCTAGGATTCATTGTGTACTGAGGGCCGCATCTTGTTCATGTATCCAACTTACATACTGTTTGCCATCGCCTTGTTTACCTCCCATTCCAAACTTTGCCAAGGTTAACAATCTTGGAAAGGCACCACCAGATCTGCCCAATACAATGCCCATTCTTAAGGCTATCTTTCGGGTATTTGGAAGTTGGGTCTCAAAAAAACTTTCTTCCCATTGTCTACATACTTCAACAGAAAACCCATAGCCTATTTCTCCTGTACTTTCATCTTGTTCATGATCTTCAGCATGACGATAAATGGTGGCAGAAGTAATGTTGATCCAAACCTTTGGTGGATTGATCATTTTTTCGATCACGCGATTTAACAAGCGGGTTGGACCCACTCTAGAATAGATAATTTCTTGCCGATTTTTAGAAGTATACCTACAGTTTACGTTCTTGCCACAAAGATTAATCAATAAGTCGGCATTTTCAATTTCTATGCTCCAATCGCCCTCGGTTTTGCCATCCCATAGAACAGTTTTGATATTGGGTAGGCCTATGGGTTGTTGCTGCCTAGCCAATATGATAACCTCATTAGCTAAACCCATATAGTGTTTGGCTAGTACTTTGCCTAAATATCCGCTGCCACCAGCTAAAACTATTTTGTTGAACTTTTTCATCTTTTCTATAATTTATGAGCAGATTAAAACATGATAAAACCTAAGATAACAAGGCGATAAATGAGCCAACTAAAAGTCAACGAGTACCCTAAATCCAAAATTTTACTTCTTCTCAAATGTTCCAATAACATGAGTCCTGCAACAAATAAGAAATATAAAAGGTAAACCATGGTATGTAGCTGCAAAAATGTATGGATCCAAAGCAGTGGTAGTAATAGTAAGCTTCCCGCTAAGGAAATGGTCATCATGTTGCCCAGATAGTCCCATAATTTTTGAGGCCGATATAAAAGGCAGACTGCGCCTTGAAAAAACAGTTGCCCACCGCAAATCAGGTACTCCCTGTAGGCATTGCCATAATGGGTCAGTAGGTAAGCTGCAATAAACCAGCTTAGTATCAAATATAGCATTCGATAATGAAGCTTAAATTCTGGCCACATCTCTTGAGGTTTTGGTCTTTTGGGGATGATGATCTTACGGTTGTAAGATACTAATGCATAGATTTTGCTCATTGCCCAGGCAAAAGGTTTAAAGGTAAACAAAGGGTTGAGCATGGGTATGGCATGACCTATGATTTTAAATAGGCTATATATGCCATAGGTAACCTTGCCTGTGCGCATGTCTACCAAAGCGATTTCATTAACGACCCTTTTTTGATCTATGTATGGACAAATATTTTCGGACAGGTCCTGATAGGCACTTCTACCATTCGCCTCTAGCATTTTTGTTTTGGTAAAAGCTTCGGTATAAAAACGGCACATCGGACAATTAGCATCATATAGAATAAGGTGGTTGTATAATGTTTTTATAATGTATGTTTTGAATTTTCAGTAATAATTGAAACTTTAGGTTAAAAAATAAAGCCTTTAGGCTTTTATTGGCTACGTTATCAATTCTTAAGCAAATATACGTGGTGTTTCTGAAGTTTCAAATATTATTGAAATTTTTGGATTGCTTCTATTTTCTTGTCCATTTTTTTGAGCTGTGTTAAATTCTTACTTCTTTATCTCATCCAATTTTCTATTTTTGGAGTTAGTTTAAACTTAAAATAGCCTTAATGAATAATTGGTTCAATAAAAATGGTATTCATATCGCCATTATAGCTGCTTTTGTCATCATCTGTTTTGCTTATTTCAGCCCTGTACTGCAAGGAAAAGTACCTGCACAGAGTGATGTGATACAATCAAAAGCCATGCAAAAGGAAATTATGGAGTACAAGGACAAAGACGGCAAAGGCCCCCTTTGGACCAACCAAATGTTTGGCGGGATGCCAGCGTATCAAATTTGGGTACAATATGCCTATAATGGAGCCACCTATGGCATTGCTTTAATTACAAAAGCCCTTCCAAATCCTGTTGGAACCGTATTGTTACTATTAATAGGGGCCTATTTTTTGTTCATCACCCTAAAAGTGAATCCTTGGCTAGCAGCGGCAGGTGCCATTGCTTTTGCCTTTACCACTTATAATTTTGTATTGATTGCGACTGGACATAGCAATAAAGCATTGGCCATTGGTTTCTTTGCTCCAATTATTGCGAGTATCTTTATTACCTTGAGGGGTAGATACTTGCTCGGAGCCAGTTTAACGGCACTGTTCTTGGCCTTGGAAATTAGGGCTAACCATGTGCAGATGACCTATTACCTATTTCTTTCCCTACTTATTTTTCTGGGGATAGAGCTTTATCAGGCCTACAAACATAAGACACTGCCCGCATTTGGGAAGGCGATTGGATTTTTGGCCGGATCGATAGTTATTGCGGTGATGATCAATGCCAGCTTACTTTGGACAACTTCAGAATATGCTGCAGAGACCAACAGAGGCAAATCTAACCTGACCAATCAGGCTGCGGAGAAAAGCGCTGGCATGACCAAAGACTATGCTTATAATTGGAGCCAAGGGGTGGGAGAGAGTTTTACTTTTCTGATACCCAACCTATATGGTGGTGCTACAGGTATTGACGATTTGGTAAAACCAGAAAGTCATTTATATAAAACAATTGCTGCCGATTTTACGGGAGGTGACCCTACACAGACCGTGCAGGTGATCCAGCAGTTGGCGCAGGGTTTTAATATGCAGCAGTATTGGGGTGAAAAACCGGGTACATCTGGAGGCTATTACTTTGGCGCCATTGTATGCTTTCTATATATCTTTGGCTTATTCATTGTACGTAGCAGACTGAAATGGTGGATCTTGGGTACTACGGTATTGTTTATGCTATTGTCCTTTGGTAAAAACTTCCCCTTAGTATCAGACCTCTTCTTTGATTACTTTCCTCTATATAATAAATTCAGGGCGGTAGAATCCATCTTGGCCGTTGTAGGACTTATGGTACCAATATTGGCTTTTTTAGCCGTAAAAGAAGCACAGGAGGGAAACTTAGATCAGAAAGTATTGGTGAAAAAATTAACCTGGTCAGCAGGTATTACCGGAGGTTTCGCCCTTTTGGTGGCTATTATACCGACTGTGTTTTTTAGTTTTAAGACCAGTAACCACCAGGAAATTGTACAGGCCTTAACCCAAAGTCTACAAAATAATGCGGCCATGGCACAAAAATTGGCCAATGCACTGGTAGAAGATCGCGTAGCTATTGCCCGTGCCGATGCTTTTAGGGCATTTTTGTTTATTTTGATCGGTTATGCTATTGTATGGGCCTTTATTACCAAAAAACTGAATACACAGGTGGCATTTGGCCTGTTGGCTTTTGCCGTGCTGATTGATATGTGGCAGGTAGACCGAAAATACCTGAACAATAAGAATTTTGAGAGCAAATCAACTTTGGCCAACTATTTTCAGGCCAGAGATGTGGATGGGTTTATCAACTCAGATCAAGATCCTAATTTTAGGGTTTATGACCAAACAATCAATACCTTTAGTGATGCAAGCACTTCTGCTTTCCACAAAACCATTGGTGGTTATCATGCGGCAAAACTTAAAAGATATGATGAGCTTATCCAAAACCAGTTTGCCAAAAGTGTAAATCAAGATGTATTGGACATGCTGAATGCCAAATACTTCATTACCCAAGATCCACAAAACGGGTCCTATAAAATGTCAAGAAATGCAACGGCACTAGGCAATGCATGGATTGTAAAAGGAGTGCAGTTTGTGAAAAATTCCGATGAGGAAATGAAGGCCATTAGCAGTTTTGATCCTAAGCAGGAAGCCATTGTAGATGAAAGGTATAAGAAATTATTAGATACTACCCGTTTAGGTGCAGACCCAACTGCCTTCATTAAAATGGAGCATTATCATCCAGACCATATCGAATATAGTTATAGTGCACCAAGAGATGTGATCGCTGTATTTTCGGAAATCTACTATGATAAAGGTTGGAACATGTATATTGATGGTGTACAAAAACCTTATTTTAGGGCCGATTATGTACTTAGGGCTGCACAATTGGAGGCAGGTAACCACAAGGTAGAGTTTAAGTTTGAACCCAAATCATATTATACAGGCGAAAAAATATCTTTAGCGGGAACCATCCTGCTCATAGGCTTCTTGGGTTTTGCCGCTTATAGCGAGCGCAAGAAGAAAAAAGCCGCTTAACACAACGAGCTGATCACATCAGCCGATCGGGATGTAGCGTAGCCAGGTATCGCGCCAGCATGGGGTGCTGGAGGTCGTGGGTTCGAATCCCGCCATCCCGACTTAAAAGCCTTTAGCATTATGCTAGAGGCTTTTTGGGTTTAAGGGAGTTTGCAGATGATAGAAGGCTCGGGATTGAGTTGATAAAATTTGCAGCGCTGACTTAAAAGCTATTGATTACAGAAAGACAAAATGAAATACATGTTGTAGTATTAGATTTAGGGCGACTTTTATTATCTTTATTTTGCTAATAACTAGTTGAATACCTACGTAACATATCATCGCATGACTATAAAATTATCAGATCTGACCAAGGACATAAATAAAATTGACCATAAAGATATTATTTCAGATTGGGCTTGGTTAATCGATGAGCTCAAACAGATATTGATGGTCACAAAATTTGGCGATCTTTTTTTTACGGATACAAAGAATGAGGTCTATTGGCTCGATACGGGAGCTGGCTTAAGTGCCAAAGTAGGAGATTCGGTAGATCATTTTGAAGAAGTGCTAAAAGATAAGGAGAAATTTTCAGAATGGTTTTTGACCGACCTTTATTTACAGCTCCAGGAACAAGGAAGATTTTTGCAAGAAAACGAGGTGTACAGCTTCCAAACCCTTCCCATCTTAGGTGGAGAATATTCTACTGGCAATCTCAAGCCTACAGATATTAGTGTTCATTTTGCAATTAATGGACAAATATGTAAAAACCTAAAACACGTACCAGACGGTACTAAAATTGAATTAAAAGTCGATGAGGGAAAAAAGCCATGGTGGAAATTTGGTAAATCTTAAAAATGGCTTATATCTCTTATGAAATCAATGCTAAGCCTAAAACATTGGCAGGTATTATTCTTCGCGGCCAATTTTGGCAGGAAATGAATTAAACTCACTAAAAACTAAAAAGACATGCTAACAGTAATCCACCCAAAACTACCCATGCGAAATAAGTCTATTACCAAAGACTTTTATATCCATAGATTGGGTTTTCAGCTCCTTGGAGAGGTTGATTATGATGGATACCTGATGATACAAAAGGATAATATAGAAATCCATTTTTTTGAATTTAAGGAGCTTGATCCGAATGAAAATTATGGGCAGGTTTATATCCGGACAGATGACATTGATCAATTGTACCAAAACATGTTAGACCATAAACTAGCGATACATCCAGCGGGACACTTGCAAAGTAAATCTTGGGGGCAAAGGGAATTTTCTATGCTTGACCCTGACCATAACCTACTCACTTTTGGACAAAACATATAAGGACATTATTGCTGTCTATTTGACTTGAATCTATAAAATACGAACTTCACACTTATGAATTCGCTTGGTGATATTGGAGGAAAAGAACCATGGAGAGGTGACAGAAATTATGGACATTTCTGTGGGTACGGTTGTTCGTTAAAGAAACTTTTAGGTCCTTTAACAATACTGTCTAAAGCCCTCAAATGAAAAAACGCCGTGCCCTCTGCTGGCTATTGCCATGCTTTTTTTTCCGCCAACACCAATGCCCAACAGCACTAAGTATTAGTTTCTGCATTTATTATGTTGGTTTTTATAGGGTTGGAAAATATATACCCTTATGGATAAAATAAGTAAAATATTGTTATTGGCCATTTTTATATCATTATTTGGCTGTAATGAAAGCTATGACAAGGATAAATACAATCTCAAATTCCATTGCAATAATTGGATTGATATTGATTTCAATTCCAGGGAAATCAAGGTTGATGCAATGAAATACAAATGAAGGTTGGAATGGTCTGTAGCAGAAGAAAATTTAATAAAGGAAGCCTTCAGGAAGAACAAGATTGGCCGCTTGAAGGGTGAAATAGTTGTGGCTGATGGCATTGTTGATATGCCTGCAGATTTTTTTATGATCTTTATTATAGGGAAAGGTAAACGTAAAGCTCAAGTAATGGTTTATAAAAATTATAAGGCCACTGGATCGAATAAAGAAATGGACAGAATAGCGGATTTCAAGAATACTATTGAAATAACACTTAACAAGAACAAAAGTTATAAAAAGGTCTTGGACAGCACGTTGACGTATGCGAAAGAAAATAGGATATTTGCGTTGTAAAATTTATTGCAATCACTTCATTAAAAATGCTTTAGTTCATTTTTATATGTCTTATATTCGATCAGATAACCAGACGGATCAACTACAATAAAAAACATGTCTTTTCGACATCAGTAACAGGTAGGGAAAGGTGAAAAATAGCCATAATGTAGTATTGAAGCTAATTTAGGAAAAGCTTGATCAAGAGAAGACCCGGCCATAAGGTCAGGTCTTCAGTCCAAAGCATTGGTGCTAATTACTTCGAATTTTTTTTATCGGTTACTTCCTTGCGAATTTCGGTAGCCAGAACCTTCAGATCCTGCATGCCCTTACGTACCCTAGTGCCGGCAGCACTATTGGCCTTGTTATAGAATTTGTCTGCATCGGCTTCAATCTGTGATACCAGTTCTTTAACCTTTTTAAACTTCTCCATACCTATTAGATTTTTATATTAGTGAATGATTAATTAATTACAGATGAGTAAACTAATATATTTATTTTTCTTCAGATCATCAATCCCAATTTATGGAAAAGTTTTTTGTCCTGTATATCTTAAGCTTTATAATGGAGAAGATTTGTTATGTTTTCTTTAATCAAGGGAATAAGGTGGTTGTAAGTAGCTTATTAAGTACAGGTTTCAATGTCGGTTGAATCTGGCCATGGCCTAAAAGAGAAAGTCTATTTAAGGCAAGTACAATGAAAAATAAACGTATTGCCTTATATTAGGGGATAACATAATTGGGGCAATAAATTAGATCAACCATAAGGATGAAACCTAAAATTATAGGTTTGATAACTGTTATTTCTCATTTTAATTGAATGAATGCCCATGTAAAATAAAATGGCAATGGATAAATACAGGGAAACAGGGGAAACCTGGAACAAGGTAGCTACAGTATACGAAGATAAGTTCATGCATTTGACCTTGTATAATGAAAGCTATGATCTTATTTGCCATACCATTGCCAAGCCACAGGCCAACCTTTTGGAAATTGGATGTGGGCCTGGTAATATCACTCGGTATCTCTTGTCGAAACGTCCAGATTTTAATGTATTGGGTATAGATGTTGCTCCCAATATGGTGGCATTAGCCATAAAAAATAACCCTACCGCCCACTTTGAGGTGATGGACTGTAGGCAGATTGGTCGGTTGCACAAGAAGTTTGATGGCATTATAGCAGGCTTTTGTATTCCTTACCTTAGCAATGAAGACAGTATAAAGCTTATTGCAGCGGCTTCACATTTGCTGAACGACCAAGGGCTGCTTTATATTTCTTTTGTAGAAGGTGACCCTGCCAAGTCGGCATTTCAGGTGGGGAGTAGCGGTGATAGGGTTTATTTTTACTATCATCAATTGGCCTTACTTAACGAAGTTTTGCTTCAACATGGATTTGAATGTCCACAAGTCTTTAAGGTAGATTACGAAACAAAGGATGGGACTGTTGAAGTACATACCATTGTGATTGCTCAATTAAAGCCACTTTCCATGGGCTAACCACTTTTCTGCATAGTTCCTGCCATATGGCCCAGATTGAAGCGACAGCTCCCGTTCTGCACGGGACTACAGCGTAAAGCTGGACTGCAAGTAGATCAAAGAACAGGACTTGCGCTCCAAAAATCCTAAGGGAAACATAACATAGTCTTAACAATCAGTTAATTATATAGGTTCAATTTTGTACAAGTAATTTTGATTTACATGCTAGAACTGTTTTTAATTGTCTGTTTAATTGTATTTGTGGCATTTTTTTTTAGTCCTTATGAATTAACCGTTGGTGAAGACGAGGATTAAAACAAGATATTCTTTCTCCACAAAATGGCCTGCTATAATGGAGGACAGGACATTTATTCTCTCAAAAACTCATTTATGGAAAAAAGGGACGTAGAAATTGTGGTCATTTCCGATGTACATTTAGGTACATACGGTTGCCATGCTAAAGAGCTTTTAAAGTACCTGAAGAGTATTAGGCCAAAAACACTGATACTCAATGGCGATATTATTGATATTTGGCAGTTCAGCAAGCGTTATTGGCCAGAAACACATATGAAAATTCTGCGCAAGCTCATGAAGTTTGTGGTAGAAGGGGTGGAAGTCTATTATCTTACCGGAAACCATGATGAACTGTTGCGCAAGTTTGCCGATATGCAGTTGGGAACTTTTCACTTGCAGAACAAGCTCATTTTGGAGCTGGATGGTAAAAAAGCTTGGTTTTTTCATGGTGATATTTTCGACGTTACCATGCAGCATTCCAAATGGTTGGCAAAGCTGGGAGCTATTGGTTATGATGGCCTCATTCTGTTGAACAGTTTAGTCAATTGGGTGTTGAATGCCATAGGAAGGGAGAAAATGAGTTTCTCAAAAAAGATCAAGGCCAAATTTAAGGATGCCGTTAAATTTATAAATAGCTTTGAGCAGACCGCTGCTGATCTGGCTGTAGAAAATGGTTATCATTATGTAGTTTGCGGGCATATACACCAGCCAGAAAAGCGAATGATCGGAGCAGATCATGAACAGGTCATGTATTTGAATAGTGGCGATTGGGTAGAGAATTTAACCGCTTTGGAATATGCCAATCGAGAATGGAATATTTTCAGGTATGATGCGCAACATTTTGTAAAAGACGAAGTGGAACCGGGAGAACTTTCGGACGGAGAAGACCTGCACAATAAATTGGATATAGGCACCTTATTACAGAAAATTAAACTAGAAATTGCCTAAAGCCTAAAAAATACTGATATTAGAAACCGATGAAGATACTTTACGCCATACAGGGAACTGGAAATGGACACGTGAGCCGGGCAAGAGAAATTGTTCCCTTATTACAGCAATATGGCGAGCTAGATCTGCTGATTTCTGGCACACAGGTAGATGTGAAATTAACGCAGGAAGTCAAATACCAACTACATGGTTTTAGTTTTGTGTTTGGCAAAAAGGGCGGGGTAGATCATTACCAGACTTGGAAGAATATGGATTTGTTCCAGTTCAGAAAAGACATGAAGTCTCTTCCATTAGAGGACTATAACCTCATTTTAAACGATTTTGAGCCGATCACAGCTTGGGCTTGTCGTAGCCGAGGAATTGAAAGTGTGTCGTTAAGCCATCAGGCTTCGTTCAAATCAAAAAAGGTTCCCCGGCCAAAAACGATCGATTGGGGGAAGCTCATCTTAAGCAGATATG
This sequence comes from Pedobacter sp. ASV28, assembly GCF_016428855.1. Lineage (GTDB taxonomy): Bacteria > Bacteroidota > Bacteroidia > Sphingobacteriales > Sphingobacteriaceae > Pedobacter. The sequence continues at coordinate 34,486 of NZ_JAELTN010000022.1, forward strand.
CCCCTACTACGCATCATATTGGTTTTCATTTCGATAGGTATGATGATTTTATTTATACACCCGTAATCAGAAGCGAAATACGAAAGCTGAATCCTGAAAACTTGGGTCACTATACCGTGTACCTGCCAGCTATTGACGATAAAGATCTGGTGAAACTATTAAAAGAAATACCAGAGGTGAAATGGGAAGTTTTTTCAAAGCATACCAAGATCGCCTATAATGATGGAAATGTTTTTGTAGAGCCTGTTAATAACGAGAAATTCAACCAAAGTATGGCCAGCTGCGAGGGTTTGTTTACGGGTGGTGGTTTCGAAGGACCAGCAGAAGCCTTGTACTTGGGGAAAAAACTGTTAGTGGCCCCTATGCGGTTTCAGTACGAACAGCAGTGCAATGCCTATGCGCTCAAACAATTTGGCCTGCCAGTTATTTGGGGAAGCAATAAAGATTGGCTAAGCACTTTAAGAACGTTTGTTAGGGAACCACAAGTACACCAATTTCATTTTCCAGATGAAACAGCTTCAATAATTGCACATACAGTAAATACTTTTGCCAGATAAATTTCTTTACTTTGCCATGGTATAATTGGCATGATCAATCAGTTTCGAAATTTAAATCCTATTAACCTGCTGCTATTGGCGGGATACACTGTTTTTATGCGTTTGGCAATATATTTAAATTTGCCGGACGCCCTTAGTTTCGAAATTTTAGAGTCCTATACCAAGCTTTTTATCCACTTTTCAATCGCTCCGCTGTCGCCAACAGCGAACGTTTTCCTGGCTACGGTAATCGTTTTTGTGCAAGCATTGATATTTAATAGGATTGTAAATAACCATACACTGTTGGCAAAGCCAAGCTATTTACCGGCATTATTGTACATCACCGGATCGAGTCTGTTCCTACAGTTTCTGGTGCTCAGTCCTACCTTGATTTGTAACTTTCTCCTCATTATCATTATAGATAAGTTTTTAAAACTGTCTAAAATGCCCAATGCCATGTCTATTATGTTTGATGTAGGGATGTTGATTGCCATAGGTACCCTAATTTATTTTCCTTTTATCATGCTCTTAACCATGTTATGGTTGAGTTTGCTTATGTATAGGCCTTTTAATTGGCGCGAATGGGTGTCGGGCATTATTGGCTTCTTGACCATATTCTTGTTTGTGGCCGTACTGTATTACTGGAATGATAACATTCACCGTTTTATAGATATATGGCAGCCCCTTACCAACAAGTTCCCTAGTAACCTACAGATCAACTATAACGATTACCTGGTACTGATCCCGGTAGGCATTATTATGATCCTGGCCGTTTTACAGCTGAGGGAAAATTTCTTTCGAAGCTTTATCAGTACCAGAAAAGCATTTCAAATGTTGTTTTTTATGTTTTTGGTCAGCCTGGTCAGTTTTTATACGAAACCCGGCGTTTCGGTAAACCACTTTTTGTTGTGCGTGGCGCCTGGAGCCATATTGTTGGCCTATTATTTTTCCAATGCAAAAAAACGTTGGTTTTACGAGAGTTTGTTTGTGGTTCTGGTGCTTTGCATCCAGTACTTTTTGTTTGTTTAACCTTTTTTAACAAATTGGCACGTCGAAACTTGTCAAAGATTAATAGCTTTGTGGCATGAAACTAGTAATGCTGTTTCTTTCAATTCGTAATTTGTGGTTTGATCATGTTGATATTTAATGCATAATCTGGTAATAGATATTGGCAATACCTATAGTAAACTGGCGGTCTTTGATCAAAAAGAACTCATTTATTTCGAGCAACTGGGCAAGATAGACCAACCATATTTAATAGAAATAATCGCAAAATATAAAATTGAAAATGCAACCATTTCTAGCGTAAGTGATAATATTAGTGAAATAGAGCACTTGTTGAAAGAGAAATTGAATTATACCCGTTTCACTACGGCCATAACAAGCGGCGTAAAAAACAACTATAAAAGTCCGGAAACATTGGGTTTAGATAGGTGGGCCAAGGTAATTGCGGCACATTATTTATATCGGGGCATAAACTGTTTAATGATTGATGCGGGCACCTGCATTACCTATGATATACTCAATGCCCAAAATGAATACTTCGGCGGAAGTATAAGTTTAGGGCTGAACATGCGTTTTAAAGCTTTGAACCATTATACTGAAAGATTGCCTTTGGTGCAATGGGATAAAAGTGAGGAAGAGATCCCCTTGGGGGCCGATACGGAAACTTCGATAAAGAATGGGGTATTGCGGGGTGCCTTAAATGAAGTGGAAGGATTTATACAACAGGCCAATAGGGAGAATAAAGATTTAAAAGTAATTTTAACGGGGGGTGATGCGGTTTTTTTGAACAAGCAATTAAAAAATAGCATATTTGCCGCCCAAATAATACATGAACCATATTTGGTTTTAAAAGGATTGAATGAAGTTATTATACGATAAAATGAACCATAAATTAAGATACATATACCTTGCATTCTTGCTATTGATAGGCTCAGCTGCGGTAGCACAGATAACGGTACAATCTCCATATTCAAAATTTGGTATTGGTAACATCCAGGGTTCCTTATTGCCGCAACTAAGGTCTATGGGAGGAATATCTGCAGGTGTTTTCAAAACAAGCTATATCAACAATATTAATATGCAAAATCCTGCCTCTTATGCAGGAATTAATTTAACTACCCTAGATATAGGCATGTCGGGAAGCTTTACGCAACTTAAAAGCGGAAGTTTATCAGAAAATAGTTTTAACTCTTCGTTAAGCCATGTGGCTATGGCATTTCCCATTTCCTTAAAATCTGCGTTAAGCGTGGGCATACTGCCTTATTCGGAGTTGGGTTACAACTTCAAAAATACGATGAGCGTAGGCACTACAACCGATAATACCAAAACTGTAGATTATATCTATGCAGGTGAGGGTGGTTTGTCAAAAGCATATTTGGGTTATGGGATACAATTTGGCGATCATTTTAGGGTAGGTGCTAACTTGGAATACTTGTTTGGTAACCTGATACAGAGCAGGTCTACGGAATATGTAAATGAAGTAGGGGCCATAAACTCGCGTAACCAAGTTAAAAATAGTGTATATGGCTTGAATTTTAGCTATGGTGTGCAATATGATTTCCGATTGGATAACAAGACCGCTTTGGTAATAGGTTATTCTGGATCTTCATCTTCGAATCTAAATTCGGAAAGAAGCCAGTACATTACGCAATACCTTAAAAATTCCGTTGGTGAAGAGCTTACCGCTTTAGATACCTTGGAATTTAGCGAAGGTGCCAAAACCAAATTGAAATTACCATTGATCCACAATTTTGGATTTACCGTACAAAGAGACAATAAATGGGTGGTAGGAGCAGATTACCGCATGGGGAAATGGTCTGGCCTTTCCATTGCTGGTGTTAACCAAAACCTTCAGGACACTTATGGTTTCTCTGTTGGTGGCCAGTTTACGCCAGACATTACGGCCATCAATGGCTATTTTAAAAGGGTAGACTATCGTTTGGGCTTTGCCTATGATAAAACCTATATCCAAATGAATAATCAGGATGTGAAACAGATGGCGATTACATTTGGCTTGGGCTTGCCACTATCTTCTTATGCCCGTTCATCATTCTATAAGATGAATGTTTCTGCAGAATTGGGCAGAAGGGGCAAGGCAAGCAATGGGTTGTTACAGGAGCAGTACCTTAACCTACGTTTAGGTTTTATGTTGAATGATAAGTGGTTTCAAAGGTTTAAATTTGATTAACTTTTGCAACTTTGCTTAAATCTATAGAACAGATGGAAGCTTTTAAGGTCAGATCGACATTATTATTAATCATTTCTTTTGCACTATGCCTAATAGCTTGTGAAGGTGATGACCTGAAAAAAGTAAGTGCAATTTCCGCAAAAAAAATTACCCTGAGCAAAGACCGTTCTTATGGTGTAGAGGTAATCTATAGCGATTCGGCAAAGGTGAAGGCCAAAGGCTTTGCCCCTATACTCGATAAGGTAACACCTTCGCAAGGTTTGGCTTATAGCGAAATGCCGAAAGGCGTGAAAATCGATTTTTATGACGAGAACCTCAAGTCAAAGGGAAGTATAAAGTCAGATTACGCCATCAATAAGGAAACAGAAAAGCTCACCATTTTCAGAAAAAATGTAGTGGTAGTCAGTGCGAACATGACGTTTACTACAGATGAGCTCATCTGGGATGAAAATAAGCGTATGTATTTTTCGCCAGCAGGTACCTTGACCACTAAAGATGGAAATATTGTAAACGGGACAAGCTTCTCCGCTCCGCAGGATTTTAGTACATATAACATTGTTTTGCCATCGGCAGAAGCATATTTAAAAGGTGGTTTGACCCAATAATTAGCGACTTTTCTTTGCTTCTATCTGCTTAATATTCAAGATAAAAAACAATTAAAATTTAATATTTTCTAATTAGTTTCAAATTTGTATCTTGCGCCCTCTTAAAATAAAAGTTAAAATAAAAGAATAATATGGGATTAATGACTTTCATGCGTACCAAAATGGGCTATTTTTTGGTTGGGGGTATCGCAGTAGTATTGGCGTTATTTGTTTTAGAACCATTATTGCAACAAGGTGGTGCAATATGGGGAGCATCATCAAGAACCGTAGTAGGAAGTATTGATGGTAAAGAAGTGAAGTATGACGAGTTCAACGCCAAGGTTGACCAAACAGTTGCCCAGTTTAAGCAACAATATGGCGGAGTAATGAATCCTCAAATGCAGGCAATGGCGGTAGACCAAGCTTGGCAGTCTGAAATAGCAGGTATAATTTTGGGCAAAGAGTTTGACCGTGTTGGTCTGACTGTTTCGGCCGATGAGCTTTATGATCTGGTACAAGGTAAAAAACCAAGCCCTTTAATCCTGCAATACTTCGGAAACCCACAAACTGGGGAGTTCGATAGGGCTGCGGTAATGAATTCCTTGAAATCTAAATCTAAAGATCCAAACCTTAGCAAGCAATGGGGCTTGTTAGAAACCGAGATCGAAAGGCAAGCACTGCAGCAAAAATATACCAAGTTAATCAGTAACTCTGTATACGTAACTACATTAGAAGCTAATGATGAATATATTAACCGGAATAAGTTGGTTAATTTCAAATATGTTAATTTAGACTATAGCTCAATTTTAGATGCCAATGTGAAATTGACAGATGCAGATTATAAGGAATACTATGACGCAAATAAAAAGCGTTTTGACAATCCACAAGAAACAAGAGATTTTCAGTATGTGTCTTTCGGTATACAGCCAACAGCTGCTGATACTGCGATTGTTAAAAGTCAGGTAGAAAAATTGGCGTCTGATTTTAGAATTACCCCTAACGATTCTCTATTTGCAGCGAATAACTCTGATGTGAAAATTCCATATGCTTACATAGGCAAAGGAAAGTTGGATGCCGCAGTTGATTCTGTGATCTTTAACTATCCGATTGGAAGTTTCTATGGGCCTAAATTTTCAGGAAATTCTTACAAATTAGTTAAGGTGGTAGATAGCCGTTATTCGCCAGATTCGGTAAAAGCAAGTCATATCCTAATTGATCCTAGTAAAGTAGGTGGTGATGCCAAAGCATTCAAATTGGCAGATTCATTAAAAAAATTAGCACAGTCGGGAAGTAACTTTGGTGACTTGGCTAAACAATATAGTGTTGACGGGTCTAAAGACAGTGGTGGAGAATTGGGCACATTTGGCCGTGGGGCTATGGTAGCCGCATTTGAAAATGCCGCTTTTGATGGTAAACCAGGTGATATTAAAGTAGTAAGGTCGCAATTTGGTGTACATGTTATCAAAATTGAAAAACAAGTAGGTTCATCTAAAGTAGTGAAACTGGCCTATATTGAAAAAACATTAGCACCTAGCCAAAAAACCAGGGATGCAGCTTACAAGAAAGCCAATGCTTTCCTAAGTGAGGTTAAATCTGATAATTTTAGTGCTTTGGCTCAAAAACAAGGCTATAATGTTGCCTTGGCAGATAGAATTACCAGTACACAAGGTTATGCTCCAGGTTTGGATAATCCTCGCCAGCTGATTAGAGATATTTATGCCGCGGATAAAGGAAAAGTGTTGCCTCAGGTATATAATATGGATAATGCCTATGTAGTGGCACAGCTAACGAGCATTAAACCAAAAGGACAATTGTCTTTAGAGGATGTAAAAAAACAAATTGAGCCACAAGTACTGAGCGCTAAAAAAGGTAAACTTTTATCTGAGAAATTGGAGAAGGCCTTAGCTGGGTCTGCTAATATAGAGGCTGTGGCCCAAAAAGTAGGAAAAGCAGTTGCTCCGGTTCAGAATATGGTATTCGCTAACCCAATTATACCTGGCTTATCCCAAGAAAATAAGGTTGTGGGTGCAGTTTTTGGTTCACAGGTAGGTAAATTATCTAAAGTCATTACTGGCGAAAGAGGCGTATATGTATTTACTGTTGATGGTTTTACCAATCCAGCTCCATTGGCGAATACTTTCAAACAAAAAGAAACAATGTTGACGAATATCAGTCAACGTTCTCTAGGCAGTGCTTTTCAAGCGCTACAAGAGAAAAGCGATATAAAAGACAATAGGGTGAAATTCTATTAATCTTATTTACTTAACTTTGTAACCGTCCTTGCATTGCTAGGACGGTTTTTTTATGAAAATGGTTATCATTTTGACTTTTTAATTTTCACTTTGACTTTGCATCATGGATATTCAAGAGAACATTGTAAATAAGGTAGCGGCAAGTGGGCTGATTACGTTTAACCTAGAAGACTATTTGGCTAAAGGAGAGCGTTTAGTGTACGATATCAAAGACAATCTTTTTCATGGCCTGATTTTAAAGGAGCAAGATTTTAGAGCTTTTGTAAAAGAACATGATTGGCAGCAATACACCCATAAGAATATCGCCATTACCTGTTCGGCCGATGCCATTGTTCCCACATGGGCCTATATGCTATTGGCAAACAAGATGAAGCCCTATGCAGATGAAATTGTATTCGGATCATTGGAAACATTAGAAACGGTATTGTTCTCTAAGGCGTTAAGTAAAATAGATATAGGTAGTTTTGAAGGACAAAGGGTTGTGGTAAAGGGATGTGGAGATATACCTGTTTCAGCTTATGTAGAAATTACAAACCTGTTAACTCCGGTTGTGAAAAGTATAATGTATGGAGAACCCTGTTCTACCGTGCCAATTTATAAACGAAAAGACTAAAAGATATTTTTTTGGATTACTTTTTGTTTTAGGCAAAGCATGAAGAGACTGACGTTAATATTTATTCTTATTGCAACATGCAAGCTTAGCTTTGCCCAAGAGCTTCCCTTAAAGAAAGAAAATGCCTTTAAAGAAGGGGAAATATTGACTTATAAGTTGAAATATGGTTTCATTACAGCCGCAGAAGCAACCATACAAGTCCAAGAGACCGACCTTAAGTTTGATAATAAGCCGACCTATAAGCTGGTAGTAGATGCAAAAACTTCTGGCACTTTTGATATTTTCTATAAAATAAGAGACCATTACGATTCCTATATTGATAAAGCTGATCTAACACCTTATTTTTATCAGGAAGACATTAAAGAGGCCAGTTACCGTAGGCAGGATAAAGCCCGTTTTTACCAGGATACAAAAAAAGTGGTGGCCAATACGGGTACTTTTACCACACCAACTACCCAAACGTTTGATCTGGTATCTGCCTATTATTTTGCGCGTAGTTTAGACATTTCAAAGCTCAAAATCAATGATACCTTTAAGCTGAATTATTTTTTGGGCGATGAAATATCTTCCCTTGAAATTCAATACATAGGAAAGGAAGTCGTCAAAAGTAAGTTAGGAAATATCAATTGTCTGAAATTTAGCCCTTCAATCAAACCGGGTCGAATTTTTAAAAAGGATAGTAAATTGTACCTTTGGATAACGGACGACGGGAATAGGGTTCCTGTAAAGGCGCAGGTAGAGATTTTGGTTGGTTCTGTAACTTTAGAGATAAAATCAGCCGAAGGACTAAAATATCCGATAGGAAAAGGGTAATTGTTGAGGCTGGTTATTTGGTTAATTGTTTTAATCGGTTAACTGTAAAACTCAAACGATTAAACATAACTGTAATGATTTGGGATTAAGCAGCAATTAACCAATTACAGAGTTCAAACGATTAAACGTAAAGAATGATAGAAATACAAAGCACCTTATTGCATGAAGACTTGATTAATGAAGACTTCGTATGTAATTTAAATAAGTGCAAGGGAATTTGTTGTGTGGAAGGAGATGCTGGTGCGCCACTAGAAAAAGCTGAAACACAGATATTGGAGGATATTTATCCCCAGATAAAACACCTGTTAGCACCTAAGGGGATTGCGGCAATAGAACAATATGGTACTTCTGTAGTAGATGCCGATGGCGATTTGACCACACCTTGTGTAGATGGAAATAAAGAATGTGCCTATGTTACGTTCGAAAATGGCATAACCAAATGTGCTATTGAAAAAGCTTATGAGCAAGGCTTGGTGGACTGGAAGAAGCCGATCTCTTGTCATTTGTATCCCATCAGGATTACCCATTATCCTGAATTTGATGTGCTGAATTATGATAGATGGCATATCTGTAAAGACGCATGTACCTTTGGACGTGAACTTAAGGTTCCTGTTTATCAGTTTTTGAAAGAACCTTTGATTAGAAAATATGGTGCAGAGTGGTATGTCGATTTGGAAGATCATGTAGCTGAAAACTTCTAATTGACAAACATGCAAACCATCCAATTTGTTGACCTACATACGCAATATCAAAAGATAAAGCCCGAGGTAGATGCTGCAATAGAAAAGGTAATAAATGATAGTGCATTTATAGGGGGTAAATATGTTAACGAATTCGAAATTGCCCTAAAGACCTATTTGGGAGCAGATCATGTAATTCCTTGCGGGAACGGAACCGATGCATTACAGTTGGCGTTAATGGCTTTGGATTTAAAACATGGAGATGAAGTGATTGTTCCAGGTTTTTGTTTTGTCGCACCTGCCGAAGCGGTAGCTTTATTAAATTTGACCCCTGTTTTTGCAGACGTAGATTTTGATACTTTTAATATTAGTGCAGAAACAATCGCATCACTAATTACGGAAAAAACCAAAGCCATTATTGTTGTACATCTTTTTGGACAGCCAGCGAATATGAAAGATATCATAGGATTGGCCAAAAAGCATGATTTAAAAATCATAGAAGATGTAGCACAGGCCTTGGGAGCCAGGGTAAATGTCAATGGAACTTGTTTGCAAGCCGGACTTGCGGGAGATATTGGCTGCACTTCTTTTTTTCCTTCAAAAAATTTGGCCTGCTTTGGCGACGGTGGAGCTGTTTTTTCTAATGACGATGAATTGGCCAAAAAAGTAAGAATGATGGCCAACCATGGCCAACAGAAAAAATATACCCATGAACTTATTGGCGTGAACTCCAGGCTTGATGGTATTCAGGCGGCCATTTTAACCGTTAAGTTAAAGCAGCTAGGAATTTACTTGTTAACTCGCCGCAGGGTTGCTGCTTTTTATAACGAAAGATTGGATAAGATCAACTGGCTTCAAATTCCCTTAGAAACTGAGTATGAAGCGCATTCTTATAACCAATATACCATTATATTAGATCCATCCATACATAGGGCACACCTGGTAGCTTATCTCAAAGAAAAGGGAATTCCAACTATGGTATATTATCCGGGAACGCTGCCGGAGCAGCAAGCCTATCAGGTTTTTTCTAAAGAAAGCCTTAGGAATAGTAAGGAATTATCAAAACGTGTATTATCTTTACCTATGCATACTGAGTTGGAACCAGACCAACAGCAGTTCATATGTAATGCTTTGATAAATTATAAACTATGAGTGGCCCCAATAACTTTATCCATCCTACGGCTGTAGTAGATGAAGGCTGTATGTTGGGAAGTCATATCAAGATTTGGCATTTCTCTCATTTAATGGAACAAACTTCCATTGGAGATCATTGTAATATTGGGCAAAATGTATTTATTGCCAACGGAGTTAAATTGGGAGAAAATGTAAAGGTGCAGAATAATGTTTCTTTATATAATGGTCTATTTTGTGAAGATGATGTGTTTATCGGCCCATCTGTGGTGTTTACCAACGTAATTAATCCTAGGAGTGCTATTAATAGGAAAAATGAATATAAGCCAACTATTCTTCAAAAAGGGGCTTCTATTGGAGCAAATAGTACGATTATATGTGGTCTTACCATAGGGAAATATGCGATGATAGGTGCGGGTTCAGTGGTAACGAAATCGGTGAAACCCTATGCTTTGGTTTATGGAAATCCCGCAAAACAGTATGGCTGGGTTGGAGAATTTGGAAATAAGCTTATCTTTGATAAAAATCAAATGGCTTATTGTCAGGAGACTGATCAACAATATAAACTAGAGAACAACATCGTTGTAAGAATAAAATAAATGAAGCAAAATACATTACCTATTAATTTTGCTGTTATTGGCTATGGTCATATCGGGAAAAAGCATGCCGATATATTAAACAATTATCCCGAATCAAACTTAGCCGCAATTGTAGATCCAAATACCGACCAGTTATTACCTGATGATAGTGTAATCCCCTTCTTTTCGGCATTAGACGACCTTTTAGACAGTAATATTGAATTTGATGTGGCTGTCATCGCTACACCTAACGGACTTCATGCAGAGCATGCCATCAAATGCCTAAATCGGGGCAAACATGTGGTAATAGAAAAACCGGTTGCCCTATCTACATCAGATGCGGAAAAAATATTTGAAATAGCTCGCCTAAATAAAAGAGAGGTATTCTCTGTATTTCAAAATAGATATGCTCCAGTTTCTATTTGGTTAAAAGATATATTAGCTAAACAAAAACTAGGTAAGATATTCATGGTCCAATTGAACTGCTTTTGGAACCGAGATGATCGATATTATAGTGCGGGAAGCTGGCATGGTTCGAAAGAGATGGATGGGGGAACGTTGTTTACACAGTTTAGCCATTATATAGATGCCTTATATTGGTTCTTTGGTGAGATTAATGAAATTAAATCTGAGTTTTTTAACTTTAACCATCACACCACTACCGAATTTGAAGATAGTGGTATAGTTACCTTTAATCTTGAAAATGGTGGCAAAGGATCATTTCATTTTACGACGGCTGTTTACGATAAAAACCTTGAAAGCAACATTACGGTTATTGCAGAGTCCGGCACCATTAAAATTGGGGGACAGTACATGGATTCGCTATTAGAAATGCATGCGGAAGGACTGATGAAACCAGAGGTAAAGGATTATATTACGACCAATCATCAGAATTTTCTTTATGATGTAATTCTACGACTTCAGCAAGGCAAAAAATCAGCTGTTTCACAGCAGGAAGTTCTAATGGTGATTGATATTATCGAACGGATGTATCAGCCAGTAGCACTATCGAAAGTTTAGTTCAATCTTCAGTGCAAGTAAGATACTTTATTATATTTTTGTAGGGAATAACTCAAGAAACTGTTTTGAAAAAAATATTAATTACCGGAGGTGCCGGATTCATAGGCTCACATGTAGTACGTAGATTTGTTAATCATTATCCCGATTATACCATTGTCAATCTGGACAAGTTAACCTATGCAGGGAATTTGGCCAATTTGACCGATGTGGAAAATAAACCAAATTATAGATTTGTTAAAGTAGATATTACAGATTCTATTGCTTTAAATGATCTTTTTTATGCGGAAAACTTTGATGCTGTCATTCATTTGGCGGCAGAAAGCCATGTAGACCGCTCTATCTCAGACCCAACTGCATTTGTAATGACCAATGTTATTGGCACCGTAAATCTTTTAAATGCGGCAAAAGATAACTGGAAAGGTCAGTATGATCAAAAGCGGTTTTATCATATCAGTACGGACGAAGTTTATGGAGCACTTGGTAAAGAAGGTATGTTTGTGGAAAGCACAGCCTATGATCCACATAGTCCCTACTCAGCTTCGAAGGCAAGTTCTGACCATTTTGTCCGGGCCTATCATGATACTTATGGTTTAGATTGTGTAATCTCCAATTGCTCAAATAATTATGGTTCGCACCATTTTCCTGAAAAACTAATTCCATTAGCTATAAACAATATTAAAAATAATAAACCGGTACCTGTATATGGAAAGGGCGAGAATGTAAGAGACTGGCTTTGGGTTGAAGATCATGCCAGGGCAATTGATGTCATTTTCCATAAAGCAGAAACGGGCGAAACGTATAATATTGGTGGTCACAACGAATGGAAAAATATTGATCTTATCCATTTGTTATGTAGCATTATGGACAAAAAATTGGGCAGACAAGAAGGTGAATCTGCCAAACTGATAACTTTTGTGACCGACAGGGCTGGACATGATCTGCGCTATGCCATTGACTCTACCAAACTGCAAGAGAAATTAGGCTGGATTCCTAGTTTACAGTTCGAAGAAGGATTGGAAAAAACAGTGGACTGGTATCTTGAAAATGAAGAGTGGCTGAGCAATGTAACCTCAGGTAACTATCAATCTTATTACGAAAAGCAATATCATACTAAATAATGGTGTTCAGCAGATAAGGATATGGGAGAAATACTTGTTATAGGCGCTGGTGGTCAATTGGGTCAATGTATTAAAAAAGTAATTGCCGATAGCGGCAGGAACGGGTTTGTTTTTCCGGAAGAAGGCCAAGCAGATATTTTAGATACCGTACGCTTAGAGGAACTGTTTAAGACAGCCCAGCCAAAATATGTAGTGAATTGTGCTGCTTATACGGCAGTTGATAAAGCAGAAGATGAACCAGAGTTGGCCAAGGCCGTCAATGAAATCGGCGCTAAAAACTTGGCCGTTTTATGTCGATCATTTGGCGCCATATTGATCCATATTTCTACTGACTTTGTGTTCGAGGGAAATGAGGTCAAGTTGCTTAAAGAGAACGATGAGGTCAAGCCAATTAATGTATATGGATTGACTAAATTGGATGGAGAAAAAGCAATTATTGCTACTTTGGCATCGCACATCATCATCAGGACAAGCTGGCTATATTCTGAATATGCGAACAACTTCGTTAAAACTATGCTCAAGCTTGGAGCAGATCGTGAGGAATTGAATATCATAGCTGATCAAGTAGGGACACCTACTTATGCCATTGATCTGGCAAATGCGATAGTTGATGTGATAGAAAGTCCGAGTAAAGAATTTGGCATCTACCATTTCAGCAATGAAGGAGTAACCTCTTGGTACGATTTTGCAAAAGCCATATTTGATCTGAACGGAAATAAGATAAAGCTAAATCCTATTCCTACCAGTGCATATCCTACAAAGGCTAAAAGACCTTCATTTTCTGTAATGGATAAAAGTAAGATAAAAAAAGATTATAAGGTACAAGTGCCTTATTGGCTAGATAGCCTTAAAGCTTGCATGAAGGTGCTAAAATCAACCAACCAATAAAAACATAGCTTTTACGAATAATTAAAACTAAACATATGAAAGGTATAATACTAGCTGGCGGTAGTGGCACACGTTTACATCCTTTAACGTTGGCCTGCAGTAAACAAATGATGCCCGTTTACGATAAACCAATGATTTATTATCCTTTATCTACTTTAATGCTAGCGGGTATTAATGAAATCCTCATTATCTCTACGCCTTATGACCTGCCCAACTTTGAAAAATTGTTAGGAGATGGAAGTAGCTTGGGTTGTAAATTTAGCTATGCTGTACAGCCAGCCCCAAATGGCCTTGCCCAGGCATTTGTGATTGGAGAAGAGTTTATAGGGACAGACAAAGTAGCCCTAGTGTTGGGAGATAATATTTTTTATGGAGATGGCATGGCAAAACTATTACAAGGTAGTGCTAATCCAGATGGAGGGGTTGTTTTTGCCTATCAGGTATCAGACCCTGAAAGATATGGGGTCGTTGAATTTGATCAAGATAATAAAGTGGTTTCCATTGAAGAGAAACCTTTAGCACCAAAATCAGATTATGCTGTGCCTGGCTTATATTTTTACGATAACGAAGTGGTAGAGATAGCCAAAAACATCAAACCGTCGGCACGTGGAGAATATGAGATTACTGATGTGAATAAGGTATATCTGGAAAGGGGCAAACTTAAGGTTGGGGTATTGAGCAGGGGTACGGCATGGTTGGACACCGGTACATTTGCTTCTTTAATGCAGGCAGGCCAGTTTGTTCAAATTATAGAAGAACGTCAAGGCTTAAAAATTGGTTGTATTGAAGAGATCGCCTATCGTATGGGCTATATTGATGCGGCACAGTTAAAAGAGATTGCCAAACCACTGGTAAAAAGTGGATATGGGGAATATCTATTGAGAATTGTAAAATAAATTTATTTTTTGTCATTCCGAGGGATAGCGTATCCCGAAAATCGGGGAGGAAGTCGTAAGCTAAAATTAAATAGACCTGCTGCTTAGCACTTCGCGATCTTCCATCTGCTCGGAATGACAAATTGGATTAACTTTTCTATCTCTCTCCAACCTGTTGCCTCCACATGGCATAATATAAGCCTTTCTCGGCCAATAAGTCCTCATGCTTACCTTGCTCCGTAATCTGTCCCTTCTCTAATACATAGATCCTATCAGCATGGCGAATGGTAGATAAACGATGGGCAATGAGAATGGTAACATGGTGGGTTAATATGGATACTTCTCTAATTGTTGCGGTGATTTCTTCCTCGGTAATTGAATCTAAAGAAGAGGTAGCTTCATCAAATACCAAAATATCAGGATTACGTAATAATGCCCTGGCAATAGAAAGCCTCTGTTTCTCTCCACCAGATACTTTCACCCCACCTTCACCAATTACACTATCTAAGCCTTTCTCTGCTCTTGCCAATAAGGTATGGCAGGCTGCCTGTCTGAGTACTTTCAAACATTCTTCGTCTGTGGCATTTGGCTTAACAAACTGAAGATTTTCTCTAATAGTGCCAGAAAATAACTGGGTGTCTTGTGTTACAAAACCTATCTTCTCCCTGAGTTGATCTAGATCGATTTCGCTTCCTGGAATATTATTATAAAAAACACTGCCTTCTACTGGTTGATATAGACCCACTAATAGTTTTACCAATGTGGTTTTCCCGGAACCAGAAGGACCTACAAAAGCAATGGTCTCCCCATTGTTAACGCTAAAATTAATATGGCTTAAGGCATTGCTTTTTCCAGTAAGGTGTTTAAAGCTTACCTTATCGAAAGTTAGTTTTTCTATTTTGTTTAAAGGCTTTGGGTTGCTGGGTTTTTGATCAATAGGGGTGCTTAGAATGCCTTTAAACCTGCCCAGTGATACTTCGGCCTCTCTCCAGGCTAAAATCACATTGCCGAGCTCCTGTAGCGGTCCGAATAGAAAGAAGGAATAAAATAGAAAAGAGAAATATTGACCTGGAGAAATGGTGTTCTCAAAAATAAGGATCAATAAAACAACAACCATGCTGCTACGTACCAAATTTACGGTAGTGCCCTGTACAAAGCTCATGCTTCTTACATATTTTACTTTTCTTAATTCCAAGCCTAATATCTTATAGGTAGTCTTGTTTAAACGTTCAATTTCCTGATTGGCTAGTCCCAGACTTTTTACCAATTCGATGTTTCTTAAGGATTCGGTGGTAGAGCCTGCCAGGGCAGTAGTTTCTGTCACTATGGATCTTTGTATGGTTTTTATTTTACGGCTCAGAAACCAACTGACGAATGCAATAACCGGAATTGAGGCACCATAAATAAGGGTAACTTTGTAGCTTACGGTAACGGAGTAGACAATAACAAAGACCATCCCAATTAGGCTTACAAATAGAACGCTAATAAAAGAAGTGATAAATTTTTCGCAATCGGTCCTTACCTTTTGTAATATGCCCAATGTCTCCCCACTTCTTTGGTCTTCAAAAACTTGATAGGGTAATTCTAGTGAATGCTTTAGCCCATCGGCATACATTTTCGCACCTACCTTTTGCACAATAATATTGGTAAAGTAATCCTGGAAGTTTTTGGCAATCCTTGAAACCATTGCGGCACCTATGGCCAAGCCCACTAGGCCCAATACACCCCAAATAAATTCAGTCCTGTTTAAGTGATCTTTTTTTTCAATAAATCCATCTACTATCCTACCTGTAAAATAAGGGTCCATTAAAGAAAAACCAATATTTACGGCAGCTAAGACCAAAGCCAGTACAACAACCCATTTATGGGCCTTTAAATATTCAAGTAATAAATTCATTTTTGTTTTGTGATTGCCATGCAAAAATAAAAAAAGGGAATGTAGCTGAACCACATTCCCTTTTATATTACAATATACCGATATTGTTAGGACTTATCGAATGCTCTTAAACAGTCATGATATCTTTTTCTTTGACTTCCGCATGCTTATCTACTTTTATGATATAAGCATCTGTTATCTTTTGTACTTCAGCTTCGCCTGTTTTAATCTCATCATCAGAAACACTCTCTGCCTTTAATTTTTTAATTTTCTCATTGGCATCTTTACGTATGTTGCGGATGGTAATGCGGCCTCTCTCAGCTTCTTCTTTAACTTTTTTAACCAGTTCCCTTCTACGTTCTTCAGTTAATGGAGGAACAACCAATCGAATAATAGAACCGTCATTCTGAGGATTGATACCTATGTTAGCCTCCATGATTGCTCTTTCAATAGGTACCAACATGTTTTTTTCCCAAGGTTGTATGATAAGTGTACGTGCATCTGGTGTGTTGATTGCGCTTACTTGGGCCAAAGGCGTAGCGCTACCATAGTAATCTACCATAATACCATCAAGCATTCCTGCTGATGCCTTTCCAGCTCTAATCTTTGTCAATTCTGATTCACAGTGTACTATGGCTTTATCCATTGTAGCTTGTGCATCGGTTAATTGTTTCTTTATGAGGTCATTCATCTTTCAATGTGTTTGATACAAAAATATAAAAATTAGTTTTACCCTTTTACCAAAGTTCCAATCTCTTCACCTTTGGCAATCTTCATGAAATTACCATTTTTATTCATGTCGAAAACAATAATTGGTAATTGATTTTCTTCACAAAGCGTGAAGGCAGTCATATCCATTACGTTTAATCCCTTGTCATAAACTTCCTTGAATGTAATCTGCCCATATTTTTCTGCTGTTGGCACTTTTTCTGGATCTGCAGTGTAGATCCCATCTACCCTGGTACCTTTTAGAACAACATCTGCTTTGATCTCAATGGCTCTTAATGCCGCAGCAGAGTCTGTGGTGAAATAAGGATTACCTGTTCCTGCACCAAAAATCACCACACGTCCTTTTTCCAAGTGACGTACAGCTCTTCTACGTACAAATGGTTCACAGATCTGCTCCATTTTTATAGCGGACAACAGACGGGTTTTTAGCCCTACCTTTTCCAATGCATCTTGTAGAGCCATGCTATTAATTACGGTGGCCAACATTCCCATATAATCTGCTTGTGCCCTATCCATACCAGATTTTTCCGCACTTAAACCTCTAAAAATATTGCCGCCGCCAATAACGATAGCAATCTCTAGTCCTTCATCATGAACCGCTTTGATATCTTCAGCGTATTGTTTAACACGATCATTATCAATGCCATATTGCTTTTCGCCCATTAGCGATTCCCCGCTAAGTTTAAGTAAGATCCGTTTATATTTCATTTATATGTTTTTGTATTTTCAGTGGTTTTTATGGTTTCAATTATCTTCGAGCTGGTTTATCGGAGATAAGCCTTGCCTACTGCAGACAGGTATCATGGTTTTTTTGAATAGGCATAATGGTATGAAGTTCATGATAGATTTCATAAAGGGCAAAATTATTAAGTTTTTTTAAATTGCTGATGCTTTATCTCTTTTAATTTCTTCTCCCCTGAAAAATACCTTTTCTAAGGCTAATTTTTTATCCAGTATAACTAAATTGGCCTGAGCACCTAATGCTATGGAACCAATGGAAGACTCTTTTTGGATTAATTTTGCTGGGTAGTAGGTCGCCATATTTATTGCGGTAGGTAGATCGATTTCACAATAGTCTACACAATTCTTAATGGCCTGTAGCATGGTTAATGCAGATCCTGATAATGTGCCGTCTGGCATGACGAACTTACCATTTATAAGATGGTGCCGATAAGGGCCTTCATGGCATTCAGTTACAGCATCAGTGATTAAAAAGAGTCGATCGTTCATGAGCTTTTGTGCTAACTTAACTACTTCAAAATCTACATGGTGACCATCTGCAATAATACTGGCCATCGCTTTATTGTGATTAAATACCGCAGTTGGTATGCCAGGTTGCCGGTGCAGTATGGGCGACATGGCATTAAATAGATGGGTAGTGGTTTGTATGCCATTGTTGTATGCCCTTGTGGCTTCATCAAAAGTGGCATCACTATGTCCCAATGAAATGACAATGCCATGGTCTAATAAGTACTCAATTATTTCATCATCTTGAAGCTCTGGTGCTAAGGTGATCATCTTAACCGTGCCGTCGGCGAAGTCGACCAATTTCTTTATTTCATCCAATGAGGCTTTTCTGATATATTTAGAAACATGTGCACCTCGCTTCTTGGGGTTGATAAAGGGCCCTTCTAAATGTAGGCCTAAACAGTTTCTACTATATTTTCGATGTGTTTTAACCACATCTATACATTGGTTGAAAACTTCGGGAGTATTGGTGGCCAAACAAATAAGGAAACCCGTAGTACCTTGATTTAATAATTCATCTTCAATATGGATGATATTTTCCAAACTAGGCTGCGCTGAAAATAGCTTGCCCGCTGCGCCATAGATCTGAAGATCTATAAACCCTGGTACTATAAAAGTATCATTATGTTCATTTGTATCAACGGTATTTATAGAAATAATTTTTCCATTTTTGATTGTTATTGATTGGTTCCGCTTTATATGGTTACCATCAAAATAGTTGTAGTTGCTAAAAAATTGCATTTATACTATGCATTTTTGTAAATTTCCCCTAATTGTTTTGCATGAAGAATAGGATTATGATATTCTGCTATTCTTGCAACAGCCCCTTGGGCTTTTTGCCTTATTATGGATTTGTCTGCTATGATATTTGATATGATAGATTTTAACTGGGTTTTTATGTTATTTGAAATGTTCATTTGATCAGTTTTATAGTTTAAAAGCTCTCCATAAATATTTTTCTCCAGCTTAATGATCCATCCACAATTATCATTGTTGATTTCAGGAATAGCCCTTATATCGGTTGTTATTACAGGTACTCCCGAAGCTTGCATTTCTAGTATAGAATAGCCAAAACTATCTGACCATGTGGGTAATAATCCTACATCTGTGGTTTTTAGTAAAGATAACACATTAGCATTTGGTAGATGATGGAAATGTTTAATCCAACTAGAGTTTTTATTGATAATTTCATTGCTTTTGACAATTTTAGCTTCACTGCTATTGACATACCATTCTTGTCTTATATCAGCTACTATTGTTAGCTTTATTGGAAGGTTAGTTTCGCATTTAAGTTCATTAAAAGCAATGAGTATCTCATATCCTCCTTTCCTGAAAAAATCTTTTCCTATGAAAGTAAAATGTAGGGCACTTTTTTTTTCTATATTTTTATTGCCATTTATATTTAATAATGCTTGTGGAGGAAGTAGGGTAATTAATTTGCCATAATCAAAGCCTTCAGCTTTTATTTGAGAGCAAAAATCATACTGAATACGTCTTGCACATTCTGACATTGCAATTAGTCCCAGACAATTTTTAGAAGAAAGGGGCTTTAAGAATTTTACCAAATGGTTATTGCCTAAAAATTTCGTGTAATTAGGAGCATTTTCCTTATGCTCATTTAATAATAATGAATGTCTAGGTACAATGGTTTCAAAAGTCGTTAGCCAAGGTGTATTTGAACCAGAAATTATGCCATTAAATAGGTGATAAAGCTGCGGTTTCCTAGGGAAAGAATATTTTGGATAGAAAATGTTTTTGAGGTCTCCTGCTTGATCAGAAATTGGTATATACTTGTTAAAGTAAGAAATCAATAACCCTATATCGTAAGTGTTTAAGAAATGATTTGTGTTTTGAGCATAAGTTATGTTTCTGTTCACTGCATAATTGCTATAGCCTACTCCAATGATTTTCATAATTAAAGGTAGGAAAAAATAATAAAGAAAATTTCCAATTTGAAGACCTCTTACATTCGATTTTAAAGACAGAATTCCTGAATGGCTCTGTTTGAAATAGCTATAGTTAATTTTTAAGAACACACTTAACAGCCACTTATTTGATAAGAAGCAGTTTTATAATAGTTTTTATTTAGTCTCTATTATTAGCAATCACTTAAAATTGGACAGGAAGTTCATAACGTAAATTTTAAGTGAAATTGAACAAATTTAAGCTTTGTATTCTATATTTGGGACATACCTAACATCTATATTATGAAAACAACAGAACAAGGAGCACTCCCTAGGAGAGGTTTTCTTAAAACTACCTTGACTCTAGGAGGCACTGCATTATTGGCGCCCCAATTAGCTGTGGCACAGGTTGTAGAAAGTCAAAATTCATTTGATATTGCAGCCGGGCCTTATTTGCAAACTAATTTCGATAATTCCATGGCTATCCTATGGCTTACCAATAAGCCAGCGGCAGGATGGGTGGAATATGGGGAAACACCCGATAGCCTCAGCTTTAAGGCCTACGGAAAAAGTGAATTTGGCTTAAGACCTGCAAATAGTAAACTAAATTTGGTAGAGCTGAAAAACTTGAAACCAGGTAGAACTTATTATTATAAGATTGTGGTAAAAGAAATTTTAAACTTTCAGCCCTACAAGCTTACTTATGGTGATACGATCAGAACAGAAGTAAATCATTTTATCAATGCCGATGTTAAAAAGGATGAGGTAAGGTTTATGATGATGAATGATATACATGACAGGCCACAGTCTATCCCACAGTTATTGGCATTAGATAAGGAAATGAATAATGATTTTGTATTCTTCAATGGAGATATATTCGATTATCAGACAGATGAACAGCAAATTATTGATCACATGCTGAAACCGTGTATAGACACTTTTGCCAAAACAACCCCGTTTATATATGTAAGGGGAAATCATGAAACTAGAGGTAAGTTTGCTAGAGAGTTTCCTCAGTATTTCCAAAATGTGGGCTATACCGCTTTTACACTTGGCCCTGTAAGATTTATAATATTGGATACGGGAGAAGATAAGGAAGATACCCACCCGGTGTATGCGGATATTGTAGATTTTGATGACTATAGGATACAACAAGCCTCGCTATTACAACAAGAAATAGAGAGCAAAGCCTTTAAAAAAGCGACGTTTAAAATAGTGATGATGCATATTCCGCCACGTTATTCAGGCGATGCCCATGGGCCTAAACACTGCACCGAAGTTTTCGAACCTTTACTTAATAAAGGAAAGGTAGATCTGGTACTTAGCGGACATACACATCAATATAAGGTACATCTGCCTGAAAAGGGTTTGAATAATTATCTCTTGTTTATTGGAGGAGGTCCTAGAGACGGTACAAGAACGTTAACCAAAGTTGTGGTGAATGGACGAGAATTGCTCGTAAAAATGATAAAAGACGATGGGACCGAAGTAGGATCATATTCCATTAGAAAATAGTGTTTTCCTGGCCGAGATGAGCAAAAAATAAAGGGCTTCAATATTATATTGAAGCCCTTTATAATTTTTTATAGGTTATTTATTAAGCACCCAATTGTACGCGTTTGAAAGCAGTAACTGTTAATCCTTTAACAGTATTGTCTAAGAATTTACGAACATCTATCGAACTATCTTTAACAAACTCTTGGTTTAATAAAGTACTGTCTTTGTAGAATTTGTTCAATTTACCAGCAGCGATCTTTTCAACCATTTCTTCTGGTTTACCTTCTTGACGGATAACATCTTTAGCAATTTCAATTTCACGCTCGATAGTAGCCGGATCAACACCTTCTTTATCAACAGCAACTGGGTTCATGGCTGCAATTTGCATGGCTACATCTTTACCAGCTTCTGTAATATCTACACCATTAGCACCCTCAAATACCACTAAAACACCCATTTTACCATTAGAGTGGATATAAGAAACGATTTTCTCGCCAGTTATATTTGCGTACTCTTGAATAACGATTTTCTCACCGATTTTACCAGTTAATTCAGTTATAGTTTCGGCAACTGTACGTCCATCTTCCAAAGAAATAGCTGATAATTCTTCAGCAGAAGCAGGATTGTTTGCTACTGCTGCAGCTAAAACAGCCTGAGCTAGATTACGGAAATCTTCAACTTTAGAAACTGGCTCAGTTTCACAAGCCAAAGCAACTAATTTACCATTTGTGCCATCTGCTGAAACATTGATTGATACTAGACCTTCAGAAGTAGCATTACCAGAACGAGCGGCAGATACTTTTTGACCTTTTTTGCGCAATAAATCAACTGCAGCTTCGAAATCACCGTTTGCTTCAGTTAAAGCTTTTTTGCAATCCATCATGCCGGCACCTGTTTGTTGACGTAATTTGTTTACGTCTGCCGCAGAAATTTGTACTGTAGACATCTTTAAAAATTTTATAAGTTTTTTTAAATGTTAAGAGTTGTAAGTTATCGGTTGCAGGACTAATCCCATAACGCGTAACTCACAACTCATAACTATAATTTTTATTAAGCTTCTGTATTATCTTCTGTTGAAGCTTCAGCTTCAGCAGTTTCTTTTTTAACAGCTTTTTTAGCTGGAGCCTCAGGAGCATCTGCAGCAGCTTTAACAGCTACAGCCTCTTTTTCTGCTTCTTCATCTTTTTCGCGTTTACGCTCATCTAAACCTTCTTCGATAGCTTTAACAATGATGTCCGTAATCAATGAAATTGATTTGGTTGCATCATCATTCGCTGGAATTGGGAAGTCGATGTTTGAAGGATCAGAGTTGGTATCAACCATTGCAAAAGTAGGAATGTTTAATTTCAAAGCCTCTGCAACTGCGATGTGCTCTTTCTTCACGTCGATTAAAAAGATAGCAGCTGGTAAACGATTAAGATCGGCAATACCACCCAATAAGTTTTCTAATTTGATACGTTCACGTTGGATCATTAAACGCTCTTTTTTAGAAAGGATAGCATAAGTACCGTCTTTAGTCATTTTATCGATGTTCGACATCTTTTTGATGGACTTGCGTACTGTAGCGAAGTTGGTCAACATACCACCTAACCAACGCTCGGTTACGAAAGGCATGTTTACCTTTTTTGCTTGTTCAGCAACAATTTCTTTAGCTTGTTTCTTGGTCGCTACAAATAAGATCTTACGACCAGATTTTACGATTTGTTTAATCGCAGAGGCAGCTTCCTCAGTTTTAGTTAAAGTTTTGTTTAAATCTATAATGTGGATACCATTGCGTTCCATA
Organism: Pedobacter sp. ASV28; assembly: GCF_016428855.1. Taxonomy (GTDB): domain Bacteria; phylum Bacteroidota; class Bacteroidia; order Sphingobacteriales; family Sphingobacteriaceae; genus Pedobacter. The sequence continues at coordinate 57,804 of NZ_JAELTN010000022.1, forward strand.
AAAATATATGGGGCCATTTTTGGGTTCCATTTGCGGGTAAGGTGACCAAAGTGAACACCTGCATCCAATAAGTCTTGATATGTAGTTCTTGCCATTGTTTTGTCTCCTTAAGATTAACGTTTACTGAATTGGAATTTCTTACGAGCTTTCTTACGTCCTGGTTTCTTACGCTCAACCATACGCATATCGCGGGTTACTAACCCTTTAGCACGCAATGCAGATTTCTTATCAGCATCTAACTCAACAATAGCTTTAGCAATTGCTAAACGAACAGCTTCCGCTTGTCCTTTAACACCACCACCTGCAACATTTACAGTCACATCATATTTACCAATAAGTTCCGCAACTTCGAAAGATTGGTTTACGATATATTGCAAAGGCAAGGTTGGAAAGTATTCTTTATGATCTTTACCATTTACGGTAATAGTGCCGTTGCCATCTTTTAAATAGATACGTGCAACTGCAGTTTTTCTTCTACCTGAAGTGTTTGTTGTTGACATTTCTTTTCTCTTTTAATTAAAGTGTAATGGTTTTAGGCGATTGCGCAGCATGTGGATGCTCAGCACCTGCATAAACAAATAAATTGGTGTACAATTTCTTGCCCAATTTAGTTTTAGGTAACATACCACGAACAGCTTTCTCTACAATGCGCTCTGGGTGTTTTGCCAATAACTCTTTAGGAGAAATGAAACGTTGACCACCTGGGTAACCAGTGTAACGAACATATTCTTTTTCAGTTAACTTGTTTCCAGTTAACTTAACCTTGTCTGCATTAATAACAATTACGTTATCTCCGCAGTCTACGTGTGGGGTGTACTCGGGCTTGTTTTTACCTCTAATAATCATAGCGATCTTAGAAGACAAGCGCCCCAAAATCTCTCCTTCAGCATCAACTACAACCCATTGTTTGTTAACGGTTTTAGCATTCGCAGAGACAGTTTTGTAACTTAACGTATTCACTTGCTTTTATTTAATTTGTTAAAAAATATTATTATCCCCAGTTTTTTAGGGACTGCAAAGATACGGAGAATACTTTAAATACCAAATAGTTGAAAGAAAAAAGTTGAGGGTTACGAGTGATGTGTTGAGAGATGTTTTTTTGAAAAGCGAGTGCGGCAACCTTTTTGTCCCGAAAGTCCCGCTTTTCCTTACAATCTTTTGTCATGTTCGTCATTGCGAGGAACGAAGCAATCTCAAGCAAAAGTATTTCCACTGCAATCGGGTTTAATGTCGAATCGTTGCCATAAAAAAAGCCTATCGAAATGGACGATAGGCTTTAATTGTTGTATGTAGTAACCTTATTTTCTCACCAACTTAATAGACATCGTTTTTGTCTCCTTACCCTCTTTAGTGTCGTACATTTCCATCAATTGGTTATTGTCATCAACAATGGTAAAGACTTCTCTAAACTGTATTTGTTTTCCGGATGCAGGATCAGTTGTGTTTCCTTTAAAGGTCATTACCTTATTATTGCCTTTATCAAAATTGCCCTCGGCATACATCAAGCCCGTGCCCATATTGTCCATCCAGGTGCTGATGTAGACTTTTCTGGCATTGTCGTAAGCCATGGTGTTCATCCCTTCAAAGGGCATTTTATCCATGATGCCTTTATAGGTAGATTGTTGATAGCGACCGCCTAATACCATCTTGGTTTCGGCTTTAATACCAGGATTGGTAGACATTACTGAGCCATCTGGTGCGAGGAAGGAAATTTCTGCTTCCCAGTTTCCAGCCGATTTAGCGAGCCATTGGTGTTCATTTCCAGGTTTCATGTAAGCTTCCCAAGCTTTCATCATTTCGGCAGAGTCAATGGGTTTAGAAGCCGTATCCGCCATAGAGGTGTTAACCATTTTGTTATCGCTCGTACTTTCCTTTTTCTCGCTGTTGCAGGCTATAGCAAATAACATCACCATTCCTACAGCTAATATTAGATTTTTCATGCTAATTTTAAATTAGATTAATATTTGGTTGATTGTCTAGTAGTTAACAAGATATGCAAAGCTTTGTTTGTAGTTTTATTATTGGGCAGTTCTCACTTTTTTAATAATAGCACTGGGTTTAGGCGTGTCGTCAGTAACTTCAATATCGAATATGCCAGCGCTATAGATTTTTTTGCCACGATTAATAACTGGGGTACCATAAACGCTGGATATTTCTGCCAATGCGGCATTTTTATCAAAAAATTGATCAACATTTTCGTCTCCAATCAAAACTTCAATCTCTTTTAGCAGGTTATTGGTATCATACCTGGCAATATAATTACCATTCAGGCCAGGAATGAATGCTGGGTTAATAATGGTGTTTGCTGTAGTATGGAGATTGCCATAAATTCCAATTCCAAAATTGGAGGGCTCTGGTGTTATTTCGCCAACACCTGCTACTTGAAAAGAACCATCTTGTTGTATTAACGTAAAAAATGTATGCTGTTTGATGTATGGCTTATCTAGTTTTTCCCAAACTGTTGCAATATTAAAGTTGTCAACGAACCTCAATATTCTTTCAGTTCTATAAACCTTATTGCTGGTTTTAATGGTAAAAATTGTTTTTATATCTCCAATTGCATTGATAGGAGGGATCTCAAATAAAGCATTGCTGCCGCTGAGCTGTTCATGCGGTGTTTGTTTGATAAGTTTGGCATTTATGCCATTAACTGATAATGTAACTTGATCTTGACCAGCTAGACTTTCTTCTTTCCAATAGCGTAAAGCCACATGAAACGCAGCCTGTTTTTTTTGTAGTATGCTGTTTAGCGCAAAGATGGTTCTGCTAATGTTTAATGGTGTGGTAATTATTTCTTCTTCCTTAGGGGCATTATCTTCTTTTCCACAAGAAATCAAGAAAAAAGCAAGAAGAAATGCGAGTGTCAATTTTTTTCATATACAATAATATAAATATAAAAAACATTGGTTATCATCAGGGCTAAGCCTATGCTTTTTTTCTAAATGGGATTTTCTTGAGCTTATTCTAGATAAGTAGGATGCTCATCTCTATAACTTTTATACATTAAGTCCTTGTTGACAAATCATGAAAAAAACCTTAACTTGAATTTCTAAAAACCAAAATAAGCCAATGCAGATAAAAAAACAGACCAAGAAATATGATGTGGTGATTGTGGGGTCGGGTGCTGGTGGAGGTATGGCAGCATATACTTTGGCAAATGCAGGATTGAAAGTATGCCTGTTGGAGGCCGGAGCCATGTATAATCCACAGAAAAATATAACGCAACTGAAAAATCCATGGGAATCTCCAAGGAGAGGGGCGAGCACAAAATTTAGGCCTTTTGGTGATTTTGATGCCTGTTATTATGGCTGGGATGTAGAAGGGGAACCTTATACCAAAGCGCCAGGCACCGAGTGGGACTGGTGGCGTGCCCGTATGCTGGGTGGCCGAACCAATCATTGGGGTCGTATTTCTTTACGTTTCGGCCCAAAAGATTTTAAAAGGAAAAGTATTGATGGCCTGGGCGAAGATTGGCCGATCAGCTACGATGACATTAAACCATTTTACGATAGGGTAGATAAGTTGATTGGTATTTTTGGCACCAATGAAGGCTTGGAAGATCATCCCGATGGTTTCTTTCTTCCCCCCCCAAAACCCCGTTTGCATGAACTTTTTATTAAGAAAGCCGCTGGTGTTTCGGGCGTTAAAGTTATTCCTTCCAGATTATCTATCCTCACCCAAAAAATAAATGACGATAGGGGTGTTTGCTTCTACTGTGGTCAGTGTAATAGGAACTGTAGTATGGCCAAAGCCGATTTTTCATCCACAAACGTGCTAATTTACCCCGCATTGGCAACAGGAAATATAGATATAGTGGCCAATGCCATGGCAAGAGAGGTATTGACCAATGAGGAAGGCTTGGCTACTGGAGTTTCTTATATCAATAAAGACGATATGATGGAGTATCAGGTGATGGGGCGTACGGTAATTTTGGCGGCCAGTGCCTGTGAGACATCCAGGTTGTTGCTGAATTCTAAATCTAAGCGTCACCCCAATGGCTTGGCCAATAGCAGTGGTGTGGTAGGGCGCTACCTGCATGATTCTACGGGAGCGGCAATGGGTGGTGTACTTCCCCAGCTTTTTGATAGAAAACGATACAATGAAGACGGTGTAGGAGGTATGCACATCTATTCACCTTGGTGGTTGGATAATAGAAAACTGGATTTCCCTCGGGGCTACCATATTGAATATTGGGGTGGCATGAGTCAACCGGCGTATGGCTTTGGAGGAGGGATTGAAGGGCTGAATGGAAAATTTGCGGTTCGCGGTGTACAGAAAGAGGCAGGTGGCTATGGAAAGTCGCTTAAGGAAGACTATCGCTATTTCTATGGCGCCAGCGTGGGCATGGCAGGTCGGGGAGAAGCCATTCCGTTATATGACAACAGGTGTGAAATTGATCCTAATGTGGTAGATAAGTTTGGTATTCCAGTATTAAAATTTAATGTGAAATGGAGCGAACACGAAATTTTACAGGCCAAGCACATGAAAGAAACTTTCGACGAAATGATGCACAACATGGGCGCAGTGGTAACCTGGGGTGGAGATTATAATAAAGAAAATAATTATGGACTCGAATCGCCAGGGAAAATTATTCACGAAGCAGGTACTGCCCGTATGGGTAGCAGTCCAAAAACCTCGGCATTAAATAAATATAATCAAGCCCACGACTGCAAAAATCTTTTTGTGGTAGATGGAGCCGCTTTTACTTCACAAGCAGATAAAAATATTACCTGGACCATTTTAGCACTTTCAATGAGGGCCAGCGAATACATTATTGCTGAAATGAAAAAACAAAATTTGTAGAGATGAACAGAAGAGAAACGTTAAAGCTATTAGGCGTAGGTGCGCTTTCTGGAACTGCATTGGTAGCAGGATGTAAGCCCGAAGATAAAAAGGAAGTAAAAACTGCAGACCCGGAATTTACCTATGATAGGGCGAAGGAAGAATTGGTGAGGGAAAAGGAGTTGCTGGCACAAGAAAAGTTCTTTAGCGAAGCGGAGATGCTTACCATTACCATTTTGGCAGATATCATTATTCCAAAGGATGAAGTAAGCGGTAGTGCTTCTGAAGCTAAGGTGCCCGATTTTATCGAGTTTATTGTGAAGGATATGCCTTCGCATCAAGTACCCATGCGTGGAGGTTTGCGCTGGTTAGATATACAGTGCTTAAATCGCTTTGAAAAACCATTTAGGGAATGTAATGATAAGCAGCAAATAGAACTGATAGATATGATCGCCTACCCTAATAAGGCAAAGCCGGAAATGAGCCAGGGAGTGGCATTTTTTAATCGTATGCGCAATTTGGTGGCATCAGGGTTTTATACTTCGGAAATGGGTGTAGCCGATATTGGTTATGCTGGAAATGCCCCTAATCAATGGAATGGAGTGCCAGAAGAAGTGTTGAAACAATATAAAGTTGCTTATACTGAAAAGGAATTGAAGGAGTGCGTAAAGTTTGATAGTTAAATAAATAACTTATACAAATCAGCATTGTACTTTTGCTGAGAAGGCACAATGCTGATTGAAGTATATTGTTTCAAGTAAAAAATGACTTGATCTAATATTCCATAAGGTAAGCTAAGCCTGCATCAATTTTCGGATTTTGGCCATTTTCATCAAGTTCGGCTCTATAAGCCCCAATTCCTAACCATTTTTCACTTAATTTTACAGAACTGCCAAAGTTTACACTGTGGGTTGCGGGTAAAATAGTTTGGATCAATTCCCATTTTCCCATTTTATTTTTATGGTATAAGAACACCGAACCGCTATCATTTTTGTCTTTTTCACTTTTTGACGTTGCCTTTAAGGGGCTTGCAACCGCCAATTTATCACCATTTATACTTACAGAAAATCCAAATAATTCTCCTTCTGTCCTAGAGGGAGATACAATTTTCTGTTCTAATTCCCACTTTTTGGAAATCTTACTTTTGCGGTAAACATAGGCAGCTCCCGCATTTTTTATACGGTTGAGGTTTTTATCGTCAAATGAATCTTGGCAAGCGCCTACCACTATATAGTCCTTAGATAAGGAAATTGCATTCCCAAAATTTTCATATCCAACTGGCATTGGTATCCTGAGCTCCTGTTTAAAAATCCACTTGCCGCCCACGGTAGATTCGTAAATATAAACAGCGCCAGTGCTATTGTAAGTCTTAGCTCCGTTTAAATCAGAACGATGGGCAGCAACAATTAGCGTTTGATTATTGGCAGCTAAAGCATTGCCAAATTGCTCTCCTACCGTAGCCATGGGGCTGGTTAAAAGCTGTACTTCTTCTTGGTTTTCATCATTGAGCTTAAAAACATAAACTCCACCGGCACCTTCAATAAGTTTTGTACCGTTAATCTTCATCATTGGAGCACTAATGAAGGCATTCGAATCGGTTAAAGCTACTGCGTACCCAAACCATGCATTAGTCATTTGTTCTTTAGGTGTTAAAGCCTTTGCAGTACGCCAATGATCAAATTGATCTTTATAATACAACCAAGCTCTACCGGCTTGCTTATAACTTGTAGAATCGCTGGCATTATATAAAGGCTCTCCAACTAAAATTTTTTTATTGTGCAGTGCTATGCCCTGACCAAAATGCCCCACCTCCTGTGGACTTGGGGCATATATTTTTACGGGATTTTTCCAGTCGCCGCGGGATAATCGCTCATATATGCAAATATAGCCTGCATCGAAAATCTGGGCAGCGTTATTGGACATCAAATCACCTTCTGGTGCGCCAACCACCACTAGATTCTCTGAAATTTCACAATTAAGGGCGAACCTGTCGTATAATAACCTTTCTGGAGCACTTAGGGTTAAAAAAGGCTGAAAGTTTTGGCAATGACCCCACTGTTTGAAGAGTAGGGTCATGGTTAAAATCAGATAAAGGTGCTTTCTCATTATTGCTTAATAAGTTTGGCCGTTAAAGTTTCTTCCGTTATTCCTTTAATCGTAAGGTTTAAAACATAGATCCCTGACGGTAGATTCTTTGCTTCTAAAGTTAGTGTGTTGTTATTAATTGTTTTTTGCTTATTTATGACTTTTTGACCTTTTGCATCTATAACTTGCAAGTTTACTACGGTGCCATTGCTAATTTCAGGCAGCTTAACCACCGCTATATCCTTAACAGGATTTGGGTATACCGTAATGGCCTTCTGGACTAAGCCCGAACGTACAGCCACTACTTTGCTGTATTTATACTTGTCATCTCTATCCACTTGTTTAAGCCGGTAATAATTAATTTTTCCGCTTATATTTTTGTGCTCAAAATTATAATCTCTACGTGTATTGCTGTTCCCTTCTGTCGCCTTTACTTCTCCTATTTTCTTAAAGTCTTGGCCATCGCTATGTTCAATTTCAAAACGATCATTATTATACTCAGAAGTTGTAGACCAATTTAAAATGTTGCTGTTTAAGTGTGATTTTGCACTAAAATTTAATAGGCTTACCGGTAAGGTTGCTGCATTTACCGTAAAATAGAATCGATTAGAAACTTCAGTATAAGAGTCGTTGGTAAACATGGCCAAAAAGTAATCGCCAGGTTCGGTTGGCAATTGGTTCTCGGGGAAGGTGACCTTACCCTTTGTCTTACCTTCAAAATAAACATATCCAATAAGCTCTCCGTTATTAGGATCCGCATTTTTTGCAAAAATTCCAATGTAATCTTTTGGAATTCCAGGGCCATCTGCAAAAGTAACTTCTATTGGAGCCTTTAATTCATAGGTAGAGGCATCGGCCGATACGGAGGTAATGGCTGTGCCTACTTGGAAATAAATGCGATCTGTTGGTTCAAAATAAGCATCATTTAAATAGTATGAAGCATAATAATATCCTTTTGGCAAGCCTGTATAGGTTAGTGTACCGCCTGTACCTGTAACATATTTATAGGCCGTAGAAGTTTGGTCGGGGCCATTATTGCCTACTTTATAAATACCTATCCAATCTTTTGCGTTTCCAGGGCCATTTGCATAGGTAATATTAACAGCATCACCAACATTGTATTCTTGTTTGTTTGTAGATATGCTAGGTTTTGGCCCAATGTATAACTGTATCCTATCAGCTATTTCGTTGTAACCATCTTTTGATAATAGAACAACATAATATTCACCTGCGGCTGCTCCGGAACCAAGAGTAACACTGCCAGAGGAACCACTTGTATAAGACCATTTGGTAGATGTTACTCCCCCTACCCCTGGCGTTTGGCCCTTTTTATACATTCCAATCCAGTCTTTCGGATCGTTGGGCGCCGAAGTGAATGTTACCTTTATAGTTTCAGTGGTGGCAAATACTTTTTTATCGAGGCTTAAAGTGGGCTTTGCTACCGTAACGCTATTTATCACATTGAAGGTGGCAACATTAGACCACTCAGACCATTCTATATTTCTATCCCGATGCCTTATACGGGCGTAGTATGTGCCATTGGGCAAACTGTTTTCTATAATGGTATATTTAAATATATCTACACCGGCGTGAATGTCTTTCGTTTCGTCTGGAGCTGTAGATACTCCGAAAAGATTTTCATAGTCTCTTAGCTTATCAACTTCTAATTTACTGAAATCGCTAAGTTTTGAAACTTGTATCTGGGTACTGTTAAAAGGTTCGTTTATTGGGCTGGAATAGGTATTGCTCATTAAGGTTAATGGCAGGGTAACATCTGCTGTTGGCCAATTAATAAACGATGGCTTGCTGGGGGCAGCTTGGTTTAACTTGCGATGAAAAGTATCGATAAGCTCGTTATTTTTTGTTTTATATATACTGCCAATAGAGTAGGTTTCGACGAACATTTCTTTGGTAACTGTATTTACATCGATAATCTGGTATGCCCAATTAGGTATTGTTTTTTGTACATCGTCAAAATCTTGTTCTACAGACATTCCCCAATATTGATCCCAGGCAGAGCCTCCAGAAATGATGTTGTATAAAGGTTTGTCTCTATGTTGTCCCCTGGCATATAAGTGATGGTGGGCACCAATGATCAAAGCTGCTTTGGGGGTTTCAGTTAGCTTTGGTACTATATTGTCTCTTACCCATGTAGAAATATCGCCAACATATTGTTCTGCCTGTATCGGGCGATGGCATTCGGTAATGATAAAATCTACGGTATTATCTGTTTTTGCAGCATCAATTACACTTTTTGCCCATGCTAGCTGTGCGGTGCCTATGGAACTAATGTTCTCTGTACAAAGCATTATAAATAACACTCTACCTACTTGAAAAGCATAATAATCTTCCGTGCCAGAAGAAATTCCCTGGTATTTATATTGGTCATAGAAAAAATGATCACGATAAGCGCTAAGACCTAATGTACCATAGGTTTCGTGGTTTCCAACCAGTGTGTTAAATGCTAAAGCGGGGGAAAGATACTTCGCTTTGTTTAAATGTACATTTTCATAATGGTCTAAAGTACCTACGTCAACTTGATCGCCAACGTTTACTACCATATTTATGTAGTCGTTAAAGTTTTCGCCAAATTTTTCAATACTTTTTCTTTTTGCGGCAACAAGTAATGAATCCCATCGAGGTTTATCCTTTAATTGGTTATCTCCAACAATGATGAAGCGTAGGTGGCCATCATCTAGGGCAGCACCTTTTGCCGGAATAGTACGGAAAGATTGAATTTTTGAGCTTAAGCCGCCTGTTTTAATCCTGTAGTAATATTTAGTGTTCGGATTTAAATTGGCTAACTGTACACTGTGGTAAAAGTAGCTATTGTTGTAGCCATTGTCGTTAATAACCTTTGTTGTACCTATCAGAGTTTCACTAAGATTGAGTTCTGAAGTTCCGTATTCCACCACGGTTTCGTTGCCCGATGAGGTTTTCCAGGTAATCCAAATGGAAGTAGGTTCTGGGGCTTGGAGGTATGGGAATAATTCTTGTGCATAGCTAGAGGAGCACAGAAAAAAAGTAATAGCGATTACTAATGTAAAAGTAAATTTTTTAATCATAACCTTGTTGAATTGGTGTGGGTTTATGGAAGTCAAAATAAAACTTGCTGTGTTTCTTTTGCTTTACCCTTCGTATTATGATTATGTTAATTTTTACTTCTTAAGTAATGGATTTATTGTTTTTAACGGTATAAAATATGTAGAAACTGTATTTTTTAGCTATTAAAGTCTCTTTTATAGCTAAAAATAAGGTTCCGTCATGATAAAATGGGTTATGGTAATGGGGCTTTAGCTAAGCTCCATTACAAATTCTTTCATTGCCCGTCCCGGGTTTTCAGTTTTCATGAAGTTCTCCCCAATTAAGAAGCCATTGAAACCAACCTGCTTCAATTCTTTGATCGTCTGTGGATGGCTAATGGCACTTTCAGAAATCTTTAAAAAATCATGGGGTATTTGGTCTGCCAAATTAAACGAGGTTTGAATATTTACCGTAAAATCCCCCAAATTTCTATTGTTTACACCAATGGCATCTAAATGAGGACAAATGCTTCTTTCCAGTTCTTCTAAATCGTGTACTTCCAGCAATACGCTTAAGCCTAAGCTTTGGGCCAACTTGCCAAAATGTGCGATTTGTTGGGGGCTTAATATAGAGGCAATCAATAAAATAATATCAGCTCCCCAAGACTTCGCCTCTAGGATCTGATATTCGTCGATCATGAAATCTTTTCTTAGAATTGGAATTTCATTTACACTCCGGGCTTGTATCAGGTCGTTCTTTTTGCCGCCAAAAAAATCTGTATCGGTAAGTATGGATAGCGCGGAAGCACCTGCTTGATTATAGGCTTGGGTAATCTCTCTTACCTCAGCATTTCCATTAATTATGCCTTTAGAGGGCGATTGCTTCTTAAATTCTGCAATAATTCCCGTTCTATCTTGCGCCAATAAAAAATCCTTAAAACGATAGGCTTCTCTTTCAAAAACTGGGTCGTTTTCCAGGTCTTTTATACTTACCTGTTGTTTGGCAAGTGCTACTTCTTCTTTTTTGCGTAGAACGATTTTGTCTAAAATATTTTGGCTCATGTTTTTATTTCGGTCGTCATTGCTTCGTGCCTTGCAATTACAATTATATTTATGGATCTATGCTTCTCTAATTTTAACTTTTTATTTTCAACTGGACAAAAGCCAGTTTTTCATCATTTGTTTTCCGTCGGGTGTGAGCACACTTTCCGGATGGAATTGCACACCGCATACATCTAATGTTTTATGTCTTATCGACATGATTTGACCTTCGCTATCCATTGAAGTGATGGTTAGGCAATCGGGTAATTGAGCGGGATCAACTACCCAGCTATGGTAACGGCCTACTTCAAATTGAGGCGCAATGTCCTTAAATAAAAGCTCATCATCGATGGTTTTGGTTACTGGTGTTGCAATGCCATGCATGGGACGGCCAAGGTTCAAGAGGCTACCTCCAAAAGCTTCGGCTATAGCCTGCTGGCCTAAACAAACACCCATAATACTTTTTGTAACCGCATAGGTCTTAATCACATCAAGTAATAGACCTGCTTCTTCGGGTATGCCCGGTCCAGGAGATAACAAGATCTTATCATATTGGGCCACATCAGCCAGCTCAAATTTATCGTTTCTCCAAACCTCCGTATCATAGCCTAATTCATTAATTAAGTGCACCAGGTTATAGGTGAAACTATCATAATTGTCAATCACTAAAACCACCTCTTTATTTCCTGAAGGAAAACTATTTTTATCGCTCATTTTATATACGTATCACTTTTAACTTAAAACTTATAACTCCACTGCCATTTCTATCGCTTTGCGTAAAGCTGCTATTTTGTTGTTCACTTCGTTCAATTCACTTTCAGCAATAGAATCGGCTACAATGCCAGCTCCGGCCCTATAGTAGAGTTTGTTGTTTTTGCTCATAAAAGTTCTGATCATAATGGCATGGTTAAAATCATCGTTAAAGCCCATATATCCAATGGCGCCTGCATAGAAATTCCTGCCCAGGTTTTCATATTCATCTATTAATTGCATGGCCCTATATTTTGGTGCACCACTCAACGTTCCGGCAGGATAGGTGTCGGCTACTACCTTAAACGAGCTGCCTTGCTGCTGCAAATTTCCACTCACCTTAGATACCAAATGGATAAGGTGAGAATAATATTGTACTTCTTTGAAAGATTTTACTTCCACTTGCCGGCAGTGCCTACTGAGGTCGTTTCGGGCAAGGTCAACCAGCATAACATGCTCTGCACTTTCCTTGGGGTCTTGTTCCAGTTTTTGTGCCAAAGCAGCATCTTCGGTATCATTTCCTGTTCTTTTAAAAGTGCCTGCAATGGGAAAGATGTTGGCTGCATTGTTCTTAATCGTAATCTGTGCTTCGGGCGAGGAGCCGAAAAGCTTGAAGCTACCATAATCAAAATAAAACAAATAAGGGGAAGGGTTAATAGAACGCAGACAACGGTAAACATTAAACTCATCACCTAAAAAGCCTTGGGTAAAGGCTCTGGAAGGAACAATTTGAAAGACGTCACCACGGAAGATGTGCTTTTTCATCTGCTCTACCATTTGCATAAAACCTTCGTCGCTCAGATTTGAATTTTCTTTGCCATTAACACTAAAACCATATTCAGGGAAATTCTTGTTCTGGATAATGTACTCTATTTTGCTGAGGTCGTTATTGTCATCATCATTGAAAGTGTTTTTGAACAGTGTGATCTCATTTTTAAAGTGGTCTATGGCAATAATATATCGGTACACATGATATTGCATTTCGGGGATTCGGTCTTCTTCAGATGTTGGCGATTTGAATTTGATATCCTCGAAGTGTTGTACGGTATTCCAGGTGAAATAGCCAAACAGTCCACTGGAAATGTGTTTGGTCGCTACACTAGCTTCTTGTTCAAACCTGCTTTTAAAGGTTGAGATTTCATCAGTTAAAACAAAGTCCGTTTTGATTTCCTTTGCTCCATCTGGGAAATAAGAAGCGAGTTGGCCATTGTTCAGCACTAGGCCAGCCACAGGTTCGGCACAAACATAGCTTGTAGCATTTTCACGGCTGTGGTAGTCGGAACTCTCCAGTAAAATGGTGTTGGGAAAGACATCGCGTAAACGTAGGTAGATGCTAACAGGAGTAGTCGTGTCAGCTAATCGCTTTTTATTATAGGTATGTATGTGGTATGTATGCATTATCGTATTAAAATAAAAAACCCGACGTGTGGTTCCGTCGGGTTTAAATGTGGTTTAAGTTTAGGTTTAAGTTGATAAACTATAAGGTGCACAAGACATTGACGAAACTCTTTTTCGAATTACCACGCCAGTGCCAAGTGTTTATTTTGTTAATCATCGTAAAGCAAATTTATACAAAATGTTAAATAATCAAAATATTTTGAAAAATTTTTCCGCTTTTGTCATGCCTACACCAAGAGAAATTGGCCATGCAGATTCTTCAATTCGTTCAGTAGGGCAGGACGGATTTAAGAAATACCAAAGAATGTTCTCGACGGATCATTTTTAACCATCATAAAAATAGAGCCTATGATAAGAATAAGCGCTATGCCAAAGAAAATGGCAATTGCCTTATGTTTTGCTACACCATCAGTAATCTTTTTAGACTTTGAATTGCCTATGGTAATTAAGATAATGGCTACTATCATCAGAGCGATATGTTCCATTTTCCAATAACGATATAGTGCCTCTCCTGTAGGTCCTTTGGTAAGTGGGCTTAAAAAATAAAGAACCAAACCAAATACCAATTGGATGTGCGCACTGATTAAAGTGAATACATTCAATTTTCTATTGCCCTCGGTATAACTTTTTTTTCCAAACCATCCTGCCAAAGCTTGTATGACGGCAATTACCAACAAAATTAAGACCAGATAGCGCCATCCGGAGTGGGCGCTTTTAAATATTCCGTATAAGTTCATGTGCTTTTTTTTATTTTCAAAAATAAGAATTTAATTACGCGATCGCATTAAACGCAAAGTTACAATGTAATTTATAATCGTTTTAAGTAAAAAATATGATATATGCTTAAAAGCGCTAGATTTATAAATAGATTTAAGCCTTAATTAACAAATTAACTAATATGAAGAAAATTCTACTAGCGCTTGCGTTGGTTTTTTCTACTGTATTGGCATTTGCACAGCAAACATTTCCTGTAAATGGTTCTTTTGATGTGCGATCGGGGCAATATGCCTTAACTAATGCTACTATCGTGGTAAATGCTAGCCAAACCATCAGTAATGGTACATTGCTGATCAAAAACCAGCTCATCCAAGCTATTGGAGCTGGTACCGCTATCCCTAAAGGATATGTGGTAATTGACTTGAAAGGTAAATACATTTATCCATCACTTGTTGATGCATTTACGAGCTATGGATTGCCTGAGGCACAACGGGGTGCTGCGCAAGCAGGCTTCGGGGGCACACGGCGTTCTATCTTTACTTCCACTAAAAAAGGAGCTTATAATTGGAATGAAGCCATTAGGCCAGAAACTGAAGTGAAGGCAATCTTTGCCATTGACAGTAAAAAGGCAGATGATTTGAGAAAAGCAGGTTTTGGTAGTGTAAATGTGATCAATCGAGATGGTATTGCCCGTGGCACTTCTGCTGCGGTAACCTTGAACGACGAGTTTGAGCATAAAGTAATTTTAAGAGATCAAACTGCTGCCAATTACTCATTTAATAAGGGAACTTCTGCTAACGACTATCCGACTTCCTTGATGGGATCTATTGCCTTGTTGCGTCAAACTTATTTGGATGCTGCTTGGTATAAAAACCAAAAAGAAGAGTATAACATATCGTTAGATGAATTTAATAAGCAACAGAACCTACCTCAAATTTTCGAAGCCGACGGATGGCAGAATATATTGCGTGCCGATAAAATTGGCAAGGAGTTTGGCAAGCAGTACATTATCAAATCTAATGGCGATGAATACCAACGTATAGATGCGGTAAAAGCTACTGGAGCAAGTTTGATTATTCCGATAAACTATCCTAAAGCTTATGATGTGGAAGATCCAGCGGAGGCTAGAAATGTAACCTTGGCACAGATGAAAGCTTGGGAAATGGCGGCATCTAATCCGGCAGCGTTGGAAAAAGCAGGTATTAACTTTGCGCTCACCGCGTTTGGATTAGATAATACACGTGATTTTTGGGCAAATATCCGCACGGCGATAGAGAATGGGCTTACCGAGAAGCAGGCTCTGCTTGCCATCACCGAAACGCCCGCTAAACTGTTAGGAATTAGTGATAAGGTAGGGTCTCTGGAAAAGGGCAAATTGGCCAATTTCTTGATCACTTCTGATAATTTATTCAAGAGCAATAATATCATCCATGAGAATTGGGTGCAAGGTAAACGCTATATCGTTAATAAAATGGATGTTAGCGACTTGAAAGGCGTTTATAATATGAACGTAGATGGCATTGGGGCATTAACGTTAAAAATTACAGGGCCTTCTGCCGCATCTATTGAAAGGGCTGGGGTAGATAGCATTAAGACAACTGCTACCTTTTCTCGTAATGGCGATTGGGTAACCTTAAGCTTCAATTTAAAGAAAAACCCTAAAGGTGATGTTCGTTTAACGGGTTATATCTCTTCAGAATCCCCTATCTCGTTAAAAGGCGAATCTGCATTGAGCGATGGATCTGAAGGTAAGTGGACAGCTACTTTTAAAGAAGCTGGAAAGGAAGCCCCTAAAAGAGAAGAACAAAAAACAGCGCTTGCTGCCAATGGCCCATTAATCTATCCGTTCCAATCTTTTGGCAATGAAATGCAGCCCAAAACAGAAAGTGTGCTGCTTAAAAATGCGACAGTTTGGACCAATGAAAAGGAAGGGGTGTTGCAAAATACCGATGTGCTTTTAGAAAACGGCAAGATTAAGGCTGTAGGTAAAAACCTGCCTGCTGGTGCAGCAAAGGTAATTGATGCTACTGGTAAGCACGTTACTCCAGGTATTATTGATGAGCACTCGCACATTGCAGGTACAGGAGGTATTAATGAGGGAGCCCAGTCGGTTTCTTCAGAAGTTCGTATTGGCGATATCATTAACTCTGAAGATGTAAATATCTATCGCCAACTGGCAGGAGGGGTTACCACTTCCCAAATCTTACATGGTTCGGCAAATCCAATTGGAGGACAATCGCAATTGATTAAATTACGTTGGGGTAAGCTGCCAGAAGAATTAAAATTTGCAGGTGCAGACCCATTCATCAAATTTGCATTGGGAGAAAATGTGAAGCAAAGTAACTTTGGCACTGGACAACGTTTCCCTGTAACCCGTATGGGCGTAGAACAAACCTTTGTAGATGCTTTTACCCGTGCCAAAGATTATGAAACAGCCCTAAAAGTAAAAGGAAATAATGTACGTAGGGATTTGGAATTGGATGCTTTGGTGGAAATTTTAAACAACAAACGTTTTATTACCTGCCATTCTTATGTGCAGTCTGAAATCAACATGTTGATCCATGTGGCAGATAGTTTGGGCTTTAAGATCAATACCTTTACCCATATTTTGGAAGGATATAAAGTAGCCGATAAAATGAAAGCTCATGGTATTGCAGGTTCTACCTTTTCAGATTGGTGGGCCTATAAATTTGAAGTGGCAGAAGCTATTCCTTACAATGGTAAAATTATGCACAATGTAGGCATTACCACAGCATTCAATTCTGATGATGCAGAGATGGCTCGTCGTTTAAACCAAGAGGCTGGAAAAGCAGTGCTTTATGGTAATGTACCAGAAGAGGAAGCTTTCAAGTTTGTGACGTTAAATCCTGCTAAAATGCTCCATATCGATGATAGAGTGGGCAGTTTAAAGGTAGGGAAAGATGCAGATGTAGTCGTTTGGTCAGATCACCCACTTTCTATCTATGCAAAAGCAGAAAAAACTTTTGTAGATGGTATATTGTATTGGGATATCGAAAAAGATGCTCAAAAACTAAAACAGCAGCAGGCCGAACGAGCTAGGCTCATCCAAAAAATGTTGGACAGCAAAAATAAGGGTGGAAGAACCCAGCGTCCAATGGCTACGCCTGCTCCATTGTATAACTGCGAAACAGCCAGTGATTTCTCTGCTGGTTTTGAAGCGATAGAAACAGAAGGAGGACATCATCATGAATAAGCATCTATTGACAGTATTTCTGGCATTTGCAGCCAGTACGCTAGCTTTTGCCCAAGCTAACATTTCGCCAGCTAAGGTGCAGGCTAAAAAAGTAATTTTATTGGGTGGTGTTGTTCATACGGGTAATGGACAGGTAATTAATAATGGCTATGTGGTGTTCGAAAAGGGTAAAATCACTGGTGTTGGAGATGCTACAACGGTAAAGTTTGCCACCAATGATGCCGAATTGATCAATGTGAATGGTAAACATGTTTATCCTGGTTTTATTGCGCCTGTAAATACTTTGGGACTAGTGGAGTATGAATCCATTAAGGCAACTTTAGATTTTCAGGAAATAGGTAACCTCAACCCACATATCAGGTCAATTGTAGCCTACAATACCGATTCTAAAGTTCCGGCAACCCTACGTAGTAATGGAGTGTTAATGGCCCAAATCAGGCCAAGTGGGGGAGCCATTTCTGGCAGTTCTTCTATTGTACAATTAGACGCTTGGAACTGGGAAGACGCGGCCATTAAAACAGATGATGGTATGCATGTAAATTGGCCGGCTACCCCTAGGCTTAGGGGAGGTTTTGGTGGTGGAAGACCTGGCTTTTCAGCCGAATCTATGACCGAGCGTACTCAGAGTGCTATTTTAGAATTGAATAGCTTTTTTGCTGAAGCCAAAGCATACAATGAAGGCCCAAAACCTGCCGAAACAAATACTCGCTTTGCGGCAATGGCCAAGCTATTTAATGGTAACCAAAGATTGTACATTACGGCAAATACCCAAAAAGATATTGTATCAGCGGTTAATTTTGCCAAAAAGTTTGGTATAACGCCGATAATTATTGGAGGTAGTGAAGCCTATCTAATTACCGATTTCCTGAAACAGCATAATGTTGCTGTAATTGTGAAGCAGCCACATGCCTTACCCAATAACATTGATGATGATGTAAATATGCCGTATAAAAATGCTGCCATTTTAGCCAATGCAGGAGTTACCGTTGCGGTGAGCATTGATGATTTTTGGCAGCAACGCAACTTGCCTTTTATGGCAGGTACGGTAGCTGCTTGGGGCTTAGATAAGGAGAAAGCATTGCAAACCATTACACTTAATACGGCCAAAATACTGGGTATAGATAAAACCGCGGGAAGCTTAGAAGTGGGCAAAGATGCCACCTTGTTTGTTTCTACAGGGGATGCTTTGGATATGAAAAGCAATAAGGTTGAAAAAGCTTTTATTCAGGGTAGAGATATCAACTTGGATAATTTGCATAAGCAGCTAGATAAAAAATTTAGCGACAAATATGGGCTAAAATAGAATGCCCGATATTAAAAAAAACCTCTTGTTTTAAACCATGTTTGACAGGAGGTTTTTTTTATTGATGTTGATCTTGAGTGGCAATTACCACCATTATTGTTTACGCTTAGCATATGTGCTAATGATGTTCGGGATGAATTTTTAACAAAAAAAGCGATCCAATCCTGAACCGCTTCCTTAACTAACTTATTATTTATAAAAATGGCTGTTGGGGAAGGAGTCGAACCTTCAAGGGGTAGTTAGCTACAGTTCAAAAATTAATTTGTGGTCAACCCATAAACTGCGTTTGTCCCATGATCCCCACCACCGAGACAAGGAGGTGTGTCTGCCAATTTCACCACCCAACATTATAAGTTTTCAGCTTATCATTTCTAATTACCAAATAAACTGATAACTTTAAAGCACTTGCTGTAAAACTAGCTGTAGGGGAAGGAGTCGAACCTTCATAGAGTGGTTGTACCGTTGCCGGATTTCCCAAATTCGTGTCTCTTATACACATCTCCGAGCCCACGAGACCTGCGTTACCATCTCGTATGCCGTCTTATGCTTGAAAAAAGGGGGGGGGGGGGGGGGGGGGGGGGGGGGGGGGGGGGGGGGGGGGGGGGGGGG
>NZ_JAELTN010000023.1 GCF_016428855.1 Pedobacter sp. ASV28
CTAGAAATTGAATGGTTTCTTTTGGATGTTGTCTTCCTGAACCTTCGGCAATGTTGGATGGTACTGAAACCGCACATCGTCTAATTTGAGAAGTTAAGCCATATGTTTCTTCCTTTGGAAATGCAGCTTAAAAATGATGAATGCATCGATTTGGCAGGAAATTTCCACAGATCACATATGAAGCATTATAAAGAGGCTTAACATTTCCTACAATCAAAACAAAAATTAACCCATTCTTCATTGGCAAAAAGAGTGTCCAAAAATTCTACTTTCTCGCTAAATTAAGGAGATTTACGTTGAGGGAGTTTTCTTTTTAAGGAAAAGAGCTTATGGTTTTTTGGGCACTTTCTTAAAATAATTGACGTTGAGCGTATTCAAAAAGCTCGGCATTCTTTTTTCTGGTTTAAACTTTCTTAGTTGAGAACTCAGGAATCACAAGTAGCGGCAGCTTGATCCGATCTTTAACATGTTGGGTATGACTACCGTTAAAAATTCGATAGAATACACTATGTTTCTTGTGGACCATTGCGAGCATATTTACCTGTCTATGCTCTGCAAACCATTCTAAACCATGATTTATGTCAATATTCCACACATATTCATAATCAATCTTAGCATAGCCAACGCTATTCCCTATCTGTTTCATAAAATGATCTACCTTCTCTTGGTGTTTGCCTTCTGGCGCCTCATCACCAATGTGAACCAAAAGAATTTCTGCATTAAACTTCTTTGCAAAGTCAGCCAGTTGACCAATCAGTTCCACATCTTTTGCGCCAAGGTCTGTAGCAAATGCAATTTTATATATACCATTGAACCGGATATTTTTTGGGATCAGCAAAATAGGTATTTTGGCCGTTTCTATTATTGTTCTTGAACTACTTCCCAATAAAAACTGCGTTATTCCTCCAGATCCAGACATGCCCATCACAATCATCTCTACAACAGGATTACTTGCAAAAGTATTAATCGCTTCAGGAACTGACCCAACCCCTATTGAATAATCAATAGCTGGTCGGAAGGAATCTAAAATGGCTTCCGTTTCGAAAAGTTTTTCCAATTTTTTTGCCGTCATCTTCAGCTCCTGTGTCGATTCTTCTTCCAAGGTATCATACTCTACCAAAGGCCAGGAAGCCTGTGCCATTATGGGGATCTCCAGAGGTACCATAATCACATTGCACAATTTAACATTTACCTGCATTACCTTGGCTAAATGCATGGCATAAATGGCCGCATTTTTGGCTGGCCACGAAAAATCAGTGGGCACTAAGATCTTTTTCATTAGCATATGTTTTTAATGGTTGATGACCATGAGGCTACTTATTTAAATTTCAACAAATTACCCCCCTTAACTAATGACAACCATCATCCTTTCTCATGATATTGAACAAACGAAAAAATCAATTTATACACCTATAGATATTCTATTTTTATCAATTCCATTTGAGGGGAAAAATCATAAACAAGAGGCACCCCAGTAACCACATCAAGTTTTGAGATTTCTTGTTCATCTAATTTTTGCAAATACATAATCAATGCCCTAAGGCTATTTCCGTGAGCTACGATCAGCACCATTTTATTTACCTTTAATTGGGGCATTATTTCTTTTTGATAGTAAGGAACTACACGTTCAAATGTATCTCTTAGGCTTTCTCCACCCGGAGGTCTTATGCTAAAGCTTCTTCTCCATAACAACACTTTTTGCGGGCCATATTTTTTTGCTGTCTCAGCCTTATTCAGTCCCTGTAATTTCCCATAATTTCTTTCATTCAATGCTGGAGACTTGACCACTGGAATTTGGCGTCCAATTTCTTTAAGGATAATTTCAAGCGTACATATCGCTCTTTTCAATACCGAAGTGTAAGCAATATCAATGGGAAATTCTTTTAATAGCTTTCCTGCTTTTTTTGCTTCCTGTTCTCCCTGAAAGGTAAGGCCAATATCCATTTCACCTGTAAACCGGTTCTCCAGGTTCCACTCAGACTGACCATGTCTCAATAAAATAAGCCTAGCCATTATTGATCATTAACGTTCATCATCGGGCGCAAATGTGTTCAGCCTATTTCTGGCCTGCTGTAATTCATGCTGTAATTCAATGATTTGTTTCAACAAATTATTAATGACATCTATTCCTTCTAAATTAATACCCAGTTCATGGTGTAACCGCACCATTTTTTCTACCTCACTTATCTCCTCTATATAGAGATAAAGTTCTTCTCCCTGTTGCTTCACATTAATCAGCCCAAATTGATGAAGGGAAGATATAAATGATGGTTCAACATCATGGTGCAAACAGAACTTGGTGATCAATACCAAATGCTCATTTTCCATTTTTGATCTTACTTAACTCGGTGAACAATTCTATTTCCTTTGCTGAAAGATGGGTAGGCAGTTTAACCTGATAGGTGATAAAGAGATCACCAAAGTCATTTTCTTTTTTATACACTGGAAATCCCTTGCCTTTAAGTTTAACCTTTGTTCCAGGCTGGGTTTCTGGTGGCACTTTCAACTTTACTTTCCCATTAAAAGTATCAACCAGTATCTCTCCCCCTAATACCGCAGTGTAAAGGTCTAACGCTACGTCTGTATATAGGTTTTTTCCATCCCTTTTAAATTTGGTATCGTTGTTAATGGAAAAGGTAATATAAAGATCACCGTTGGGGCCTCCATTTGCTCCTGGAGAACCATGGTTCCTAATCTTAATGACCTGACCATCTTCTATTCCAGCTGGAAAAGTTAACCTAATGTTCTTTCCGTTAACCGTGAGGGTTTGTTGTTGACTACTGTAAACATCACGTAAGTTAAGCTGTAATTCTGCATTGAGATCGCTGCCCCTGAACTTTGGTTGCCGTCCCTGGTTGGCAGAACCACCAAACATGGACCCAAAAACATCGAAAAAATCCTCCTCCGAAAATGGTTGTCCCGCATTTTTTGCAGATGGTCTCTTTTGTTGGTATTCTGCTCTTTCAAATTCCTCTGCATGTTTCCAGTCTTTTCCATGTTGATCATATTTCTTTCTTTTCTCAGGATCACTCAACACCTCATTGGCCTCGTTGATCTCCTTGAATTTTTTCTCTGCCTCCTTATTATTGGGATTAAGGTCTGGATGGTATTTTCTGGCCAACTTTCGATAGGCAGCCTTAACCTCTGCTGCACTTGCCGATTTGGGTATTTCCAATGCGCCATAATAGTCTATATGGTCCATGCTTAAAATTTTAAACTAAACTGTCAGTATTTATTTGGCCAAATATCCCCCGTCAATTGGATAGTAACTGCCATTCACAAATGAAGATTTGTCACTTCCCAACCAAAAGATCAACTCCGCCACTTCTTCACTTTTACCCAACCTGCCAATCGGATGCATGGCCACCAGCTGGCTTTTCATCTGCGCATCAAGAGCGTTAAGCAACGGGGTATCAATAAAACCTGGGCCAACTGCATTTGCCCTGATATTTTGGGCAGCATATTCTAACGCTGCGGTCTGGGTAAGCCCAATAACGCCATGTTTGGCTGCACTGTATCCGGCAGACCCAGCAAAACCTACAGCTCCTAAAATGGAAGAAACATTAATGATATTTCCCCCACCACTCGCTAACATGGCGGCAATTTGGTACTTCATACCATAAAAAAGGCTATTTAGATTTACTGAAATGACCCTTTCCCAACCTTCAATGCTCATATCGGCAATTGGATTCTGCTCCCCGCCAATTCCGGCATTATTTACTGCAATATCCAGTTTACCATAGGTACTTACGGCAAAATCAACCAATACTTTCATCTCTGTTGCAACGGCAACATCTGTTCGGAAAAATGAGGCCTTACCTCCTGCAATATTGATCTCTTGAGTTAATTGTATCCCATCTGGCTCATGGATATCGGATACCACCACATTGGCCCCTGCCTTTGCAAATAATTGTGCCACTGCTTTCCCTATGCCTGAAGCGGCACCCGTAACAATTACTGTTTTACCTTCCATATTATGATTGTATTATTTTATGATAAAAAATGTATGTTTCAATCCATTCCGACAGACAATTTCTGTTGTTAACGATGAACATATTTGCACAACGTCTTAACATCGGTTTCTGTTTTACTTTTATTGAATTTACAATCAACAAGTTGCATCTATATATTGCTCAAGAACTAAACTTTCTACCGCGAATGTTTCTATAAATATACCCTGCCCCGTAACGCCAAGCCACTATAAGACAATTAAAACACTGATTATAAGCAATTCAAACAAACCATTATAGCTGCAACTAATAAGGAAAGATCAACATAGGTACAGGTTTATACAATGTACATTTGTCCTTAAAATACTGTTTGGTAAAGGTGTTAAAATGAAAATGCTGGTTAACAAATACCAACAGATCGGCGTTGAAATCCTTCACCATTGATTGGACTGTTTCTGAAATATCTTCCTTTTTGAGCATGTTTATGGAAATGTTATGATAGTTTACATGGTGGTCTATTTCATCTCTAAAAATAGCATTAGCTTCTTCGGCCTCAATTTCAGGAAGTCCACTAACCGTAGTATGTGCAATTGTTACATTTGCATTCCACTCACGAGCAAGATCTGCAATAAAACTAACGGTTTTCAAGCCGCAGAAGCGAAGATCGGTCAGATAGACCAAATCTCTAAATTCATTAAACTCCCACGAGGAGGGGACGATCAACAAAGGACATTTGATTTCACTAAGCAGCATGTTAATAGCCAAGTTGACATTTAGCAAAGCAGCAGGAAGGAACTCATCCATTCCCTTGATGACCATATATACATTATGATCAGTTGTCAATCGCAAAAGCTCTTCTCCGGTAAAATCTGTAAGTTCAACCTCCTGCACAACAGGATTAAAGTCGGTATAGCGTTTTTCAAGGAGCAATAAGCTACCCATCAAATCTGACCGATGCTTCTCCAAGGTTTCATGGGAAGTCAATTGTTGGTTTGGATAATAGACAGCACCTGTTTGAGGAGAAATGCTGGCCAAAACAAGGCCCATATGCATTTTTTTGGCCAAATCCAATGCAAATAAAGCGGCGTGTTCTGCTTGTGGACTATGGTCATTTAAAACAAGTAAGTTTTTCATCCAGCTCTTTATTTAAAACAAAGGTAGCTCGCCCAATGCTTGAATTTAATGACAGAGGTCATCAGTACAGTTGTTTAACATCAATTCATACCAATATGCAGATTAGGGTGTTATTTAGCATTTAATATACGTTGCGTATGTGCTGCAATCATAAGTTCTTCGTCAGTTTTCATAACCCTAATGGTAACCCTGCTATTAGGGTGGGAAATTAGGCTTCTGCCCTTAATATTGGAAAGATGGTCTAGTTTCACGCCCATAAATTCCATTGAGGCACAGACTTCCTGTCTTACCAAAGCCGAGTTTTCTCCAATTCCGCCGCAAAACACCAACAGATCAAGGCCACCAAGCGCTGCAGCAAATGAGCCTATATATTTTTTAACCTGATAACAGAATAGCTCAAATGCATCCCTTGCCTTTTGATCATGCTTACTTTGCTCAATTATCTCTTCCATATTTCCAGTACCCGCCATGGCCTTTAATCCAGATTTTTTACTCAACAGATCATCAAGTTGTTCAACAGAGAGCCGATCCTGCTTGAGGATAAAAAGAATAGCCCCTGGATCAAGGTCTCCTGATCTTGTAGCCATGACCAATCCGCCCATGGGACTAATGCCCATAGTAGTATCCTTGCCAATGCCCGTAGCAATAGCTGCTAGGCTTGAACCATTGCCCAAATGAGCAATGATCACCTTTTGCTTTCGGACAGTGGTATCTTCCCTAAGTAACTGTCTAAAGATGGACTCATAGGAAAGACCATGGAAACCGTAACGTATAAGTCCATTTTCTCTATAATTTTCTGGCAAGGGATAAAACTTGGAACGGCTTGGCATCTCTTTATGGAAAAAAGTATCAAAGCAGGCAATATGTGGTATGCCGCTATAGACTTTACCAAAGATACTTAAAAGTTTGAGCTCACTGGGCAGGTGATTGGGTGCCAAATAACTATATAAATTAAGATCTATAAGCAGTTTTTCTGTGATTTCCTCCGGGCTCACATGTAATGGGCCGCCTTGTACCACTCGATACCCAATGGCAAGTATTTCCGATTTGTTTATATGACTAGATACCCATTCCATAAGCATTTTAATGGCAGTGTCCAATGTTGGGTGCGAAAATGTCTTTTTAATTAATTGCCGATTCTCTTTTGAACTGATCTCTAACGTACCCTGATTTTCTCCAATTCCAGCTATTGAACCAACATATTCCTTTTCAAGGCTACCAAAGCGAAAGAGATTGAATTTCAAGCTCGATGAGCCCAAGTTAAGAGTAAGGATCAATCCATCTGATTTTTTCCACTTTAACAAAGTTTTGCCTTTCATAAGCGATTAATGAAATAGGAAACAATTTCTCCTAAATATAAATTGAAAATGATCCTTATAAAATGATCACTAAACGGTTAATTTGATGATGAAGATCACCAAATGACTGGATCTATTCATCGATCTTAAAGCCAAAAGTTTAGATAACCTATCATATTTTCAATGGACCATTTGCTGGTTTAGTAAAACAAAATCATCTTATAAATTGTATATATACCATGGCCGATCAACAACTGTAAATCCAATAATTTACAAGTAACCCTAAATGAAGACCTCAGACCACAGCCCTAAATCTGCCATCAAACAGCCAGGCAAAATAGCTGTATGGTTCTTGACGATTTATGACATTTATCGTTTTATTATTAGATTCTTTAAGGAAGCCCTCCTTCCACCTTATGAATTCAAGGAAGTAATGAGACAATGCTATGAAATTGGGTACAGATCTGTACTATTGATCTCTACTACAGGATTTATCACTGGGCTTGTGTTCACCAAACAATCTAGGCCATCGCTCTCAGAGTTTGGTGCAACTTCATGGCTCCCATCATTGGTTGGCATTGCGCTCCTCAGAACATTAGCTCCGCTGCTAACTGGATTAATCGCTGCAGGAAAAGTAGGTTCGAGCATTGGTGCAGAGCTCGGATCAATGAATGTGACCGAACAGATCGACGCCATGGAGGTATCTGCCACTAACCCTTTCAAATACCTAGTGGTAACCAGGGTGCTTGCCGCCACCATCACTATGCCAATACTTGCCTTTTATACAGTCATGATCGGCATGCTTGGCTCTCTACTTAACGTTTCCATCAACGAAGGTACCAGTGCCAGTGCATTTTTTCAGAGCTCCTTGGAGAGTATAACCTTTTTGGACATTACGGCCTCAACCACCAAGGCCATCCTCTTTGGTTTTACAATTGGCATGGTTGGTTGCTATCAGGGCTACAACTCATCAAAGGGTACTGAAGGTGTGGGTAAGGCCGCCAATGCCTCTGTGGTCATTGCCATGTTCCTCATTTTTGTAGAAGAAGTAGTATGTGTACAGTTTTTCAGTTTTTTCATAACCTAAATACTAATGCAACAAAAAGAATTAACCGATACCAATAGAGAAAAAGTAATCGAGATCAAGGGATTAAACAAGTCTTTTGGCGACATGAAAGTACTTTCCTCGGCTAACCTCGACCTCATTAAGGGAGAGAACCTGGTGGTACTTGGTAAGTCTGGCTCAGGAAAATCTGTCCTGATCAAAATTATTATTGGCCTTTTGAAACCAGACATTGGAATGGTGAACGTATTAGGTAAAACTGTTGACCAGATTACGTATAAGGAGCTTTTAAAGCTACGACTGCGGGTAGGCTTTTCTTTTCAGAGCAGTGCATTATATGATAGCATGACCGTTAAACAGAATCTGGAATTTCCCTTGATACGTAACCAAAGATCATTAACCAAGCTCGAAACCGAAAAACGTATAGATGAAATGCTCGATGCAGTAGGATTACTAAAAACCCTTAACCAAATGCCTTCGGAACTTTCGGGTGGCCAACGAAAGCGTATTGGTATTGCCAGAACACTCATTCTTCAACCTGAAATTATGCTCTATGACGAACCATCTGCAGGTCTTGATCCTATAACCTGCATTGAAATCAATAAATTGATCAACGATGTTCAGGAACGATTTCATACAAGTGCAATCATTATTACCCATGACCTTACCTGTGCAAAGGAGGTCGGCAATAGGATTGCCATGTTGGTAGATGGGCATTTTGAAAGACAGGGCACTTTTGAAAAGGTTTTCAATTCGGGCGATGAGCAAGCTCAAGCATTTTATAATTACAATTTTATTCAATAGCAAATGTCAGTAACAGATAACCGAAAAAAAATCATCGTAGGTCTATTCATTACTTTAGGTCTACTGATCTTCATCCTTTGTATTTTCACCCTAGGATCGCAGAAAAAAACCTTTGTAAAGAGCTTTACCCTAAGTGCCATCTTCAATGATATACAAGGGTTGAAGAAGGGCAACAATGTGTGGTTTTCGGGCGTAAAAATTGGCACCGTTAAAAAAATAGAGTTCTTTGGCACCTCGCAGGTCAGGGTTTTCATGAATATTGAAGAAGGCGTACACAAATATATCCATAAGGATGCTGGGGCAAGCATCAGTACCGATGGTTTTATTGGCAACAAGATTGTAGTCATTACAGGTGGGAATCCAAAATCTCCTTTCGTGGAGGACGGCGACAGCTTGGTAAGCAATACTTCAGTCTCTACTGACGAAATTATGAAAACTCTTCAAGTAAATAATAAAAACTTGTTGGACATTACCTCCGATTTCAAGATATTGGCCAACAACCTGGTCAATGGCAAGGGTGCTGCGGGTGCGTTACTTAGCGATGAAAAAATTGCGACCGATTTTAAAACCATGGTGGCTAACCTGAATAGCACCACAATGGCCACAAAACAAACTGCTCAAGACCTGAACAGATTCACCAATACCCTGAACACCAAAAACGGGCTAATGGACAAGCTATTAACAGATACTATTTTATTTGAAAAATTAGAAAAGTCTGCTATTTCTCTACAACATTCCGCAGCTTCGGCAGAGCTACTTACCAACAACCTACATACAGCCTCTGCACAACTGAAATCAAATGAAAATGCAGCTGGCTTATTGCTTAATGACCCTAAAATGGCTCAGCAAATCAGAACCATTATGACCAATCTTGAGCTGAGTAGTATAAAACTTAACGAAGACTTGGAAGCATTACAGAGCAATTTCCTTTTTAGGGGATTTTTCAAAAAAAGAGCCAAGGAAGAAGCAAAAAAAACAGGACAAAAATAATACAGCTTTATATTACCTAATCATTAAATATGATAAACTAATATCCAAAAAAAATAGCATTTCCAAAATTTATACAGTATATTGTAGTTAGCTAAATTTAACCATCCATTCATATTTATGCCCTCTAAGCACAAAACAAAGTTCCTGCTAAGAAGAATCCGAAAGTTATTTGGGCTTTTAGGGCCCGGAATCACTACTGGTGCCGCTGACGATGACCCTTCGGGCATTGCTACCTACTCGCAAACAGGTGCACAGTTTGGCTATGGACAACTATGGACTGCATTATATATGCTGCCCTTTATGACCGCCGTGCAGGAAGCCTGTGCAAGAATAGGACTGGTAACAGGAAAAGGTATAGCCGCTGTTATAAAAGAGCATTATAGCCGTAAAGTTCTTTATTCAGTAGTGGGGCTTGTAGTGGTGGCCAATACCATTAACATAGGGGCAGATATTGGAGCTATGGCGGCGGCCGCACAGCTCCTCATTCCTGTACACTTTGTTGTGCTCACCCTACTTTTTACCGCACTAATCCTAACCTTAGAAATTTTCACCAATTACAGAACTTATTCTAAGATCTTAAAATGGCTGGCACTCACCTTACTGGCTTATCCAATTACGGCATTCATTGTAGATCAGCCGTGGCCAACTGTACTAAAGGCAACCGTAGTACCCCATTTCGAATTTTCCTTTGATTTTCTGTTTATCATTACCGGTGTGTTTGGTACTACCATTACCCCCTATATGTTCTTTTGGCAGGCCTCACAAGAAGTGGAGGAAGAGAAAGCCAAAGGCCTCATGAGAGACGGAAAGCCCAGAATTGGTTGGCCGCATATTCACGCTATGCGCAAAGATAATAATGTTGGTATGATCATTTCAGAATTTACAACATGGTGTATTCTCTTAGTTGGTGCCACAGTTTTGCACAATAGTGGTGTAACCGATGTAAAAAATGCAGCCGATGCGGCCAAAGCATTAGAACCCTTGGTGCATTCTTTTCCAAATTCGGGTTATTTGGCCAAACTGATCTTTTCTGTGGGTATCATCGGGCTGGGTCTACTTGCAGTCCCTGTACTTTCTGGCTCTGCTGCCTATGCCGTTTCCGAGGCTTTCAATTGGAATGCAAGTCTCAATCTTAAGCTTAGAAAAGCGCATGGATTTTATGGCGTAATTACCATCTCTACACTTATAGGACTAATTATCAACTTCATAGGCATAGATCCGGTAAAAGCATTGGTTTATACGGCCGTTATCAATGGTATAGCTGCTGTTCCCTTATTATTTCTGATCGTTAAAATTGCAGCAAGTGATAAGATTATGGGCGAATACAAAAGCAGGTGGTTATCAAAATTTTTTTTATGGGCAACCTTCTTCATTATGGGAGCAGCTGCCGTTGCATTGTTTTTTACCATATAAATCTCGTAATGAAACCTGATAGACATTTTAACCTAGGAAATGTCTGTTTTAAAATTGAACCATTCAAGAATTTTGTTAGCTTTATGGGCAATACAAGGCCTTCAAATGAAATATCACTATCAACCCGTTTCCAGAACAGCTGTCCGTATAGAAGTTATACCAGAAGATCCAAAAGAAAGTACTTTCCTCAATTCCTTTGAGCGAGAAGAAACCCTGTATCATCAAGACCTTATAGCATGCTACGAAAAAGGATTAGAGGCCTATAATACCGATGCTATCTTGCGAAAAACCACTTTTATGCAGTTTCCAAGAGTAGCCCTTTGCAGTTTCGAGCCTGCACAAAAAACTATCGAGCAACTGATTTAGCTGCCTATCATCTACCCTATTTTTCAATAATCTGCTAGCCCCCTTCTACTGGTGCATTCATCTTTTATACCTATTCGATGATGAACCATGATTTTGACTTAGGTTTCACAAAAGCTAAACTCCCCTTATCAAGAAGTACTTCCAACATCGACACGTGTATTCTGCTTCACAACTTCTTGCTCTGTGAGATGGCTTTTAACTTAACATGGCCAAAGTAACTTCGATCACTCTTTTAGTTTCTTCCGGGTCCCTAACCTGTATACAGGTAGCTGCTGTTGCAAGAACGGGATAATCATTCCCTCCTTCGAACAAGGCATCACCTGCAAACATCATCTCAGAGGTTTCGATCCCTAGCATTTCCTTCAGCTTAAAGATGCCATAGGCTTTATCAATTCCCTTATGCGTTACATCAATTGATGTAGCACCTCCTATCTGTACGGAAAAACCCGCCAAGCGCTTATCTAAAATTGCTTTTATCCGCTTTCGTTTGCCAAAGTCTAGATCCCAAATCTTTTTTTCTGCCAGTGGGGCCTGCTGTCCAAGACCAGAATAGGTAATTTGACTTCCCCTATCCTCAATAAGCTCGCCCCATTGTTTTTTAGGCAGAAGACCTTCAGCGGCAACTGCATGACCTAATTCTTCCAAAATAAGTTTTCTTTCTTCAGCAGTAAAATCTTCTTCATACAGCTTTTCCCATCCCAGGTTATAACTATAATATTGGGTACCACAAACTGGTAGTATGGATAAATTGGCCAATCCATCCCCAACCGAAAGTCTAGGTAGTACCTGTTTTTGAAATTGAAGCCAATTTCCTCCTGAAATGATGGATACTTTCATCAAATGAAGCAAACGATCCAATAATCCACCCATCTCGCTATCAATAGGTAATTTGCTTAAAGCTAGAGTACCATCAAGATCAAACACAAAGAGTTTTTTCATAACTTTTTAAAAGGACATCAAAAAAAGAAACAAATATTGGACCGTCTTTTCCATCTCCTAAAATCTATAGCTCCACAATGTTAAAATGATACCTATCATACCTATCGCAAATATTAATCAAACCAACAAACTAAGAGCATCTAGAGGAAATAGCCAGCAGAAGAGACTTATTAACAAGTACAACAACACCAGCATAGCTTTTAGCGATTCTTTAGTCAATGATGAACATCTAATAATACCTTGACGACCATCATTCGTTAAATAGTGGCCAATCATGAATTTTGTAGAGAGCAAACGATATTCAGCAATATTGTTTTGCCTTCCATTAATCTAATCGTTTCAATCATGAAATTACATATCAGGAACATGGTGAGCACTCCCTGTAAGATCATCGTAAAAAACGAACTCGATGCACTTGGGTTAAAGTATCACCATATTACCCTCGGAGAAGTTGATCTGGTAGATGTTCCAGCCGAAGAAGAATATACACAGTTAAAGACGGTATTGAGCAAATTTGCCATGGAGCTGATCACAGATAAAAAAACCATGCTTATTGAGCGCATTAAGAACACTATCATTGATATGGTACATTACACCGAGGAATTTCCCAAAGTGAAAAACTCAAATTACATTAGCGAGAAAATCAAACATGATTATACCTATCTAGCCAATGTATTTTCGCGAGAAACGGGAATGACCATAGAACATTACATCATCAACCACAAAATTGAACGGGCAAAGGAACTGCTGCTTTATCATGAACTCAACCTTACCGAAATTTCCTACCTTTTGAATTATAGCAGTGTTGCACACCTTTCCAGACAGTTCAAACAGGTTACAGGCCTAACGGCGTCATTGTTCAGAAATACCTCTTTTGAAAATAGGATTGCGCTTGAAAATGTATAAGAGATCAATTGCCCTAAATTTTCAGCTTAGTCATTCCATAACCTAAAAGTGTGAATCATGTAACGAAACCTAAGAATTCCATAACCATCATCATTTTAAAGCAAATATTTTTGAGCAGATCGGATTTTTGGTCTTTTAAAATATAAAATAATCATGACAACATCAACAAAACTGGGTATTTGGATGGACCATTCTATAGCAAACCTCATCGAATTCCAAGACGCACCCATGCTTACAAAAACCCTTGAATGCAAATTTACGCATCAAGAAAAAGAAGAAGCCATAAAAAGGGGTGAAAATACCATGCATACCAAGGAACAGGGTGAGCAGGCCGCTTATTACAAACAACTTGCCGAGATTATTAGAAATTACGAGGAAGTTATTCTTTTCGGACCAACCGATGCAAAAGTAGAATTGTATCATACCTTTAGGGATGACCATCTATTTTCGAAGATCAAAGTTGAAATTAGGCAAGCGGATAAGATGACCGAAAACCAACAGCATGCTTTTGTACGCAAATACTTTACAGAAAAAACCCAGGCACGTTGACTATAATATCTTTTCTCCCCCAAATGCAAAAATGATAGAGGATGTCCAAAAAGCTGCTTTCTCCTTTCATTTAATTTAGTAAAGATACCCTCTTATAAAAACCACATTTTATTTATGATGATTTTTTTGGCACCTTATAAAGGATCATGCTTTTTTGGACTTCCTTTCTATGTGTTAATCTACCAGATAGTAATCATATTCAATGACAATGTCATTATCTATGAACCATACGCCGGGCGCTTTCCAAGCCACTCGCTCTGCTTCGTCTTTCTGAAATATGGAATTCACTGTACCGCTAAGGGTTACACGGTTTCCTGAAACATCTACCTTGATATCCTGGTCATTGATGGACCAGTCGCGGGCAATGGCCTTTTCTATTTCTTCTTTTTCCACCCTATCTTTTACTACTGAAATAATATTAATATTATTGATCACACCCTTTATACCTAAAAGATTTTTGACCGCTTTTTTCACTGCATTCTTCTGATAATACCAATCCAAATCGCCTTCTAGGGTTACCCATCCTTTTTCAACCTTCACTTTTATCTTTTCATCTGGCACCTGCCAATTCCATCTAAGCGCATTTAACACTTCCCCGGCAATATCACTATCATCCTTAATGTCTTTGTTGGCAAACTTTACTTCAATTTCTTCTACCACAGCCTTAACTCCGGCCACTTTCTTCGCTGCTGTTTCTGCTTCTGTTTTTTTGACATAATTATCTACAGTGCCCGTTAAGGTGACTACTCCATCCTTAACTATTACACCTATTTCTGCAGCATGTAAAAGTGGTTCCCACTTTATGGCATCCTGAACGTCTTTCTGTAAACTTTCATTGCTTTTCATCACTTAAAATTTTAGGGTGAATTATTTCACAATGCAAAGTTTGCCGATATCACCTATTGTTTGTTATATGTTTAAACAAAATAATTACACAATTCACATTTCCGGTCCCTTCCATCCTTTCAGGTTTTCCTACAAACAGCTACCACTAAAAAGTGTGAATTTTATAAATTTCACTTAAAGTTGTACAAAAAAACGACGAATTTCTCTCCCCTTAGGGGCGCATTTTAGATGCACAACTAAGTGAGCACCAATGTGAAGGTTGGCTTTAAGGCTATTTGCTCACTTGAAGACATGGGGTATTCAATAGCTACTGTAACAGTACAGACCATCAATGTTAATAAGAATGGCAAAAGCCTGATCTTTATGATAATTTTCCTATAAAAAGACAGTTCTATTTACTTTGAACCAGCTATAGATCTAATGAATTAATGGGATGTTCATGTTTTAAGTACCCCTCTACCTCAAGCGATAATATAGCAAAAAACAGGTGAGCAATATTTCATTACTAAATTTGTAATTTAGACTTTACAACCAGCATTTTTAGTACCTCATCATGCAATTGTTATCCCATGGAACAGCATAAAAAAAATCCAGAACCAGATCATACAGCAGTTAGAACGGCTTTGTGGAGGGCACTCCACCTTCAAGTGGATTCGGAACCATACTTAATTGAAGATGAAATAGGCTTAAGATTGATCGCCCCTAGCGAACAGTGGCAGCAACGCCCAGATATGCACCCCACGTTTACCAAACGCCTTCGGGCATCTATTTTGGCCCGTGCCCGTTTTATTGATGACCTCCTTATCGAACAAAGTAATCAAGGGGTTCACCAGTATATTATTCTTGGTGCTGGGCTCGACAGTTTTGCCCAACGTAGGCCAGATATAGCTTCCAAAATCGAAATCTATGAAATTGATCAGCCTGATACGCAAATCTGGAAACAAAAAAGGTTAATGGAACTTGGCTTTGGCATTCCAAAATGGCTACATTTTGTTCCTGTCAATTTTGAAACTTCTTCTTGGTGGGAAGAGTTATTAAAAGCAGGGTTTGATTCCCATAAACCTGCACTGATTACCTGCACTGGTGTTACCTTGTATCTTACTAAAGAGGCAATTGAGGCTATGCTCGCTCAAATAACAAAACTGGCACCCGGCTCTAAGCTGGCGATTACCTTTTATTTACCATTGGAATTAATGGATGAAGAAGACAAAGCCTTACAATTGATAGCAGAAAAAGGCGCCAAGGCTGCTGGCACACCATTCATCAGCTTTTTTACTCCAGAAGATTTATTGAAGCTAGCACATGAGACGGGGTTAAAAAATATAGAAACCGTAAGCAGCAGCAACCTTGCCCAATTTTATTTTTCAAACAGGACAGATCACCTGAGCCCTGCCACTGGAGAAGACTTTTTGATAGCTACTATATAAACAATAGGTCATCTTTAGGCCATGGGGTTCACACCCACTCAACAAACAGCTATTTCTTCAGCTTTTCCTGTAAGATTTCCACTTTTGGTTTTCTTTTAAACTTATGGGGTAACAAATTGGGGCTGGCCTTTATATACAGTTAAGTAGCGAAATATCAAATAAAAAAGCTACCCCATCATGAAGAAAAATATACTTATAACACTTCTATTACTGCTTGCCAAGGTAACATTGGCACAACAAGCCTTCACCGTTTCTATAGGTGGTGGTATAAACGATCCTACATCATCGCTAAAAACTAAATCGTATTTAGGCAATGGCTACAACCTTAATGCAGATGTATTTGTTCCGTTTTTGAGCAAAAGCTGGGATAGTTCCGTAAAAGGCAGTGACAAGTTCGCCTTGGGAATAGTAGCCGGTGGTACTTACCATACCGCTAAAAGTCTTCTGCCAAATGTAGAAACCTTACAGGAATCCTATAAATTATACAATGGAACCCTAGACATCACCAGTGTAAAAAAAGGAGCTTCTGTTAATAAAGGTTTTACTGGTTTCGCAGGTTTACAAGCTGACATTAGCTTTGGATCGCTTAGCTTTTCTCCTTCCCTTAGTGGAGGATATTTTAGTTTAGAACAGGATGGTTTTATACAACGCAGCACAGTGATGGTAAATGGTGCTGCTCAGTCTATTGTGCTCTCCGAATCGCCAAAAACAAAAACTACTGGTTTTATCACCAGGCCTCAGCTCAAACTCAGCTATTCCATTACAGGAAATTTTAGTATTTATACTTCGGCTGCAATAAACATAGGTCCAAACATAAAGAGTGCACAAAGTTATCTTGTGCCTTCAGGTGGATTTAATGAGGGAAGAACTTACGAAGCAACCCAACTTGCCTCTGGAAAAATGTTTGAGCAAGCTACCGAAACTCATTACCAGGCTCTAACGGTAAATGCAGGTTTGAGTTGGAATTTTAGTTCCCGTTCAAAACGTTTAAGAGGTAAAGTGACCAAACCCAGTGATGGAGGTATGCTGTATTCAGCAGTTGCCTCAAAACCTAATAGTGGCAATGGTGCGGCAGCTGCCTCTTACGCTGCTACCGGAAAATGGATAGCTCCAGCAGAACCTACCGGAAAAAGCATCAGTGAAAAAGGATTGAGCGGTACCAAATCACATGCCCTCGTTGCGGGTCAACCCATAGGTGGCATTGTGGTGAAGGGCGGCAAAAACCCTGGTGGAAATGCCATGATAATCAACACCACTGATCAAGGGGAGTTGGAACTTAAAGGATTAGAAGCTGGTCGTTATACCTTTACTATTACCGCACCCGATGAGCCCCAAGGTAAAAGCATCAGTCAAAAGGGTGTAAGCAGCACAAAAGAAAGGCCGAAGGCACATGCCCTGGTAGCTGGTAATCCCATAGGTGGAATTATTGTGAAGGGAGGGAAAAATCCGGGCGGAAGCTTAATGGTCATGATGACTGATCCCAATGGTAAATTTTCTTTTAATGTCAGTGAAGCAGGCAATTATAAGTTTATCCTAATTGCACCTTAGTTAAAAGCCATATATTTAGCAAAACCAATAAACCACAAAAAAGTCATCTTAATAAACTTAAGATGACTTTTTATTTTTCTAATTACTTATTGTTACCACAGTCCCCTTTAGCTACCGAGCATTTTTCCTTCTTTAAGCAATTCTTTTTCTATAGCACTGGTCAGCATAGCTAAACTAAGTACTGGTTGTTCTAGTTGATATAGCTGAAGGGCACAGCGCTGTATCACATTTACCATACTACCACCGGCCAACTTATAATGGGTAATTTCCTGTAGCAAATTAACTGTGGACTTGACAAGCCATTCTTTTGGGATCATTTGTTGCCATAGGTGAAGCCGCAATTGTTGATCAGGCATAGGAAAATACAACACAGATTGAAAACGACGAAAAAAGGCTTCGTCTAAATTATCTTTTAGGTTGGTGGCCAATACCACCGTGCCTGGAAAATCTTCAATACGTTGCAACAGATAAGCTACTTCTTGGTTGGCATGCCGATCATTTGAGGAGTTGGTTTCCGAACGTTTCCCAAACAAGGCATCGGCCTCATCAAAAAAGAGGATCCAATTTTGGTGTTCGGCACGGTCGAAGATCTTGGCCAGGTTCTTTTCTGTTTCGCCAATATATTTGGAAACCACCATCGACAGATCGATACGATAAACATCCATACCATGTTTTTTACCCAGTAAGGACGCTGCCAAGGTTTTCCCCGTTCCAGGCGGACCATAAAACAAACAGCGATAGCCTGGCTTAATGTATTTATTCAGCTCCCAACGCAAACGAATAGCCTGTTCATGTTCCAGCCATTTCGAAATGTTTTCCAAGTCTTCCAATAAATGGAATGGAACGACCAGATCGTTCCATTCCAAATGTGTTTCTACCCGTTTGGCCGGAAAGTCACTACTATAATCGGGACGGTAGTCTCCGTTGTGAAGTATTTTAGCCAGAAATTCATCTGACACACACAATTTTCCACTTAAAAATGGTTCTCCCGCTCCTTGGCCTTCTAGACGCAAAATATTTTGTTGATGAAACCAATGTTCTTTGCCGAATAACTCTATCAGCAGTGAACGGCTTTCCTGGTTATCTATAGCGAGTAGAAAAGCAGCTGTTTCGCCTGTGGGCAAAAAACCATTGTGCAAGGTGCCTTTCCAGCCACCAAATTCGGTATAAGGACGGTCCAGCTCTTTGTTGTGGATAAAAAACAGATCCAATGCCTGCGGGTTAACGTGCGGCATGAGCGCTAACAGTAAAACAATTTGCTCTTCCCAAGGTAATTCCCTTCCGATCAGCTCCCTTAATTCATCTCCGCCTAAAGGGATTTTCCGCAGGGAGGTGTATTCACCTTCTTGTCTAAAATAAAGCGATAAAGCAGTGTGGAGAAGGGTTTGAAATTGCGAGGTTGACAGTTTCATTTTATACATGTTTTTCATGAATAAGGTAAAATTCTAAGCTAATAGAAGTTTAATAGCGTATAATTTTTAATGTGTTATTTAAAAATTTAAGGATGAAAGTAGAATTGGATCTATTTATTTTTTGGTATGGCCTGAACCCAAGTTCTAAGAAACTGTCTCTTTTTATCAGTTGCTGGTGGCAATTGATGCGTCAAAAGCATTTCACTCATTCTTCTTGTTAATTTTCGTTGTTGTGGTGCTTTTATGGGATAGGGCTTCGATTCTACACTAGAATCACAGTGGTCTTCACATCCAGCAAGACTTACGCTATCCATGTTAGGTTTTTGATAATGAGCAAATAATTCATTCACAAAATTACTATCCAATCCAGCCTGTAATAGCTCATCTTTATCATAATGTGTGGCCCCCCTAGTTAATTTTACAGTATTTACTACTATAGGATTTTTTAGAACTAGTTCTTGCATTTGAATATATTCTTTTTGACCTTTAACTTGTGATTTCATTGCTTGACTACTGGCATACTTTCCATTTGGACACAAGAAACTTATTTGTTCTTCAGTGAGTTCTATCTCTTTCAAATATTCAATAGGTACCAAGGCACGTGAAACTTTATTTACCAAGGTACAAAAAAGATAAGCGGTTCGAACGCTCTTGTATAAATCTCTTTCGTTTCCATTTCGTATAAATGTATCAAGTTGTATATTCGAAATACCCCTGTGGTCCCTATAAGGGGTAGTATGATGGATCATTTCGTCCACAAAACTTACCCGACCGCGTTCGGGTATTCTTGTTGCTTCTATTTGTCCCGGTATTGGAAGACGTGTTCTTTCACTAGCTAAATCGCTAAAAAATTCAACTGGGAGTTTAGGTTTTATATGACTATCATGCTCCTCGACAACCATTGGATTAAGAATATATTCTGGCCCAACCAGTTCATGATCGGGATTATTGAAGTTTAAATTTACAAATAGCGATCGTCCAATAGTGTCTTTATGAAATCCAACAGCATCTGCTGGACGCTCATAATAAAAATCAACATCCACGATAACCCTCCATTGATCATCAACCAATTCATTACGCTGGATGTAATCTAATTGACCAGATTGTTCAAGCGTATGTCGAATGTTCTCTTTAATAGCATTTTGAAGTCCTTCATTATCC
The DNA here is from genome assembly GCF_016428855.1 of Pedobacter sp. ASV28. Taxonomy (GTDB): domain Bacteria; phylum Bacteroidota; class Bacteroidia; order Sphingobacteriales; family Sphingobacteriaceae; genus Pedobacter. The sequence continues at coordinate 19,807 of NZ_JAELTN010000023.1, forward strand.
GCAATCAGGCCATAACCCGGAGCTAATCCATTAGGCACGACCAGTATGGGCGCCGTTAAACTCAAGGCTAAATTTCCGTCAGGAAAGCTAACTTCTACGGTACCAAGCCGATAAACATGTTTTCTTTCCCTTTCATCTATCCCTGTTATCTTTTGATCAAGTTCTTTCATTAATTCAGCCTGTAATTGAAAATGCTCTTCAGAAAGCTGTTCTACTTTAGGTCTAGAGAGTTTATTTAAACTAGCCGCGTCAGCAGTTTGACGTATTACTTCCCAATCGTCTTTCGTAATCTCTACCCAAACAAGATCACCAACATATTGCGGTGCACCTGGTATTCCAGAGTATTTTGCAACCCAAGCTTTATTTTTTGGAGAAAGGGAAATCATAAATTGTGTATCAGTATCAATTCTGTAATACTTCACCATCTCTTTAGCCAGGCCAGCAGGAAGTTGATCGGAAGCAATGTGTTCCCTATGAAAACTATTGGAATTTGAGAATCGAACCCTTTGATATGCCTTCGAACTGTTCTTTGGGGTTTTAAATGACGTTGGTTTAGCTTGATTGGCATTCTGGGCCCTCCCTCCCATCATATCTGCCTCTTTCTCTAAGCCTGTGTCATCATTGACCGGAACCGTTCCCTTTAGCTGCATCGTTGGTTTCACACGTCCCTGCTTTTGCTGCACCACATGCCAAGCTTCGTGCGGTAAATGTTTTTCCTGCCCCGAGGCAATGTGAATATCGGTTCCCTGGGCATAGGCATGCGCCTGCAAAGTAGCCGGTTGGGTGGAATTGTAATGTACTTTTACATTGTCCATGCAGTAACCAGAAAGATGTTCAACACCACTTTTCAGGTTATCGGGCAAGCCTGTATTATTTTCTTCTTTTTGTAAAGGTTCTTCCTCCTCAACCCCATTCTGGGCAGTACTAAATTTTCCCTGAAACAGCTCCTCTTCTACTGGTTGACGTTGGGCAGTTTTATCCTTATAGCTTTGTAAAATGGCATTTACCGGAGCCTGTTTGTTTACCTTAGCCTGTATAGATTGAGGCATTTTGGCATGTTTTGTATGTTTTTTCATCCGTATAAATTTTGTTTTTCACGAGTTCCCATTGCTTAAATAGAAAGAAATAGCGATGTGGAGGAAAAGAAAAAATGTGTTTATTTTCGTATACTTTATAAATTGGACATCGATTATTCAAAAGACTTCAATATCTTAATCATCCTACATAGCTTCCCATCTTCGAATTTTTTCAGTAGTAAGGAATTCGCCAAGCTCCTCAAGTGTCAAATCAGAAATAAAGTCATCACTATTCGGATAAGCTTTTTTTAGATCTTTCAGCAATTGGAATAATACAGGTTTATGATGCGTTTCTTCGCTTGGTACCATATCTCCATGTTCCCATTTCGATATACTTCCTTTTAGGACGAATTCGCCAAGATCATAATTATTAAGCATATCCAAATGCATTTGCTGCAAATTTGGATATATTATAAAAGCTGCCCGTAACCATAATACTAATCTTTGGTTTTTACGAAACTCTGGGCTATTTTTATATGCTATTTGTTTTGTATCTATGGCATCTTTAGTATAACTATCAAAAAAATCACTGACTAAAATATAGGGAATACCCAGTGCTTCAAATCTACTTTTTAAGCGCATTAAATGTGCATTTCCCATATTTGCAAAGGCAAATGAGCCTTGCTTTTGTGCTTCCAATATTCTTACGAACATATGTTCGTCTCGGTAATCATCTGCTTTCCATCCTACTCTATCACCTCCCCTAATTTTATCACGATTCTCGGTATTGTCCAACTTTGCATACTCTAGGGAAGCTCGCTGTTTTGCCGCGTCATAGAGAAATTGGCACACGTTTATTTTAATATTAGTTTCTTTTTCTTGTCCTATCCATGCCCTCTTTTTAAAGTAGCCCCAAGACTTTGATACACTATCCGCATTAGGCAATGGCTCAAAATTAAGTTTCGAAATTTCAACAGCAAAAACTTTTTCGAAAAGGTCTTCAATTGCAGCCAACATCTCAGCCTGTGGATCATAACCAATTGAAGGAGCCGATACTGCCCCGGTAGGTTTCCAGTATTCCTCTTCGCCTCCTTCACCATGAACGATTAGACGCTTAGTACCTCCTCTTTCTTCCCTAATACTGGTATCTCCCCTTGGTATTTTAGGTAAGCTTGGTGCAGCTCCTCCTTCAACCGTTGGTACCCGAACGAGAATACGCCACATTTCAAGAGCACGTAATAACTTTGAAGAGTTTTCATCAAGCCCGGTATCGTTATCTTTTTCCAATTCATCTTTTATCATTTCATCTGAATTCCAACCACTTCGTGCTTCATCAAGAATAGGCGCTGTAATATTACTTGCAGCTTTGATTTGACTACCTTTTACAGCCGAATGATGTTCTCCAAATACAAAGAAACGGGTATTTAAATAAGGAATTCTGTACCACAAGGCACGGGGTCTAATCAATCCGAAATTACCCGGAACATTTTTATCTATATGGTCTAAAGCTTCTTCCTTGTTTTCATAATACCTTAAATACTCATCTTCAATTGCATCTTTTAATACAGGAGAAGATTTTTCGTCAGATTCTGGTGTAAAAACTACATTGTTTATCAATACCTTCCTTTGAATAGACTTTACATTATTGATGTCAAGCGTAGAATTCAATGGTTTATTTATATAGTCATCAACCTTCATTTGCAACGCCTTTGTTCCCATTACATCCGCCTCTTTCTCCAAGCCAGCATCATCATTAACCGGAACTGTTGCCTTCATCTGCATGGTCGGTTTTACTCTTCCCTGCTTTTGCTGCACCACATGCCATGCTTCATGTGGTAAGTATTTTTCCTGCCCGGGTGCGATGTGGATATCGGTTCCCTGTGCGTAGGCATGCGCCTGCAAGGTGGCCGGTTGGGCAGAGTTGTAGTGTACTTTTACGTCGTCCATACGGTAACCAGAAAGATGTTCAACACCACTTTTCAGGTTATCGGGTAGCCCTGTATTGTTTTCCATTTTTTGCAAAGGTCCTTCCTCCTCAGCCTGAAGCTGGGCAGTACTAAACTTTCCCTGCAGCAGCTCCTCTTCTTCGGCACTTTTTAGTTGGGCAGTATCCAATTTGCCTTGCAATAATTCCTCCTCTTCAGGGCTTTGCAATTGCATGGTTTCAAATTTACCCTGAATGGGCTCTTCTTCCTCCAGCTCCATTTTCTGAACAGCTTCAAACTTGCCCTGCAACAACTCCTCTTCTTCTGCCGATTGGCGTTGGGCAGTTTTATCTCTATAGCTTTGTAAAATGGCGTTTACCGGAGCCTGTTTGTTTGCCTTAGCCTGTATGGCTTTAGGCATTTCGGCATATTTTGCAGTTGTTTTCATTCTTATCCATTTTTAAGTATTTGCATAATAGCTTCGGTTTTGCCTACCGGCAAAAACCTTAGTGCACAGCACCTTTCCATCCATCAAATTCGGTATAAGGGCGATCCAAGTCTTTATGTGGAGACAGGTAGTTTCATTTTCTAATTGAAGTTTGTATAAATTCATTAACTTGTTAGTATAACTTACCTTCTTTCCCGTAAAACCGTCATTACTCCTGGTTCCGATGCTGTTAATTTGATTAATGGGTAAGCATTTGTCATGGGAGTGGTAAGTGAAAAACCCCCTATTTCTCTCGGAACACCAGTTTTTGGAATAATGATTGCATTAAGGTGTTCATCTGCAAATATTGTTGTATGAGGAAGCTGTGGCCTTAGGGTTTCACGGATCTGATGTGCAATCCTTTCTAGCGCCAAACTCGCTTTTGGAGATAGGGAAGGATGCCTGAGAAGTTCCAATGCTGTTTTGGGCATCATCGATAAGGCAGATTTTGCAGCAGTACCTTTTTTGAATTTTTTTGAGGTAGAAAGGAGTTCTTCGGCCATTTTTATGATATCCTCTGGGACACCACTTACCGTAACATGTTGTGGTGCTTGTTTGAACGGAATGTTATCTGCTTTGAATGTGTTAAAGTATGAGTTAAATTTACCCAATGCTTCATGGGCAGTACCAATTACAGGTACTAATCTACCTTCCGTTGTTGGTGCCACTGTTGGCCAGGTTTCTTTTTTCCTATTTTCCCGTTTCTGAATTTCTACATTAGGGCTTTCTATATTTATTCCTCCATCCATCGCCCTACTTGCAATTTCAAGTGGCAAGGGTTTTTTTAATCCATTTAATAAGCCTTCCCTTTCAGAGAAAACATTGTCGATAGCGAGATTGCCATAAGGTGTGGTAACAAGAGGGGTTCGTTTGAAATAGGTTAGCATTTCAGTCAATTTTATTAATTTTTGTACATCATCACCTGTTGCACCCTTTGCCGTGTATCTAAATCGTTTTTTTAAACTTACCCATACTCTCCCCCCTTCTGTTTCTGTACCCCATTTAGGTCCAGCCTGTTCGCCCATAGTAATCTCCGGCCACGCTTCATAGCTTGGAACTTCACTTTCGCTGGTTGGTTCATGGAAGGGCTTACCCTGAAGTCTCACCAAAACAAACTTGTTCATCTTTTCTCTCATGATGGCATTAGCTGCTAATGAATGCCATGCGTCTTCTACTTCGTGCCATGAGTGGAGTCCAATAGTTCGTACCAGATCATGGTTATTCCAGTCATCTGCTAATATCACTTTTCTCAAGCAACTCGATACAGAACTTGGAACTCCTGCTAACTGCTCCAATATACCCTCCCAATGTGATAATACAGTTAGCAATTTGGATTGTTTGGCTATTCCCTCTTCGTCAGTTTCATGTAATTCGGTTACTTGATCCAAATAATAGTGTACCATTGTTAAATATTCCCCTGCCTTTTCTACCGTATCCTCATCAACTTCATCAAATACCATCTTCATGTCGTCTATTACTGTGCGGAAATCTTCATATATTTCCAACAACCTTACCGAAGCAAGTTGAACTACTTTTCGTTGCACACGATTGGCGGATGGATGAAAAGTTTTTGAAGTAATCAGATGTCGAGTAGTGGTATTACTTAGTTGTGCGGCCTTGGCCCCCATTACATCCGCCTCTTTCTCCAAGCCAGCATCATCATTAACCGGAACTGTTGCCTTCATCTGCATGGTCGGTTTTACTCTTCCCTGCTTTTGCTGCACCACATGCCATGCTTCATGCGGTAAGTGTTTTTCCTGCCCGGGTGCGATGTGGATATCGGTTCCCTGTGCGTAGGCATGCGCCTGCAAGGTGGCCGGTTGGGCAGAGTTGTAGTGTACTTTTACGTCGTCCATACGGTAACCAGAAAGATGTTCAACACCACTTTTCAGGTTATTGGGTAGCCCTGTATTGTTTTCCATTTTTTGCAAAGGTCCTTCCTCCTCAGCCTGAAGCTGGGCAGTACTAAACTTTCCCTGCAGCAGCTCCTCTTCTTCGGCACTTTTTAGTTGGGCAGTATCCAATTTGCCTTGCAACAATTCCTCCTCTTCAGGGCTTTGCAATTGCATGGTTTCAAATTTACCCTGAATGGGCTCTTCTTCCTCCAGCTCCATTTTCTGAACAGCTTCAAACTTGCCCTGCAACAACTCCTCTTCTTCTGCCGATTGGCGTTGGGCAGTTTTATCTTTATAGCTTTGTAAAATGGTGTTTACCGGAGCCTGTTTGTTTGCCTTAGCCTGTATGGCTTGAGGTATTTCGGTATTTTTTGCAATGGTTTTCATTCTTATCCGTTTTTAATGATCTGCTGAATAGCAGTTACATGAAGCTTGGCGATCCGTTCTTTACCTTCTTGAGACAATATAAATTCACAGTCTTTCCAAGTGTCCATAAATAAGTTTTCGGTAAGTACAGATGGACATTTTGCCTGTCTTAGGATCTGGAAGTTCTCTGATTTCACCCCTCTATTTTTAAATTCGGGCAATGCTTTACTGGCCACTTGGGCAAATATCTGGGCATAAGCTTTAGATACTTCGGAAGAGGGGTAATGAAAAACTTCCCATCCAGTTCCACCACCGGCATTGGCATGCACCGAAACCAGTATACATTTTATTCCCTTGCTGTAATAGACGTTAGCGCGGTTTGCCCTTTCCGCCAAAGAAACATCTGTAGTTTCCGGTACAATAACTTGATGCTCTATATCCAACTGCTGAAGTTCCGCAGCAATAAGCGCTACCATTTCCCGGTTAAATTTCCATTCTAGCAGCTGCTTGCCATTTGGCCATACTGGCGAGCGTTTGCCCGGTGTTTCGGCTCCGTGTCCATTGTCTAGTAGTATTTTCATGAGCGTATTATTTTTTAATAGTGAACAAGTATGTTTTACGGCTTGGGGTCATGCAGCCCTTTCATCTCCATTTTACCTGGATGGCTTTTTCCATCCAGCTGAATTTTATGGTTCTAAAGCTCCAGGGAAGGCTATCCAATAACATATCGAAAGCTTTTGCTTCTACAGTAAGCTCAAACTCTTCTTCTTTTTCTTCGAGTTTTCCTTCTCGCTGCAGAAATCCTTCGCGCAGGCCCTCCACTGTTTTTACCTTGCCCCAATGCTGCATGGCTCCGTTAAGCATCTGATCGACGGTTTCTTTCTCCTGATCCGTAAGCAAATACTTACGGGGCACGGGCACAACCGTATGAAAACTTGTAAGTAACTTGTTAAGCTGTAATTCATGCTCTGAAAATTCGCTTGTTCCAAACACGGCATACTGCATCAGGTATAGGGCCTTTATATAGGCATTTTTATCTTTTATCTTCCCATTTTCTGTTAGGTTTAAGAGCTGAAAAAGCCTGGGCAGAAATGGCGCAAGCAATACTAAACCCGCATTATTGACAAAAGATAGCACAGGGGGTGCGGCTTCAATATCATCTTCTGGTTCGGCCAAAGGTTGATTGGCTTCTTTAAGCAATTTTTCTTTTAACGCTATAGTGTCTTTCAGAAACGGATTCAGGGCTGCCATATGCTGTAATTGTTGACTGAATTGTTCTTGTTGTTCTTCACTCTTTAAGTGATCGGATAAGAGGGTTATAACCTTGATCAACACCTCTACCCTGCTCCATTTGTTATAGTTCGCTGCCAAACGCAGTAATAGAGCGAGTATTTGCCTATGATTGACCCGAATATTATTATGCAGTAGCATAAAGTTACACAAGGCGGAATATACTTGCAGCACAGGCTCCAAATAAGCTACAAACTCCGTATTTTGGGCCAGTGCAATCCTCATTTTTTTTAGTCCAGGTTCGCTGCCCAGATAACGTTCCAACAAGTTGTAACTCTTGTCTTCTCGTTTCTTGGTTTCTAATTCTGCTGACTGATGTATAGTCTTTTCCGGCAATGGTACGCCTGTATATTCCTGATAAAGGTCGGCTATTATTTTTATCAATTGGTATGGTAAACCGAACCCCTTGTTTTGGGTTTCCCGATAAAAGTAGATCAGCAATTCCTTGATGCTAAGATTATAATGTGACCCTATTTTTTTAAAGGTACGCTCTACAATGTGTTTTTTATTGAATGACTGATTTTGGCTTTCGTAGAGTACATCATGTAAAAAGCGCCATTTAAGGTGCTGATACCTACCCGAAGTTTTACCTTGTAATATGCCTTTTTGCTGCTGCTGTTTGATGGTAGCTACATAGGCCAATAGGAATCGACTTTCTTTACCGTAAAGCATTTTTACCAATTGTTCATGCTGATGTTCTTTCAGCTGAACAAGCAATCTGTTCCTAATGGTTTCGTCTTTAAGTAGCTGTTTCCACTTCGGGGCGATATCTATTTCGAGATTATGAGTACCAGATAGCGCTTTAGTTATTTGCTGAATATCCCAAACTGTATCTTGTTGATGGTGGGCTGTCTTAAGGTTAAAACGAGCATATAATTCTTCCAATATAGCACACAGCTCTTTGCTTATCGACAGGTTTTCTACTTGAAGATTAAGGTATTGCAATATGTCTACCATACGGAGGTTATAATGGCCAGCCACTTTCTGCAACACCTGTTGTACAAAATGATGACGGTTAAAACCTAGCCCATTATCTGCCAACAGAATAGGAAACATAATCTGCCATTTAAGCAGGTGGAAACCTGTTCCCGTCTTGCCCTGCAGCAATCCCCTATCTTTTTGACGGTCCAGCTCTTGTGCATAAGTAGCTACAAAAGTATATTGTTGGGGAATAAGCAATTGCACCAACTTTAGAATCTGTTTTTCTTTCAACGTTTGCAACAGCAGATAATTAGTACTTTCATTTCTAAGCAGGTTTGAAACCTTTCTTTTCCAATCCAGGCCAAGGGTACCCTTTTCCTCATCCCTGGTGTTTATACCCCTTAGTAAGTGGTGTAATTGTAGCCAGTTATTGTTCCATTGATGATCTGTTTTATGTTCAGCTTTAAGTGCATTTAACAGCTGAAATAATTCTAGTGAATAATCATTGTCTTTATGTTGGCTATAAAGCAAGAGGTTCAGTAAATTTAAATAAGTAGTGAGGTAGCGATGTGCCAGTTGGCGTATAGTGTGCTCCAAAAATACCTTGCGATTAAAGAATGAACTCCGATTGGTCAGCAGCCAAGCATATACTACCTGCCATACGGCTTCTTTATAGGGCGACTGGCCTATTTTGGGAGAGTTTAACTTTTTATACCTGGATTGTACAAAACGAACATACGACAAAATAAAGACTCCTTCTGTCGGCGCAATTACCCTTATGCCTATGGTAAGGGTCTCTTCTTCCAACTGTAACACTAATCGTTGCTGTAGACTGGTATAATGACCATAGCGCTGCAGGAAATGTCTCAAACCCCTGCTGTCTGTTTTGGCTACTTCTGTAAAGAGGCTATCTATGTTCTTATAGTCAGAAGAGGTATTCCAAGGTAATGAGCCATGCAGCAGAAACTGAAACAGTAGGGCGGACAGATTCTGCTTAAGAGATACTTTACGAAGGCCTACAGGTGAATTTTCGTACAGTAATTTTAATAAGGCATCTTCTAACTGTTGTTCATATAATGCGATAAAGCGCTGTTCAAAATCTTTCTCTTCGATATCTCCCAGATCAAGCTCAAGGGCATCAAGTGCAAGCACATGGTCAACATCGTCTAATTTACTAAATATGCGCTCGGTAGATTGCTCGAGCTGGGTTAACCAGAAATTATCCCAACGTGCATACATTGCACTAAAAAACGCTTGCGAAGTTCCGGCAAACTGAAAGGCTATTTTTTGTACGCTGTTCATTTAGTCCATTTCAAAGTGTTTTTGCGTATTGGGTGTTTCTGCTCAAAAAACGACGGATAGCACTACCGGCAGGCATGCTGTTGCTCGGCTCATTTTGGGCCAAAGCCTTGCGCCAGTTAAAGTAAAGATGTTCTAAATGATTAAACTGTTCTCTTGGTACATAGTATAGCTGTACATGGATATGGGCCGGCAATCTTTCTGCCAATAGTTCTTCTATATGCTGCTTGTCTTTCTTACTTTTCGCCTCACCAATGGCCACTACGGCCAATTTCCCCTTATCGTGTAGGCAACAGGGCTCCAACAACAGCTGCTCTATAAAATAGAAGCTATTGTTTTCCTCTTTATGCTTAATCTTTTTCATAAATTCCCAAAAGAGATTGGCAATTTCGGTCAGGGCCTCCATACTTTTAAAGAAAAGCCCCATATTAATCCATTCATTTCTTTCGGGATGTTTGAATACCAAGAGATATTCATTTTCTGGCAAGATCAATATCTTATAATATTCACTGTTATCTGCATATTTCAGGAAGCTCTCAAAAAGTACGTTATACCATAAAAGATTAATATTTTTTCTGAGCAGATGAAAGGTACCTTCACCATAATCTACCTTTTTGTGGGCTATATCCCGAAGTAGGGTTTGATCATTGATTTCGAGTCCGAAAGCAAAATTCTTAAGAAAGGTATATTTATCAAAAAACTCCTCATCGCTTATAATACGCAATCCGTACTTATTAAAGGTATCCGTTGCCGAGCTTCTGTATTTATGATCGGTAAGTAAATCTATCATCAACTGTATAGTAGGCACACTATTGCTGTCGTTGACATTGAACGACTTAAACCTAATGGCATTGAGTTGTGGCAGTTGGCGTATGAGTTTTGCCCTTTTCTCATTCCGTTCGTTATCGTTTTTAGCATATATATCGGTATCTTCTCCATAAATGATATCAAGGAGATCGAGGTAGTTTGATTTTTGTTCATTGTAATAGACATCCCTATTCAGGTTTATTTTACTTTCCCGCTCCTTATCCACTATTTCCTCCCATCCGGAAATGGCTATTTCCGGCACGCTACTTTTTGGGATTTTACCTGAAAAATCGAGCAGATCTTTTACCACACTGGCCTGTTGTATGGTATCGGCCAAAACAAGATCAATAATCAGTAGATAGGCCTTTAATTGCATGATCTTGGATTTATCTTCTATGCTCATGCCCAATGGTGCGCCTCTTTGTCCTATACCATAGTTTTCCGGAAAATCATATTGTATGGATTCATAAACTTTCGAGAACATACCTATATTCGTTTCTACTTCTACAGGTGATTTTTTGTACTGAGGATATTCGTAGGGCTGTGTTCCATGAAAAACATCTTGTACATAGTGCAATGGATCCTTGTTTCTATCAAAATCGAAACTTACTTCTCCAATATTTTCGCAAAGATTACGGTGTTGATGATAGGTTTTCTTTATTTTTTCTTCCCATTTTGTCTGCTCGGCTGAACTTAAAGCTTGCCCTTCATCAAACTGAATAAAAACATCATAGCGTACTGTGTGCTTATTGTATTTCACCCTACATGCTTTTATTTCCCCATGTCTACTTTTAAAAAGTTCCTCGTAATCTGTTTCGGTTACAATACCCTGTACAAATACTTCTTCTGCCGATAGTAATCCTGCATGATCTAATTGAACCGCCTTACTCTGATGAGATTGAAGATAGCTTATGGCCGGAAGGCTTAGGCGATAATGGAGCTCTAAGAGTGCGTAGTTAAAGTAATCGGCAATGGTAATACCGGGATCATGGGCGTTATAGTCTGTCCATTTCTTTCCGCATAGCTGTTCTATACGTTCAAGTGTTGTATCTTGCAGTTGCTTGTAATAGTTATCTTCCTTGTCTCTTTTGGTGATAAACATAGGCTTAGGTATTGGCTACATGGTTCCAAATATGATTGATACTGTATTGGACAATTCCACTACTGTTGCGATATCTGCTACGCAGACACAGCATACATTTGGTTTTACTTCCGCGATCGTCCCTCACTTTCATCCATTTTAACTGTAGTTTATTTTGCCAAAAAAAAGAGCGGGGACACATTCTTCTTATCTTTCTTTTTTTGCCTCCACAATGACTGGCCCAAGCCAAGATTGTACCATACCTATTGTTGTTACCCATATAGGATGCCCTTATCTCATACATGTTTATCCCACTTCGTGCTTCGCTTATACCATACCATTTACCATCAGTAGGACATGTTCCCGAGATGCCTTGTCTGGTGTGACCTACAAGACTAATTTCTGAGGCATTAAATTCAATTTTATTATTTTTCCTTATGGCCAGAAACCCTTCATTTTGACTGTCTTTTTCAGCACTTCGTATATAGAGATCTCCATTTTTTTCTACATCAATGTTCCATCCAGCTTCATTTGCTTTACGTTCTGTAAAAATTGATATTACCGTACGCTGGTCGTCTTGGGCAGCCACTTTCAGCATTTTTTCTTCATTTTTCGAAAAATCATCATCATATATGTTTACCGTCGAGTCGATCAAGTCTGCAAACGCTTTCTCCGAAGGCTGTTGCCCTGATCTGAAATAGTTTTTCAATGTTTCCCGATTTAATTTTGCCATAGCTGAAGCTTTATTTAATGATAAATGTATTTCCCAGCTTCATTTCTTCAATTCCGAAAGTTGCTGAAAAGGGTTGGTTAGGTTGTTCTATATGTAGAATATGTTCTTTTGAAGGTATGAATATGGTATGCGGCTGGGCAGGTGCTATGGTTACCTCTTCTGTAATGCGACGCTCTTCTTCATAATCAATTACCCTATAGCTGTTGGGATGCTTACCGAAACAAATGGCCTGAAAGTTTTTGATGGTAATTTCTGTTCCGAATTCTTCGCTTATTTGCTGGTACATGTTAGTGATGGAAACCACGTATCCAAACTGGGGCAGTACTTGCTGATCTTGCCAAGGAGCGATGCAGTTATTTACCAGATCCAAAATTTTTTTTCTTCTTTTTTTTGAAAAATAGCTTTCCTTGAATTCCAAATTCATCCTTATCATCACTTCCTCATAATTGGGATTGGTTATTTTTATGTGATCTGCATAGCTAGAGTTGATCCGTTGGAGAAAACGTTCCATCTTGACCATGGCATAATTAGCCACCAATGGTTTTTCCGAGTAACTGGCCGGTAGTACGGCAATGGTCACCATATTTTTTTTATTGATGATCTCGTTGTAGCATTTGGCCTTACCAATATCTGCAAACACTTGGAGTATGATCCGTTCATAATCACGGGGCGTAACGGCCTTGCCCAAATGCGTAATATGCTCTGAGATACGAATGAGCATATCATTGTCGGTTTCTTTTGTCCGTCCTTCGAAAAAAGGGCTTAGTGGACGCCAAGCAATTATGCCCGGTATATTTTTTTCTGGTTCTAGCTCAGCTTTTACTTTTGTAAAAGAGGTGTTTGGTGCCATAACTGTCGTATCCAGTTGTAACAGTACGGGGTTTAGGGAGATAGATTTCAAAAGAAACAGGTTTGTTTGTTGCGAACTGATCCCAGCCCTTATCCACAAGTGTCCGTGGTGATCATAAAGAGAGGCATCAATCTTTTCGGGGAGGAAAAACTGTATGCGTCCCGTTAATGAAAGGTGCATGGTTTCATCTATCTGTACAAAATAATCTTGGGAAACAGCTTTCCATTTACGCATATGGCCAATGTACCACTGAATAATGGGCTGGTCATTTTTTGCGGTTTCTTCTTGGGAAGGTTCAAATTCGAAAAATACATTCAATAAATGGCCTGGTGCTGCATTTTGAAGACCAATCAAAACATTAACCTCATCTAATGGGGCCGCAAAAGTGATGGGGTTATCTATATGTAGTGGAAAATTGGTAAGATCATCAAGAGGTAAAATATAATCTACCGCACTTTCTTCATTGATATGAAAGGGGTCGATGATATCTTCGGCCACATAACTGAGTGTTATCCGGTCAATAAGGGGGCTTATGGGTGGGTTTAATTCAGGATATTTCTGATCTTTCCGTGCGCTTTTCATCATTAATTCTGTAAAGCGTTTATGGTAAACACTTTCACCAAAGCCCATTTCTGGCGATTGTAGTACCAACTCTATAAATCCAGATCTGGCTAACTGGTTATATTCATATTCCTCCTCACTTATTTTTATAGGAGGCATTTTTGTCACATCGATATTGGCCAAGCAAGTTTTGCGGTAAAGCTTCGCATTGTTTACAGGGCTTTGATTTATACTACTGTTGTGGGTAGCAAAAAGATATTGGTCGGCATTTTCCTTACTTGCTTTCCAATCAAAATCGGCAAGGTAATAGGTGCGAAGTTTAAAACTGGTATTATCTATGTTCTGGCCATATGGTGCGTAATAGCCTAAAAGTCCTGTTTCATTATCTGGAAGCTGTATCCATCGCATATCTACCGATACGGTTTTGGTATTTTTTATGGCCATTTCATAATTGCCCAGGGCAAACCAGCTTCCTTTCTTATTGCTTATTCCAAAAGGAGCAAATGGTTTTGAACTATCTACTTTTCCCAGTTCATTATATACCTGCACATTACTGCTATTGCTCACTTCGGTCCTTATCAAAATCTTGTTAATCTTAAGGTCTTTGATCCAAGAGTATGGGTACATCCAAGCTTCGAAATTAAGATGCAGGTTTAACTTGGGATATTTCGAAGTAAACTTGTGTTTTTCTAGGGTACACCGTTCCGTTGGCGGAAATTTTTCATCCAATGTAAAAGATAACTTAAGTCCTTTACCTATTTTATCTCTGGTTACGGTATATCTATAGATATTTTTCCAGCCTTCTGTAGTACTGATGGTCAAGAAAAATATATTATCAAAAATCTTTTCGGAAATTGCCCCCTCATATTCCAAACTTTTCAGGTTTGGTTTTCTTCTTTTCAGTTCCCTGAGCTCGTAAATCTTTTGTACCATATCTGTCATCCATTCCTCTTCACTAAAAATGGTAATGGTTACCATACGCAGACCATCCTTTAACAGCAAGGAAGGTGAGGTGATCTTAATACCCAATGTTTTAAGCACATTGGACATATTACTTACCGGGTTTTGTTCTGTGCGCAGCGGTGTTACCCTAACAGCGGTGGCTAACTGTAGATATTTTTCTGGAACTTTCCGATGATCCTTTTCCAAGTTGATCACATAAGCACCTATAAGGCTAGCATTGGTCAATGAAATATCATTCAAAGAAGTATAATATAGTGGTTCATCCTGCTCGTTACGGGTTATAAAGCGGGTTCCCTCTTTAACGGTAACGATTTCATTAGGATCTTTTTGCAGGCCTAGCCATACCTTATTCCCTTTAACTGGCAATGGTTCTACCGCTAAAATATATTTTAGATACCATTCTGGATATTCTTTCCAACGTTGACTAAATTGTTGGGTGGTTTTATTCAGGTTCTCCAGAAAAATAAGCAGTATGGCCATAGCAGGCTCAAAGTGTCCACTCGCGTTATTTTTATCTGCTTCCTCAACTAATAAATCTGGATTTTTAAATGCTTTTAATAACCGATCAAAATGGCCATCGGGCTGGTGCTTAAGATTATAATAGCGTAAAAAGCCAGAAAATTGGTAAGCCTGTGCCATCAGGGCATTCAGATTGGTATCTAATACGGCTAATTTTCTTTCTTTCTGTACACGCAATAGGCGTTTTACATGATCTAAACCATCCTGTTGTTTCATATCTTCTCAATTGATCATCTTGCTGAAACTATTTTTAAATCGGTTCCCTCTTTAAAGTAGAAAGGATAAACCATGTTGCTTCTGCTGTTGGTTTCCTTGATATGGTAATAGAGTTGTATCTCTAGCCTACCTTCCAGTCTATCTATATTTTTTATTTCTATTTTCTCCAATAAAATTCGTGGTTCTCCCATAACAATGGCCTGTTCTATGCTGTCGATAATGAGTGTAGTTTGGGAGGTGTTCATTTCTAAGAATACCCAATGTTCGGTATTACAACCGTAGTCGAACCTAAATATTCGTTCTCCAGGCATTGTAGACAATAATATTTTAAGGCTTTGTACAATATCTACTTCTGTTTCTACCAACACAGCCCCATAGTAATCATCATTGGACATGTCTCCATCACTTAAAGTAAAATGAGGTGGAAATGCCCATCCCCTTCCCAAATAAGGTTTGTCTTGTATCTTTTCCATTTTAACCTCCTATAATAACGTTAACACATCCCAATACTATGGTTCCGCCATGGGCACAGGTGTCGGCCATTCTTGCGGCAGGCTTGCCACCTATCAATACGGTTACCGATCCCTTTACAATACTATCTGGTGGCCCCACACAGGTACACATATCTCCCATTACGGCAGCGGGCATTTTCCCAATGAGCACCGTGGGTACGCCAGGACCAATGATGGCTCCACCTACGTGAGGTATGGGAGGTAGTCCGGGGGTGACCATAGGACATACATGCATGTCGCTTATTCTTGCTGCTGGTGGCATATTCTTTGGTTTAAGTAAATTAATTGATCATCACCATGGCCCCTTTTATCACTGCCTGTCCGCCTGCCGAGAGTTCTGCTTGTGCACCACCCTTGGCCGTAAAGGCCATGTCTGCCTTGGCTTCTATGTTCGCACTTTTCATATTGATGGCCGATTTTCCCTTCATTTCTATACTTGTTCCGGCATTGATCTCTATTCCTGTTTTTGCCTTTAACAACAAACTACCTTCAGATTCGATCTTGATGCCACTGGCACTCATTTCAATCTTGTTTTTATTTTGGTCGGATATGGTAATGCTTTTTCCCTCATCACTAATCTCGATGGTATTCTTACCAGGGGTCTGTATGGTAATGATCTTCTTCTCTTCTTCAAACTCCAACTTTAACTTTGATCTGGTAATAATGCTGCGAATATTATTTTTTGCCTCGATTTTGTTTGCAGGTGGCTGCTTACTGCTATATAAGCTCCCCAAAATAACAGCATGACAGGGATCGTTATTAAAAAATCCTACTACTACTTCATCGCCCACATCGGGAATAAAGAACCCTCCATATTGATTGCTGGCCCAAAGCGTAGCCAATCTTGCCCACACCTTATTGGTTTCTCCATTGAGGATAGGAAGCATGATCTGTATCTTATTTTCCTTATCTGGGTCACCTTCTATGGCCACTACTTTACCAATGTGCATCCCTTGTATGCCGGGTAACAAGCCCGCAGCCAGTGGAGCAACTACATCTGTATTTTCGGTAATGTTACTGGGCGATACCCCCAGCCCAGCCGTAGTCACCCAGCTGCCTTCTTTAATTTCATGTTCTACCATGCCGATGTAGGCATTGCCATTGAAACGTTTGCTCAATCCGGCCAGTTCTATCACATTACCCAATGCAATGTCAGCATTTCCCTGAAATTTAACCTCTCCCCTTATACGTGCCAATCCTGTTTTTTGCATTTGTGCATCGGCCCAGCTTTTTAAGATCGTTTCGTCTGAAATGGCAGTTGTTTGTAAAACCGCCTTTCTTTTGCCTACCGTTCCAGCCAGTTCTTTTGGCGATTGGCTGCCCTGCTTATTGAGCGCTGTACTACTTCCACTGGCCTTTATCAATTTCTGCTTGGTACTGTCCCAGGCTACAGCTTCTGCCGCTATCAACTGCTCTTCCGTTTCCAGATCGCCTTTAAAAGCCAACATGTCTTTGCCATAGGTAACTGTTAATACAGCGCTGGCATTATACTTAGGCATGTCAATACTTATTTTTTTACCTTCTGTAATGACAAACAGTCCATTCATGTCGGCCCGGGATAAAATGAAATCCCAATCGGAGCAATAATATTGTACCAGCTCATTATAGGTAGCGTTGGTATCTTTAACTGTAGGTTCTAGTTTCGAATATTCGCCCAAAATAGTCTTTATGGCATCACTGTCTTTCTTTTTCTCGAAAATCCTATTTTTTCTGGACAAGGTGGTTGGGTAGGCAAAATCCCTACATTCAATAATGAGCAGATCTTCCGATTCTGCAATTTCTACTCCATGAGAAGTAATAATTCCTTCAAAAATCACATTCTGACTGCCTTTGTAGCCTGCTTCTATGCGAATATGCTTTCCTGGGGCAAAAGTTTCATCTTCGCTTTCCAGAATTTCCTGCTTGGGCATATTTCCTGCTTCCAACACCAATTGGGCCTTACCTATCCGGTTGATCTCCTTACGTACCCAAAGCGATATTACGCCAAAATGATCTTTAATTTTGGCATTCTCGCTATAAATGCTGCAGGTAATCAGCCCTTCGCTATGCTGTTCCGGAGAGTTGCTCATTTTGGGAGAAGTTAATTAATGGAGGAAACATGATCTTCGTTCCCGGTGGTATATTTCTAAAAGTTTGCAAATTGTTCAATCTGGCCAGTTCTACACAATAGGAAGCATCGTTATAAATCTCCCGGCAGAAAGCGGCCAACTTATCTCCGGCCTTAAAGGTGATGGTACGTGATACATCTGGCGAATTTTTCACCGTTACATCTTTATCAAAATGTCCTATAAATGCTACCGATACCTTTACTCTCAATGGAACACCATTGGGCAAAAAAAGGGTATAGTCATAACTCAGGCTTTTTATCCTGCCATGAAAAATAAGACTGCCCCACACAATTTTGGCATAACCGGGCTCGTGGCTTTCCGCATTGGTTTTATAAAGTGCATTTTCAAGTTCATCGATAAGTGCTTTAATATTTTTTTTCTTCCCTGGTATTACGCCCGTATCGTCCAAAAAAAGGTCGAAAGATAAATTTGCAGCATCATGATGCCTATAGCGGGCTGCTTTTTTTTCCTTGCCCAAGGTATTATCAGGCTTATAGGTAATCTGCTTGCCAACCTTTACTTGTGCTGGATTGATCTGTGCGGCAAATTGCCTGCTTAAATCGGTTGTAGTATAACTTGAATTCACATAACCAATAATCTGTAGTTTCTGCAGTTCCATTATCTCTTGGCTTTTCTTAACGTTGTTTTCTTTAACACCGCTTTTATTTCTTCCATGATTTCGGCCTTTAGCTGTTGAATATCTTTTTCGTTTAGCAAGCTATTATTGGATCTAGCTTCGATAGTAGCCTTTACCGAAATTTCTTTGATTACAATGGCCATTGTTTTATAGTCTTCTTAATTGTGAATAGGCAAATTCCATGGTCTCGATCAAGATCACATTCTTTTCAGAATCTAGCGTTTCTACCTGCCATTTTATGGGATAGGCATTTTCGCACGACCAATTATAAATGGCTGTACCCTGATCGTTAAGCAACTGAATTGTAATGGTTTTCGTACTTATCAATAAAACAAAATCGCCTTCCAATATTCGTTGTATCCACTTTACTCCTGTACTGCTAAGGGGAACCAAAGCACGCTTGAGCACCAGATTGGCATGTTTTATCTGTTTAGGAAGAAGGTGCGTGAAATTATTCACGCCCCCTTCACTAATACTTTCTGTTTCCACCTGTGCCGACAGGCCGGATACTTCTTTAAAGGCAAATTCTTCATTACCTATCTTTACACTAAAATAAAATGATACGGGCAATTCCCATGCAGTAGTATTTGCCATTCAATAAGATTTATCCATTAGCTATTGTTAACCCTTCATGGGCTACTTCGATAGATTCAACAGCAATTTCATTACCGTCAGATTTCATATCGGTGCCCGTGATCTTGGTTGGCCATGCATTTATAAGCGTCCAAATCATTGTAGGACTCCCTGCTTCATCGAGCAGGTTAATAACAATAGTTTGCCTTTCAATGGTATTCATCTTAATTTTATTAAACCAGTCCCAAAAACCATTATCCTTAACAAAAATTCCTTTTTTTAAGGTTACGTTACCTGTTTTCTTAATACCAGGCATCTTGATTGTTGAAAACTCTTTACTGTTACCGTGACGGTATTCTATAATCTGTGCTTCAATGTCAAGCCCCGAAACTTCTTGAAAAGGAATTTCTTTATCGCCTATTTTTACCTGAAAGTAAAACTTTGGCAATGGCCATACATTATCTTGTTTATCTCCTGCCATAATTGTATTTTTTTAATGTTATATAAATTTTTATTGATTAGCTTTTTTGCATTTGCTGCATAAACGTGATCTCGATAAACTCTGCCGGCCGAGATATGGCAACCAGTACTGTTATCAGCATTTTGCCCTCAAGAATATCATCTGGTGTCATGGTTTCGCCAAGTCCTACATGCACGCTGAAAGCATCTTCAGGCACTGCACCTGCCAGACCACCTCGTTTCCATATACCTGTAAGGAAATTACTTATTGTACTCCTTACAATCACCCAGGTATTGGCTACATTAGGATCAAATACAAATGCTTTAGCTGCATTTTTAATAGATTCTTCAAGCATTATCATAGTTCGTCGCACATTAATATATCTCCAGTCAAGTGAGTTACCATCAAGTGTACGGGCGCCCCATACTTTTATGCCTTCTCCGGTAAAGTAGCGTATAGCGTTTATGGCTTTACCGTCAAAAGGTACATTCAGGTCTTCTTGGTCTGCATAAGAAATATTTACCGTAGTGCTGATCACATTAGACATACCTGTATTAGCAGGCGCTTTCCAAACCTCCTTTGTCTGATCGGTCAATGTGTATATACCCGCCATAGCTGCCGAAGGTGGTAAAAGGTTAACTTGTTCAGCCATGTCTTTCACGATAGTTGCATAAAGCGGGCTTTGTTTGTAAAGCACTTTATGATTGGTGTCATTATCTGCACCTATCATTCCAATTTTGTTTGCAAAAGCATACAGCCTTGGAGTTGTTCCCAATATTACGTTTTTAAAGGTATCTACGTCGGCCGGATCAATATTTATAAAACTAAGTTCATTATCAGGCACTATGGATGTATTAAGCCAAGGATAATAGGCCGAAGCATAATCAAGAAAATCTGTTCCTATTTTTTCCCTGAAGCTCGTTACAACATCACCGCTTTGGTCTTTCCTGTCTTTGTAGCCATCATACACATCCAGTATCGCCACCCTGTTCATATTAAGTCCACAATGTTTTAAAACTGCCGTTTGTACATCATAACAAGCTTGTGCGCTATCAAGGTTAACCGCTTCAGGAACAAGCACCATAGTAGGTTCCTGCTCTTTTAAAAGTGGGTCAATACCATTTGTAAGCTTTTCTCCACTTAAATCGTCAGTATAACTACCTACTGATACCACATAACATGGGCCTCCGCCATTGGCAAAGAAAAACCTCATATTATAATACAGGCTGTAAACATCGGTACGGCTTACCGAATAATATTTTGTAGCAATTGGTGTGGTCGTAGCTGGTGTTGCTGCTGGTTTTGGCTTGTCGCCTGCTGCTGTTTCTTCGTCTGCTACTGTTTCTGCCGTTGCATCATTAGCTTTGAGGGCTGTGCCGCCCACCCCATTTATAGCGGTAACAAGAACATCCGTTTTGGCTTTTAAATCTGCCGCTGTAGGTGTTGTTAAAGGTATACCGGTTGTGTCAAATAAAACACTTCTAAAGGCGGTATTAGCGGTGGTCAATGCAGTACTATCAGCAAAAGCTACTGCCTTCAGGCTCAAAAGCAAATCGTTAACGACCACCGAAAAAGAGCTGGCTACGGTAACAGCAGCTTTTAAAGAACTCTTTGCTTTTGCATTAGCAGCCGCTTTTGCATCATCAGTTGCTTTTGTATCAGCGGTTACTTTTGCTGCTTCAGTAGCATCATCATTAGCGGTTTTAATTGTATCCTGTAAAGATTTGGTTTCACTTTTAGCTGCATTTAGAGCCGGATTAGCATCAACTGCGATAAAAGATGTTCCAGTGGCTAATGCCTTAAAGCTGAAAACAGGCTTCGGAGCCGCACCGAAATATTGAACAAACTCTGCCAAAGAACTAATTCTCCAAGGTGTATTGGTCAAAGATTTCGTCCCATTTATAGCCTTTTCGGTATAGCCTATAAAAGCTGGTACCGCTGTGGCCACTTCAACTACGGAGTTAGGGAACGCGTTCTTCTCTACGACATATACTCCGGGTGTTTTCATTGCACTCATAATGATTATAGATTTAGATTAAAAATAAAAATAGCTGGTGATGGTATTTAATGGATTAATAATAGATTGCGAGGATGCCTCTGGAAATGGAATGAAGTTGCTCAGCAATACCTCTGCATTTCCCAATACTTTCCATAGGGTTAACTTATAAGCATATACTTCTTTTAGGGCAATTGGCTCTTTTGTTACAAATCGATAGACTGGTTGGCTTTCTCCCGGAAATGCTATGGTAGAGGAGCTGAACTGCAATTGGTTTCTATCTTCTTTTAGAACCAACACCTCCTTATTGGCCGATCGTTGAATGACTATAACCTCTACAAACTTCTTTACGCCGTGAATAATTAGATCAATCTTATTTTCCTTGACAAATTCTTTTTTGGTTAGGTTAAGGGTCAGCTCTTTCCAGATTCCATTTTTGCCTAGGTATTGCAATTCCCAAATGCTTTCACTTGGTGTATTTTCATGATCGGTATAGTAATAAAATCCTGCATCTACATTCTTTAAGGAGAACTTGAACTGATAAGCTTCCTTTTCGTTTATCAGTTCACTAAATCCATCTGGTATTAACAGGCCCCAACTATTTTTTCCAAGGCTCTTAAACAATAGGCCTAATTTGGCAAGCAATTGACGGGTTTCTACTGTGGGCATAAGCGCTATATATTCGCCAATTCCCGAGAAATATTCATGGCTAGTGTTAAGGGTGATCCAAAGACGATAGTTTGCCATATAGTTTACATTGAAGGTTTAGGATTTTGAATACCCATGTTTAGATCGCTGTGACTGAAGATCGGCAGTATTTCCTGTATATCCTGCATGTCGATGGTCACAAATCTCAGCCTAAACATCATCGATGGAAAATATCCGCCACCGCAAATGCCCCATAGGTTGGCCATTTCCTGTATGGACAGGTTTACGGGTTCAATAGCAAATTCATTGGATCGATCTGGGGATCTCAACACCGGGCTTTTTTGGATAAAGGAGAGAATTACGCTTAACAGCTGTAAGGATTCTTCATACTGTTTGTCTTGAAATACCACAGATAGCAGCACATTGATGTGAAGCTGCCACGATGGGCTCATGCGCTTGGTATGCTGACCTGATATGGTGGCCTGCGGAAAGTTAATACCTCCTGCGGTTTCCCTACCCAAGCCCACCAGCATTACGCTAACCCTATTGGCCGGAAACACCTTATGATCATCTTTTACCGGAGAGAGAAATACCATATCTTCCCGTAGGTTAAACGATAGCTTTAGGTATTCGTTCAACTGTTCGGTCAATAGCTGTAATGTTCTATAGATCATATTTTTCACCAACAAGAGATTAATATAGCTTTGGTCATTTAACGAATTTGATCAAACAACCAAAGGCTAATTTAAGGCATAAGCTGACAAGGAAATCACGTAATTATACGTGGTTTTAACTTAATTTGAATACATGCAACCTTACTGGTACTCCATCAGGTGATGTAGGTCTACGTGGTCATGTAGCAGTGCATAAACAATGAGGCCTATGGTATTCTTGGATTCGGTTTTCTGCAGCAGGTTGCTTTTATGCCCTTCAACGGTACGTGGGCTTAAAAATAATCGTTCGGCAATTTCTACAGAACTATATTGCCTACAGATCAGTTTCAGTACCTGCACTTCTCTTTTGGTAAGTAATTGCGCACTAAATCGGCTGATCTTCTTTTTTGCCATGCTATTAAAAGGTTCGCTAATTACCCTTTTGATGCCCTCGTTATAATAGGAACCCATTTTATGCACTTTTTGAATGGCATTGATCAACTCTTGTGGGGTGGTATCTTTAACAAGATAGGAAGAAACACCTAGGCTAACCATGTTATTTACATAAGCCCTGGTGTGCATATTGGTAAGTACAATGATCCGAATACCCGGAAAATGATCTTGAAGAAACTTAGTGGCTTCTACGCCATTGAGTACTGGCATTTTCAAGTCTACGATAATAATATCGGGTATGTTTGAACTGTATTGAAGGAAATTGACCAGCTCTTTCCCATTAGCGGCCTCAAATATAATTTCCATATCTTCATTTCGCTGTATAAGCAGGGAAATTCCCTTTCGAAATAACGGCTCGTCGTCAGCTAGAATTATTTTGATTTTCTCCATAAGGTTTTAAGGTAAACACTACATTACAGCCTTGTTTCATTTTAGAGCTGAAAGTGATCTCTCCATTCAAAAGCCGTATTCTGTTTTTGATATTTCTTATTCCAAGTCCCCTGTACTGCATTTTGGGATCAAATCCAATACCGTTATCCTTATAACTGCCCATCAGCGTATTTTCCTGTCGATCAAACCGAAGCGATATGGAGTTTGCATTTCCATGTCTAATGGAATTATTAAGCAGTTCTTGTACCATCCTGAAAAGATGCAATTGTTGTTCTTCATTTAAATCGCTGAAATCGACCCGGCTTTTATAGCATGTCTCTACCCTTTTACTGTTATAAACCTCAAAAAGTTCCTGCAGGGCCTCATCTAGTCCAAACTCACTCGATACTGGCGGCATTAGATTGTGGGTAATGGAGCGCAAGCTTCGGAGCGCCCCCCCCACTTGGTCTATGATCACCACGCTAATATCTTCTACTTCTTCTGGAGAAATTTGGGGGCTTTTGAGCAAGTAGGTATGAACAGATACTACGCTAAGTCGCGAGGATATTTCATCATGTAGTTCCTGTGCTATACGTTGTCTTTCTTCCTCTTGTACTGCTAGGGAAAAGCGGAGCAATTCTTGTTTGTATTCAACTTCGGGATTTTTCTTTTTTAATCCTCTTTCTATCCGTATCCTTTGTAAAAAATAGATAGAAAACATTACAATACTTATCAAAAACATAACAGCATATTGATCGGAATTTAATAATGTTATTAATCATTGAGTCTAATCATCTCTAGGAGAAAATCGCATTTTTATGCTTTGGCTTACCTCCTTTTAGGATGGCTATTTTCCTAAGAATCAAAAAAAAATGGATCTAACTTAGGCTATGCCAGGTTGGCATTGACAATAAGGGTATAAGAAATTAGGTTTGAGCATTAGATCATAAAAGGTCGTCAGATTTTCCTTGTCCGTTCATTTTTATTTTTTTTAAGGTGGTTAAAAAAGATAATCAGGCCAAGCGGGAGAAAGTCGTTAGGTTCCCAAAAGCAAGTTATCACGTTAATTTAAAGCTCAATATAGGAAATAATATTCTGAACGACCAAAATTCCGCCCAAGATTTACCGAACAAAGCATGGATGCCATCCATTTCAAATGGTTGTGGTCTGTGATTTTAAAAATTATTCACAACCAATTAACATACAAATACTTAAAAATAAATATTTAAAAAGAGGGGAGCATTTTAAAGATAAAACTACATGTGTTTCTTTGCATATGCTTATTGTAAGCATTCTGCTTTACCTATATGGAGAGACTATCCAGTACCTTTTTATAGCTTTTGTTTTAATCAAGCCTAGTTTCTAGAGTATTCTTCAAATCCGCTGTCCAGTTCTGTATTAAATTCGTTAACGGTCTTATACGTCTATAACTTTACCGTTTTTGATAAACCAACAGCGATCAATGAAGAAAGAAGCGATAGTATGATTGAATGATCCTCAAGCACTCAAAGATCAATCTGGCAGCACAGAGGGCAACCGAACCCATTCAAATCCCGCATTTTTTCTCCGTACATGGCCAATGCCCGGCCAAGGAAGATGATAAGAGAATACCATAGCCTTTGATAACGCAAGTTTCTCTAAAACTTTCCTTCTGGATGTTATAGCAAGCTCGAAATCCGTATCTCCTTCAAAGCCCCACTCCGGATGTTCTAATGAAAGTACCTGCGAATGGATCAGATCGGCAATATGATACAAACTTTCTGAACCAGAATATAACTGTACAACACAATGGCCTGGTGTGTGCCCAGGTGCCATTTGCATCTTGATGCAACCCAGCATTTCGGCTCCGTCATCCAATAGCTGTAAACGTGGCTTTAAAGCAGTTATATTCTTTCGGGCGATTTCTACTACCAAATTTTTAAGCGTATTGTCCCTTAACTTGCTCTTTGAGAAATCAGGTGATGGTGACATCCAGAAGTCGTGCTCGATCCTAGAAAGATAAACACTTGCGTTTGGAAACACAATCTGACCGCTATTATCGGTCAGTCCGCCTATGTGATCGGGATGCGCATGGCTGATCACGACATCGGTAACCTCAGCAACCTTTATGTCGGCATTGGCCAAGTTGGCCAACAGCCAACCGGAATTTCTGCCAAAGTTTGAACCACAACCACTATCTACCAAAATAACCCTATCTGCCGACCTGATCACAAGAATATTGATCCCAAGGTCTACTTCCTGTTTTGAGGCAAAATTATCCTCTAAGATTTGCTCAACTTTAGAAGGGGCGATACCTGGTGCGAAATTAGGCTGTACCGGCTTCATGAGAATATGCCCATCTGTAACTACGGTAAGTTCGAGTTTGCCCATTCTAAAACGATGGAAGCTTCTGGTCTCCTTCTCGTTGTTTATGGCCGCAAACAAGCCGCTAATATCTGTCAGTCCCAATAAGGCGACCATTGCTGATAGTTTAATTGCTTCTTTTCTGTCCATATTTTTTCTTTCAAAAGTAACCGAACAATATATTTGCATCAAGTATGTACTTTTTAGTACCCTACATACTTTTAGGAACCTATTATTGATTATCAGCAGATTAATTTTAGACAAAATGAAAAATAACGAGAACAAGGCTTATTGTGCGGTAGATTTTGCCTTCCAGCGAATTGGCGGAAAATACCGGGGAAGAATACTCTGGTACCTGAATCATGATCAGGTACTTCGATATGGAGAACTTAAACGATTGCTCAAGGGAATAACTACAAAAATGCTCACCCAAACCCTTAGAGAACTAGAACATGATGGTTTGGTCTCGAGGAAAGTTTATCTGGAAGTACCACCCAAAGTAGAATATTCCCTGACTGCTGCCGGCCTTGAATTGATACCTATTATCGAAAGTTTAAGACAATGGGCTGACAGAAGGATCATTGAAGAGCCCATAACAGGTGAAAAATTGGAATGTTAGCTTAATTAACGTATTATATTATGCACTGCTCATTGGAATTGAAAATTTCAATGATAGAAGATCAGCTCAATCCAATCTGCCTAAAGGAAAAGGAATGGGCGTTCATTAGGAAAGACTTTATCGAGGCGATAGAAAAATTGTAAAATCAGCGCAATGTCCAGAGCATTGATATATACAGTTATACAATATCACTTTTTCCTTTTAAATAGGCGATACAGAGCTGCCTCCCATGATGGCTGAGGGAGGCAATATATATTGCTCTGGTATTAAGATCATGTATTTCAGGCAACATTACATTATTTTTATTCAATCTTAGGGAACTGTTTTTGTAATTGAAGACCTCCAGATAATCAGGCCGATTTTCAGTATAAATCACCTTTACTTCATCGAATGAAATGTTATTTTGCAAAGCTACTGTGTGAAGAAAATTTCCGCTGATTTCAGTAGTGCAAAAAAAATCTTCGCCTTTATAGCTTACTTTCCCTATTGCGGAAAATCTGTCTATTTTAAAGGAACACTGAAAAGCTACCGGATTATAGAAACGTAGTCCGGTAATGCGGTTTACAATTTTATATGCGGCCTCTTTCATGCTCCAGACCAACCATACAACCAGATCTGGATTTTCTGCTTGGAAAACCAATGCTTGTTCTTGGAAAGAAAATATCTTGGAAAGATAATTCTTACGTTTCCAATCACTCTGTCGCCCAGCAAGATTTAGGTCAATCACATCATTGCCCAACATTGTCTGCGAGTTTACTTTCAATGATTTCCACAGTTGCTTTAACAGTCAGCATTCTTGACATGGAATCATTGTCGATTGAAACACCAAACTTCTCTTCGATATCCAAAACAATATCAACCAGATTGGCCGAATTTATTTTCAAATCGGCAATAAAGTCAGTGTCTTCATTAAGATCGGCAAGTGCATGCTGTTCTTCGGTATAAGGAGAAACGATTTCTCTCAATGCTTCGGTAATCTGGTTCTTATCCATTTTTATATTTTTTTTAAAATTATGCAGGCATTAACATCTCCGAAACCAAAACTTGCTTTTGCCAGGACATTAAATTTTTCCGTAATCAATTTGCGCGGTACCCGGGTTTCATCTATCAACGAACTGATCTCAGCATTCAAATCCTCACAGTTAACATTTGGAAAAATGAAACCTTTATAAAGCTGAAGAACTGACGCAACACATTCAATGCTGCCCGAAGCGCTGATACAGTGGCCAATCATACCTTTCAGTGAATTTACATAGGGAAAATCTTTTGCCGAAGAGCCAAGAGCCGTTTTCCAGTTCTCTATTTCCAGGGCATCTTTTGCCGTAGCAGTTAAATGTCCATTGATGAGCTCGATGTCTTGAGCGTGGATTCCAGCATTTTCAATAGCACGGCGAATACAGCGCTGGACTGCCTGTGGATTTGGCGCTGTCATCGTGCCCAGGCCACGCTGTCCCCCAGAATTAATGTTTCCACCGAGCACCTCTGCATAGATCTTTGCGTTCCGGGAAATGGCACTTTCCAATGATTCCAAGACCATAGCACCTGCTCCACTGCCTGGCACAAAGCCGCTTGCAGTGGCACTCATCGGCCTGCTTCCTCCCTCTGGATTGTCATTGTGCCTGAACGTACAGACCTTCATGGCGTCAAATCCACCCCAAATATAGGGCCCGCTATCACTTGTACTTCCAGCTAGCATCCGTTTCGCTTTTCCCGACCTAATGTGCTCATAGGCCATCAAGATACTTTCTGTTCCTGTGGCACAGGCAGATGAATTTGTACCCACCTGATTGCCCAGCCCCAACTTACCACTGATGAAAGCGCTGACCCCACTAGCCATTATCTGGACCACGACACTGCTCCCAAGTTTCCTCACCTGTAGCTGGTCGATTTGACTTATTGCCCATCTAAACTTATCAGTTCCGGAAGTTCCTGTACCAAAGAATAATCCGCTGTCCCAATCTGGTTCCTGCTCACCGGCAACTTCAAGTCCCGCATCCTTCCAGGCATCCAAACCAGCTATTACGCCATAAACAATACCTGTACTAGCCAGGCCCTTAATCTCAAGGGGCGTAAAGTATTGTTGAATTCTTATTTCATCAAGTTCAGGCGTTGCGGCAATCTGACAGGAAAAGCCCAGGCGTTCAAGCTCTGGTTGGTGCTGAACACCTGAAATACCATTTTGTATAGCATTGGCAAATTCCGAAATGCTGGTACCGTTGGGTGCACAAATCCCCAAACCTGTAATCACTACTCTATTTTCAGCCATTTGATTTAAAGATTAGCATACCTGAAATATTTCCTTTGCAAATGGTATCGCCATCAGCATTTTCCATTTTAACCCTGCAACTTAATTTATTGAATCTAAAATAAACTTTCTCACTGCTCACCAGCACTTTTTCCCCAGGATAGACAGGTTTTAAAAATTCGAGTGCGTTTGAAGTCATTGCAACACTAAATTTTTCCTTGACAGCCATATCCCCTAAAAGATATATCCCCAAGCATACCAATCCAATCTGGGCCATTGTTTCGGTAAGTATCACCGCAGGGGTAACTGGTAAACCTATAAAATGACCTTTATAAAAAGAGAGTGTTTTCGCATACTTATATGTCCCGCTAGTGCCATTTTCATCTACGTACAATAACTCATCAACAAATAAAAAAGATTTGCCGTAAGGAAGCTTAGCTATGATTTCATGTGCTTTCATATTACCATTGTAAAAGTATTCTTTGTGCAGAAAATCCAGGGCCAAAACTCAGCATCAGGCCCTTCTCTCCCTGGGCAGGTTTGCTTTCCATGAAACGTTCCAAAACATACAGCACAGTGGCGCTGCTCATATTGCCATATTGCCTTAATACGTCTTTTGTCTGATCTATATTTTTACCTAACTGGCTGAATAATTCTTCTACAACCTGTATGATCTTCTTTCCTCCCGGATGAAAGATCAAATGGTCTACATCTTCAATACCCAACCCGTTGTTCATCAGAAAAGGATGGATAATAGCAGGAAAATGGGCTGCAATGGTTTCTGGCACTGCAACATCAAGTACCATTTGCAAACCGGTATTTGTAAGTTTAAATCCCATCATATCTTCTGCCTGAAAGAAATGGTACATTTCCCCCGCAAGGATTTCTGGCCCATCATCATCCTGATTGGAACTAAGTAAAACACATGCCGCACCATCACCAAATATTGCAGCACTCACGACGTTGGCCATTGAAAAGTCGTTGAGTTGGAAAGTTGCCGTTGGCGATTCAAAGGCAACAACAGCTGCCCGTTTACCCGGATTAGCTTTTAAAAAATTTTTGGCATAAATGATACCCGAAACACCAGCAGCACAACCCATTTCGGTAACGGGCAAACGTACAATATCCTGCCTGAGGCCAAGCATATTAATAAGGTAAGCATCCAAAGAGGGAATCATGATGCCCGTACAACTCACCGTGATGATAAAATCAAGATCAGTTGGTTCCCAAGCTGCCTTTTCTAGCGCATCTGCAAGACATTGCCTACCAAGCTTTTTTCCTTCACGAATGTAAATATCATTTCGCTTTTCAAAACTCAGGTCACTGAAAACTTCTTCGGGCGCCATTATCGAATACCTCTTTTCCACTGAAGCACCTTCGAATATTTTCTTCACTTTCTTGATGAAACGCTCATCCTGACCATTTAACCAGATACCTAGGAAAGGCAAAATCTCAGCTGTAGTTCTGGAGAAGCCAGGTAAAGCCTTGCTTACCGTTTTTATTTTTACGCCCATTATATTTTGATAACCCACAAATACCTAAAAGCCCATTTCCACTTGATATAAGCAGAATTTACATTTAATTTTTCTTCATAACCAAGCAGATCTGCTTTTTTAAAACCACGAAGAATAGAGACTAGGCCATCTTCACGTGACATATCATTTAGTTTGAACACATAACTTAAAGCTGTAAACAACCTGTAAGCTAACGCACTCCGTTCCAGATCATTTACAACGATCCCCACTCGAACCGTCTTTTTAAGGTTTTGCAAAAGATTGATAATCTCTCTATCGGCAAAATGATGAAGGGTAAGTGTGAAAAGTATAATGTCACATTTTTCCGGCCACTGGTTTTCATCAAAAATATCGCTGCATTGATAACTAATATTTGGATATGCTGATGAAAGGCTCCTTGCGTGTTCAATCGTAGCCTTATTTGCATCAATTCCCTTCAGTTCGAAAACTAAACTATTTTTCTTGGCATAATCAGCAAGCATCCTGAGCATGGCACCATTTCCGCAACCTACATCGGTTATCCTCACTTTCCCTGATGGCACCTTGTTTTTTAGCAAAACCTCAATTCCCTGGAGGGTTACCTTGTTGCCACCCAATAACTTATTGATCTCGGCGATCTTGTCCAAAGCATCGGTCAAGATGTTTCCCTGTAGCTCAAAATCATCCATGATCTCTAGAGCGGAGCTTCTGTATCTTGTATCTATTGACATTGATTACAATATTGGTATGGGTTTTCCATGGGTCATATTGACGATCTTGCCCAGTAACTGCGGCATTTTGGTTAGCGTATTGAGCGCAATATGTTGAATGGTGTTATTTTTTAGGACTGAAGACAAAATTCGTCCGGTCCTGAGACGTGATCTGAAATTATAGTTCCACAATTTAGCATAATTATCCTCCATTTCCTTTCTCGAACAGGTTTTATCCCTCATAAAAGCAACGATAAGTGTTGAAGCAATTTTTGCACTGTGCATGGCCATGGCCATTCCGTTACCACAAAGCGGATGAATAAGGCCTGCCGTATCTCCTATCATCAAAATATGATCTAAAATAGGTTCCTTGGATTGGAAAGAAATTTGACCAATCGTCAAGGGCATCTCGAAAATCATCTCTGACCGCTCTAAAATATCTTTTAGAAACCTATTTTTGTAAATCACCTCCTGCTGATAGTTTAAAATATTTTTATATCGCCTAAAGCTTTGGTAATCGGCCAGGTAACAGATATTTAATTTTTCATTTTCCACACGGGAAACACCGCAATATCCACCGCTAAAGTTATGCAGCCCTACAAGATCAGATTGGAAATTCCCATGATAATGTGCCTTAACGGCAATGTAAGGAGATTTTTTTTGAATAAAATCACGTTTAAGTTTCACATCAACCGATGATCTTTTACCAAATGCGCCGAGAACCTGACCGGCAGTAAAACTTTGCCCAGATGTAGTTTTAACGTTGAACACATCATTATTGAACTGCACATCAGTAACTGTATCGTAAATAACCGTGATATTCCTTTTCAAAAGTTGCTGATAGAGAAAATAGTCCATGGCATATCTGCTCAATCCAAATCCGCCCATAGATAATTTTGTAGTTATACTTGCCCCAGAGAGGGAAGTCAACTGTAGGTTGCTTATCGAAGTAGGTCCCAAGCTTTCAAAGGAAATTTCCAGCCATGCCAAATAAGGCAAAACTTCATTCGAAATGTACTCGCCACAGACCTTGTGTTGTGGATATGTATTCTTTTCTATTAAAGTGATGTTAAAATTAGACTTTTGTAGGTGCAATGCCGCGGTTAGGCCAGCCAAGCCACCACCAATGATCAGGATTTCGGTTTCGAATTGCATATGTAATATGACAACAATTTTTATGACTTTTTGTTCACCCAAAAGAAATCACTATCCTTTACTAACCATCAAAACAATACAGAGGTCAATAGCTTTTGCTGAGTTTTTGTCGCCACGATCAAAAAATAACAAAACAGATAAACTTTAACAGCAACTGGAACTATACCTATGGTTCAATTGGCATCTAAAAGACTACGTGTTTCTACATCGTGTAGGTAGGCGATTACTATTCCTGCTATGAATATGGAAACCTACCTCTGGGGCGGAAAGATATTAATAATAATGACCAACCGTTACATCGAGTTCAAGGTAAGGGCGCATGGTACTGGCGATGTTTAAATAAACCATATACCTTACGTGAGAACTACGTTCGGAAAAATCGAAAAAGTAGACTCCATTGGCACCATAAGAAGCGCTAATTTTGTATTCAGAACAAAAAGGAACCTAAATGACAAATTAAGTGGTTTACTATGATTTTGTTTGATTGTTTTTTGACTTGTTTTGTATAGCTATTTACCGATACAGAACTTCGTAAAAATATTCTCTAATAAATCGTCTGTGGTAACGGTACCCGTGATTTCTCCAAGGTAATGGAGCGCCTGTTTAATATCCATGGCCAAGAAATCGGAAGTTACCGGATTGTTGATGTTTTCCAGTACCCGGTTTAGGGCATTTTGCGTTTGCTTTAAGGCTTCAACATGCCTAACATTAGTTACCAAAGTTTCGCTGGTATTGATATGGTGCAGGTTTACCTTTTCTAATAACTGTACTTTCAACTCCTCTACCCCTACGCCGTCTTTGGCAGCCAATAGGAAGATGTCTTTTTCCTTAAAGGTCTGTTGCTGCGCTTGATCCAAAAGATCACTTTTGTTCACAATGGCCAGATAGGGAATATTCAGTTGCTGTAACTCCTGTAATTGATCTTCTATTTCTGCCGGGGTTTGTAGGGCATCGACCAGGTAAATGATCAATTTGGCTTTCTTCATGTGCGCCAAGGTACGTTCTACGCCTTTGGCTTCAATTACATCGGCCGTTTGGCGTATGCCCGCCGTATCTATAAACCTGAAGATTACCCCATTGATGTTCAACTCATCTTCTATGGTATCTCTGGTGGTGCCCGCAATATCACTTACAATAGCTCTTTCTTCATTGAGCAAGGCATTCAGCAGGGTCGATTTGCCTACGTTTGGCCGACCTGCAATAACCGTAGGCACTCCATTTTTCAGTACATTGCCCAGTTCAAAAGAAGCAATCAAACGCCTAAGCACAGCATTGATCTTTTGGATGAGTACCATTAACTGTTCTCTATTGGCAAATTCTACATCTTCTTCGGCAAAATCGAGTTCCAGTTCGATCATCGAAGCAAAATGGATCAGTTGCTCCCGAAGGTCCTTCAGTTCGTTGCTAAAGCCACCACGCATCTGCTGCATGGCCACATCATGAGAAGCCTTGCTGTCCGAAGCAATCAGATCGGCTACCGCCTCGGCCTGGCTCAGGTCAAAGGCACCATTTAAAAAGGCCCTTAAGGTAAACTCGCCCGGTTTGGCCGCCCTTGCCCCGATCTTCAAAAACAGGTTGATGATCTGTTGGATAATATAATTAGACCCATGACAGGAAATTTCTACCACATTTTCCTTGGTATAAGACCTCGGCCCAACATAAAGAGATACGACCACCTCATCGATAATCAAATCACCATCCTTAATAAGGCCAAAGTGTAACGTATGCGAGGCCTGCATTTCCAGATCCTTACCTGAAAAAACCTGGTTGCTAAGGCTAATGGCCGATGGTCCCGATAAACGAATTACTCCTATGGCTCCACTTCCCGGAGGAGTGGACAAGGCAATGATGGTATCTGTTGTGTACATGTAATGGAAGATTAAAGAACAAAGTGCAAGAGCTTGCCCATTCATTCTGATGCAAAAGTAATACTTTTTATCTGGAGTTTTGGTAAGTGCAAAGTAAGGTCTTCTAGGTTATTATGGGTTCATTTTCCTTAACACAAACAATTTATTTACTTTAGTGTTAGGTATCAAAAAACCCAAACTACGCTATATGAGAGAATTTCCTTTAACTGTAAAAAGATCCATAGAATTATTAGGCCTAACTTTGATCATTGCCATATTGGTAGTCGGTAGAGATATTATTATGCCCGTAATCATGGCTTTTTTCATCAGTATACTACTACTGCCCATTTATCGATTTTTAAGAAGATATAAATTCCCAGAATCGTTGTCGATTATATTGCCCATCTTAATTGTCTTTATCTTTGTAGCGGGCATTATCTGGTTCTTTTCAGCACAGATCGGCATCTTGGTGAACGATTTCCCCCAGATCAAGAGCAACGTGGCCAAGCACCTGAAATCATTGCAGGAATGGATCAGCAGTTTTACCAATTTCTCGCTCAGCAAACAGGAAAAGTTTATTAATGAGAAGAGCGATGACCTGTTGAATATGGCGGGCAAGGCTGCTAGTGGTGCTGCCGTTACCTTAAGTGGAATTTTTGTATTTTTAGGCCTAATTCCCATCTATATCTATCTTATTCTATTCTACAAAGATATCTTGCTGCGTTTTATCTTCATGTGGTTTAAAATAGACCACCACCCAAGGGTAAAGGAAGCAGTATATGAATCGGAATCCATCATCAAAAACTATCTGGTGGGCCTATTGATACAAATTACCTACATGACCATTATGCTGGGCGGTATCCTAATGCTTTTTGGCATTAAACACGCACTGCTTATTGGGGTAATCTTTGCCATTTTAAATCTTATTCCTTATGTGGGTGCCCTCATTGGCAATATACTTGGGGTATTGATCACTTTAACTTCCTCCCCACAATTATCGCCTGTCATTACGGTATTATTGGTCATTGCCTTTGTTCAGTTTTTAGACAATAATATTCTGATGCCAAGAATAGTAGGCTCTAAAGTAAAAATCAATGCACTGGTTTCTATTTTGGGTGTGGTTATAGGCGGTACAATTGCCGGCATATCAGGCATGTTCCTGTCTATGCCAATTATAGCGGTACTGAAGGTCATATTCGACCGAAGCGAAGGGTTTAGGCATTGGGGTGTTCTATTGGGCGATGAAAGACCCGCCAAAAGTCCGATGAGTTTTTCCATGTATAGAAAAAAGGGACCTGTAAAGACCAAATCTGGGGTGATAGATAAGAAATAGTCGGTTGGTTTTTTGGTTGGTTAGTTAGTTCGTTTTTTGGTGGAACTGGTTAATTGTTTAACTGCTGAATTGTTTAATTGGTTAATTGACTAGACATTAACCATAGCCGATATGGCTTAATATTTAGTATAATATGTAACAAGCCACCGTTGGGCCATCCAAAGTGGCTTGTTGATTATTTCTTTATCCACAAAATCCTGTTTGGTTACAGGTATCGATAATAATAGAATAAACAAAATTTTCATACATCCATGCATTTGGAGAACTAGCTGGTTCGCCAGGCATACGTATTTTTGTATAACCAGAAATTGTTGCAGTGATTAAGCCATCTGTTTGGTTAATCTGGCTGTATATTGGTGTATAAACATGAGTACTCGTTGTGGAAGGTCCAGTGTATAATGGAGATTTTCCAGCACCAAGCGACTTGATTACCAATAGTCCATTCTGACGTTCATAAGAGATATAGACCCTTACCGTATTGTTCATATCCCATACCCCGGTTCCGGCATTACAATCAAAGGAAGCATGCCCCCCACCTTCAGGTACCCAGTCAATAATCAGGTCACAATCAGGACATTCAGGGCCATTCATTTTCTTTTCTTTTGCAGCATCGGTTTTAATGGTTTCAAAAGAGGCCTGTTCTTTCTTGCAAGAAAATAAAACAGCAAAAAACATTAAAAAAAGGGGTAATTTGATTTTTTTCATAATCGAGTTAATTTTAATGAATTGCAATGTAATTCTTTTTTCGCAGAACATTATTGTTTACCCAATGTTTTCACAACCACAACTAATCACCTCAAAATCAAAACATAAACAAACCTTAAGATACTAACTGGTCACCTATTTACAATTTAACCCGACTTAAAGATCAACATACAATAAACTCAATTAAAGCAAAAAATAAACGGTCGATACTACTGCAAACTGACAACAAAAGCGATGATCAACCCACAATTAGCCATGTGATGGCTCCTTTCAACCTTCAACCCATAACTACTTCCAGAACACATCGTAAGCAAATCTTAAAATGGTACCAAAAACAACGATCAAAAAGAAGATACGGACAAACTTATTGCCCTTGAGCAGGGCCAGCTTGGCACCCAGAAAAGAACCTAGTATATTAAAGACGGCCATTGGAATGGCATATTGAAAGAGCACATGTCCGGTAGAACTGAAATAGAGGAGTGCGGCGAGGTTAGTGCCTACATTTACGATCTTGGCATGGGCACTTGCCCCAATGAAATCGAAGCCCAAAGCACCAATAAAAACCAAAATAAGAAACGAACCGGTTCCAGGCCCTATCAGTCCATCATAGAAACCGATGACCAGGCCAAAAACAGCAGCCAGTAAGACTTGTCTGGCCAAGGTTTGGTTTCTCTGCTGTTGCACTCCAAATTGCTTGTTGAAATAAGTATACAGAGCAACTGCGATCAGCACCACCAAAATAATGGGTTTAATATGTTGATTATTGATCCTACTTACCAAATAGGCCCCTGTTAAAGAGGCCAGAAAAGCTGTAAACGTACACGTGGCCAAAACTGCCAGGTTAAACTTTACCTGCTTGGCATATTTTACCGCAGCTACTGCCGTGCCTGCCAGTGATGGAATCTTCACGGTTCCCAATAAGGTAGCTACTGGATATTGTGGCAAAATCAACAAAGTAGCGGGCGTTTGCAATAAGCCTCCGCCACCTACTATGGCATCGATAAAACCTGCAGCAAAGGCCGCCAGACAAAGCAATACCAGTTCAGTTGCATTGGTGCTGAGCACACTTAAGATTTCATGCATATTGGCAGTTCATTAGTGCCTATTTTGATCCTT
The DNA here is from genome assembly GCF_016428855.1 of Pedobacter sp. ASV28. Lineage (GTDB taxonomy): Bacteria > Bacteroidota > Bacteroidia > Sphingobacteriales > Sphingobacteriaceae > Pedobacter. The sequence continues at coordinate 56,711 of NZ_JAELTN010000023.1, forward strand.
ATTATCTTATCTTTTGGGTTCAGCCTACATCCTTTCGGGTACCTTAATTCCCAAAATACCCATTCCAGCTTTGATCACATCGGCACTTAACCTGCAGATGTTCAAACGATGCTGTTTAAGCGCTTCATTTTCTTCCTTGATAATAGGAGGCACTTCATGATAAAACTTATTGAACAGCTTGGCAACTTCATATAGGTAGTTGGCAATAAATGCCGGACTATAGGCCTTGGCCGCTTCAGCTACTTCTGTTGGATATTTGGCCAACAACATTACCATATCCAATTCTGTAGGTGTCAAATTCAGATCTGCGTAACTAGGCACCTTAAACTGATACTCTGCCCTGCTCAATAAGGATTTGATACGGGCATGTGTATATTGGATAAACGGACCTGTATTTCCTTGAAAATCGATGGATTCTGCAGGATCGAATAACAAACGTTTTTTAGGCTCTACCTTTAAAAGGAAATATTTCAGGGCCCCTAAGCCAATGGTACTATACAGTTCTTGTTTGTCAGCCTCCGAAAAGTCGTTCGTCTTGCCCAAATCTTCTGTCTTCTGCTTGGCCGTATCCACCATTTCAGCAATCAGGTCATCGGCATCTACTACTGTGCCTTCCCTACTTTTCATTTTTCCGCTTGGCAGGTCAACCATACCATAAGAAAGATGGTATAAACCTTTTGCCCAACTTTTGCCCAACTTTTCAAGGATAAGAAACAACACTTTAAAATGGTAATCTTGCTCATTACCTACCACGTATATGGATTTGTCCATTTTAAAATCATCGTACTTCATTTGCGCAGTACCCAGATCTTGGGTAATGTAAACCGAGGTACCATCGGCACGTAAAACCAATTTTTGATCTAAACCATCGGCCGTAAGGTCAATCCATACCGACCCATCTTCTTTTTTAAAGAAAACACCCTTAGCCAAGCCCTCCTCTACCGTATCTTTCCCCAACAGGTAAGTGTTGCTTTCGTAATAATATTTATCGAAATCTACGCCTAATTTTTTATAGGTAACATCGAAGCCCTGGTACACCCAGCCATTCATTTTTTCCCAAAGCGCTACCACTTCGCTATCGCCCTGCTCCCATTTCAAAAGCATTTGTTGTGCCGCTTTAATTAATGGCGCATTTTTTTTGGCTTCTTCTTCGGTTTGGCCTTCGGCCACTAAAGCCCCTATTTCCTTTTTGTATTCCTTATCGAAAACCACATAGTATTTTCCTACCAAATGGTCCCCCTTCAAGCCGGAGCTTTCCGGTGTTTCGCCATTGCCCCATTTTTGCCAGGCCAGCATCGATTTACAGATGTGTATACCCCTATCGTTTACCAAGTTTACCTTCACCACCTCATAACCATCGGCCTTAAGCAGCTCTGAAACAGCATAGCCCAACAGGTTATTACGTACGTGTCCCAAATGCAATGGCTTATTGGTATTGGGCGATGAATACTCCACCATCACCTTTTCTCCCTTTGGTTTAATAGAAAGGAAACTAGGAACCAATAAAGTATTATTCAGCAGGTCTATCCAATAGCTTTCTGCAATACTTAAGTTCAAAAAACCCTTCACCACATTGAAGCCTACTACTTCGTTTACCTTTTCTTGAAGATAGCGGCCAATATCATTAGCGGTTTCCTCTGGCGATTTTTTAGAAAACCGTACAAATGGAAAAACCACAATAGTTACCTGCCCTTCAAATTCTTTACGTGTTTCCTGTATGTTGATTACGTTTTCTGCAATTTCTTGCTCATATAATTCTTTAACGGCCTTAATTGCGCCAGCGACAATAAAATTCATAATGACAAAAATACATTAATTGTTGAAAAGTTTAGTTTTTTGGTTGGTTTGTTATTTAGTTGATTAGAGGGCGAGCATGGCAAATCAATCTATTGAACGGATAAACTAATGAGCTATTGAACTAAATTGAAAAGCAAATTAGCTTCTGCGATCAACAGCTAGCCCTGCTATCCATTTCAAGTTTTTCCATTGTCTTCGGCAGGCTCAGACTGACATTGAAAAAGCTTTCCATTATGATCAGGTTTAGAAAACTTAAACCTGTGCATAACACTTGCCAACTAAACCCGATTGGCGTGTAAATACTTTTTGTTTCTTATCATTCTCAGCGCACCGAAGATTCTCTAGGTTTAGAAGCATTACCATAACAGATTCCTCGTTCCTCGGAATGACAGCACAAAGAATAGACAAAAAGATTGTAACGAAAAGCGGGGCTACATTTAAATAGCAGCACCCTTATTGCTTTTCAGAAAAACACCCAAAAAGCTAAACATCCAACAACCAAAAAACTAGGTACTTTCAAAAAAAAGGATAGTTTTGTACTAACACCAAAATGATATGAGCATGCAGAGTAATCCATTTAAGATAGGCGTAACTACCGAAATTGGAAGATTAAGGAAATTATTGGTACACAGCCCAGATAGTGGATTGGGCAAAGTAGTGCCCTCAAAAGCACAAGATTGGCTATTTGAAGACATTGTACACCTTTATACCATCCGAAGGAATGAATATGATTACTACATCAAGCTTTTGATGTATTTTCTCGATCCAGAAAAAATCAAGGGGAAATTGGCTGCTATTGATTCTGAAGAAGCCAATCGGGGCTTCTATAAGCCCAATCACCCAAATTTTCACCACTCTGAACAGGTAGTAGAAGTACAGAACCTACTGGCTGATATCTTAGCGGATACTTCAAAGAAAAAGAAGCTGACCGCAGCAGTCTGTGCCATAGAGGGCTGTACCTACAAGCTACAGCTCAAATTGATAGACACCGATCCGAAAGAGCTGGCAGAAATCTTCATTTCGGGTACAATGGCCGATGACACCATGATTTTTGCGCCCATTCCGAACTTGATTTTTACCCGCGATGTGGGCACTACCATTAACCAGTACATATTGCTGAACAAGCCTGCCAAAAAAGCTCGAGTACGCGAAACCTTGTTAATGCGCTATATTTTCTTCAACCATCCGTTTTTCGAAGCTTATCAAAATAATGTGCTCGAAATTCCCGACCCTACACAGCATTTTCTGCGACCAGGCGATGAGCCCAGTTTCCGTACCACTTTGGAAGGTGGCGATGTGATGATGGTAAGCCCCAACCATGTATTAATTGGCGTGAGCGAACGTACCTCTGAAGAAGGAGCCAACGAGGCCATCAAGCTTTTGTTCGACAATCATGTAGTAGATAAGGTCACCGTGGTAAAAATTCCTGCCAAACGCGATTATATGCACCTAGATACGGTTTTCACGCAGGTAAAAAGAGACACCTGGGTTATTCTACACAGTATTGCCCACAGTCCGGTTTATGATACGACCGAACCTATCCATTTTTTAAAAGAGCCAGAAAAGCTAGAAGCTACTACAGCCATACAATTCTACAAAGACAGACCAGGGCAGCCTAAGGTTTTTGAACATGTAGAAGCTTTATTGGATGATATTAGCAGGAATGAGCTCGGCAGTAATTCACCTACAAGAATCATTTACAGCGGTAATCATATTTTTCCGTACGACAGCCGGGAACAATGGACCGACTCCTGTAATTTATTGGCCCTAAAAGAAGGCGTAGTTTTAGGATACGACCGTAACGATAAAACGGTAGAGGCTTTCAAGGCAAATGGCTTTAATATCATAAAAGTGCAAGACCTGATCGCTGACCTGGAAAGTGGAAGAACCGATGCAGCTAGCTTAACCGATACCTTGATCTTAATGCCCTCGGCAGAACTTTCAAGAGCAAGAGGTGGTTTCCATTGTATGAGCCTACCCATTTTGAGAGACGAATTAAGTTCAAAGTAAAAAACTTACGACAGCACATTTTGGACTTTCAACTTTAAACTTTTCACTCCTATGCAAACAACATCACACCTATTAATGATCCGTCCGGTAGACTTCAAGTTTAATGAACAAACTGCCATTGACAATAAATTTCAGGTAGCCAGTGAACAGGAAAATGTGCAAGAAAAAGCATTGGCTGAATTTGACGGCTTTGTGGATATATTAAGAGAAAATGGCATAGATGTAAAGGTCATTAGCGATACTTTACAACCTGAAACACCCGATTCGATATTTCCCAACAACTGGGTCTCTTTCCATGAAGATGGCTCGGTTTATCTTTATCCCATGTTTTCGGCCAATAGAAGGTTGGAACGTCGAAAAGAAATAATTGAAGAACTTTCCCAAACCTTTGAAATAAACCATACCAGCGATTTAAGTTTCTACGAACAGCAGCATTTATTTTTGGAAGGTACGGGCAGCATGGTATTAGATAGGGAAAATAAAATTGCTTATGCTTGCCTAAGCATACGGACAGACCAGGAAGTATTGAACAATTTCTGTATGCTCACGGGTTATACTCCCATTGCTTTTCAGGCTGTCGATGCCCAAAATTATCCTATTTACCACACCAATGTGATGATGTGCGTGGCAGACCATTACGTAGTCATCTGTTTGGAAAGTATCAAGAAAATACAGGAAAGGGAAATGGTAAAACAAAGCCTGGTCAATAGCGGAAAGGAAGTGATAGAGATTAGTTTTGATCAGATGAACCACTTTGCCGGAAATATGCTGCAGCTGAACAATGCCGCTGGAGAAAAAATTTTGGTCATGTCTGCCCAGGCCTTAAGGTCGTTGCATGGCACCCAGATTACAAAACTGGAAAACTTTAACAGAATCATCACGGCACCGCTCTATACCATTGAACAAAACGGTGGCGGCAGTGCCAGGTGTATGTTGGCAGAAGTACATTTGCCGCTGAGGTAATATAATTACGGCAATTCCCAACAATTATTTACATTTAGGAAAAAATAATCTCTCATGAAAACTACCATCTTTATTATTTCCATTCTGATTATTAATACTCTTACAATCAAAGCTCAAGGTCTTTTTGGGAGAACATACAAAAAAGGATATTACTATAATAAGAACAATGAAAAAATAGAAGGGCTAGTTAGCTTCTTTGCATACTCAAATAGCTTTTACTACAAAAAAAATGAGGATGCCAAGTGGGAGAAGATAAAAATAGAAAATATAAAATCTATTGTAAGTACTGAGAGAACTGTATATTATGAAAGTGGGTTTAACTCTAAAAAAACACTTGAAAAATATATAGACAGTTTTTCTGTAAAGTCTGTTAATAAGGAAGGTAAAAATTTATACTTAGCCAAGTTAGTTCTAAGTAGTCCAGATATTAAAATTTGGTAATACTTACTCAAATGGGACAAGGTTATTTTTTAAGTTGTCTCACAATATCCTCGGCATCATATCTTGCTAGAAATTTTTCCAAAGTGGCTTTTAGGTCAGGAAGATGTTCTTGAATATAGGAATCGTATTGTTCTCGCTGTTCCTTGCTCAAGATTGATAACAAGGCTTTAAATTGATAGGACTTTAATACAGCATTTGCTCGTTTGACTTCTGAAGGTGTTAGTCCCATATGTTATAATTTGTTGATATACTAATATAAGTGTTATGTCTCATGTATAATCAATAAAATAGCTACTCATTCATAACAACTCAAACATTTATTTCACACTGTAATCAACTTGGAATTAACGAAATAAACACATTTTAGACATTTGTGGAAAAATATAAGTGTAACAGGTATGTTACATGTTGTTGCGTGTAGGATACTTTACTACCTTTGCTAAAGAATTAGAAACAGAAAACCCCGAATACATGAATCGCGAGTTCAAATAATCGGGGCGCTAACGTAGCCTAAGTTTCCAGCTCACTAAGAACGAATACTGAATCTTAGTCGCTTCCTAACAAGAAATTAAGAGCCTGACTAATGTCGGGCTTTTTAATTATTACTTCAAATGTACGCAGGTTTATTGATAACTTCGCAAATCATATGACACAAGTTTTCCACACCAAGAGCAAGGTAATTGTTAGATATTTAGAAGATTAACTAGCGAAACAGGATAACGCTGGGTAGGGATTATCTTATAAAAAAAAAGGTTCAGTGATTATTCTGAACCTTTTTCTTTATCGTCTTCTTTAGGTGCTGTCTTAGGTTTAATTCCTAAACTTAGTTTTACCAAATCCTCGAAAGAAGCATCTATTATAACTTTTTCATTATACTTTTCTTCAAGTTGCTTTTGTTTTTCCTTTCTGCTCTTTCCCTTCTTCTTTGCCATGATTTTATGCAGCTATATCCTTTGTTGAAGTAATCTAAAAATTGGTTATAAGTTTTAAATTCATTGAACATAAAACAAATATAAGAAAAAATTTGGAAATTTAAAAATAATTTCTTATTGATTTCTCTAGATAATTATACCATTTATAAAATATTTTTACTGCTGTATATTTATATGTATGGAAAATCAACACGAAAAATCTAGTATTGTAAATCTAATGTTAGACAACCAAGCTAATGATTATATACAGACAATAATGTATTACGTTAATTCAGATAAATATTCTGATTCAGAAAGAGTTGAGCTATCAAAGCAAAAACTCAAGGAATATCTTCATGATAGATATCATCAAATTCAGGAACTTGCGAATATGGATATTTTAGAACTAAGAAAGCTTTTAAATCCTTTGTAATTCCATTTTCTAACTCATTCTCCGTTAATAGTTTATAGTTCTCTGCCATAAACTTATTTACCAATGTGTCAACTTGATTATTAAATATATAAACTCTTGAATATTCAGAGAATGGAATTATGTGTGGATTTGTTTCTAAAGATAGTTCCCATTTATCAATAGCATAGCCTAGATTTTTGTACTCCCTCAATCTTATTGTTTCAATAGAATCCCTTATTACTTGCGCTTTCTTTACTGACTTCTCGTAAGAGTTCATCATTATTCCTCCAATAGTTTATTAATTTCTACCCCTAGACCATCGGCTATCTCGCACAGGTAGTATAAAGATGGGTTTACATTGCCCTTTTCCAACCTTTGTATTGACTGTTGGTCTTTATCAATAGAATATGCCAAATCTTTTTGTGTTATACCTTTTTCCTTGCGTATCTGCCTGATACGTTCACCGAGTCTCTTCAATATAACATCTTTCTTTTCCATCCGTATAAAGGAAAAGCTAAACCATTAAATAGAATACAACGTATTTGTTGTATTTTGAAAATAATTTCTATATAATTGCTTTTCACAAAATCAACAATCAATATGAAAAAACTCTCAATTCTTTTTTTCGCTTTATGCGTATTTGCTTCGTGCAAAAAATCAGGAACACCTAATGATGAAACAAAACAGAGCAACAATTGTAAGCTCATATCATACGATATGACAGCTTTTAAGGTGGATTACACCTATGATTCACAGAATAGGATAACAAAACAGTCATTTACCAATAATGGGGCTTCCTACGAACTACCTAGCTATAGAACATTTGAGTATGCCAACGATAAAGTCACCGTTACCGATTTTCCATCTAACAAAAAAATGTACTATACATTATCCAACAATAGGATTACAAGGTTGATGTATTCAGTAGATGAACCAAACAGATATTCTGATTTTACATATAATTCTGACGGCTATTTATCCACTATAAAGGATAATCATTGGTCGATTGGTAATAATAGGGCATTGACCTATACCAATGGCAATCTTACCAAACTAACTGTAGGTAGTGAAACTAGTACAATAGAATATTATGATAAGATAGCTCCAAGCGGCTTTGATATGGGCTTAAATAAGTTATTGGAATATGAATATATGTTAAGTGATAAAGTCGAACCATACATTATCCTTACATCATATTTAGGTAAACAGAGTAAGAATCTGATTAAGACAATCAGATTTCCATCAAGTAATGATTATATCAGATATGATTATGAATATGATTCGAGTGGCAAACCTATAAAGGTTACAATCACGTTAAGTGGCAACAGCAACAGAAGTTTTAGTGCTGATTTAAAATGGGAGTGCAACTAATATGTTAGAAAATAATCTATCGTCTCTAAAATCTCTGATATCATTACTGAAGATATTAGTACCTGTAGTAATGTTCTGCACTATGGGGTTTGTGTATTGGGCTACCAACTCAAGCAACATTATACTTTATACCATTCTTGGTATTGTAGGTTGTATAATTGGATATGTATATTTCTACCTAAGATATATAGCTGAAAAGAAATCGTTGGAGAATTATCTCTATTGTCTACAGAATAAGCAATTTACAGAAGCCTTGAACTATGGGAGGATGTACTATGCCATAAAAAGGAATGGCATTAGTGGTGCTGGTGGTGCAGGTCTTACAATATATGACGAACAGGCGATAAACAATGATATTGCTGCCTATTCTAAATAATTAAAGTTTATAATAATTAGAAACTAATACTATATATTTATGTAATTATTAAACCTAAACAAAAATTATATGGCTGAATTTATCGCACTCGACCAGGAAGACATTGAGAATTTTTCAAGAGAGCTTGAACATCTAACTGGAATTAATAACTTCATAGTAATTGCTTCAAATGCTTACCAAGACTCAGATGGCTACACTCGTTATTATGCCTTACTTGAGAAACCCGGGATTTGGGATTATCGTTATGTCATTAAAGACAAATTGGAAACAATAGATTCAAACACTTCTTCAATAGAAAGCAACACAAGATAATTTCTTCTAACTATTCTCAATTCTGTATGATGAATCTAACTCAATGCCGTGAAGCAATATCTAAAACAGGGAATTTAATTGGAAGACAAGTTCTCTACAATGAAAAAAAATATATAATTAATAAAGTTTTTCCAGCACCAGCAGATGGGAAGGTGAAAATTTTCCTTGTTGATTATTATCTGAATAATAGGGATGAAAAAGTTGCATTAAACAAGTTTCTTTCTTCCAAACATCTTGATGTATTTATTATGTGTAATCCATTTGAAGATAATCAACAAGATGTTCTTTTGAAACTAAGTGAAGTTGAACTACTTGATTCTTGATTTTCTTCTACATCAAAATCTATTTCTAAATCATTTAATGATAAGTGAGGAACTAAACAACCGCAAATAGCTATAGTTCCATTTATTATTTCTATTTCTTTTGTAATCTTCATAATCATAAATATCTTATTTATTGAAAATTCACGTCAAAACTTTTATTAAAATGGAAGAAGAACAATTCGATGAAATAATCAGCTCACTTGGCATGATTGAAACCAATACAGCTTGGATTACAATTACTCATAACGAACTTGAACAAGCCAATCAGAGATTACATAACCTTGAAATGGTAATGTTAGATAATAACAAACTCTTGAAGAGATTAGTAGAACTATTGGAAAAGAAAAAATAGAAGTAAAGTTATAGCTATGACTGATGAAAAATATAGAGAATTGGATATTATAATAAAAGATTAACTAGATAAATTATAATCTAAATCATATAATTGACAATGGGCGTAAAAGAAACAAAAGTTAAAAATTTTCTTCATGTAATAGGATGCTTGCATCGTCTAGATTTAGTTGTTGACGAACTTTCTACTATTTATAAAAGACGAAAAGGTAAAGAGTATCATTTTGTATCTCAACATACTTTTAAGATTTATCATATGGGTCTGATGTATGTTTTCATATGTGAATATTGCAAGCTATTAGAAGGTGATAATAACAAAAAAGATGAAAATTGGGGGTCTTTGACTAAATTAAATGAAAAGATTAGAAAAGTTCACCAAGATTACAAACATTATGAGTTGGTGAAATCAAAAATTGACACTCTACAGCAATCCACTTTTCACTTAAAAAACATCAGAAAAATAAGAGATTCTACATTTGCTCATTTAGATAAAAAAGGTGAACCATTTACAGTGACTGCGTTTGAGGATGATGAGTTTAAAACTGCAAAAGAACACGTTGCAGAAATGATAGAGATATTAAACTTATGTGGTCAAGTATATAATACCGATTATGATGTAAAAATTAGAAATAATTTTACCGAAAAGTTTATAAATGAGTATGCTAAATTTTATGAAACACCTGAAGAAATGCTTAACAGTTTTTTAGGGAAAAACTAACCTCAGAGAGTTAAAAATTGGTTTGATTATTAGCAATTATTACTAGTGTAAAGTAATATATCATTGCGTATAATTAATATAAAATCCCTTGATATTCAAAACAAGGGATTTTTTTTACTTGACTTTTATAAGTTTTAGTTTATTTTAATCAGAAAATTAACCTTGTCCCATTTGGGTAAGTGTTACCTAAAATTTATACTAAAACTAAACGCCCACAAAATTCGGCACCAGGAGTATCTGTTACTCAGTCCGCTATATCGAGCACCGCATCTTCAAACCATATCGCCTGGAAAGATGGTGGTATAGGCTCTGAACAAACCATCTTTATGTTTGAGAAAGATGGGGTGACCTTTGAATTCACGAAAAAGAACTATAAGACTATTCTTTCTGAAGTTTTTACCAATAACCCCAAAATACTAAATATCATTAATGAAAGTAAATTTAAAAACCTAGGTGATATTATATCTAAGTATTAAATTAGACATTCATTCATCTTTTACCATCGTTTCTAGTTTACAATCACAAAGCGTTTACATAGTAAACTAATGTCGGCTATGGTTAGCTTTAAGATTGCTCCGTGTCTGGCAATGAAAGGATTTTTAATTTTTTACATTGTGTTTCGTTAACCAAACCTGATTGAAACGAAAATACTTTTTGTTTTACACCTTGTCATCCTGAACGCTAATGAAGGATCCAAAAGTTAAAGTAATTCATAAATAGATTCTTCCCCGATCTATCGGGTCAAGCCGTTCCTCGGAAGATAGGATGCCTAAACAAAAAGATTGTAGTAAAAAGCCGGACTTTCGGAACCGAAATACCACTACCATGGCTTTACAAATATTAAGCAAAAGAATTAGTGCCAAATACCCTAAAACATTATATCAATTTTAGTTTTACTACAAAAGTTGAAAAAACAAAGCAACCCTAACCTAACTAAAAAGAAATCAGAAACTTACATCGAACACAAAAGTTACCTAACTGGTTAAAAAACTAAAAACTAAATCTCTTTTTTGGAGTTAATATAAAAATGTTATTTGTGATACATTTTTCTCGAATTAAAATTACATTTTTGCAAAAAAAATTGAACAATGCAGAGTTACGAAGAGTTTCTTGATCTAAGTGTTGGCTTTCCGCAAGAAGGCTATAGTATTATAGATGATGAATTATATTTCCACGATTTAAATCTGATGGAAATGATTGAAACTTACGGCACGCCGTTACGTTTCACCTACCTGCCCATGGTGAGCAAAAAAATTCAGCAGGCAAAACTATTGTTTCAAACGGCAATTATCAAGAACAACTATAGAGGCGACTATAAATACTGCTATTGTACTAAAAGTTCTCACTTTAAGCATATCGTAGAAGAAGCTTTAAAAAACGACATTCACTTAGAAACATCATCGGCTTTCGATATGCCTATGATTGAGGCCTTAGAGAAAAAAGGTAACCTCACCAAGGATACCACCATAATTTGCAATGGCTTTAAAACCTTTCAATACAAACAATACATCATTGATATGCTGCATGATGGCTTCAAGAATATTATTCCCGTATTGGACAACAAGGAAGAATTTAACCTTTACGATGATGAAATAGAGTTGGATACACCATGTAATTTGGGAATTCGTATCGCAGCAGAAGAACAACCAGACTCGCAGTTTTATACCTCACGCTTGGGGGTACGTATGGAGGATGTAATTGATTTTTACAACAGTAAGATTTCGGCCAATCCTAATTTTAGGGTAAAATTACTGCATTTCTTCATTAACTCAGGTATCTCCGATACTCCTTATTACTGGAATGAGCTGGAGAAATATGTAACCTTGTATTGTAAGTTCAAAAAAATCAACCCAGAACTAGACACTTTGGATATTGGTGGAGGAATGCCATTTAAGGATAGCCTGGTATTCGATTTCGATTACGAATATATGGTAAACGAGATTGTAAAAAGGATCAAAGAGATTTGTGCCGAACATGAAGTGGTAGAGCCAGATATCATTACCGAATTTGGAAAATATACCGTGGCAGAGGCTTCTGGTATTTTATATAAAGTATTGGGACGTAAGCAACAGAACGACCGTGAAAAATGGTTGATGCTCGATGGCTCGTTCATTACCAACCTACCCGATGTATGGGCACTGAACCAGAAATATGTACTGTTGCCCATTAATAATTGGGATGCGGAATATGAACGTGTAAACTTAGGGGGCATTACCTGCGATGGTCAAGATTACTACAACCAGGAAGCCCACATGAACAGTGTATTTATGCCCAAAACACGCAAGGTACAATACCTTGGCTTCTTTAATACTGGCGCATACCAAGAAGTGTTAAGTGGTTATGGCGGCATACACCACTGCCTATTGCCTAGTCCAAAACATGTGATCATCCGTAGAAACCGAGATGAAACTTTTAACTTCGAAGTTTTTGGAGAAGAACAAAACAGTAAGCAAGTGCTTAAAATCTTAGGTTATACCTAGGCGAAATTTATTGGATAAATTACAACTGATCCTTCTCGAAAGAGAGGGATTTTTTGTTGGCGATAATCTTGCTGTAAAGCTAAGATGAACTAAGCTAGTAATCATTTCTTCGTATTTCATCAACCATCCAAGATATATTAAAAAACCTTAGGACCTACATCCTAAAGCTAAGGTGAACTGAAGTGCCTAATATGGTAACCATTTCTTAGCTTTTCATCAAACAGCTCAAGGCAGATTAAAAACTTAGTGGTCTTCCTCTAAAGAATTTAAAAACAAAATAGCCACAAATTTTAAACTTTTCGGTAAATTGGATTAATCCTTGCATCGAATTGCCATGTTAAAAGACATTAAGCTTAACAATATTTTCGTCATCGATATTGAAACTGTTCCCCAATATGAACGTTTTGAAGAAATGGCTTCACCATTACAGGAATTGTGGGAACATAAAACCAGGAACCTGCGCAAAGAAGAACAAACTGCTGCCGAGTTTTATGAACGTGCAGGAATATGGGCCGAATTTGGTAAAATTATCTGCATCAGTATAGGATTTTTTCATAAACAAGATCATCAGGAACACTTAAGGGTCAGTTCTTTTGCTGGCCATGAAGAAAAACAACTATTGCAGCAATTCATTGAGCTGCTCAATAAACAGTCTCCAGATCTACAATTATGTGCGCATAACGGAAAAGAGTTCGATTTCCCCTATCTCTGCAGGCGCTTATTAATCAATGGGCTGCCCATTCCCATACCACTACAGATTTCTGGTAAGCGTCCATGGGAAATCCATCATATCGACACTATGGAACTATGGAAGTTCGGCGATTATAAAAACTTCACCTCATTAAACCTATTGGCTACTGTTCTCCAGCTCCCCACTCCTAAGGAGGATATAGATGGCAGCATGGTCAAGCAAGTTTATTACCAAGAGAACAACCTGCCACGTATTGTTCAATATTGTCAAAAAGATGTAATCACCACAGCACAAGTCTTATTACGTTTTAAAGGATTAGCTGCAATTCCCGAAGAATATATTACCTTAGTAAAGTAATGCTTAACGTAAAAAATCTTGCCATCCAATTTTATAACCAGGAAGAAAAAAGCTGGTTAACTACTGTCCATGACATCAACTTTAGCCTTAACAAGGGCAAGGTATTGGGCATTGTTGGAGAATCAGGCTCTGGCAAATCAGTGACTTCTTTTTCCATCATGCGTTTGCATGACCCCAAGAATACAAAAATTAATGGATCTATAGATTTTGAGCACATCGACCTGCTAGACCTTTCAGATAAGGAAATCAGAAAATATCGTGGAAACAAGATCTCTATGATATTTCAAGAACCGATGACCTCCTTAAATCCTGTGTTTACCTGTGGGTATCAGGTTCAGGAAGCCATCATCCTACATCAACAGGTAGACAAACAGCTAGCAAAAGAACAGACCATTGCGCTCTTTAAGGAAGTCCAACTGCCCAGGCCAGAAAATATTTTTGAGAGTTACCCCCATCAGTTATCAGGCGGCCAAAAACAACGTGTTATGATTGCTATGGCCTTGAGCTGCAATCCCGAGCTGCTCATTGCCGACGAACCTACCACAGCTCTAGATGTAACCGTACAAAAAACCATTCTTCAATTATTGTTGCGCTTAAAAAATGAACGCAACATGGCCATGATCTTTATATCACATGATTTGGGTCTGATGAGTGAAATTGCAGATGAGCTATTGGTCATGTACAAAGGGAATATTGTGGAACAAGGCCCGGCCAGGCAGTTATTTGATCATCCACAACATCCCTATACTAAAGGATTGCTGGCCTGTCGGCCATCTCCCAAAAGATCATTAAAAAAATTGCCAACCGTTGCCGATTTTCTGAATGAAGATCAGCATGTTGGCCTACAACATTTACTAGAACAAAATACCTATAATGAATTTGAGATCATAGAAAGAAGAAAATTGCTTTATGTGCAACAGCCCATTTTACAAGTGAAGGATATTTGTACCTGGTACCCTATCAAAAAAGGCTTGTTCGGCAAAACCAATGATTTTGTAAAAGCAGTTGACAATATTTCTTTTGAGGTATATCCTGGTGAAACCCTTGGTTTAGTGGGCGAATCAGGTTGTGGAAAAACCACTTTGGGCCGTACCATACTGCGTTTGGTAGAACCTACTTCCGGACAATTAATTTTCGAAGGCAAAGACATTACACACCTTAAAAAAGCTGAACTGCGCAAACTCAGAAGAGAGATACAGATTATCTTCCAAGATCCCTACTCTTCTCTAAACCCCAGAATAACGGTAGGCCAATCAATCATGGAACCTTTACAGGTACACCAAGTTTTTGCCAACGATACCGATAGGAAGGCACATGTGCTCCATTTATTGGAAAAGGTAAACCTAGAGCCCGTACATTTCGATCGTTACCCACATGAATTTTCAGGGGGCCAACGTCAGCGTATCGTTATTGCCAGGGCCTTGGCCCTACAGCCCAAATTTATTATTTGCGACGAATCCGTTTCTGCATTAGACGTATCGGTACAGGCACAGGTATTAAATCTATTAAGAGACCTACAAGAAGAATTTGGCCTGACCTATATTTTCATCTCTCATGACCTTGCCGTAGTCAAACATATTTCCGATCGTATGATTGTGATGAATAAAGGAAAAATAGAAGAACAGGGATTTTCAGATACCATCTACCAACACCCTAAAGCAGCCTACACACAGAAGTTGATTGAAGCCATACCTGGGAATTTCTAACTTCAAAAACCGTAGAAGAATTTACTCAAAAAAACATAAAATTCCACATTTAAAAATCAGTTCCACAGGTGTATATTTTATAAAATAGTCTCAGATACATGAAAATAGATACTTTTACTTCCAACAGATATTTGGCACTATTTTTTCTTTATTAGTTTAAACCGTATCAATAAAAACCAAAAAAAATGTTAAAAAACAAGTACCTATTAGTTGCCGCGCTCTTGTTATCTGCAACTATTTACTCTTGTAAAAAAGAAGCGCAAGATATAGTTCAGGAAGATGGAGCAAGTAAAATCATTAAAATCAACAATGGCACCTCTTCAAGCCGTGTTGATCTGACCAATGAAGGAATAACCCTAGATTTTCAAAATGTATCTGATGTTAGCACCTCCAACACGGTAACTACAAATGCCGCAACGGATGCTTTTCCTTATCAATTAGTTTATAAAGGAAAAATCAACCCTCAAATTGGTGTGAACAACAATGAACTTAGCGCCCTTGAGGTTTCGGCCTATGGTAATTATTATGCCATTGCCTACCAAACCCCTGGCGATGCCTATGGCGGTGGTGTAGATGTTATTCAAATTCAATCTGGCACCCCTCAATTAGTTTCTTCAGTCAGTACTCCAGATGCAGATATTACCTGTATCAATAACGGCGGCGGTCGCCTCTACTTGGGGATGGACCTTAAAACTTATGAAACTTATGACTATCCGGCTCCTGCTGTAGTTGGCGTAGTTAGAACAAGCGGTGGTAGCTTGGCTGACCCTCAAGTGGTAGGTTTAGAAGGCTACTCTACCAAAGATGTAAAATACAACCAAAACAATGGAAAGGTTTATGCGGCGTCTTCTTCAAATGGAGGTGTAAGCATTATCTCCTTCGATGGCCAAAAAGCAAGCAGGACCGCCTTTCAACCATATGGTGGGGCAAGATCTATTACCATATCCAACCAAGACATTATAGCAACCAATGGTTACAGTTATGCAACTTTCAACGCTAATACAGCTGCCGAAACCAATTATAAGTGGTGGCCTGTACCGAGCAATAATATAAATATTGGTAGTGTAGCCTCCTTAGATAATGGAAACTTTATCTTTGGTAACAACTACTATCTAATTTATGTAGATAAGACTACCGGCGAATTAATCAACCAAGTTGATGTAGGCGGATGGGTAAATTCTATTTCTATTGTAAGTGATAAAATCTATATTTCTACAGGCAATAGCCTAGTGGTAGCAACCATTGAAAACAATAAAATTAAAATTCTTGCAAAAACACATTTCTCAAGTACTTTCGGCGGAGATTTCAACGTAATAAGTTCTAGAATTGCAGGCAACTATGTATTTGTGGCATGTGGGAAGAGAGGTACTTATGTGTTCAACCTCAAAAAATCTTAATTGATATAATTGTTATTTTTTTTAAGCCCAGACTTAGTCTGGGCTTTTTTGTTGTGCATTATGCTTATCATATTTTTTCAATAATTCGATAAAAACACCCCATACTAAGCATACATTTCTTATCTTCGGTACCATTGGTATACAATTATGGCAAAAAATAAAAATGTTCAGTTCAAACTTGTCCTCACTCAGCTAATTAGTGATATTTTCGAAAAAAACAAAAATATTTCCCTCAATCACAAGCAAGTTGCTGCCCGCCTTAACCTTAGCGATAAGGTAGCTATAGACACCATTTTAGAAGTGCTCATTGAGCAAACTGAAAAAGGTTTGTTCATAAGGCCAGAACGAGGGAAATTCAAACTCAAAGAATTAAAAACCTTTGTGACTGGAACAGTAGATATGACTGCCGACGGCTCAGCTTTTATTGTGCCCGACGATGAATTTGAAAAAGACATTTTTGTGGGTCCAAGAAAGCTGCGTAATGCGCTTCATGGAGATAAAGTTAAAGTTTATGTTTTTGCCAAGAAAAGTGGCGGAAGGAGAAATGAAGGAGAAATTGTCGAAATCATTAAACGTACCAAAACAGAATTTATCGGCGTAGCCAAAATATCTGATCGGTTTGCTTTTGTTATTCCTGATGACAGAAAGATGCTACATGATATTTTTGTTCCCCTAGGTGATATTAATGGTGCAAAAAACGGACAAAAAGTACAAGTATCACTTACAGATTGGCCTGAGGGCGCCAAAAATCCTATTGGAAAAATTATCCATATCTTAGGTAATCAAGGCGAAAACAATACCGAGATGAACGCCATTTTGGCCGAATATGGTTTTCCACTAAACTTTCCTTCCGAAGTAGAAAAAGAGGCTAATGCCATTTCGGAAACCATAACCGAAGAAGAAATAAAAGGCCGCAGGGATTTTCGTGATACCGTTACCTTTACCATTGATCCCATTGATGCCAAAGATTTTGATGATGCCATTTCTTTTAAAAAATTAGACAATGGCCATTACGAAATTGGTGTACATATTGCCGATGTATCTCATTATGTAATCCCAAATAGCAGTTTGGATAAAGAAGCCTATCACAGGGCCACTTCTGTTTATCTGGTAGACAGGGTAATCCCCATGCTGCCTGAACGCTTAAGCAACGGGGTATGTTCTCTTCGTCCGCATGAAGATAAGCTTTGTTTCTCGGCTGTTTTTGAAATGGATGACCAGGCAAATATCCTCCAACAATGGTTTGGCCGAACTGTAATCCATTCCAACAGGCGCTTCACCTATGAAGAAGCCCAGGAAGTAATCGAAACCAAACAAGGAGATTACGTCGAGGAAATCTTGAAACTGAACGAACTGGCTTATATTTTAAGAGATGCAAAATTTAAAAATGGGGCCATCAGTTTTGAAAGTGCTGAAGTTAAATTCAAATTAGATGAATCTGGCAAGCCTATTGGCGTTTACGTAAAGGAAAGAAAAGATGCCCATAAGCTTATAGAAGATTTTATGCTCTTGGCCAACAAAAAGGTGGCCGAATTCGTTGCGAAAAAGGGCAAAGGGAAACAAAAATATACCTTTGTTTATCGTTCACATGATTCTCCAAACCTGGAAAACCTAAATAGTTTTGCTTCTTTTGCTTCCCGTTTCGGCTATAAGATCAATACCAAATCAGATAAGGAAATTGCCAAATCACTTAACTTCCTAATGGAAGATGTAGAAGGTAAGAAAGAACAAAATATTCTTACTTCACTGGCCATCCGTTCTATGGCCAAGGCTGTTTATACAACCAAAAAAAGCAGCCATTACGGGTTGGCATTTGATTATTATACACATTTCACCTCCCCTATCCGTCGTTATCCCGATGTGATGGTACACCGCCTTTTAGCCTTGTACCTAGAAGGTGGCAAATCGGCCAATGCCGAGGAATACGAAACGGCAAGTTCTCATTCTTCTGCTATGGAAAAAAGAGCTGCAGACGCCGAAAGAGCTTCCATAAAGTATAAACAGGCCGAATATCTGGAAAACAATATTGGTTCTACCTATATGGGTATCATCTCTGGCGTAACCGAATGGGGCATGTACGTAGAAATTGAAGAAAACAAATGCGAAGGAATGATTCGCCTGCGTGACATTAGCGACGATTTTTATGTGCTCGATGAAAAAAACTATTGTATTATTGGCCAACGTAAAAAACGCAAATACCAATTGGGCGATGAGGTAAAAATTAAGGTAAAAAAAGTAGATCTATCCAAGCGACAAATAGATTTCTCATTGATACAAGATTAACATATGCTGCACTATCGTTTACTCTTTTTAATGCTCATCACCTGCATAAATAGCTATGCACAAAACATACAGGGCAAAGTAGTTGATGAACTTACCGGTACAGGCATCCCATTTGTTTCCATCGGTATAATGGGCACCAATAATGCAACTGTAAGTAATGAAAATGGGGAATTTGTCTTAAAAAGTGCCAATTTTCCTGCAAAACTACGATATAGCCATGTGAGCTATTTTACAGCAGACCAAGAAGTGACTTCTCCATCTACTACGCTATTGGTCAAGCTAAAGCCTGCTGCCATTAACCTCAACATGGTTACTGTTGACCCCTATAAAGGACTAAGAATTCTAAAGGCGGCCTTAGAAAAAGCAAGGGTCAATGAAAATCTCAACTTCTATGGGAATGCTTTCTACAGACAACTAACTTCGTTGAACGATAGACCAAGCCAGATCTATGAGCTTTTCTACGATCTGGAACTTAATGCACATAAAGTGAAAGGTTGGATCGCCAAACAAAGTAGATTTGCCGAACTTAATGAGAAAATCGCTTTTTCGCTCAACAACCAATCTTACCTTACCTTCACTTTTGGGGGTTACCTACTTCCTGAAAAAACCGGAAAGTTTGTAAGCCTAAATAATTTAAAGGATTTTGATATTGCTGTAGAAAAATACATTGAGCAACCCAACCAAGATATTGCCGTAATAAGTTGTAAATATAAAGGCAGTAATAAAAAGCAATATTATACCAATCTGTCTCTTATACACATCTCCGAGCCCACGAGACCTGCGTAAAAAAGGGGGGGGGGGGGGGGGGGGGGGGGGGGGGGGGGGGGGGGGGGGGGGGGGG
>NZ_JAELTN010000024.1 GCF_016428855.1 Pedobacter sp. ASV28
CCCCCCCCCCCCCCCCCCCCCCCCCCCCCCCCCCCCCCCCCCCTCTTTTAATCATACGCCGACCACCGCGATCTACACTATGGCTCGATCGTCGGCAGCGTCAGATGTGTATAAGAGACAGCCCCACGTACTGGTCAAGACCCTTGCTACCAAGGCAAAAGATGCCGAGGAGATCTATACCATCATGTCCAAGCCACTTCCCATGCTCAACCCAAAAAAGGAAGATCCTGTTGCTACCGATTATACAATGTATAAGATCAAGCTCAACTTCGCACCGTTAAAAAGGTATTTTGTGGATAGTCTCTTTATGCACGAGAATACCAGGCTAAACTATCTGAACACCTATGTGAAAATGTCCGACAAATCAAATGTCAGCTTTTACAGCATTGACCGTTTGGAAAATGAATTTGACGATGTTGATCTGGGCAGTCTGGAACGCAATGCATCGGTCAGCATCAATGCAAAACTTTCACTGACCGGAAATTTGGGCACTAATGTAGAGAATACCAATACCACAACCAGCAATGGCAACAATAATCAGAAGAACGGAAGCGAAGGAAACCTATATGATGATAAGGGCAATGTGGTTGGCAAGATAACCAACACGGGTGAAATCATACGGGTGAACAACAATACGAACACCAGCAGTGTTAAGAGCGGTGCTTCTGTTGGCGGCACTGGCGAGGTAGGCTACCTCAACAATGAAAGCATTAAGGAGGCCATTGCCGTTAAGCTGAGAACCATGAGAACTGGTTTTGCCTTTTCACAGGATGAAATTGTCATATCGCAGGCTGGCAGGCCCAATGGTGAGGTTTCGATGAATACCTATGCCACGGTCACGCTTAAATTCGGGGGCGATCTAACTTCCATAAAAAACGTGTACACCTTTAAGGGCCTGTTTAATGATATGAATGCACCCAACAAGGCAAGCGATCTGTCTTTTAGCAGGAGGCAGATCGAATACATCAGGTGCAACAAACTAAAGGCCATAGAACTGCCCATTGAATTTGAGGGCGTCATCAGATCGGTAGAAAATATTCCGAAGCAAACGGGTGAAAATTCACTGGAATATGATGATAAGGTACATTACTACTATATTGCCAAGACTGCGGGTACGGCCGTACGCATCGACCCTTTCAAATACTGTAAAGAAGTGTATAGGGTGGAGATAAACGATAGGCAGGGCGATACATACCTCTTGAACATTGCATGGCGAACGGTCGAAGAACTTGATCTCTTCAGCGATGAGCAGCCAGAACAATTTATGCAATGGCTTACCCTGATGTTGTCCAATCCCACGGTGGCGAATTTGAGTACACCAAAATTCAGGTTATATTTTACCCGCGGCAATGGCATAAACAGAAAAACTATTGACGTGGTAAAAGAGAGCATGAGTGCCGCAGATATCAACTTGATAAAGACCCTTGACCTTTCTACATTAAACCGGCAGGCCCGTACTGATTAGTCAAATTTATTTTGATCGACAACAGGAGTTTAAAGTTATCTATTCAGTTTCTATTTGCCAACTGGCCTTTTGCCGGCCATTGTAATTCGGCTGTCCAGTCTGCTCAGTTCGTCTAGTTGCGTTTCCAAACTTTTGGTCATGGAGGTGATCAAGGTCTTGGTGGGTTTGGCCTCCAATGTTTTTTGCAGCAATTGGTCAGAAAGGTTGTACCCATAGGCTTGCTTCATGGCTTCTATGTACATGCGGTAAGTAATGTTGGGAAAAATGTCCATGTCCCAAGCCTCGTTTGCATTGGCAAAGTCGGCGAGTTTCTGCTGCACTTGTTTAGACATGGTTTGGGTGGCCCTGAAATGGACAATAAAGTTTTCTATCTCTTCCTTTGGTTTGGCAAGGAAGGTTTTCTGATAGGTAAACCAGGCGATCAACAGGCCAATTACGGCAATGGCAATTTCCATATAGATGGCATTAAGCGTTTAGAGGACATAAATTACGCAAATTGGTAAAAGGTTTAATCTAAAAATTAAAAAATATATCTTCTATACCCTCGCATTTAGTAATGAGCTAGGAAACAGCTGCCAAAGATCATACTATGGTCCCTTCTGTATTAAATCGGCAAAGCCATTTTTTTCTTCCAATGTGATATATCTTTTATTTGGATACCGACAACATTACTGCTCCAAATAGTTCCGTAATTCACTTTCTTTTTCTCTTTCAAGTTTTGCTTCCTGATCAAGAGCTTTATCATAGATTAGATCAGTGTAGCTATCTATCGCTGCTAATTCTGTTTCGGTAAATAAACCCTTTTTTTCATTAGCCCAGTATTTTACGTTTCTAGCTACATTAGCGCTTCTTAATTGTTTTGCTTCTATTAAATCCCTGATCATATTAACGATAGGAAGCTCAGCAGCTTCTTCTATATTATTCTCTTCTCTACTTTTCATAAGATTATATAGAGAATAGTCTCTTGTCAAGCATTTATAAGCTAGCTTCAAGCGTATGATTTGGGGGATAGAGTTTAAGTTTTCATTATGCGAAATCGCCTCTATTAATGGACATATATTCTCCGACAGTTTATTAATCAATTCTTCTGATGCCCCTTTTAAAATTCTTTCGAAATAAGGCTTAACAGATGTTTTTGAACTTGTAGCCAAGTGAAAAATAAATAGTTCAGAAATCATATTGATCGCCGCTTCATTTTTTTCTTTTACCAAATCATCCAAAAACTCTCTCGGATTATTGGGAAACTCTTCCCTAACTTTTCTATTAGTAAGTATATCATCAAAATAAGCCGATAGTGCAACCTTAAACCCTAGAGACGTGGGCTTTTTCAGATACGCATCAAGTATAGTATTCCATTCTTTGTGTACCGAGTGAAAATGGTCATAGGTATTGGCTAGACCATGCATTACAATTAGCGATTGGACTAAAAGTTTTTCTGGTAATGCTACCATGATCTCTTCGGGAGTTAAACCTTCCGTAGAATATGAGGTTGCGGCCAATTGAATTTCACTTGATACTCCAATGGTGGTAAAGGCGAATAATTTGGCCAGTTGTGGCATATCAGGTAATTTTTCAAGAATAGTTCTCTTTTCGTCAGCATCAAGGTATTTCCAGTTAATGATCAATATCCTAATAAATTTGGCCTGGAATAATGGTAAAGAAATAGAAAAGCACGTCTTAATAACTTCCTTTCTCTTTATATCTGAAATACATTTTAGTTCATTATCTAAAAACCCCAGAAAAATCTCAGCCATCTTCGTAAAAACATGGTACTGGTTCAACTGTTTGAGCATCCAATTTGAAAAGGCCAATGTGATCTCTCCTTTTGCCCCATTTTCAATATGCTCATTGCGCAGTGTATCACTAAATCTTCCATGATTAATAAAAGTATCTAGAGGTAGGTGCTTAAAAAGAATAGGCATTAGTTCTCCCCATAGGGACCACATTTCCTTTTGATCTTCATCTCGTATATTGTATTGCCAATCAAACGAATGTTGGGTATATCCAGCAGCAAACTGGGTGAAAAGTGAGGTCGCGTTTAACACCACAAACAAATCGTCAAATTTGTTTTTAATAAAACCCAGTACTTCGGCTTTCCTCTCTTTGGCCTTTATCTTGGGCCAAGATCTGAACAAGCCTTTTACCAACTGGTTTTTCACAAAAGGATTATCGTCAATATTAAGCTGTTTAATTTCATCAAATGTTTCTTGTGATAAACTGGCTGCAAAAAGGAAAGCAGTCATTTCCTTGATAAAACTTTCCTCATATCTAAAAAAGTCCTTTAATACATTTATATCATAACTGATATGCTCCTTTTTACCTCGGGTTATGCGTATTAATGATTTTAGCAAACGATAGGCCTCAAGTGCGGATAAATGGTTCCGATTTGTACAATAGGTGCTCCATTCTTCTGACACCTCACTACTGGATCTGATAACCCTAAAATCTTCCCCATTGAAAGAAATATTTTTCACATCTGGTATAAAGACAATATCATTCTGCCACCTATAGCTACTTTTGTCAAAACCTAAACTACGTTCAAATCGTTCCCTCATTTGTTTCTTATTTTCATCTGTCATGAGATTGTAATGAGTGACCAAGAATATTAAGCTTGCATCTCGAACGGTTACAAAAGTTGATTTGGTAGCAGACAGTGCAATTTCAATCAATTCCATTCTATGCTGGGCGTTTTTAGCATTGCTGAATAACAAGTAAAGATTTTTAACGGCGTGTAGGGCTGATCTGTGGTTTAATCCTCCAATAATCTTTTTTATAAAAGTAATGGTGTCTTCATATCTGAATACGTTTCCATTGTCCAGCAACAGCCTGCCTGCTTCCTGGTAAATGGGGTGCTGAAAGAAAAATTCCGTAGAAGAAGCAGTAATATAATTGTAGTCAATCAAGCTTTCTAATGCTGGTCTGGTATCGACTGGTTTTGTTTCTCTGTATTCCTTGATTTTATAATCATCAAATTCTTGTTCCTCTCCAAACAGGCTTCCGCCAGTAGATTTGACTTCGACCAAATTTAGACCGGGTAGGTAGATAGGGTCATTGTCCAAAATATAATTAAAGTCTGTTTGTGTAAGACCAAACTGGGTATTGGCTCCAATGCCCAATAATTGCATATAGGTAAGCACTTCATGTCCCTTTTTAAGCAGCATTTCCTTAATATCCGGAGCTTTGAAATTGGCCATATTCTTAATCTCTTCCCGTGTATACTTTTTGCCTTGATCGATATGGGTAGCAAGATGGGCGAGCTGCCCCGGCTGAAAGGTATCTTGATCTGAAAAAGTTTCAATACAATCTTCAACGCTCCTGTAAAAAATGGGATTGATTTCTTTTTCGCTATTGAACTTGCTCCATAATGCAAGCAGATAGTGTTTATCTTTAACCGTAACATCAACAAGATTGATATTTCTAAAATAGCGAGGCTTTTCAATGCCAGAGATTACTTCAAGGGTAGAGGTAATCACCAGGTAACGTTCTGTGGTAATGGACAGGTTAGTAATTAGGCTATCCAGTTTTTTTAGTTTGTTTGTATCAAAGTCTCCGCTATACTGTCCAAGGGGGTCTTCGAGGTAACAGATGCGGCCTTCGTTTACATTTTCTGATAAAAAACTATTTGCCGCTTCAATTTCCATTACAGCCTTATAGTTGAAGGATCTATGTTCATCCAAGAACTGGCGAATTAAAAAATACGAGGTATGGGTTTTACCGCAGAGCGTTGTTCCATACAGAAAAATTTTCTTATCTTTTTTTAGCATTGCATAGAGATCGTCCTCGTCGCCACGTTTTAGGTAAGATGTTGACAGGGCAGGTGGATAAATGCGAAATGAAGCCAACAGTTTTAAAACCCTTTCATGAATGTTTACACTTGTTGTTTTATGTTCCTTGACCAATTCAACAAGTTTGTTTCGTGCTTGGTTAAGTGCAGTTTGCGGAATGTGGTGATCGGTCAGGAGCTGGTCTATTTTAAATTTCAAAGTTGTGCTATCCAGCCTATCCAAAACAGAAATCCTGGACAGGATACCTTCAAAGTCTGCTATTGAAAGACTATTGAGAAACTGTAATATAAATTTTGTCCTATTATCACCTTTCCTGCACCTGCTTTTCAGAAGTTCCAAAAAGGCTTTGTTTTTTCCTTTTAGTGCAGGCTTGGTAGGTTTTATAAAAGTGCTTACATTGGCAACAAGCTTTAAATCATCAATGTCCTGTTCCACACGAGAAGAGGTAAAAATAAAGAACTCATCCAATGGTCTATTATGTAACCTTGAAAGCACAAATTCATCATCTTTATAAGCGGTAAACTTGCTAATACAATCTAAAAGGAAAGAAAGATCAAAATAGTCTATCCTGTTCTTGCATTCAAAACAAATCTTTCGGGTAATGCCTTTGCTGGCATCGAGAAATACCAGGGTAAGATCATCGTCTTTGGCTTTATCTATATAGACTTCTACTAATGTAGGATGTTTAATGTGGTAGAGTATGACAAAAACAGAGGCCAGATATTGGTAATCGTAGCCGTCAGGTCCATTAAGCGTTGCATTCATATTTGGATAAGGTGGTGTCTATTGATAAATCTACAATCAATAATTATATAATATAGAACTTTTTTCATTTTCATCTACTCCCTTGCCCCCACTCATCGGTCTTACTATCCAAACCGCCATAATAAAGTATAACGGCATATGGAAAAGGAAGAATTAAAAGACCTGTTGGAAAGATATGTGGAGAGCCGATGCACCGAGCAGGAAAAGGCATGGGTAGAAGACTGGTACAACAACCATCACCTAAAGGCCAACGTACCCTACACCCATCAGCAGATAGAGGCCGATACGGAAGAAGTTTGGCATAGGCTCAAGGTCACCAAACCTTTGGTATACCATAACTGGCTCAAATATGCGGGCATTGCCGCCGCATTGATCTTGGCCTACCTGCTGTTGTACGTATATTTCTTTAAGGACAGCGAGAAAAAACAACTGCCACAGCGGGCCTCCATGGAACAGGTACTGCCCGGTGGCGACCGTGCCACGCTTACCCTGGCCAACGGACAGCAGATCTCCCTTACCGATGT
Organism: Pedobacter sp. ASV28; assembly: GCF_016428855.1. Taxonomy (GTDB): domain Bacteria; phylum Bacteroidota; class Bacteroidia; order Sphingobacteriales; family Sphingobacteriaceae; genus Pedobacter. Next base: position 6,540 of record NZ_JAELTN010000024.1, read on the forward strand.
AGGCAATGGAGTGGTGGCCACACAAGCCAATATCAACATCAGAAAAACAGCAGATGGACAATTGGAATACACCGTGCTCGATAGCGATACCGCAGGCAGCAGTGCCAATGTTCAGCTCAACACGATAACAACACCCAAAGGAGGCCAATATCAGGTGCGTTTGCCTGATGGATCAAAAGTATGGCTAAACGCCGCTTCAGCAATTACCTATGCCACCAACCTGTCTATATCCAAAGAACGTGTGGTGAAGTTGAGCGGCGAAGCCTACTTTGAAGTAGCAACTAAACTGAAGGAACAAAGCGGAAAACAAAAAGCAGAAAAAGTGCCCTTCATTGTAAAAACAGCCACACAAGAAATTGAAGTATTGGGTACGCACTTTAACGTAAGCAGCTACGCCGATGAAGAAAAAACAATAACAACTTTATTGGAAGGCTCGGTCCACGTTTCATCGTCATTTCGAGCAAGTGGAACAACGGGAAACCTAACAAGTGACGAAGTACGGCTCAAGCCCGGCCAACAGTCCGTTAACAGCAAGGGCAACCTAATGGTACAACCTGCCGACACCGAACTGGCCACCGCATGGAAAAACGGATGGATGAAATTTAAGAGCGCCAAACTGCCCGACATTATGCGGCAGGTGGGACGCTGGTACGACATAGACATCAAGTACCAGGGCAATGTGGGCAACCGCACCATTAGCGGAGGCATGAGCCGCAGCTCCACCCTGCAGAGCGCCCTACAAATATTGGAACAGGCAGGCGTAAAATTCGAGCTGGTTACCGATGGAAAACGGAAAACGCTTTTGGTAAAAGCGCAATAAGATAATTAACCTGAACTATAAACTTAATCTTAACCGCCTATGGCAAAGCACAAGCATAATTTTTAAAATTTCGAGTTGATAATTAATTCCCCATCATGAAAAAAGCCAGGAGGTGCGCGAACACCTGCTGGCCTAAGTTGGGGAAGTCCGAACAACTGACATCATTGCAAACTAACCTAACCCCACAAAAGTATGAAAATTTATTTATGCCTGCGGCATCTATTGCGTGCGCATTGCCAGGCACTGTACAAAGCCTTTCTACTCATGAAGCTAACGGTGATCATAATTGTACTGACCTTTCTAAAGGTAAATGCCCATGTACATGCGCAGCAGATTACACTTACCGTTAAACAGGCACCCATTATAGAGGTGCTGGGCCAGATCGAAAAACAGAGCGGCTACCAGTTCTTTTACGACGATGAAGTGCTTGCCCCTACCCAAAAGGTAAGCCTTACGCTAAAGAACGCCGAAATTACCGAAGCACTGAACAAATGTTTTGCGGGCCAACCACTCGCATACCAAATTATAGATAAGACCATTGTCATTAAGCGCAAGGAAACCACTTTGTTGGACCGTGTTGGCAGTTTTATAAAAGAGCTGATCATGACCGGGCAGGTAACCGATGCCAACGGACAGCCCATAGCTGGCGTAACGGTAATGGTAAAGAACAGCAGCACCACCACCATAACCGATGGACAGGGCAGATACACCATACGGGTACCCGAAAACGGCACCCTGATTTTTTCTTCTATAGGTTACGAAACCATAGAAATACCCGTAGCCAATAAAACCAACCTAAACCTCATGCTAAAAGAGGCCGTGGGTTTGTTGGATAAGGTACAAATCATTGGCTATGGTACCACCACCCAACGTTTGAACACGGGTAATGTTGGTACAGTATCGGCACAAATTATAGGTAATCAGCCCATCACCAATCCAATGCAGGCTCTCGCTGGTCGTATTGCAGGTGTTACTGTAAACCAATCCAATGGTCTTCCAGGTTCTGGAATGAGTGTACAGATAAGAGGTAGAAATTCCATTGCAGCAAGCAATGTTCCTTTATATGTTGTGGATGGGGTTCCATTTCCTTCTGATGCCTTGGTTGGACTTCTAACTACTTTTTCAAGTTCTAGCCCATTGAATAGTATAAACCCAGGTGATATTGAAAGTATAAGTGTACTAAAAGATGCCGATGCTACCGCCATTTATGGAAGCCGTGCCGCCAATGGGGTCATACTCATCACCACCAAAAAAGGACAGGCAGGCAAGACCAAGTTTGAGGTGAACCTGAACAACGGGTATGGATCGGTAACCCGTACGGCTAAACCTTTAAGTACTTCACAATACCTGCAGCTACGGCGGGATGCCTTTGCCAATAGCGGTATTCTTCCTACGGCAACCACAGCACCCGATTTATTGGTATGGGATCAAAACACTGACAACAACCTACAGGAATGGTATATGGGTAATACCACCCAACAGTGGGATGCCAATGGCTCCGTAGGTGGAGGAAGTGCTAAAACACGCTTTTTAATCTCTGGTAACTACCACCAAGAAAGTACAGTATTCTCAGAAAGTGACCGTTACAAAAGAGGTGGCGTTCATTTTAATATTTCCCATAAATCCATTAATGAAAAATTGAGTATAGATTTTATTGGTTTTTATTCTCAAGACAACAACCGATTAAAAAATAGTTTGTCTAATACAGTAGCAGCGATTGCTACATCCATACCCAATTACCCAATTTTCGACAATAATGGAAACTACAATTGGACAGCTAACTTAAACAATGTAGTAGCTGTTGGTAGCGCATATTGGAAAAGTCAAAACAAAAATCTGAATGCTAATTTAAAGATTGCTTATCTTATTATCCCTGGATTAGAGATTAAAAGTAGTTTTGGATATAACAGATTAGATAATGAGATCATAAGGCCCAATCCTGCCTCAAGTATAAATCCTGCCATTACACTTCTAGGATCTAGTGCATTTGGTGAAAGTCATCAAGACATATTTAATATAGAGCCTCAATTGAATTTTACAACTTCCATTTCAAAAGGAAAGTTCGAATTATTAATAGGTAATACGATCCAAGCGAATAACCAGAAGAGAATGTCTATCCCAGTATTTAGTTATATTAATGAATTATTGTTAGAAAGTCCCGCTGGTGGTACTGTTGGCACTATAGAATATAGCCAAAGTCAATACAATTTTATATCAATCTTTGGTCGTGTTAATTACAATTGGCTAGATAAATATATTGTAAATGCTTCCTTTAGAAAAGATGGTAGTAGTCGGTTTGGTACTGGCAAAAAATATGGCAATTTTGGTAGTATAGGTATAGCGTGGTTATTCAAGAATGAGGCCTTGTTGAAAGATAAGTTGGATTGGTTTTCCTTTGGTAAATTACGAGGAAGTTATGGTAGCACAGGTAGTGACGGTATTGGAGACTATGGTTATTTAAGTCTTTATAATAGTAGTAGTGATTATGGAGGATCCAAAACAATTATTCCTTCACAATTGGCCAATTCAGCTTTTCAATGGGAGGTCAATAAGAAATTAGAGTTTGCCCTTGAATTGGGGTTCTTGAAAGATCGTATTTTATTAAACAGCGCATGGTATAGAAATCGTTCTAACAATCAACTTGTTATTTATCCGTTACCTTCTACTACTGGTTTTTCGGGCTATACTGCAAACTTGCCTGCTGAGGTACAGAATAGTGGTTGGGAGTTTGAACTGAATACACAAAATATCAAAAAAAAGGACTTCGGCTGGAATACCTCCTTTAACTTAACTATTCCAAAGAATAAATTAGTCAGTTTTCCTAATATTGAACTGACTAGCTATGCAAATACCTATGTTGTTGGTAAATCTTTAAACTCAGTATTAAGATATCAATTTTTAGGCGTAGATCCTGCAACTGGTCTTAGCCAAATTGAAGATATTAATGGAGTGACAGGTTTACAAGCCCGCTCTAGTTATAATAATCAAGGTGGAGATTATGTATTAGCTGGAAATAGAGATCCAAAATGGTATGGAGGAATTAATAATAGTATTAGGTTTAAAGGTTTGCAGCTGGATGTCTTTTTCCAGTATGTTAATAAAAAAGATTATAATTTATACAATAACCAAAATGCTAATTCATTTGGCACGCTTTTAAATGTTTGGGAGACACATCTAGATTATTGGAAACAGCCAGGTGATCAAAGCTTTTTGCCAAAACCTCTTGCTGGTACAAATTCTTCTTATGTGAACTTTGTTAATTCCACTGAGGTTTTTTCTGATGCTTCATTTCTTCGATTAAAAAACCTAGCATTAAGCTATTCGCTTCCAAATAAATGGATAAATAAAGCTGGTTTAAGCAATTTTAGAATAGTTGCTCAAGGACAAAATTTATGGACAATTACCAAATATATTGGCTATGATCCAGAAACTACAGGTTTGGGAGCCCAAGTTCCGCCGCTAAAAATGTTCTCATTCGGCTTGCAAGCTTCCTTATAATTTTTAATCTCTATTTAAAATGAAAAAGTTAAAATATTATAATATATACATCAACAAAGGCATAGCTGCAGCATTTCTTATTTTGTATTTAGGAGGTTGTAAGAAATTTATCGAGGTTGATGAAATTAAAACTCAGTTATTGAGTTCACAAGTGTTCGATAACAATGCTTCTGCAAATGCTGCAACTTTGGGCATGTATAGGCAAACACGAGCTGGTGGATTAATCAATGCAATAACCATTTATAACCCAATTATAAGTGACGAGATCAAGCCGTATGCTGGAATTGGAAATAATTATACCAATAATACTTTACAGCCTTCTGATACGACTTTACCTTGGGCTGTTATTTACACTGTTATTTATACAGCAAATAATGTGATTGAAGGTTTATCCAATAGCACTGGTGTTACAGAGCCTGTAAGAAGTTATTATATAGGAGAAGCCAAACTTATCCGTGCCTTTTGCCATTTTTATTTGGTGAATTTATATGGGGACGTACCCTTGGTGTTAAATACCAATGTACAGGTGAACAGCAGCATTGCCAGAACACCAGCTGCAATGGTATATGCTCAGATCATTACCGACTTGAAAGAAGCCCAAGCGGTATTGGGTAACGATTATAGCTTTACGGGTGGGGAGCGCAGCCGGGCTAACAAATGGGTAGCTACGGCGCTATTAGCCAGGGCCTACCTTTACCAAAAGGATTATGCAAATGCCGAAATACAGGCCAATGCCGTTATTACCAGTGGGCAATACAGTCTATTAAATGGTCCTACTGGAATTTTTGTAAAGAACAATAACGAGGCCATTTGGCAGTTTGCCAATAATGCAACAGAAGCCAACACCGTTGCCGCCAACTTTATCTACACCACCACACCTACCTATGTAGCCACCAGTTTTCTTACCAATGCTTTTGAAACGGGCGATGCCAGAAAGACCACTTGGCTGCGTACACAGACCATTAGCGGCGTTCTGGTTTCTACGCCTTTAAAGTTTACCAGTACCGCTGTAACCAGTACCGAGTGGTACACCGTAATGCGTTTGGCCGAAATGTACCTGATCCGTGCGGAATGTAAAAGCATGCGCAACGATTTTCAGGGCTGCATTGACGATGTAAACCTGATCCGCTTAAAACATGGCAACCTTACCGTACCCCTACCTGCTCCCGCCAACCAAACGGCAGCTATGGATGTGGTGATGAGGGAAAGACAGGTGGATCTGTTTACCGAAGGGATGCACCGTTGGTTCGACCTTAAACGTACGGGACGTTTGGAGGCGGTGATGCTGGCCGAAAAGCCTACCACCTGGCAGAGCTATGCGGCATTGTACCCCATTCTGTTTACCGATATACAGCGCAACCCCAATTTAAAGCAGAACCCTGGTTATGAATAAATAGTAGGTTGATGTTTTGGAATGTGCCGAATGAGCTGCGTGGAACCTGCTTTCGGCAGGTCTGCGCATTGGCACTAATCCCCATGCTGTCATTTCGAACGCAGTGAGAAATCTATTATGGTTCACGTCATACCGCAGGGTAAAATGCGGGAGAACCATACTTAGAAAAAGAAGAAATAAGCAGATGAAAAGAAAAAAAGAAACAGCGTTCTCAATGTTAAATTTTGGAGGTTACTGCAACAGGGTGGGGGCTTGTTCCCTGCCCCTACGCAGCTTACCAATGTAACAACTAAAAACAAACTACTAAATACGGCATGCCCCCTAAGTTGGATGACAGGGCACATTAGTAGCACTATCTCGTGTAGTAAACCTCACTGCATACAGGGGGTAAGGAATAGTGGTCCTGCCCCTACGCAGTGAAAACAAAAGAAGCAATTTGTTCCCTGTTTAAAAGGGAGCCATCAAGACCTGGTTAACGCATGCTCATCATTTAATCAGAGGTTGCAGCGGGTGGGAAACATCAACCCGCCCCTGCATTTATTAAACACAAACCATAGAAAGGAAATGAAAAATTGAAATCCGTCGTCAGCATCATGCTGTTCATGATACTAGGTATCTGCTACAGCAAACTGGCTTGTGCACAAACCAACAGGCCCGATACCACCAAGGCCCTTAAAATTGGTGATCAGGTACCCGATATTGAATTTAAGGACATCATTAACTGGAACAAGACCAGCGCCAAACTGAGCGACTTTAGGGGTAAACTGGTGATCTTGGATTTTTGGGCGACCTGGTGTGTACCCTGTATTAGTGCTTTGCCCAAATTGGACAGTCTGCAAAAACAGTTCAAAGATGAAATTGTGATCCTGCCCATTACCTACGAAAAAAAAGAACTGATCCAATCGGTACTGAAAAGCAATCCATCGCTTCGTCCTATGCAATTGCCTTTTATTACTCTTACATCACTAAATAAAATCTTTCCTTACAGACTTTTACCTCATGAAGTTTGGATTGACAGAAATGGGAAATTCTTAGCAACTACTAATACTGAAGGGATAACTGTTGATCATATTAATGAAGCTTTAAGCAGTACGATAAAAAACTTAAAAATTAAAAAAGATATTATAAATGTTGATCTTAAGAAACCTTTATTATTCGGCGCTTATCAAGGTTATGAATTTAAACCTGAAAATATTGAAGCCAGCTCATTTATGACAAATCAATTGGATGGGGTTTCTGGACCTGTTTATTGGCATCCTTCTAAAATAAGCGGCAGTGAAAATATATTCATAAAAATAATCAATGCACCTGTAGTACGCTTATACCAGGTAGCGTTATTGGATTTTTGGCCTCCAACATCCAATAATTTCAACAATGATTTTTATTTAAAATACGATTTTTCGAGAATTTATTGGGAGGAAGATAATTGCATCCTTAATTCTGACTGCAAGAAAGAAGGTCAAAATAGAACAATATCTTTTTCTTACGAACTTATATTACCCAAAACTGACCGATTTACTTTCAAAAAATATATGTTAGATGATGTTAATAGGTATTTTATCCTAAAATATGGGATTGAAGGTATAAGAGAGAAAAGGAAAGTAAAATGTTGGACCTTGACTTCTAATGGGAATGATATTCTTTTTAAAACAACTGGGTTAAAACCGTACATAGATATAGATAAAAATAAAATAGGTATTAAAGTGGTTAATAGTTCAATAGATGAATTTATGTTTTGGTGGTTGACTTATTCAATAGGTCATTCTGTTAAGTATCCAATAATTAATGAAACGAACTACCATTTGCCCGTTGATTTGGATTTAAAAGTTGATCAAAGCGATTTTGAAATAGTAAAAAAAGAACTTGCAAAGGTAGGCTTGATTTTTAAACTTGAAGATCGTGAAATAGATATGATAGTCATTCGAAAAAAACAAAAATAAAGAAAAGGATTGTTGAGGTGATTTCTACAACAATCCTTTTTTGTCTGGTTATACTATCTTCCAGTAAAAATCCTATAGTATGTCACCAATTCATTCTCATTTGGATTTTGTTCGGAAGGTTCCAGTTTATAGCAACATTCCTGAGTGTTACCAGGACATTCAGACTGTTGATCAACATTCGGAGGAGTTACTCCAATTGCAAGCGGATTTGACCAACAGTCGTCAATAGTTTTACTTCCCTGTTGGGCAAGGGTAATACCTGCAGTAAACATGAAGGCAGCTATGGCCAACAGACTTAATTTCATTCTTTTCATGATAGATAATTTTTGATTTAGAGCAAATTGCCGCATCAACTACTATATACAGGTTGCGGTTTCACCTGTACATAGCTTTGCAAAGAAGCTTAGGGCTGGTAATTGAATAGGCCAACTTTATCATTACTCAGTCCCAATATTTTGTCGGGTGCAATAAAATAATATTGCAGTACATCTTTTCCCTTTAGAGAAGCCATATAAAAGCTGCCCAAATACCGACCATCCTTTACGTCATATTTATCAATTACGGTATTTTTTTCAAACTTTTGGTTTTCCTCATTATCAGCCATTAAAGTAGAACGCACATATAAAACACCATCATGAATAATGGTATGACCAATTAAGGAAACGGGTGGCTTCTTTAGGGTCACACCCGTTTTGGTATCTGTGACCTCCGTTTTTACAGTATGGTTGGTATCAATGGTATGCCCTTCATACTTCAGTTTTATTGCCGTATCAAAACTTGTCAATAGACTGGTGTAATAATGGGCAAAAATCAATTGACCACTTTTACCGTCATAATTTAGCCTGCCTCCATATAAAAAGCCTGCATCGGCCAATGGCTTAGATATATTGTTTTCTGTTGTCAGAATATTTCCTTTGGCATCCATCAATTTAAATGAGGCATTCCGTGTCTGGTCATCAATATAACGGATAACCCAGCGGTTGCTGTCCAACATAACATTGTTGTGGAAAACACCCTTAAATGGCAATACCGTTATCTCCGTTTTTCCGGTGCGTAGATCTGCCTTGATCAGCCTTCGAGCATTACTTGAAATAAGATAGAGATAGGGATATCTTACTGTAGCATTAAATGCCGGGCCAAGACGAGTAATGATCGGTATGTCAAGGAAGATGGTATCGAGCCTGTCCAGTCGGGTAGTGGTCATAAATACCTTTGCGGGATCTGGCCCCATCAGGAAAAGACTATCGCCCTGCTGCCCACAAAGCTCCCTAAAGCTCCAACCAAAATTTACCTCTTTAAGCAAGGTGGCCGTTGTGCCATTAAACTGGCGTACAAATCCGTTCTTCTCCCTGTTGGGCGCCCCATTGGTTTTATTAAGGGCATACAATATACCTGCGGCCAAAAGTATGAGAACAACGATAAGTAACAGATGCTTTTTCATGTGCTGGACCAAGGTTTATAAATAATCATTTTCAAATGCTACTGTCGTGCCATGTGGGCTGCCGTCTGGTGGAGTAGTGGCCTGCCCCTATTTAGCCTTCCGTTAAGTATATAGAGTACTATACCAAACAGGGCCAATAAGGTAAATACAATATTAAACACCAGGTGCTGCTGCCAACTGAGCTGGCTCAATATGCCGCCACAACTACAGGGTACAAAATAGCTGTGGTACAACATGGCATAGATATATCCGGTAAACATGAGCATGGCAAAGAAAGACAGGTAAAGACCTAATAGCCTTGTCCTGTCAAAGATCAACAAGACGGCCGTTGCCAGTTCTGCAATGGGCAACGTTATGGCAATAGGCCCGGCAAGGTTCTGCAGGTAGGGAGAACGCCCCAACTGGAATTTAAAGGTACCGTAGTCGGTGAGCTTGCTCAGTCCCGCATATACCCAGAGTACAATAAATAGAATGGAGATTACACCGATGAAGATGTTCCTTATCCGCATAGCAAACTTTTTGGTTTATAGTTGGGTTCGTCCTACTGCTGTTGGTGGTGCAGCCTATCATAAAAGCGTATGATGCTTATATCTTCTCCTATCTACTGGTCACAAATCTGAAGTATAAATCTTGCTCCGTTTATCTGATACAAGTTAAGATGATGTTTGTTAAAATCAAACAACCTTATGCAGACAACACTGTAGTTAATGCTAACGTAGTGAAAGGAAATGTGAACGTAAACCTGACAGAATGAAGCCATACAAAAAGATAGCGGGTAAACCCTTATTTCTCTTTCACCCGTTCAAAGACAAAACAATGATGATCATATAGCATTGAACTGATGTTGGTAGGTTGTCCGCTATTTATGTATCTCGCTATAAAAAAAATATAGGGTGTTTACACCCGCAGGTATAAAGTGTATCTACCCGTATAAACTTGTACGATATGTGCTTCAACTGTCAGATTTGCATATTTCATCTTTAAGAAAAAAAAATAAAAATGTTAAAGATGATGCCAAGCGTTGCTATTGGGCTGTATATGTTTTGCATTGCAGGTAACGGTTTTATATATTTAATTGTGGTTTGGGATCATACAACCTACAGATGAACGAAAGGGGCATCCCGGCGGCAACAACTAAATTAACTGCGAACGAACTTATGGGGCGTAAAGGCTTCTTGTCCTTCTACCTCCCTTTATCTTATCCTATACAACAGCAGGCAATTTATCTTGCTGCGCTTTTTTTGTCATTGGGGTATATGTGGGGCCAATGCCATAGATGAACCAATTAGAACTGTACCCCTATGGAGAAAATCTACGTTTACGACTGGCTGGACAAGCTATGTGCCTATGACCTTAACCCGGCACTGGTATATCCGGGTGCAATTAGCAGGCAAGAGACGGAAGTCATGTCGGCCCTTATTACCCAGGAAATAGAACGGGTAGAGAACCAGCTCAAGGAATTGTTCTTTGCCGAACGCAAGAGCAGCAAGCTTGCGCTGTTGGTGAACAAGTACCACGATATGCTCATAGTGATGATGAACAGGGTACACCAGAACCGCAGCCACCCCCATATAGAGGCAACAGGCCTTAACGACCTGCTGGTTTTTATGCTGAACAAACTGGAAGGCCTGCTGCTTTTCTTCGAGCAGCATTTTGCCAGCTACCTAAACCGTGAGCTTCGGGTACCACAGGTACGGCTCATCAAGATCAAGAGGCAGATTATGGAAAAATGGGAAGCACTGCAACAGGAAATGTTCAACACCAGCCATAACAGCCTGCTCAATGTGGTACATGGTGCGCTCATCCTTTTTATTGAGCGCATAGACAAACAGCAGGACATGACCATACGTGAGGCGCAGTACCACAGGAAACTGGTAGATGACCTGCCTACCCACCATGCCTCCGAAGCTCTGATGCGGGAAATGCTCATATTCCGCAACCTGAACAACAAGGCCAGCATAGCCTACTTTACCAAACAGGTAGATATGGTGCTGGAGCATTTGGCTACGAAAGAAGAAAAGCTGGGCTGGCTGCGTTTGGAGTACAAGGACATGCAGCAGAAAAGGGTAAGCAGGAAGATGATCTACGATCCGCACTACCCAGGGCTAAAGGAATACCTGTGCGAATACATGGAGAATGAAATGCAGTACCTGGAACAGAAGATGGAAGGGATAAAACCGTTGAACGAAAAACAGACGGAGCTGCACAACTTCAAGGTGGTATGTTCGCTCAGTGCCGATCAGATAGCCGTGGTACTGCGTGCCGCAGACGAGGCCAAGGTAGTGGTGGCCCGTTCGCTCAATGCGGTGTTCAAGGCCATTGTCCCCTACCTGTCTACCCAAAAGAAAAAAGACATAAGCTGGCAGAGCGTACGCACCAAGAGCTACGACACCGAAACCCGCGACAAGGAAATTGCCATTGCCGCACTGGAAGAGATGATAAAGAAGATAAGGGACTATTGAAGGGGGCTTACCCCCCATTTGCAATGGATTTATTTTTTTGTAGATTTAGCTTAAAGCAAGAATTTAGTATTAACCCATTAAACTACTATACTGATTTAACCACCGATCAAGATAATGAACAAGAAATGGAATTTGTTACGCTAATAGTTTATTTACTATAAAGGCATGGGATAAATGATATGAATAAAATGGAAAAAAAAATTGATTTGCGGGAGAATGTGGAAGAGGCCTTGGCCAATTCGCAGGTGTTTGTTCCTCAGTTTGTCGGTTTTACTTTTCAAGAAAGCACCGTTTTCAGTGAAAGTGAACATGCATATACTTATCTAGTGTTTAAAAACTGCGTCTTCGAAAAAGACTTTTTACTGGAAAGACGCGAATTTAGCCAGGGTATTGTATTTATAGGTTGCACTTTCAAGCAGAGTGTAAGACTTAGAGAGTTGAATTTTACCGATAGTTATCCGTTTTTCAGAACGACCAGCCCAAATATACATTTCAATAAATGCACCATAGCAGATGAACTGCAGATAGGTGGAAAAATGGTTTCAAATATTGAAATAATGGGCACCCAAATAAACACACTCTCCATAGAACGGCTAAAGACTGAAAAATCGGTTTTTATATTACAATGCAACATTTCAGAATTATTTATACAACGCAGTGAGATAGGCCTTTACCTAAATATTAATGAAAATAAGGTAGATATGTTTGATATAGAGGGTCTCATCTGCAATTTGGTCAATATGTCAAGAAATGACATAAAATACTTTTATACTTCAGGATTAGAAGTTGGTAAAAGTGATACCGGCAGATATTATATCGGAGCCAATACCGTACAACATTTTTATTTTTCGATTAGTCCATATTATAAAGGGTATTATTTCCTGAAGAACAACACAGTCAAAGGCAAATCAGAAATTAATTGCTATAAAATGTTTTTCAGGCATTCGGTTTCTAAAAGGGAAAGAGAAAATTTATACCAGGCACATTACAAAGAAATCTTCCGGCCAAAATTCTTTTTTGAAGACAATGTAGTTGAAACCACTCTTGATATAAGCTCACCGTTGCCATTTGAGCGCTTCTCTTTAAAAATTGCGCCTTCTAGTAAGGGGGCCATTACCATTCCCCAATTGTCATGTGAACGGCTTACTATATCTGGCGTTCACCAAGGTGGAACGTTAATTGTAGATTTGTTGTTGTCCAAGAATGTGATCATTAAAGAGCTATTGAATTATGGGAATATAAAATTTTCAAATTATGCTCCATTGGAAAAATCAACTTTTTCTATTTTATACAGTAATTTAGGAAAAACCCATTTTTCTTTGTGTGATTTCAGCAGGGGTACTGAAATGGAAATAAGACACAGCAATCTGAGTGAAATTCAATTTTCATCGGTAACATGGTTTAGTGAAAAATTACTTAACAGTCATTCTGATTATACACCCTTTAGAGAAAATATAGAAAGATACCCAGGTTTTTATAAAAATGACAAAAAAATAAATTACGACCACGAAGTATACAAACAGCTAAAAAATGCAGCGCAAAAGAGCGAAGAAAAAGAAATGACAGTGCATTTCAGGAGTATGGAGAACCGGTTAAGATACCGTATACTTAAAGAAACTGTTTCCGCATTTAACAGGGAGCGAATGCTGCTAAGCCTAAACAGGACAAATGACTTTGGTGCAAACTGGACCAAACCAATTCTGCTGGCCATTGCAGCAACACTCATAAGCTACATACTGATCATTGCCAGTTTTTCTTTTCCTGCTGGACGGGGCTTTGGGAATTCCCTTTTGACATTAATAAAGAACTTGGCAAACTATATTTTTGTGCTGCCACAACTATTTAATCCCACGCATATTTTGGGGGCGATATTCGATCCTGTTCAATACAGCCAGATCCGTTTCAGTTTCGTTATTCACTTTATCGATATACTGCAGCGTTTTGCTATTGCCTACTTGTTAGTCCAGGCCGTTATTGCCTTTAGGAAGCAATCTAATTAAGTACGGTTTTATCATAATAAGGTTCTTTTTTGTAGATTTAGCTAACAGGTAAACAGAACCACCAAACAACACAAATTAACCACCAAGCCCAAAAGACTTCAGTAAGGGCCGCCTAAAAAACATATGGAAAGTAACCGGACATTAATTACGCCTGAACAAACCAAGTCAAAGTACTTTGAAGCAAATGGAACGCTGGAATTTGCTGACCGTATATTTGACGACACCAGTTTCTTTAACATGGAGGGGGCAGAGTTTTCAAATCTGATTTTTATAAATTGTCTGTTCAGGAACAGTGTTATTCTTAAGCCCGTCTTTGTTGCCAACAAGTTATCTTTTATAGATTGTGTTTTCGAAAAAGATCTAACATCTCTGAATATAGATATTAGAGACGAGCAACATAAATTTGACATCACCCATATTGTCCCGAGCTTGTATTTTAGCAGATGTAAAATAAAAGGTCTATTGGGAATTGCTGGAGAGGTAAAGGGATCGGTCTGGATTGAGGAGAGCGAAATAGACGTATTGGGCATGGTCTTACGTCAAACAGACTTTCTACGCATCGTTAAATGCAAAATAAACACACTGACCATCCGTGAAGCAAAGGTTTTAAAAAACACATTGATTTCACACAATACAATTGATCTTTTAGATGTGAAGGAGATTGATTGCGGAGAGATTTTAATATCAGGCAACACCATCACTGATTTTCAACTTTCTGAAAAGGTGAATTTCGAAGAACCAGATGGAAGAATAGAGATCCACTCAAATGTTATAGATAGCTGCAACATTAAAATCAGTCAGTTATTTAACGGACATTACATCATTTCTAATAATATCTTTAAAAAAGAGGGGCTTATAGCCGGTATATCACCTACTTCAACAGACAAGATCTTGCAAAAGGGAAATGGAACACCCAATTTTTTTCCAAAGGTTTTTTTCGATAATAATATTATAGAATACAGTCTTAATATTGAAATCAACACAAAGTTAGAACTGCTGAGCATAATTCTTTCACCGGTCAACAAGGGTATGCTGAATATTAATGGATCGAAAGCACATAATTTGAAACTCATGGGAACTTTGCAAGGGGGTACCCTAAATATAGATTTTACCGGTATAATCAATGTGGAAATTGATAGGCTGATCAACTATGGCAATATCATTTTTTCAAACTATAAGCCAATATTTCCGGCGAAATTCAAGGTAACAAACAGTAACCTTGGCGCAGCAGATCTTTCTATTTCTGACCTGAACAGGCACACCAGCGTAGACATTGTGCACAGCAACATAAGTGATCTGAAATTCTCTGCGGTAAAGTGGTTCGACGAACGCAACCTTAACATACTTGAAGCAGAATATGCCCGAAACACTATCCTGACCAACACAAGAAACAACCAGCTCCACGATATTTTCAAGCAAATGCGCAAGGCGGCAGAAAAATCGAGCGATAAAGGCCTTACCGCACATTTCAGGGCATTGGAGCATAAGTACCAGTTAAAAGAATTGCAGGCAACCAAACCTTTCTATCATCAGGAGCGCCTGCTGCTTACCTTTAACCTTTCCAACAAATTCGGTACCGATTGGTTCCGCCCTATTTATTTGGCAGTTGCCATTACACTTGTGGGCTATCTGTTTATTGTGGCCAGTTTTTCCCTGCACCTATTCCACCTTAACGGCGGTACGCTAAATGGCTACGTTGATAATCTTGGAAAATTTGCCTTTGCCATTCCCCAACTGTTTAACCCTGCCCACTCGTTAAGTAACATATTCGATTACAGGCAATACCCGAACGTACACCTCAATTTTGGTAGCCACCTGGTCAGTCTATTGCTGCGTTTGTGCATCTCCTTTTTATTGGTACAAACCGTAATAGCCTTCAGAAAGCAGTCGAACTAAATAGGGTAAAATTGTAAGGAGTTAGCCTAACGATGCCTTGACCTGATTATAATCGGCTTCCAACATCAACAGTAAGGCAATAATACATTGCTTGATGCGTCCCTGGTTAAACTTCAACTTAATTGTTTTTGAAACCAGCGATTTTACATTGAGTTCGTATATTTCCTTATCATATGCTGTAAACTGATACGAAGTGATCATGGCAATATCAGAGCCTGATACATTGGCCCTATGTGCTATGGTATGCCTAAGATCAATTATGCTTTTAAAAGCGTCCTCTAAGTATAGTATGAAAGCTGTAAAATTTCCCTGTATCACCTTCTCATTCTTTAACACATGCTTTTCAAGGGTAGGTGATTGTTTGTGCCCCATCCTGAAGACCACGTTAAGCAACTGTAGGGCCTGATCCTTGATCTTTGGCAACCTGAAATAATAGTTTTCAAAATGGTATTGGAGATATTCGCCCCGATCAACCCTCGTCATTTTGAAGGACTTGATCTTTGGATGGGCGAACTCAATGAGCTTGATGGTCATGTCTATATCGAAAAAGCTACTGGCAAGGTTTTCAATGGCTTTGTGAACCTCCATAATATATTTGGCAGAAGCGGTAGAACCATCTACTTTCTTGAGAAGAAAGTTCAATTGGTGCTGTAAGGTTTCTTTTCCAATAGGTGTTTCAAACAAAGATGCCTTATTGAAATCGAAATCGGCATACTGGGAACTTAGGTCTTCTATATTATCAACAGTCATAGATCGACAATATCAGAAATTCCTAACAACAAAAAAAGTATGCAAAAGCAAATGTTTAATTCTGATGAACATAATAGTACAGGCTACCAAATGGTAGCCCGTTAAGCAATTATTTTAAACGAACATTTCTTTCTTGCAATAAAGGAACATTGATCTTGTTTTGGCATTTATATCTTTAACCGGCTCAAAAAATTGTCCGGGTTCACGTTGACTGTCATTGGAAACATAAATATCATAAATGCAATCAGTACCTTTTTCTAATCTGTCAACACTAAAATACAAATAGCTTCTTGCATAATCGGGTTCCTCCCTGAACATGGTTTCGCACCTATTAGAATGTCCGTTTACACTAGGTGGTAGACCATCATTCGGGTCCAACTGGAAATATTTGACCAAGCTAAAGATTGGTTTGGCGTCAAAATCCTTTTTAAAGCAGAGGTATCGTGTTTTCTCACTAACTGGATGGAGATTGATATGAAGTTTATGGTAGCCCTCTGGAATAACTCCTTCTACCAATTTGATATCGGTAATAGGTACCTTAACGTCCAATTGATAGGAAAGATATATATAATTACCGCCATTCCCCTCGTTCAAATTTTTATCAACCTTAATAAAGCCCTTTTGATAATTGGGTTCAGAAGCTTTGCCAATCAGCACATCGACGTTCATTATCTTTACGATCCTTTGCGTTTTTGGGGCTTTCTTATAGCAGATAAATAAATCGTATTTTACTTCATGCTTGGCATAACCCTTATTCGCCAAGTCTTTTGCTTCTTTGTCTGATACTACCCTGATATCGGTAATGGCATTAGCATCACTATCCCTTTTGGCAAAGCATAGGTAAACATAATCCCCCCCGCTTCCCCTTCTCAGATCAACCTCTATCCTGGTAAAATCTTCAGGGGGTTTTATGCCATTGTTATCGCCCCTTATAATACACAGATCGGTTAAAGGTTCTGGGTACATGGAATTAATTGCCAGTACGTCTAATCTGCTCAGCTCAATGCGTTGACCTATTTCTACTCCTTTTTGCTTGGGCTGCAACGTTTTCAATATGTCATCTTTAGAAAAAAACAGCTCTCCATAGTGCATAATCGAATAATAATCATAAGGCCCCAGATCAAAGCCCGTAAGGTCGGCTTTCAGGAAATTGCGCTGCATTCCATCTATTACATTTTGGGGAAAGTAGTCAACGTAATCATCGCGGTCGTGCCTAGATTGCTCGTGCCAAAGCCCAACGGCGTGGCCAATTTCATGGATAACCTGTCCAATACCACAGCCTTCGTCCAGGCCAATAATTTGTCGTCCACCAACCATGCCTATCATTGAATGGCAGCCTACGGCAACCTTGAACAAGATAAAATTCTTGGCAGCCCTGCTGGGGTCTTTTTCCATATCAATAAAAATAAGTGCCGTTTTCCCTTTCCAATGTCCTATTGCTTCATTGACACGTGAAGGATTGGGCAGTGCCGGATCTATCTTGTAGTAGACAATTCCACCCGGCCATAATCTATTAGCAAATCCCATGGCACGTATTGCCCTTATGTTCCGTCTTTTGTCAGTGCTAAGTTGGCTAACTACATCATTCCGTTTTTCGATTTCTTCGAGCGTTCCCAAAACGATATCACCTTCCAATATGGCCAGCCCATCAATTATGGTGAATTCTACTTCCTGTAATCCATATTTAGGTGAGTAAATGAGTGTTTTGCCAGTTGGAAGGTTGTCGTCCAGGAGACTGGGCGAATAGAGTTCTTGTTGTAATTTCATTATTATAGAGTTTAAGTTAAACGTATGATACCATTCCTTAAAAATGAATACGCATAACAAAGAACATAGCATGGCCTATGGGATAGGCAACCTAAAATCTATAAATCACTTGTACTTTTCGAGAAACGTTAAAACCAATGTAGAAAAATTAATCATCTATTGGAAATTTGCAATAAAAAATCGGCATGAGCATCTCCAAATCGTCCACGCTAAAAGACTGCTTCTTTTGATGCTTCACCCGTGTAAACACGGGTGTCAAATTGGCGTTTACGCATTTTAAGTGCATTATTTAAGAGTTTGCACTTAATAAATGTAAAACAGATAAAAATTGTGGAATAATTTATTTGTCGTGTCAAATAAATAGAGCAGTTTTATTTACCAAACGAACATCACCACCAACGCTTACTGTACATGAGGAGCCGCCATGCTTTATTATGCCTCGCATTTATTGCTGCAAGCTTTATCGCCTTTAGTCAGGATAGCAGTACAACCAGGGTATCCCTCCAATATGTTGACCAGCTCAGTTCCACTGCCGACAGGTTAGAAAAGAAACTGGACAAACAAACAACAAAAGCATTACAACAATTACAAAAGCAGGAAGACCGCATGAGGCGGAAGCTGCAAAAGATAGATACCCTCAAGGCCAACGAAATATTTGGACCGGCCAAAGAGAAGCTGAACAAAAATCTTACTGGTGCAAAACAGTATATCCCCTCTTTGGATACGCTTGCTTCCTCACTGAAATTTTTGGAGCAGAACCCTCAATTGTTATCAGCTGCGAAAAATGCTAAGGAAAAACTCAAGCAGGCCACCGAAAAAATGGATGGCCTTAAAGACAAATTCCAACAAGCCGAAGCCATCAAGAAATACTTAAAAGAGCGCAGGCAATACCTCAAAGATCAGCTCACTCAATTTGGCTTTGCCAAGGAACTAAAAAAGATCAACAAACAGGTCTATTACTACAGTGAGCAATTGAATGAATTCAAAGCCTTATTAAAGGATCATAAAAAAGCGGAGAAAAAAGCGATCGAGCTTTTAAGTAAAACAAATCTCTTCCAGAAATTCATGCGCAAGCATAGCGAACTGGCAAGTTTATTCCGCTTGCCCGATCCAGATAACCCTCCCTCGGCCGCCAGCCTTGCCGGACTACAAACCCGTGCCCAGGTAAACGGACTGATCCAGCAACAGATCGCCGCTGGTGGTTCCAATGCACAGGCACAGTTTCAGCAAAACATGCAATCCGCCCAATCGCAGCTCAGCCAGTTGAAGAACAAACTCAGTAAAATGGGCGGTAATAGTAGCGACGATATACTACCCGAAGGATTTAGGCCCAACGATCAGAAAAAGAAAAGCTTTCTGCAACGGCTGGAATATGGAACCAATATGCAATCGCAAAAGGCAACTAACTTTTTCCCCGTAACCACAGATCTCGGGCTATCGCTTGGGTATAAACTTAACGACCGCTCCATCATTGGCATCGGGGCCAGCTATAAACTTGGGCTGGGTTCAGGCTGGAACCACCTGCGCGTATCACATCAAGGCCTCGGTTTGCGCTCGTTCATCGACTGGAAGATAAAAGGCAGTTTTTGGTTAAGTGGCGGTTATGAGCAGAACTATAAAGCAGCCTTCAACAGCATCGCACAATTGCAGCAGCATAGCGCCTGGCAGCAGAGTGGACTGATCGGTGTGAGCAAGGTAATTTCATTGAAGACAAAGTTGTTTAAGAAAACAAAGCTGCAATTGCTTTGGGACATGCTGAGTTACGACCAAGTACCACGGACACAGCCAATTGTTTTCAGGATAGGATATCAGTTTTAGATTTTTTTCACAAGCCATCATAGACCAAAATATGAGAAAACTCTTTACATTATTGCTACTTGCATTTTTGCAGGCAACCGTTTCTTTTAGTCAAACCAATAGCCCCGTTGACTACCCGAAGATTATTCCTCCTTCGCCAGAAGCAACGGCGATAGGAAAATACGGAAACGTGCCAACAGCTCTTTTTTCTGGTCTACCACAGATCTCGGTTCCCTTATCCGCATTAAATAATGGAAGTATCAGCAGTAGTATTTCCCTCGATTATGATGCGAGTGGAGTACGGGTGGATCAGGTGGCTACGAATGTGGGGCTGGGTTGGTCCCTATCTGCTGGTGGGGCAATTACAAGGTCGGTACTCGGGTTACCCGACGAATTGAATAATCCTCCCTATTTTCCATCAAATACTTTTAACCCAACTCTTACACTGCCGTTGGAGTCGGGAACCACTGCCGATTATTTATTTGCCAAGGATCTGGTTAATAATAACCGTGACCTGGAAAAAGATATTTATTACTATAAGTTTGCTGGCTATTCAGGGAAATTTGTTTATGATAGAACCGGCGTTCCCCGCCTGATACCGGCCAACCCGAATTTTAAAATTGAACAATATGGAGGAACCGGGTTCAGGATTACCGATGATAAAGGAAGCAAGTATTATTTCACCGTACTGGAAGGATGTGATAGTATTTATACAACCTGCTCGGCAGGCGTAGAAAGTCCCCGTGAAAATGATGTTTGTGTCACAACGGCCTGGTATCTCTCGAAGGTAGAGGGTGTAGATAATAGAAGTATCGTTTATGAATACGAAAATTACACGTATGAGATTGCCAAAAATTATTCGGAGACGGAATATAAAAAACAACTTGCCAATGCCTGTACTGACTTGGGTTATCTTGATCGTAAATGTACCCGCTTTGAAAGGATTATAGGAGTGCGCATAAAACGGATCACATCTAACAATAACATTAAAATTGAGTTTACTTATTCATCTTCTCCAAGGCTTGATCTAAAACATTTGGGTATGGATGCCGGTAATGCGCTGGAATATGTAAAAGAATATTTTGGATCGACATTAAAAAGGACCTGGCAATTATCCTATAATTATTTTTCTTATCCATCGGCACCACGTCTTAAATTACTCAGTGTTAGAGAAGATAGCCTGCCCCCACATCAGTTTTATTACAATGAAACCTATAACTTACCAGCGACTTTCTCGTTTGCACAGGATCACTGGGGTTACTATAATGGGAAAACCGCTAATACCGGATTGATCCCACCCATTCCTTTGTTCGGTAAAACCTACGGAGCCGACCGGAATCCTGATTTCGCCTATATGCAATCAGGAACACTTAATAAGATCGTCTATCCGACCGGCGGAAGTTCAGCATTCGAATATGAGCCACATGCAGACTGGAGAACAGAAGATGTAGTCACTTATCAAAACAAAGATACCAGCGTGGCATTAGAAGCTTCAATAGGTGCAAACATTGCATACACAAGATTCTATCTTGATTCAGGAGCAGCAGATATAAGTACGGACTGGCAGTTCTACAACACCAATGTGGATGAGGACATTACAGGCTATATTATGAACGATGCAGATGATCAATCATTTTTTAATATAAACACCAGCAGTGGCTCATTCAGTTTTTTAAACCAACTGCCCCGGGCTACTTATTACAAATTAAAAATAAACCGGCCAGTCTCTACCGATCATGGTTATATCAATATTCATTGGAAAAAGCCGGTGATCACTTCTGTTACTTCAAATAAAATACTTATCGGGGGATTAAGATTAAAATCAATAAAAAGTTATATAGCTCCCGGTGAGTTGGCCTTTTCGAAATATTACTCTTACAACTGGATAAATGATACGGCTAAAAGTTCAATTATACTACAGGACTTTGAGAAAGAGTACTATAGTTTATACCAGACTTATACCGTAAATGAATTAAATGGAGTGGAGGAATGTGGTTATAATGTATTTTCTTCTTCCTCTACGCCACCTTTTGGAAATGGCCTGGACAATGCAATTGGTTATCGGCAGGTAGTTGAAACCAGTAGCACCGATAAATCAAATGGAAGGACGATTTATAAATATTCTGGAGGGGCCGGAGATGTAGGGATAAGTGTAGGGGTTGTAGGCAATGCGGGAAGTTTCCAGGGACAATTGCTCGAACAGGCAGATCAGAAATATGATATGGGAACTACCAGCTACATCAATGTCCACAAAACTAAAAATTATTATACTACTCCTTTTGGACAATGGTGTTTTCTTGATGGGGATAGTTGCGCGAGTAACCAAACGGTGATCCCCAATATGCAGATCAGTATGACAAAGCCCGAGACATTATTACATTTTACTGTGGGAGAGGATAAGACCTATCCCGGTGTTTTCTCCATAAAGCAATATTTTACTATTTCAGCAATAACTTATTTGTCTAAAACAGAAGAAATTAATTTTAACCCTGCTGGCACAGATTCGAGTATTGTTTCTTCAAACTTTTATTATAACAATCCTTCTTATGCTTATCCAACAACCACGGAAACTCTAAACAGTAAAAATCAACTGGAAAGAAAAGAGAATAAATACTCGTTCGATCTGGCCGCTGCATCAGGTAATCCACCCAATGTCTACAATGAAATGGTTACGGCCAATATGGTTACACCTGTGCTAGAAGAAAAGAGTATTAATGTGACCAATAGTAATGCGGAATTATCCAAAAAACAGGTGACCTATAAAAAATGGAACAACCTTACCATACAACCTGCGCAGGTATTTACTTCGGTGTTTGGTAATTCTCTACGAGCAGAACTTATCTATAAGGCTTATGATACACTTGGTAACATTATTGCCTACAAAACCTCTGCTGGCGATTCGTTGTGTTTTTTATGGGATTATAATCACAATTATGCTATCGCCAAATTCATCAATGCAGATACCGGAGCTGTAGCATATACGTCCTTTGAAGCAGATGCAAAAGGCCGCTGGAATTTTACTGGAACAGCATCCAACGATAATTTAAGCCCCACCGGAAATAAATACTATAGTCTCCCGAATGGTAATATTACGTTATCGGGTCTGTCAACCGGAAGTATTTATATCGTTTCCTATTGGAAAAAAAATGCAAGCGGAACATCTACTGTTAATAGCGGTAGCGGTACGGCATCGACCAACAAGGGAGGTTGGACGCTTTATACGCATGAGATAACCGGTTCCAGTTCTGTAACTATTTCGGGTACTGGATCTATTGATGAGCTCCGGCTTTATCCTAAAAATGCACAGGCCGTTACTTTTACCTATGATCCATTGGTGGGCATGACAAGCCAGTGCGATATGAATAACCAAATTGCCTATTACCAGTACGATGGCGCCGGTCGGTTGAACCTAATAAAAGACGCTGACAGAAATGTTATTAAGCGGATCTGTTATAATTATGCAGGTCAACCGGAGGATTGTGTAGTCAATACAACTGTTCTTTGGCAATCCACCGGTTCCACCCGCTGTCAAACCTGCCCCGCAGACGAAGCTTACTTTTCCAATATACAGGAACACCAGGAGAGGGACAATAATCCATATAGCGCCACCTACAACACAACCCGATGGGTATCGGATGGGGTAAGTGGCAGTTGTCCTGCTCCTGCTGATTGGCAGAACACGGTTACTGCGATCCGTTGTAAAGCAGTAAGCGGAGTAAATACCGGGGATAGAGAAAGGGAACAAAAAGACCTTAATCCCTGTAGCTCTACCTACAACGAACTTCGTTGGGTTGTTGTGGATCAAAACTGTAGCGTTTGCCCCAAGCCTGCTAGCTGGACAGCTACTGGTAACCTGCGCTGCGTAGTGAATGGAAGCAGTGAAAACACCGGTTACCAGGAAAAAGAAGAACGTGACCTGGAAACCTGTAGTAGCACTTATAATGAGCTCCGTTGGGTGAGCAATGGGTATAACACTACGGCATGCCCACTCCCTTCTGTGTGCAATAGTGGCAACTGTTCAGGCAATAACAAAAAATGTGTGGGAGGCGTTTGTGAAACAGGTGTTGAGGTGGAGATCGATTGTTATTTTGATCCGGCAACACAAAAATATGTGCATGTATATGCATATAAGTTTAGCAACAATACCTATTCAACCTATACCTGGACTGAACGTAATCCCTTTGGATGTCCTATTGAAATGTAAAGCGTAAAATATTATGAAACAGTTTTTTTTCATGTTAGTGATTTGTATCAGCTGTAGCTACCACGCAATTGCGCAGACGGGTAGTCCTGATGCTGCGGCACAAGCGCTCACCCAACGTATGCGTGATACCCTGCAGTTGAGAAATGGGCAAAGAGATAGCATCTATGCAATCAATGTGCATTTGAATGAACTTAGCTCTGCCGTGCGTGCCCAAGGCCAACCGGATTCTTTGCAACCGCGGTTGCAGCGGATCGAATATACCCGTGATCCACTATACTTGCCAGTATTGGGCATAGACAAATTCCTATTGTATAAAAGAAAAAAAGTAGCGTTGCTGACGGGCAACTAAAAACAATCTGCTATGAAAAGATCCTTTTTCAAATTTTGTTTATACTGTATCATTGTTGGGTCGGTACCCGGTGTTCAACCCTTGCTGGCACAGCAACCTATGCCTGCAGCCTATAGTGGCACGGCACCCATCAACTATGTCCGCACCTACGATGCGTTGGCACCAATGACAGATCCCAATCAATTACTGCTAAAAGGCATGCAGGATGTAAGACAAACCACGCAATACCTGGATGGACTGGGCAGACCTATTCAAACAGTCATCAGGCAGGGTTCCCTGATAACCGGAGGCGCAGCTACTGATCTGGTATCGCCAAACTTGTATGATCAATTTGATAGGGAACAGTATAAATATTTACCTTTTGGCGCTAACAATACAGGAGGTAATACTTCAATCACTGACGGGCTGTTTAAACTAAATCCTTTTCAACAGGATTCGGTTTTTAGTAAAGCGCAGTATCCTGGTGAAACTTATTATTACGGAAAAACGGAATTTGATGGATCTCCTTTGAACCGGTCTGTAAAGGAAATGAGCCCGGGTAATAATTGGGTAGGGACATCCCGTGGTGTACACACAAATTATTGGCTGAACACGACTACCGATAGCATTCGGATATGGAATGTTACCGATGTGGTTAATGACTTTGGAGCCTATTCAAGTCCAGGTTTTTATTCTCCTGGCAAATTGAATAAGAGTGTGATTGTTGACGAACATGGTAAACAGGTGGTTGAGTTTAAAGACAAGAATGGCAGTCTTATTTTAAAAAAAGTTCAATTGACCGCAACTGCCGATGCAGGCACAGGTGCTGGGTACCAGGGATGGTTATGTACTTATTACCTGTATGATGATATAGCGAGATTAAGGGCTGTCGTACAGCCGCAAGGTGTCCAGTTATTGTTGGAAAATAGCTGGTCTATGACTGCATTGAGCAATGCCATTTTGAATGAGCAATGCTTCCGGTATGAATATGATTTGCATAATAAGATGATCCGTAAAAAAGTGCCCGGTGCCGGTGAAACATGGATGGTCTACGATGCAAGAGACCGGCTGGTGATGAGCCAGGATGCCAATATGCGCGCTGCTCATCAATGGATGTATATGCAATATGATGAATTGAATAGGCCTGTGGTTACAGGACTGATAACAGATAATACAAATTATAATAACCTTGCCTATCATGCCTCGGCAGCCGCTTCAAGCACAGCATATCCAAACCTGGGTTCTTATACCACAGAGGAGTTGACGAGGACATTTTATGATGATTATGATTGGTTATCGGTTAATGGCAATCCGTTTTCTGCTTCAAAAAGTAATGATTACGGAGATCATTTATTAACACCATCAAACAGTTATCCCTATGCACAGGCTGTCACACAAAGTTTTGCAACGGTGGGAATGATAACAGGTACAAAGACAAAAGTACTTGGGACTGGCACATATCTCTACGGGATCACCTATTATGATGACCGGCAAAGGGTCATTCAAACAATCAGTGATAATATTACCGGCGCAAAAGACATGACCACCACGCAGTACGATTTTTCCGGTAAGGTATTATTGCAAACAGTGTCCAGTATTAAAGACCTGACTGTTGACCGGATTGATTTTGTGAGGACGGCAATGGAATATGATGACCTTGGGAGATTATCTACAGTAAAAAAGAAACCGTATAGTTATTTTGATGGCTCCTGGAAAGGCGGTGTGGAGAAGCAGTTATTGTTAAATGAGTATGATGCGCTCGGTCAGTTAAAGAAGAAAAAACTGGCTCCTGCGTATAACAGTGGCGCAGGGCTTGACAGTCTTTCCTATGATTATAATATTCGTGGCTGGATGCTGGGAATGAACAGGAGATATGCTAAGGATGAGCATAGTAATAATTATTTTGGCTTTGACCTTGGTTATGATAAAACCAATAATGGTATTGTTGGTAACCAGTCCTATTCCAATGCGCAATACAACGGGAATATTGCAGGCATGGTCTGGAAAAGCAAAGGAGACGGAGAGAAACGTAAATATGATTTTAGTTATGATGCGGTCAACCGGTTGCTGAAGGCCGACTTCAATCAATACACCTCTGCTTCTTTTAATAAAACTGCGCTGGTGGATTTTAGTGTAAGCAGCATGAGTTATGATAGAAACGGCAATATCCTGAACATGACGCAACATGGTCTCAAACTGGCCTCTTCAGCCATTCTTGATAGCCTGGTATATGGATATGAGTCCAGTAGTAATAAACTGAGTTATGTGACAGACAAGGCCAATGATGCTAATACTCAACTGGGAGACTTTAAAGAAATTAATAACAATACGACCGTTGACTATGGCTATGACGATAATGGTAACCTGTCACTCGATAATAATAAAGCGATCAGCAGTATTACTTACAATCATTTGAACCTAACGGCGGTTATTCATGTCTTGGGTAAGGGAAATATCCGCTATACTTATGATGCCTGGGGCAATAAATTAAAGAAAATAACAGAAGACAGTACCGTAAGCCCGGTCAGGACAACAACAACCCTTTATGTAGGTGCTTCGGTCTATCAAAACGACACCTTACAGTTCATTACACAGGAAGAAGGCCGTATAAGGTACCGTGCATCAGACAATACGTTCCAGTATGATTACTTTGAAAAAGACCATCTTGGCAATGTAAGGATGGTATTAACCGAAGAAGAACAAACAGATATGTACCCGGCGGCAACCATGGAAACGGCCACTGCAACCACGGAAGAAGCATTCTACAGCAATCTTCCTGCTACCCGCATTACTACACTGCCCGTAGATTATCCAGCAAATACGCCAGCCGGCAATGCCGCCGTAGCCAAAGTCAATGGTTCCGGCAATAAAATAGGACCGGCAATAGTGCTGAAAGTAATGGCAGGCGATCAGTTCAGTTTGACCGTGAATAGCTGGTATAAAAAGAATGGTGCCAGCCCGGGAACGCCCGTAGATCCCCTTGCCGATCTATTGACGGCGCTAACTACCAGCGTAGGTTCGCTGGCTGGAGGGCACGGTGCTACTGCCGGAGCGCTGCAAGGCGGAAGTATATTAAATGCGGGAACCAGTTCGTTCCTGGGTTCACAAACACCAGTATCGGGCAAGCCAAAAGCATTTGTGAATTGGGTACTATTTGATGAGCAATTTAAGCTGGTATCATCCAGTTCAGGTTCACAGATCGTGGGAAGCGATGACAGCTATACCACGCATACAAAAACTGGTATGCCTGTGGATAAGAATGGATATCTGTATATTTACGTCAGTAATGAGACACCGAATATCGATGTGTTCTTTGATAATTTGCAGGTGACCCATGTGAGAGGTGCTATTTTGGAGGAAACGCATTATTATCCGTTTGGGCTGACGATGGTGGGGATATCTTCTAAGGCGCTAGCAATCGGAAATCCAGAAAATAAACTCAAGTATAATGGTATTGAGAAGGAAAATGATCTCCAGATCGAAATTTATGATGCTCAGTTTAGAGAATTGGATGGTCAAGTTGGTAGATGGTGGCAGATCGATCCAGTAACAGATGGCTATGAAAGTATTTCTCCTTACGCTTCAATGTATAATAATCCGATTACTTATAGCGATAAGTTAGGAAATGAAGGACAGGCATGTTGTTGGTTTACCTTTGACAAGGAGTCATTTATGGATGGGGTAAGATGGATTAATAACAATTTGAACCCATTAACTCCTATTGTTGAGTTCGTGTCTGGTAAAAGCATGAGTAGTGATTTAAAAGAAGATAAACCGAGGCTGGAAACTCTTAAACAATCAATGGCTCCTGTGCCGGTTAAAGTTAAAGGCGCGGGAGTTGCGCTATCAAAGGCAGAACAGTTAAAATTGAATGCTGAAAAAGGGGGCCTATCTGAAAAGAAAGTTTTGACCGAAGAAGGACTAAAAAAGAATACTACTCCTATAACTGTCACTGATCCTAAAACTGGCAAACAGGTTACCACAATACCTGATGCAATAATAGAAAATGGGGCAACTGTTGAAGTAAAAGATACAAAAAAACTATCCGATTCTAAACAACTCAGGGCTCAAAATGAAGTGTCACAACAAAATGGGCAAAAGGCAGTAGTGATAACTGGGACAAAAACAGTAGTATCAAAAACTGTAGTGCAGAAGATGGATGTTCAAAGAAAAGATTACATAGGTCCACAAAAATAAAAAATATGAGAGAAAAAGAATGGTTTAGAGGTGACGACTGGGATGTCGAAACCCAAATGTTATTTGAGAGCAAGTTAAAGAGGTCAAGAGACCCTTATAACAAAGCGCAGTACCTTAGAATAAAAGCAAGTTACCTTCTTGATTCTAAAGATCAAGATAAGCAAATTGAAGGATGTAAATTAATGGGACGGGTAATTAGCGAATACCCCAATGAAATCTCTCACGTAATGTTTGCCTATGAACAATTAGGAGATTACTATTTTACTGAAAAAAAATACATTGAGTCGGAATTAAATTACCGTCAAAGTGTTTCTTTTTATCGAAAAAACGGGAGAGGTGGGTCAAGCGGCATTGGTGATATAAAGCTGGCGGAAACTATTGTAAAAACAGAACAATCTAGTAAGTTCTCGGAGATGTATAGTCTTCTTGTAGATGAGTTTAAAGAAAATGGTGGGTCATTATCCCTTAATGATGACATATTTAGATATTATTCTGTTTTGGCAAAAATATCTATAAAACTAAATAAGAATGAAGCAGCAAAGGAATATGCTCAAAAAGCATTAGAATTAGCATTAATTAAAGAACCGCAGTTAGACAATCATCCAAAATTGGGGGTAGTAAAAATTAGCGATGATGAGCAAAGTACATTAGAACATATCTTAATGACTATTAAACAAATGGAAAGGAACTAGATGGACCCACTATAAATTACTGCATCAGTAAATAGGGATGGTAAAGTGGACAATTTTTTACAGTAGACTAAATCATCCGGTTCGGCAACTGGAGTGGCAGCTTTCCGAATTTATTCCAAATCTTTCGTAATATTTAGAAATGATTTGATCCAAAAGGAGATTAACCTTCAAACTGGCGATACTACTTTTTGGAAAATAAAGTGGTTAAGTCCTTGTATGCTGACGCTTAGCTTTTTAAAAAGTAGTCAAGTGATTCCAAAGGAAGACCTTTCTTTACTTGAAGGCTCACAAAACCAATGTCGAAATATTACGTGTTACAAAAGATTATTACATTTTTAGAGGTGAAATAGACAGTATTGCAGCAAGCCGGATTGTTGATACAGTTTGGATGAAAAAAAAGCAATAATTTTATAAACAAAGGGGACTTATAGATTTAGGCTGCCTTTGTTATTGTTTTCTTGAAGATTGAGCAAGACTCGAATATCATCGAGATCAAAACTCATACTGGCAATCAAAAAATCGACTATACCTTTTTGTATAGAAATTTCCTTTTTCATTAATGGATGAGAGTCTATTTTTTTTTGAAAATCTTTGTCCCTGTTAAAATCAAGATCCTCTATTTCCTGAATATACATATCAACAGAATCGGTAGCCATTGTTGAAATATCTTCAAGCCTTGATTTTTTTTTGTCGTTCAGAAAGCCTAGCGTTTCAGTTATTACAGTGCAAGCATCTAAAGCAGAAGAAGCCAGTATTGTCTCATAGTCTGCGGGCTCAGGTATGCACGTATCTATTTTTTCTATTAAGAAATCATTTTTCGCTTTATCAATTTTTTGATTGAAAAAATTGCCGGAGATGTAGTCTATTGCCGTTCTTAATACAATAGGATCACCAAAGTCATAATTCTTTGAGAAGTAATTATAGTTTGGGTAAAGCCGCTCACAGGTTAGATAAGCAAACGCCAATTGTTTATTAAAGTCTAGTTCTTTGAGTTTGCCTATTTCTGTAATTGCCATACTTGGATGAGTTGAGCGAGTTCGATTTATTTTAGTCTATTTTTAATTTCTGGAGAAAATTCGAGTTAACTCTAAATTAGAAAGCGAATAAACGCTATATAAATTTAAATGAATTTCAATATCCAAAGTTTTTTTTAGCAAAAATTGACCTCGCTAAAAAATAATTGGCTCAATTACCTACTCTCACATGGATAAGCTAACATATTTTGACACGACCAAGTGAAAGAAAAGCATCTGCATGACAGTTTTCATATATCTGACTTAAAAAATGGGTTTAGGGAAATGCGAATAAGAATTTGTTTTATTCTATTTTTTAACAGGTATGCTTTTGTTCATATGGAGACCAGCTATAATTAACTTGGTCCTTAACGTGTTATTACCTGACGGAAAATAAATAAATTTAATACTTTAGAGATACGATGAGCATAGAAGAACTTGAAGATTATTTTAGAACGGTTGAACTACCGAAACAACCGATACAATTAAACCCCTCACATATCATTTCAGATTTACAATTGTTTTTGGACAGTCATTTCGCAGGGCTAAAAGGCCAGCCAATAAACCACCTTACCCGCCCATTGTATGACCGCTTAGTGGAACTAAAGAACTACTTAGAAATGCAAAAGGAAGGCGCATAAGAAATTATTTCAGCATAATTAGCCTACCAACCAGACTTTAAACAGTTATTTAAATCAAGATCTGTTCATTCTTTTTTAGGAAAATTTAGAGTTTGCATTTTCTTTTTTTTAACTTTTGTACAAAAAACGTTTAAAAATTTGCCAAAATAGGTTATACTTATAGATAAGTATCTAAAGCGCGCAAAATGAACGAAAATGAATTTGAACAGCACCTTAGCCATGCATTAAGGACTATAATGCCTACACTTCAACCCTCCCAAATTAAAACCCAGCAATCTTTTACCGTTAAATTTGGAAGGAACAGGGAGACAATTGAAGCAGGTGGTAAAAATAACAAGACGAGACAAGGCATTTATGACCTGCTCTTGTGTATTGATGGAAGGCCTCTGGTAATGCTCGAGCTAAAAAAGCCAGGTTCAGTATTATCGGACGAGGATCGTGATCAGGGTATTTCCTATGCTAGATTGACCGATGATATTACCCCGGTAACTATAATTACCAATGGAGTGGATTTCAGGATTTATGACACCTATACCAAGGATGAGATCAAGGAACAGTATTTGGATGGTAATTTCTTTAGCAAACGACTTCAACAGGCTGCAAGCCTGGCCAAAAATGAGTTTAAGCAATCTGTAATTACACTCATAGAGAATGACCAGCGCATACTTTTCAAGTTGTTCAACAAAATAACTGATACGGCATTTAATGACATGATCGGTAAGGCCGATAATATGAGGAAACCTATCATAAATGATTTCTGCATAGAAAGAGAAATATTGCCAATATTAAGAAAATTAGTTAGAGATCACCAATTTGTGGTGTTGAGTGGTGATGCATACATTGGTAAAACCAATCTCTTATATCAATACTATCTCGAAGCCTTAAAAAATGAAGAAGCAGTTCTTTACGTAAATTGTCTTGATTTTAACTATTCTATATTCAGAAAGTTAACCAACAGTATTCATAGTGAATTAAAATTCCCAATTGACGAGATTAAACTTAAGGAATGGTTATTATTGAATTTTGACCAAAGCAAGGAGAAAAAGGTTACCATCATCTTTGATCATTTGAGGTATAATATTGATCCAGTAATTATGGCCGATATATCAGAACTGGTAGACATTTTTAGAATGGATGGGAATAATATCATCATTTCTGCCGACAAAGCTAACTATGTACTTCTAAAGGGCAATGAAGACCGGAAAATGAATACTTTCTTTGGAAATACCTTTAAAGAGATTGAACTTGGTGCATTTTCCACAGAAGAGTTCCATAGGGCAAATAATATCAGCATAAAGAATTATAACATAACATTTGCCTGGGGAGCAGTATATTCTGACATATATCGGTTACCGCACATTTGGCGTATGCTTTTGGGAAATGAAGCTAAGGCCATGCCCGATAATCATTATGGTATATTCAAGGCAGTTCCTTCCATTGAGTTTTTGGACGTTTTCAGAAAGAATTATCAATTGGCCGAACAGCCAGTATCTGATTTCCTATTGCTTGTTGGGGCATTCTTTGATACTGTAGCTGAAATTGAAAGCCATTCTTTAAAGTTGATTGCCCATAACTTGGGAATTATAGCTGAAGAAAAAGCCCTGCAGCGTATCAATGAAAAAAAAATCGACAAGTTGATCTTAGCCGGTTACTTAGAACGTCGGATAGTAACTGATTTTAAATGGGTTCTAGTGGTTAAACAGCCCGAACTTCTGGCAGCATTTGCAACCAGTTACCTATTGAAGAATTATTTGCCTTTGTTGAATTTAAATTTTGCTGAAGGATATAAAAAGCTGCTTTCAGACTGTGAATATTTGCCCTACGGAGAACTTGTAGTTGGTGATTTCATTAAACGATTAGGGTCAATAGATATAGAAATGTACAACCTTCTATTTAATGAGCTACTTAAAGATGCTCCAATAATCAAAACACATAGTGGGCCAATGGACGTAAATTTATTTATTAACAAAGTTGGTATAGTAAGGGTACAAAATGAAGAAGATATAGAAAACACTTTTTATTCAAATCTATTTCCCTACCTCGTTCTGAGCCATTTGTTGAATACCAATTTTATGGGTGAAGATGAAGATCCTTATTATATAAGGTTTCAACTTATCTATGACATTGCAGACAAGCCTTTTTTACTGAGAAAAGCAGATAGGACATTTTTTCATGATGGCATAGAAAGTATCAACATTGGTAGATTGGGTTCATTTTTAAAGGGTAATATTGGCATTTTAGAGCCGATAACCCAAGCTATTTATGATAATCTGCTGATATTGCCAAAATATATTCAGGATGTTTTTGATGCGGCTGTAGAAAATGAGAAATATCATCTTGTTCACCGAATTTATATTGCAGCCCAAAACGCAATAACAATGCAGGCGGTGGAGGGTGACATTCTAGAGATTTGCGACTATATTGTCAATGACTATAAAAAGGCACTAACAAAAATAATAGCCCTAGGTATAACTGATGAAAATGCTTCTGAAGAAGAAGTAGAACAGTTGCGCATCAAAATTGAACAGGTTAGAGGCGGAGGTGGAAAGAACAATGTGGATGTAATAAAGTTATTTTGATCTTCTCAAAATTTAATCTAAAGAGCCAGGCTAAAATAAGTCTGGTTTTTTTTTGCCCTACCCCTACCCGCATACTCCAAAAGTAAAAGCCTATTTTTTTTCTTCAATTGTTATCCTGCTAATTATCAATCCTCTACAAAGGGTACAAAAAAGGTACAACTAATCTTGTCCTTTTAATCGCTTCCCAATCATGGTTCTTTTGTCCTATAATTTATTATCGGCCCCTATAAAAAGGGCCATTAGGTCAAACAGAAAAAAGTGGAATTATGATCAGAGAAATTACCTGGACCCAGTATGTTTTTACCATAAGCGGATTATGTCTGTGCTACTATCTGTATTTGTTCTATCGCTTTGCAAAAAAGTCGCAAAGAAAAGATTTTAACGAACAAAATGGTATTGAAGAGTATGATCCAAGCATGGAAGAAGTTGATGCGATCATTACAGATGAATTGTTTGAAAAGGCAGATGAGCTCATACAAAAACTGACGGTGAGTATTGAGATAGAGGACAATAAAGAGCAGCTCTGCGCCCTTTTGAGCGGCAACCTTGGCGAGTATCCCGAATTGAATACGCCCGCTTTCCGGGCAGGTATCAATAACCGCATACAGACAGAGCTGGAGAAGAGAGGTGTGGTAACGATGAGTGAGCATGAGGTAGATGGGTTATGGTGAGGTGGCGTGCAGAGCGCCTGCTGGTCCCTTCCTGCATTGGATTGCAGGAAGGGGGCCACCAGCAGACTGTCCAAAAAACAAACAAACGAATTACCACGTACCGCCCGTGCTGTAGAGCTATAGAAGTCATAAGGATGGCGTGAAACGTGGACACTTTCCCGCCTCTCCCAACGGGGAGGCCTGGGAAAGTTTTTAAAAGTGTAATTGATAAATAATCGTGTGTATGAAAATGTGTGTATGGAAGACAGGCAAGACCTGTAAAAGAGCTGGATTATTCCTGATGATGATGATAGCTGCTGCGCTGGCCAAAGCGCAGACTGCCAGTGGTGATGCCGGTATTAACGAGGCCAATAGGCAGGTAAGGAGTTATTTTTCTGCAGGTACCGATCTGATGTATGCCATTGGTGCGGTGGTTGGCCTTATAGGTGCAGTAAAGGTGTACCAAAAATGGAACTCTGGCGACCAGGATACTTCAAAGGTAGCTGCCGCATGGTTTGGCAGTTGTATTTTTTTGGTGGTTGTTACCACTATCATCAAATCATTCTTTGGCATTTAGTCTTAAAGCCATGCAAAAAGTACTGACAGAAAAACTACGCGCCTATTTGGTCAACAACAATCCCGACCTACTGCTGAAACTTCAGGGCGACACCAGTATTACCAAATTTATTGAAGACAAGGTAAGCATGGTTATGCCAATGGTTTTACAACTACTGGAAGAAGGTAAGCCGGGCTATGTGATTGAAGAGTTGTGTCTTAATACACTGACGGAAGATCTACGCCCTTCAAAATTCAATTACCTGCAAGAAATATTGGAAGTTGAATTTAAAGACCAATACCAAAAGTTTAAGGAAGCGGGCGTACTCACCTATGAAACAGTGAATTTGGTAGAGGCATGCGCCAGCATTTTTGAGACCTATGAGTTTAATGAAAATACAGAAGACAATCGTTTTTTAAGATACATGATTATTGCGGAAGTACATGATTACCTCTTACGTTGAGTAAGTGAATAAGTGCAGTAGGAAAATAAGTGAGATGGGATATTCAGCATTACATAAACTAAGGGGCAACCTCAAAGCCATCGGCATAGCCCTAACGCATGAAAAGGGATCACAATTGAGCCAGGCTGATCGTGAGGCGTTAATGGGCTATGCCGGTTTTGGGGGAATTAAAGCCATATTGTATCCCGATGCGCCAAAGGAGGAATGGATCAAGCAAGGGGCGGCTCAAGGCGACCTGAAATTACATAAGGAAATACTAAGCCTACATGAACTTTTAAAGTATCATTTTAACCAACAAGAATACAAGGAAGTAGTAGCATCGATCAAGGAAAGTGTATTGAGTTCCTTTTACACGCCACAAGTTGTTCCAGAAACTTTATACCAGGTACTTTCAGAACATGGCATACAACCCAAACGCCTATATGAACCTTCTGCTGGTGCTGGTATTTTCATTACCGAGGCAGTGAAAACTTTTTCCGAACTGAAGGAAATAAAGGCAGTGGAAAAAGACTTGTTGACCAGTCGGATACTTGCCACGATTTTAGGTGAAACCGAGGTACCAACTGAGGTATTAGGAAAAGGACTTGAAGAGACCAGTCATAACGAAAACGGCAATTATGACCTGGTGGTAAGTAATATTCCTTTTGGCAATTTTTCGGTCTACGATCCCACCTACCCGGATAAAAAAATATCTGGCAGAATACACAATTACTTCTTTGCCAAAGGGCTTGATAAGCTTGCAGATGGAGGTTTGATGGCCTATTTGACCACTTCTGCATTTCTCAACAGCCCGTCCAATGAAGAAGCGCGGGAACATCTTTTCAAACAGGCAGATTTTGTATCGTTAACGGTAATGCCCGATAACCTGATGAGCGATACGGGAAACACGCAGGCAGCAACACACCTGCTCATTGTCCAAAAAAATGTGAACAAAAAAGGGATCAGCAAAGATGAGTACCTGCTTGTGGAAACAGAGGAAAAGCATAACGAAATAGGAAGCTACTGCATCAACAAATATGTAGACGCACTTGAAAACCGAATTAGCGTAGGCAATTCCATTAAGGACGGTAAGGACCAATACGGCAAACCTGCAAGAGAATATTGGCAGCATGGACCAATAGCTGACATTGCTACGAATTTTCAGCGCAATCTGCAAACCGATTTTGATGAATACCTGAATGTTAGGGCCTTTAAACAACTAAAGTTTAGTGATGATATAATCAGGGAAGCGAAAAAGCAGTTTGAATACTTGCCTATGCCACAAAGCCAGGCAAAAGATCATGCTAACCTGCAATTGGGACTATTCGATGCCATGCCTGCGGAAAGTGTAAGTCGTGCACTGGACTATATTTCCGAAATGGATGCCAAGATGGTCCAGCGCAACAGTGCAAGGATGATCAGCACCATAAGCACCACGGATAGGCCCCTGCATGAGAGTATTGTACTGCTTACCGCCAGGTCTCACCAAAAGAACCGTTACCTGTATAAACTCCATGCGAATGTAAATGATATTGAATTTCCTGCCATATGGCTCAATGCCGATCAGTTGGACAAAGAACTGAAACATCTTTCTACTTCTTTGAAGGAATTTGACCACCAGTACATTTATACAGGTGATGGCGACTTTAAGAAGATGTTTGACCTGGACAGGAATGCACAAGTGTTCGTCTATGGAATAAAGGCTTATTATAAAGCGGGAATGCTGTTTCAGGTAAATGGAAAAATTGGCCTGCTCGACAGTCTGGAAACAGATGCTGACCGTGCTATTTTTCAGGAGTTGCCTCGTCAGGGTCGGTCTAATTTCTATCAGGATTATATTGCCCTACGAGATCAATATCTGATGTTGGAGGCTTCACCTACAGATCAAGAAGTGCTTAGGCTACAGTTAAATAATAGCTATGATCATTTTGTTACTTCCTATGGCCAACTGAATACGCCACAGAATACCTCATTGATACGTAAGGATATGGCCTATGGGATATTGATGTTAGGTTCTATGGAACGCAGGAGCAATAATGCCTTTGTAAAAGCAGATGTGCTGTTGGAAAATTTGAAGCAAAAGGCACAACAATTCCGAACAGATGATCCCCTGGAAGCGCTTGCACGTAGCCTTAACGATATGGGGAAGGTATCTATCAAGACAATGGCCACTTTTCTTGAAAAGAACGAAGATCAGGTAGTGAATGCATTGAAGGGCCACATCTATCTGGAGCCGACAACGGGCAATTGGATTACGGCAGATCATTATTTAAGCGGAAATGTGGTGGAAAAGCTGCATATGGCCAAACGCATGGCCAGTAATTCCAATGACAATCCTTATCTACAGGAAAGCCTGGAAGCCATTAAAAGTGTTCAGCCGGAACGTATACCCTTTGCCCTACTGGATTTCAATTTCGGCGAACGCTGGATACCTTCCGAATATTATTCACGCTATGCCAGTGCAGTGTTTGAAGTGGATACAAAGGTTGTTTACTTTTCTACCCTTGATAAGTTTAAGGTTGATACGCAGGTCAGTAACGTAAAGATCAAACAAGAGTATGCCATACGTCCAAAGAGTGGCAAAAATATGTATGGCGAAAGTTTGATGGAACATGCATTGGAGAATACTGCCCCATTTTTTACCTATGAGGTAAAGGCTGATGGCGTGACCAAACGTTATCCCGATGCGGATGCTACCCAACTTGCCCACCAGAAAATAGAAAGTCTCCGCCAGGGTTTTGAGGAATGGCTTCAAAATTTGCCCATAAGTGATAAGACCTCGTTAGAAAATTTATACAACGATACTTTCAATTGCTATCGCTTAAGAGAATACAATGGCAGTCATCAGAAGTTTCCGGGCTTCAGCAGGAAAAATGTGGGCATTGAAGACCTATATACTTCACAATATAATGCCGTTTGGCGCATTGTGCAGAACCGTGGGGCACTCATAGACCATGAAGTGGGTCTGGGTAAAACGCTCACCATGATCTTGGCATCACAGGAACTAAAACGATTGTGTATCTGTCAAAAGCCCGTTATCATTGCATTAAAGGGCAATGTTACGCAGATCAGGGACACCTACAGGTTGGCCTATCCCAATGCCCGCATCTTAGCACCCAATGAAAAAGACTATACACCTGAAAAAAGATTACGCTTGTTCCATGAGATCAAGAACAACAATTTTGATTGTGTTATCCTCACCCATGATCAGTTCGGTAAGATCCCGCAGGCCCCAGAGGTACAGCAAAGGATATTTAGTATTGAGCTGGAAAATGTGGAACTCGATATGGACACGGCCAAGGAACTGACTGGTGAGACCTCCAAACAAATGCTAAAGGGGCTGGAAATCCGTAAGAAAAACCTTGTCGGTAAATTAAAATATGTTGAAAGACTGATTGAAGAAAAAAAAGATGAGGGTATTGATTTTGTAAGCATGGGCATTGACCATCTCTTTGTTGACGAGAGCCATAAGTTTAAGAACCTGACCTTTACGACCCGGCATAGCAGAGTGGCTGGTCTTGGTAATATAGAAGGCAGCCAAAAAGCGCTGAACCTGTTATTTGCTGTACGAACGCTTCAGCAAAAGTTTGATAGTGATCTGTGTGCTACCTTTTTGTCAGGCACACCAATAAGCAACAGCCTTACCGAACTATATTTAATTTTCAAGTACCTGCGTCCAAAAGAAATGGAACGGCAGGGCATTTCCAACTTTGACGGTTGGGCAGCCGTATTTGCTAAAAAGACAACTGACTTTGAGTTTTCGGTGACCAATGAGATTATTGCCAAGGAACGTTTCAGGCACTTTATCAAGGTGCCTGAACTAGCGCTTTTCTATAACGAGATTACCGACTATAAGACGGCACAGCACATTAAGCTTGATAAACCTTCAATAGATGAGCAATTGGTAAACATACCCCCTACGCCATCACAGCAAGAGTTCACAAAGAAACTTATGGAATTTGCCAAGACCGGTGATGCTACTTTAATCGGTAGGCCACAATTGAGCAAGGATGAAGAGCATGCCAAAATGCTGATCGCCACCAACTATGCAAAAAAAATGGCCGTAGATATGCGCTTGATAGATGAAAGTTTTGAAGATCATCCGAACAACAAGATCAATGTATGCGCTAGGAATGTGTCAAAAATATATAAGGATACCCAAGCCTTTAAGGGCACACAATTGGTATTCTGCGATATAGGTACACCGAATACATCCGGCTTCAATGTTTACCAGGCTTTAAAAGACAAATTGGTAAGCGATTTTGGTATACCAGATAATGAGATCGCGTTTATTCATGATTGGCAGGGCTTAAAGAAAACAGATCTTTTTAAGCAGATCAATTCCGGCAAAATCAGGATTTTGGCAGGAAGTACAGAAATGTTGGGCACAGGAGCCAATGTACAGAACATGGTTGTTTCACAACATGATCTTGACATACCCTGGAGACCTTCTGACTTAGATCAACGGAACGGCAGAGGCGCAAGGCAAGGCAATTGGGTAGCCAAAAAGTACATGAACAATAGGGTTACCAAATACATTTATGCTACTGAACAATCACTTGACAACTATAAGTTCAACCTACTGAAAAACAAGCAACAATTCATTAGCCAAATGAAAAACAATGAACTCCATATTCGGAGTATTGACGAAGGGGCTATGGATGAAAAGAGTGGTATGAGCTTTTCGGAATATATCGCCATCCTTTCTGGGGACACCACTTTATTAGAAAAGGCAAAATTGGACAAACAAATTGCGGCGTTAGAAAATCTAAGAAAGGCCCATTTCAAAGCTCAATTTTCCGACAGGCTGAAATTGGAGGAAATGGAGCAGCGCATCGAAAAGATTAGCCGACAAGTTGTATGCCTTAAGGCAGATGCCAAACACTACCATAAACACTTGAAACTTGGAAAAGATGGCGTGAAGATAAACCCAATAAAGTTAGATGGGTTGAATACTGCCGATGCAGAGGCTATTGGCCATCATATTATTAAACTGCATCGACAGCCCATGCCTAGCCTTAAGCTTGTTAAAATTGGGAGTTTATATGGGTTTGAACTTTTTCAGCACGCTTTGACCACAATGTTTATAGGCACAGTACCAAACGCCTTCTATGCCACAAGAGGAAAAGACGGTATCCATTACACCTATAACAATGGCTATCCTAATATAGATAACCCCAAACTTGCAGCAAGGTATTTTCTCAATGCCATTGATCAGGTAGGCCAACTTTTGGAAAGGCACAGCAAAGAGATGGTCGGCTTGGAAAAGGATATTAAGATGATGAGAAAAGTTATAGATAAACCTTTTGAAAAAGAACAGATGCTATCTCGTCTGAAAAAGAAAGCTGTAAGCCTGGAAAGGGAGATCAATATTAACATACAAAAGAACCAAATGAAACTGGAGGGCGAACTACAGGATGAAAAAGAAACCAAGATAGTTAAACTGGATA
Organism: Pedobacter sp. ASV28; assembly: GCF_016428855.1. Lineage (GTDB taxonomy): Bacteria > Bacteroidota > Bacteroidia > Sphingobacteriales > Sphingobacteriaceae > Pedobacter. Next base: position 47,056 of record NZ_JAELTN010000024.1, read on the forward strand.
CGCCACAGGATAGCAAGACCATATCCATAGTCACTGAAATGGAAAGTGGGAACAAGGTAAAAAAGCAAAGGCGAATTAGAATATAGTTTATGACAAAGAAACAGAATATAAGTTCAGAAATATTTACAAGGAAACTGCCCGTGATAGTGATAGAGAATATCGAGTTCTATGTAGATGCCTATCATTCGATGCTAATCGAAAAGGAAAATGAGATCAACAAGATCTATGCATTGGAGATGATGCGGTTTGAGGATCATTTTGAGTTTATCCTTGATATTAGCAGCAGGCGTATTTACGATGGAAAATGGATGGAACCCCTGCCAGATGAGGCTAGATATATTTGGATAAGACCATTATGGGCAACTGACCCGGAAGGTATGGACCTATTTTATAAAGACAACAACAGCGTCAGATTAGGTGATAATGCCGATCTACCGGTTATTAAAATAGGCGGTTTTGATTTTTATGTAGATGATTTAAGGAACAGTTACCGTGAGGTAGCCAACAAGTGGAACCTGATCAATTTCAAGGAAGTGATCAAGCAAGGTGAGGAATATGGGATATACTTTGATAGCGTAGTAAAAAATGCGGCATTTCCTCACGAGGTGGAAGGGTTAAAAACATCGGGTTCTGACCACATCGCATTCGTAAAACTTCCAAGTGGCCAGGCGCTTGCCGATATAATTAAAGAGCATAGGACAAAAATATCTAGTGCCAATATGGTGAATACAACGGATCAGAAGGAAAGAAAAAAACGAAAAAGCATTTGAGTTATGGAGAACAGTGTCTATCAGATCAATAAAGGGATCAACAAAAGTATTGAGTTCAAAGGGCTAAAAGCACAGTATATATGGTACCTGGGTGCCGGTGTAGTTGGCCTGCTCATCTTGTTTGCCATCATGTACATCAGCGGTATCAATTCCATTGTATGTGTAGCCATTATTTTGGTGGCTGGTGTTGTGGTAGTGATGAAAGTTTATGCATTGAGCAATAAATATGGCGAACACGGCATGATGAAGGAGATGGCCAAACGAGGTATACCGAAAATAATCAAGAGCAGTGGCCGTAACCTCTATTATCCTAATTCAAAAATTAAGAAACATACTAAGAAATAACAGGTACGCAAAGCAAATTGCCGGTATACACAATCACAAAGACAAAGTCTACCATTGTGTTGATGAGGTAGGTTCACTGAAATGATCTAAAGTATTATTTTATGGAAAGGAGATTACCGAGGTTGGAAATATTGGGGACAGTATATGAAGTAGATATTAAAGCAAGAAAAATGATACCCTTGAATGCCCCCCTATACGTGAAAGTGATCGACTTTTCTTCTCTTGAAGTACAATATGCAGATAAAAATCAACTCGCAGCCTACTATGATCAGGTATCGAAGAATGTTATTGATATTCCTGAAAGCCTAACTGAGCTGCCAAAGGGAATGGACGTGATCGGAATTATGATGCCTTCTTTGGCTAATATTGATCCTGTAGGTTGTGCCGAACTATTAGGTTTGGATTATAATACCTCCCCTTATGTACATGTTCCCATAAAAGAGATGCACCATGCCCAAACCATTCCCTTAGAAAAAACCTTGTTGTGGGAGCACATTTATGGTGACTTATATTCCCAAGAACAAGAACAAAATGGAGACAGAAAACAAAAAGAGGAAACAATGGAAAATAAGGAAATGGAGCGGAAGCTTCCGGGAATAATGATGGAGGGTAATGCATTTTTGATTGATGTGATGAAAGAAGAGTTTCGGGATCTATCAAACAAGGCTAATGTGATTTCATTTGAAATGCTCCAATATAACGATACGGGGTATTCGTTGTTATATGATCCCATTGTCAAGAATGTACCTGGTAGCGACAGATACGGACATCCTGATATCAAAACGATAACAATTCCACCATTTACCATTCTGGACCCTGAAGGAATGGCACTGAAGTACAATAAGCCTATTGAACAGGTAACAGGAAAGAGTGATTTTGAAGTGATCGTAGATCAGGAATTATATGCCAAACGAATGGCTGGCCACCTGCCCACGATAGAAATACTTGATCATACTTTCTATACGGATTTGACACTAGGAACATTACGTCCAAAAGATGATTTCACAACAATGGGTATAAAGTTTTCGGAAATGCAGACTGTGCCTTTCCTTATGCCAGAGCATTATTGGTTTTACTACAACCCCAAAACACATGCTGCAGAAACGATAGATCACCAATCCATAACCGAATTACCTAAAGATATTGTGGTGGTTGAAGTGCCGGTAGAGAGTAAACTTGATCCTGTTCGTATTGCACAGATTTATGAACTTGATGTAAATGAGTTTCTTATGAAAAACCCTATTGTGGCCAATATGAAAGCAAGGGTAGTGCCGTGGAGTGAAACGGGATTGCCAAACATAATCAAAGAGAATAATCAACGATTGGGAAAAGTTCAAACTGTTAAGCAGGGTGAAAATAAAAAACAGGTGCCCAAAAAAAGAAGAAGTAAAGGCCTATAAATAAGCAGCCTGAATTGATAACAGACGCAAAGCGTGAAGATAGAATAGTGTGTATGGAAAAGCGAATGGAAGACTTACTCCCTTTAATGGGAATTGAAAATGATTGTATACTAAGTAAGCAAGGGGATATAACTGTTGTATATAAAGTTGATTTGCCCGAGATTTTTACCCTTAGCAATCAGGATTACGAGGCCTTTCACCAGACCTGGGTAAAAGCTATCAAAGTTTTGCCGAAATATTGTGTGCTCCATAAGCAAGATTGGTTCATTGATAAAAAATATCAGGCCGGTCAGGGACAATCTTCCGAGGAAGAAAGTTTTTTAACCAGGAGCAGTGATCGCTTCTTTAACGAACGCCCCTACCTGGACCACTCCTGCTATCTTATGCTGACCAAAAAACCTCAAGGAAGAAAAACTGCCAGTAGTATGTTCTGCAGCCTGATCAGGCCAACACTTGTTCCCGAACAGACTATTAAACCACAACTTTTGCAAGATTTTTTAGATAAAACTTCACAATTCAGCCGCATACTGGTAGATAGTGGTTATGTAAAGATGAAGCGCCTTAAGGCTGATGATCTGTATAGTAAAGGCCGCAAGGTCGGATTGATCGAAAAATACTGCAGCCTTGCTGAAAGTGACCATATCCCTGTATTAAAGGATATTAAGTTTGATGATGGCATAGAAGTAGGCAATAATCATGTACAGGTTTACACCTTGGCTGATGCCGCAGATCTTCCTTCACTTTGTGGTTCACGGATCAATTACGACAAATATAGTTCCGACCGTACCAAGTTCAGCGTTGGCTTTGCCTCGGTAATGGGGCAGTTACTTCCCTGTAGTCATATCTACAACCAGTATATCATTATAGAAGATGCGGCCAAAACCATTCAAAAATTGGAAAGTAAGCGATTACGCCTGCAATCTCTTTCCGGCTATAGCAGAGAAAACCTGATTGCCCGCGATGCCACAAATGACTTTCTGAACGAAGCAATTGGTGAACAGCGGTTGCCGATCAAGGCACATTTCAATGTTACGATATGGAACGAAGACAAGAACCAGTTGAAAGAGCTGAAAAATATCATCAGCTCAGCCTTTGCTCAAATGGATGCTGTAGCTAAGGAAGAAACAGCAGGTGCCCCGCAGCTCTTTTGGGCGGGTATTCCCGGAAATGGCGCAGATTTCCCGATCAATGATACGTTCGACACTTTTGCAGAGCAGGCCACCTGCTTCCTAAACTTGGAAACAGGGTATCGTACGTCCATCAGCCCTATTGGTTTAAGATTGGGTGATAGAATGACAGGTAAGCCATTGCATGTTGACATTAGTGATGAGCCGGTAAAACTAGGTTTCATTACCAATAGAAATCGCTTCCTATTAGGACCTAGTGGATCTGGAAAATCTTTTTTCACTAACCACCTATGTCGTAGCTATTACGAACAAGGATGCCACATTGTTATTGTTGATGTAGGTCATAGCTATAAGGGATTATGTGATATGGTGAACGGCTACTACTTCACCTACTCGGAAGAAAACCCGATACGCTTTAATCCATTTTTTATTGGTGAAGGTGATAGTTTGGACACTGAAAAAAAAGAGAGCATCAAAACGTTGATTTTGGCCCTTTGGAAAAAGGACGATGAAACCTATAAACGTTCTGAATATGTAGCTCTTTCCAACGCCATACAGCTCTATTTTGAAAAATTGGACAGGTACCAGGATCTGTTTCCCTCTTTCAATACCTTTTATGAATTTTTAAAGGAAGATTTTGTAGAGGCGCTCAAACTTGAAAATGTAAAGGAAAAGGATTTCGACATGAACAACCTCCTTTATGTACTTCGTCCGTACTACAAAGGTGGAGAATTTGATTACCTACTCAATGCCACAAAGAATTTAGACCTGTTGCAGCAGCCCCTGGTCATCTTTGAATTGGATGCGATAAAGGAACATCCAATTTTATTTCCAGTTTGTACCATCATAATTATGGAGGTTTTCATCAATAAGATGCGAAAGCTTAAAGGCATTCGTAAGATGATACTGATTGAGGAAGCGTGGAAAGCGCTAATGAAAGAAGGTTTTGCGGAGTACATCAAGTATCTATTCAAAACAGTGAGGAAATTTTTTGGTGAGGCAATGGTGGTCACCCAAGAGGTAGAAGATATTATTTCATCGCCTATTGTAAAGCAGGCCATCATCAATAACTCAGATTGTAAAATTCTGTTGGATCAAAGCAAATATCAGAACAAGTTTGATGCGATACAGGAATTACTTGGTCTTACCGAGAAAGAGAAGGCATTGGTGCTGTCGGTCAATAAGGCCAATGATCCTTCAAAAAAATACAAAGAAGTTTTCATCAGCCTAGGTGGAACCTATAGCAAAGTTTACCGCACTGAAGTAAGCTTAGAAGAATATCTGGCCTACACCACCGAACAAACAGAAAAGGTAAAGGTGATGGAGTATGCAGAAAGGTTTGGCAGTATACAGAAAGGCATTGCAGTATTGGCTGAAGAGATAAGACAAGGTAATGGCTTATAACAAAAAGGAGGTGATATGAAAAGGTATGTGTGCATTATGTTTTTGGCATGTGGGCTTATTATAGGATCAAGCTTGTCTTGCAGGGCGCAAGCAGAAGTCATTACCGCAACGGTAAAAAAGGTACTAAGGGCCATCGACCTGAAGATACAGCGGGAGCAGAACAAAGTGATTTGGCTGCAGAATGCGCAAAAAACTATTGAGAACATTATGTCCAAACTAAAACTTGAAGAAATTGGGGATTGGGTAGAGCGACAGAAGAATATCTACAAGGATTATTTTGACGAACTGCACAAAGTGAAAACGCTTATTACCTATTACCAGCAGATCAGGAACATAACGGGCAAGCAGGTCCAATTGGTCGAAGAATATAAAAGGGCATGGCAGATGGTAAAGAAAGATAAAAATTTTACTGCTGATGAGGTCACCTACATGGGGCGAGTATATGAGGGGATATTAAATGAAACTGTGCAGAACATTGACCAGTTGGCCATTGTGATCAATTCCTTTGCAACACAGATGAGCGACGCCAAACGAATGGAAATAATTTCCAACGTTGATAATCAAGTGGATTTGAACCTTAAGGACCTGCGCAAGTTCAATACAGAAAATGCTCTGTTAAGTCTTAACCGGGCAAAATCTGAAAGTGAGATCAAAATGGTGAAAGACCTGTACGGCATAAAAAATTAAAATATGGACAAGTATTTAGACAAGGACATGGAGGCATTTTGCAAAATGCTGGAAGACAAAGGATATAAGGGCCACTTTCTAGTCAACCTTACCAATAGTGGTGAATTACTGCCTGCGATGCAGGTAACAGTGATGCAGGCGCATGAGCAAGAGTATTATCCTTTTCCCTTAATCCTTCAAACGGTCTTATCAGATAAAAGGTTTGAAAACATGCCTGTAGTAAAGCTTCGAGTAGACCATACTGATGATGGTCTTAAGATAAGGGATGCAGAAGTGGAGGGGCTAATGGTTAAAGGCAAACAAACCTTCAAGTCAATTTCCATAGCTGGAGGTCAAAAGTTTCCAAGTAAAGAACAGCTATTGAGCAAAATACTAAATATCAATAAAACTAAAAACAAGAGAAAAGGACTATGAAGAAGACAATTACCATTTGCTTTTTAATCCTGCTGGGATTGGGAAGCTATGCCCAAAACTTTGACGAGTGGTTCAGGCAGAACAAAACACAAAAAAAATATTTGATCGAACAGATTGCTGCATTAAAAGTATACGGGGATTATGTAAAGGCTGGCTATAAGATTGTGAATGGCGGCCTTGATCTGATTGGTGATCTTAAAGGCGGTGAGTTCAATCTCCACAAAAAGTATTTTAATGACCTGGTTACGGTAAGCCCTCAAATTAAAAAGTATTCAAAAATTGCCGAAACAATTTCCAGACAAATTGAATTGGTCAAGCTTAGCCATGATGCTATGAGGACACTCAGGCAGTCTGGAATGATGAAGGAAGAGGAGCTGTTATATCTTAAGCGGGTATTTGATCGGGTGATTGACCATGCGGCCATTCTGTTGGATGAATTGGCCATGCTTATTGGTGATGGACAGGTTTCATTAAAGGATGACGAAAGGATAGAAAGGATTGACAATCTCAACGAAGAAACCCGAAAACTACACTTATTCTTGACCGGTTTTACCAGCGAAGCCAAACAACTTGCCAATTCACGATACAGGGAAACACTGGAGATAAAACGCATGAGAAACTATTTTGGAATTATTGAAGATTAGAACCATGAAAATGAAAATCATATGGGTCTGGCTTTTATTGAGCAGTCTGACCGTACCCAAAGCCTTTAGTCAAAGCAATGAAGCCATACAACTTGGACTTAACATTGAAAAGCTGGCCCAGCTAAAAAGTATCCTCAGTAATCTTAAAAAGGGTTACGACATCATCTTCACCGGATATAATACCGTTAAAGATATTAGCGAAGGGAATTTCAAGATACATCAGGTTTTTTTAGATGGTTTGATGGAGGTTAGCCCTGCGGTAAAAAAGTACCACAAAGTCTCGGCAATTATTAATTACCAGGTCATGTTAGTAAAAGAGTATAAGGCAGCCTTTAAGCGATTTAAGGGAATGAACTGGTTCAATCCCGACGAAATCACATACATGGAACGGGTTTATGACAATCTATTTAAAAGCAGTCTTAAAAACTTAGATGAACTGGCTACGGTGATCACGGCCAATAAGTTGCGAATGAGTGATGATGAACGCTTGGATGCCATAGACAAAATTTTTGCAGACATGGAAGACAAGCTGAACTTCCTACGTCATTTTAATTCCCAGGGCAATATAATGGCATTACAACGAGCAAAAGAACAGACGGATATTAACGGGGTTAAATCTCTTTACGACAAAAAAAAATAAGCAATGAGGCGAATATGGGAAAGGATCACCTATTTGGTGGTGGTGGCAATGATTTTGCCTATAACTGGAATGGCCCAAGGCGTGGCAGAGAACATCAGCAGTATGCACTCTGTGCTGGAAGAACTATATGATGAAATGATGCCCCTATGTTCAAAGCTTACAGATGTTGGTCGTGGGCTTGCGGGTTTTGCCGCTTTATGGTACATCGCTTCAAGAGTATGGCGGCACCTTTCTTTAGCGGAACCTATAGATTTCTACCCTTTGTTCCGACCTTTCGTACTTGGTTTTTGTGTTGGAATATTCCCTTCCGTTTTGGGACTGATCAACGCGACGATGAAACCTACGGTAACCGGAACGGCAGCTATGGTAAAAGATAGCGACAAGGCTATTGAAGTATTGCTCAAACAAAAACAGGAAGCCATTAAGGACAGTCCGATATGGCAGATGTACGTTGGTGAAACACAAGAAGGAAACCGGGACGCCTGGTATAAGTATACGCATGGAGGTGAAGATCCCGAGAAGGAAAGATGGTATCAAACCATTGGCAATAACGTTCGTTTTGCCTTGGCAAAGATGAGCTATAACTTTAGAAATTCAGTAAAGGAATGGATGAGTGAAGTTTTAAAAGTCTTATTCCAGGCCGCTGCCTTATGCATCAATACCCTTCGGACATTTCAATTGGTAGTGCTATCCATCCTTGGACCATTGGTCTTTGGCCTGGCTGTTTTTGACGGGCTACAGCATACCCTTTCTTCTTGGCTGGCCAGATACCTTAATGTTTTCTTATGGTTGCCCGTAGCTAATATTTTTGGTGCCATCATCGGTAAGATACAAGAGAATATGATCAAGCTTGATCTTGCTCAGATCAGAGATACAGGTGATACCTTTTTTAGCGCCGCAGATACCGGCTACCTCATCTTCATGATTATAGGTATTGTAGGTTATTTCACTGTACCCTCTGTTGCGAGTTTCATAGTCAATTCGGGCGGTGGCGGAGCCATGTTACAAAAAATTACCAGTTTAACAGCCGCAACTCCCGGTGTTGTGCAAGCTACTTCCAATCGAATGGCTAGTGGAGCGAACAATATTGCCAACATGGGCAAAAACTATAATGAGGGCCGGTCTGGTCAGGCTTCGGGTAATGGTGTTGCTGGTACTTTAGGAAGAGGCCTAGGATATGGTACCGGCTATATGAAAGATAAATTAAGTGGAAAAGGCAATTCTTGATAAGTATTAGTGAGATCGAAATAGTGAGATATGTTTAAGAAAATGCGAAATATAGAGACTGCATTCCAATATGTACGTCTAGTTAGTGTAATAGTTATATTAGGCAGTTTGTTTGCCAGTGCTTTCATCAGTTATAATAGTTTTAAGCTAGCGCGTGCTACACAGGACAGGATATATGTTCTTGTTAATGGCAAAGCCTTAGAAGCTTACGCAACTGACCGAAAAGACAATATTCCTATTGAAGCGAAAGATCATATCAAATCTTTCCACCAATTTTTCTTTTCGCTTTCTCCTGATGACAAGGCCATCCAAGTAAACCTGACCAAAGCTCTTTATCTGGCCGATGGAACGGCAAAGCTCCAGTATGACAATCTAAAAGAAGGGAATTATTATTCCAACATCATTAGCGGTAATGTAAACCAAACCATCGCTATTGATAGTATCCAGTTAAATATTAACCAGTATCCTTTTTACTTCAGATGTTTTGCAAAGCAGGAGCTTACCCGACCATCAAGTATCGTAATACGTAATCTGGTAACTGAGGGTTATCTGCGCAATGTGAGCAGAAGTGAAAACAATGCACACGGTTTCCTGATAGAGAGGTGGAGGATTTTGGACAACAGAGACATAAGTGTGAGAAATAGGCAATAACGTGTGTATACATGAACAAAGTATTTGAGGGTGATTGCCTAAAGGTCTTGCCCCTACTAGCATAATAAAAGAAATGCATATGAAAAAGAGAATTAAAGATATGCCAAAGGCAAGCGAAAAGGTTGCTGGAAATATTGCTTCGGCAATAAGGAAAGTACAGGGAAAATGGGCGGGATTTATGAAAAGAAAAACAGATCACCTAAGCATAGCAGCCCAAAAGAGATGGTTGATCTTTATTATTGCCCTTTTTGGAAGTTTCTGCATGTACCTTATAGTTGGTGGGCTGAATAAGAAAAGCAAACGGACTATGGCAGCTCCATCTACCATAATGATCCCAAAACTTCAGGAAGATAGTAGGCCTTTAGGTCAAAATACGGATAGCATTATTGTTCACGCCGTAAAAGACTATTACCACAAAAGGGATAGCCTCATGCGCTTTGCGCCCGAACAATGGCAATGGCTAATTGATAATCGTCCGGGTTTAATAGATAGTATGGAGCAATTGGAATTATATATACAAAGTAACGGGCTTTATAAGCCTTAGTATTTAAAAATAAAAATTGATAACATGAAAAATGTGAGTAAGGAAAAAAGAGAACAGAGGTTTCTTTTGATGGTGCCAATATTGGTCTTGCCGTTCGTGACCCTTGCCTTTTGGTTTCTTGGGGGCGGGAAAGGTAACGAGTTAAATAAGGATAATGTGCAAACTGGAGGTCTTAAAATTGAATTGCCAAATGCGAATATCAAAGATAAGCAGATGGACAAAATGAGTTATTACGATCAGGCAAGGATTGACAGCCTGAAGCGATTAGAACAGATAAGGAACGATCCCTATTACCAAAAGGATACCGCTAATATTTATAGGAGCTATGATCAGCGGCTACTTGGTTCAAATGGCAGTTTTGAACAAGTACGGGACGCTTACCAAAGTCCACAGTACAAAGACCCAAATGAAGCGAAAGTATATGAGCGGCTAAGCTCTTTAAATGCCATACTGAACCAAAATAGTACGACTTCAGAGCAATTGCCAAAGCAGAATACCATTAATCAGCAATCCATATTAAATAAATCGGAAGTAGACAGATTAGAAGGCCTGATGAAATTGACACAACAATCAAGTGAAGAACCTGATACCGAAATGGTGGAATTAAATGATATGTTGGAAAAAGTATTGGATATACAACATCCTGAACGTGTACAGGAGAGGCTAAGAAAAACCTCCCAACAAAATAAGGGTCAAATATATTCTGTCTCTGCCAACAATAGGCCTACCCCTATTTCCTTACTGGAACGAGGAAAAGGAATGAAAGAGCCAAGCGGTTTTTTCTCTTTGGAAGAACCAGGAAGTAGTACTGATCAGGAAGACCACGGTACCATTGCCGCAGTTGTACATGAAGCCCAGACCTTGGTAAGTGGTTCTATTGTTAAGTTGAGACTGATAAGCGATGTGTATATCAATGGCATACTCATTCCGAAAGGCAATTTTGTTTTTGGGGTAGCAAATCTTAATGGAGAGCGACTTTCTATTAAGATTGATAATATAAGGTTTAAACAATCCATTTTTCCTGTCAGTCTCGGCGTTTATGACATGGACGGTATTGATGGCATACACATTCCTGGAGCCATAAGCCGTGATGTTGCCAAACAGTCGGGAAGCAATGCTTTACAAGGCATTAATATGACCACAATTGATCCTTCGCTTGGAGCGCAGGCGGCCACAGCCGGAATAGAACTAAGTAAAAGCCTGTTGGGTAAAAAGGTCAAATTGGTAAAGGTAACAGTTAAGGCAGGTTACCAAGTCATCCTAAAGGACCTCAATCAAAAAAATTAAACTTAATATTTAAATTCTTACAACATGAAAAGTAAAAGTGGAGTATGGGTAGTGTGTTTGTTCATGTTACTCTCCTTTAAAATGTTTGCCCAGAATGAGGCAACAAAAGTAAATTCAACGATTGAACCATTATTGCTGACAATCAGTAATAACAAAACAACCAATCTCATTTTTCCGTATGCTATTACAAGTGTTGACCGTGGAAATAAAGATGTATTGGTTCAGAAGGCTCAAGGTGTGGAGAATATATTGCAGGTCAAAGCTGCCAATAGCTCCTTGACAGAAACCAATCTTACCATTGTTCTAGCCGATGGATCATTGTATTCCTTCATCCTTAACTATGCTTCCGAGCCGAGTAAGTTGAATTTTATAATGGATACTCGGGATAAACAGTTGCAAGCAATAGGTATTCTTCTAAATGGGAGTGATAACGAAGCAAGGATAAAGCAGATTGCCGAAAAAGTGTTGTCCAAAAAGGGTTTAATGAAGAGGCCAAAAGATAACCAATATGATATTGGTGTAAAGTTGTTGGGTCTATATGTTAACGAAGGCAATCTTTTATTTCAACTTTCTCTTAGCAATAGTTCTAACATAAGATATGATATAGACCAATTAAGGTTCTATATCCGAGATAAGAAAGTAGCCAAGCGAACTGCAGCTCAAGAACTTGAGATTATACCTGTGCATATTTTAGGCAACCAAAAGTTTATTGAGATACAATCTTTGCAAAATCTGGTATTTGTAGTACCAAAGTTTACCATTCCTGAACAAAAATATCTTTCTATCGAGGTAATGGAGAAAAATGGAGGAAGGCACCTTTCCCTTAAGATCAAGAACAAGCAATTGATCGGTGCAAACATAATTCAGTAGGCAGACTGGTGCCGCTATAAGTGAGCTATCTAGAAGTAATGGAGATAGTATTATATAACTTTTAAAAACAGAAAAATGAAACAGGAAAACAATGATGATGTGAAACTGAAAAACCTTCAAAAACAGGCGTTCTACAAAGGCTATAAGAACGACCTTGATGCCGCACTCCAAATGCACGTAGATAACCAAGACAAGCAATTTGCACTAACACATCAAAAGTCGTTCGGCAATGAAGAAATGACTTCAACCCTTCTTTATAACAGATCTGATCAAGGAAACTACTTTCTTAATAAGGTAGAGGTTGAATTGAAAAAAGAAAATGGTGTGTTGTTAAAAACTGGCTTTTACATGGACAAAAACAGTGATTACACCTTAAAACAAATGTATAACCTGTTGAGTGGAAGGTTTGTAGAAAAGGAAAAAGAAACTAAAGAGAAAGTTGAATATAGGGCCTGGGATCAATTGGACCTTACAACTAGGGACAAGTACAACAACTATCCAGTATTATCCTATGGAGAACGTTACGGCTTTAACCTTAAGGAAAGTTTAGACCGGGAACCTCTTCTGGCTAATAAGAATGCTGAAGACAGGAAACTTTTGGAAGATGCGCTTAGGCGTGGAAATGTTGAGAAAGTTGTGTATGAGATTGACGGAAATCTGTCAAGCAAATTTGTTGTCGCCAATGTAAAAATGAGGGAAATTGAACGGTATGATAGTATGACAGAATACCATAAGGCTAAGGCCGGGCTAATGGTTGCTAATGCCGTTAAAGAAAATTCCAGCAGCCAAGGCGCAGTACAAACTACTGGGGCCGATCAGACAAAAAACGATCAAAATCTGTCCAACAAAAATGTGGAAAAGACCAATATGACTGATGAAGAAGGCCCTGGTAATCTAAAAACAGATCAAAAAAAAAGTAAAAAAAGAGGCGCAAGATTATAACACCATTTAATGGCACGAAATATCACCGTGCCATTATTTTCTTTAACTGTAAAAATGGATGATATGGAACGGGACTTTGAACAGGAATTAATAAGGTGGAAAGAGCAGGAGCAAAAATATGCAAGATTATTTTCGCCATCTGTTCTGAAAAGCAAGGGCTTTAAGAAAGAACGACTTAACCAGTTGCTAGTTATCCAAGCAAAATATAAGAAGGTTGATCTACAGGACCCTTCCGTTTTAGTACTGCTAAAAATTGAAAAAAGACAATTGGAAAGGCAAATCAGCCCCGGAATATTTTCTTTCTTGTTGAGAAAGATGATAGATGCTGTAAGATTGTATAATCTGAAAAAAAGGCACGATCTCCAAGAGGTTGATAGTATTTCAAATATTAGGGGCAGCCTTAACAGAATTGGGTTGGGTAAACATGCGGATCGGGCTGAAGAAATTTTAGCAAGAAGCAAAGGGCCAGCTACCATCTCGCATATTGAACAATTAGCTCCCAAACAAACAGTTGAATACACACTCCACTTTAACAAAAATCCAAACCACAGCAGTTTTGATGGATATACTGTTGCCTACAAAGATGAGACCACGAACACTGTAAGACGACAAGACTTTAAACACGATGAATTGGGCCTAATGCCACTCGAAAATGCGACTAAGCTTTTAGCGGGTCAAGCGATAAAAGAAAGTACAAAGGAATGGGTACAGATGGATTTTAACGACAAGGACGCTCAGGGTAATTATAAGCTGATCAGATTTTCCAATGAGAGACTTGATGAGGGTATTATGGATGCGTTATCAAAGCTGCCCACAAAAGACAATCTAAGCAATGAGAACAAATTGGAGATATTTCAGGAGTTGTCAAAAGGAAATCCATTTAAGGTCACCTTGACCAGAAATGCGGAAGAATTGCAGGCGGTCATCTATGCCAACCCAAGACAATCAGGAATTATAGTGATGAACAATGATGGCAAGGTCTTAGACCCTGCGAAGATCACGAGGGAAGATCGGTCAAAAACACTGGAAGTTCGCCACCTAGAGAAACAAGTAAAGACTGAAAGAAAAAGGATAAAAGTAGCCAGATGAATGGAGCGAATAAGATAGAATTATTTATCACTGCGGCTATTAAAGATTGTCGCCTTAATAAAGGGCATCTGGCACTTTATATGGCTCTGTTTCATTTTTGGTCACAAAGTGATGGCCATAACCCAATGAGCTTATTTTGTCAACAGGTAATGCCGGTAGCTAAAATTTCGAGTAATGCTACCTATCATCGTCTTATCAGAGAGCTCGACGAATTTGGATATATCAAGTATTCTCCATCTTTTTATAAAGCTAAGGCCAGTTTGATATATTTGTAAACACACTTTAACGCAAATGAATAATGAATAAGGATGACTTGATAACAAAAGGCGACCTGGAAAAGTTCAAAGACGAGCTTTTATGTGAAATAAAGACGCTTGTGATTGACAAAGGGGCCAGACCTTCCAATAAGAAATGGATAAAATCGGCGGAGATCATAAAATTATTGGGCGTATCACCTGGTAAATTGCATACCATGCGAAATAATGGCACGTTACCCCATGTTAGAATTGGAGGAAACATTTACTATGACCAAGATGAAATAAACCAAATGCTGGAAAAACATAAGGTGGGTAATGAGAAGTCACAATTGCGGAAAAGGTAAGTCTATTCCTCCTCCTTACGAATTTGTAGAAATCTACTTTATACAAAAGGGCAAATCTCTTGAAATGGCGAGAGAGTTCTTCAATCATTTTGAAAGACGTCAATGGAAGAATAAAAACCAAGAGACCATAACCAATTGGAAAGGCACAGCTTGGGAATGGATATGGTCCAGGTAAACTGTCAGATCAAGTAATGACGATTACACTTTAAACGAAAAAGGAACCATCAATGATTGAGGTTCCTCTTAATTTTAGCTTATTTTTTTATCTTAAGTAAAAAATTAGGCAGCTACGACTTTTCTCAGTTTCCCATCCTTTGTAAACAGATTGTAGACCATTGTCTTCATGTTCTTGCTGATCCTATGCTTTTTGACCCTGCAATACCGCTGTGTTGTTCTTATGCTCTTATGTCCAAGCATTTTGCTTACATCTTCTAATGGAACCCCCATAACATTCAACATAATATCCGCAAAGGTATGCCTGGCGAGGTGGGTATCTAATATAATATCTTCCCTAGTGATATTGCATAAAAAAGCCAATTCCTTCAGATAGTTATTATACCTGTAGTTGGAGTTAATTGGCATTAACTTGTTATGAACCTTGCAGTATGGGTGATTTTTATATTTTTCAATAAGGGTCTCAACTATTGGCAGGATGGGGACCATTTCAGTTACTTCGGTCTTTCCCCTTTTTTTGATCAACCACATTTCATGGTTTGACCCCACAGGAACAATATGTTCGGGTGAGAGCGCATAAATATCCTGATATGCAAATCCAGTAAAGCATTGGAAGATATAGGCGTCTCTTACTTCTTCCAACCTTCTGTTCAGGCCTTTCTTTTCATAAATAGCCTGAACTTCGTAAAGTTCTAATGGTTCAACATCCGGGGAACTGGCCTTACATTTAAAGTCGCTTATCCTATTAACATCTACCCATTCATTTTTTCTGGCTGCAGTGATAATCTGTTTTGTATTCTTGACATGCTTCTCGGCAGTAACCTCTGCTAAAGGTTCTTCAACCAAAGTTGTCAAATAGTTTAGAAATTGGTCGGCGAAATTGGATTTGATCTCATTAAGTAATAAATCTTTACGTTTGAATTTAAAAGCGATAAAACTAAGTAGTTTATTCTTTGTCGTTTTCCAGTGCCTAAGCGTATCGTCACTACGTAGTTCTTTATCTACAAGTTTCTTAAATTCAGTGATGAAAACATCAGTAGCTTCCAAGAGAGTGGTAGGTTGCTCAACATTCTCATCTTCTACCTCAACAATTTCATTGATGATTTCATTTTCAGGCTCTATGCTATTATCTTCATTTTTTCCTTCAAACGCACTTTTAAGCATGGCAGCGTCAACATGCTGATTGACGATTTTCAGAACCTTGAAATGATCTTCTAAATTGGTTTCTATCCGTTCTAATTCCTTATTGCATCCCGCCAGCTCTTTTTCCTTACTTTTAAGCTCTCCCTTTCCTCCATTTCCCTTAACAAGTTCCTCTGCTTCGGAAAGTATAGCCCGTTTTTCTTCAATCCCCCAATTTTCGGGAATTAGCCATACCCCGGTACTAATTTCCTTAGATCCACCACGTTCAACGGTGATCCTAGCGTAAATGGGCACTTTCCCATCACTTTTTCTAATTTTTGCCATTGATCTCCAAAAAAGGAGTGACAACTTTTGATTGCTTTTCATTTTCTACACATTTAAAAGTTTTCAAATTTTGTTGGCCGCCATCGCGGAGAAACAAGTCTGAACCTTTCAAAATCCACCCCACACAAGCGAAATTTCTAAAATCGGTTACCTATTCAGCTACAATAATAAGGTAACCGGACAGGTAACCGAATAGGTAACCGATCCAGATAAAACCTATGAATGAAATAGTATGAAATTTTGGGGATTAAGCTGTTTTGTGGGGTATAAAAACAGAAAAAGCGCACTGTTGTGCGCTTCTAGTGATCCCGCTGGGATTCGAACCCAGGACCACTACATTAAAAGTGTAATGCTCTACCAGCTGAGCTACGGAATCTTCCTTTGTTCTAAGGAGGTGCAAATATAGAATTATCTTATTTTCATTGCAAATAAAAAAAGTGCTTTGTCTGTACTTTACTGATTTATAGGCAAATTATTTATTCTTACTTTCTTTAGCATGGCTATCTACCCTAAATCGTGCGCATGGAAGAACCTATATGTGTTAATATCTCTATACTTGGTGCCTCAATAAGCCCATGTTCGTCGCGCTCACGCTGAAAGGCCAAAAAAGAAGGCGTATTTAGTACTTCCTGTTGCATAGCTTCATCTGCATACATCGAATGATGCACAAATGTTAGCCCATCTTCCTTTACATACACATTGTATAGAAACTTAGTGGTGAGCATGCTTTTAAAGTCCACTAAAAAATTGTGGATATTTTTCTTGTTCTTTTCAACAAAATCGGGTTTTATCCTATATGTTACCTGTACTGAAATCATTTTGATGATCTTTTAGTTTATAACATACGAATATAACTGTTTCTTGCCGCATTGGCCTTGCAGGGACATATAACTGCATAAAAAAAGACCTTGTTATACACAAGGTCTTTCTAATTACTTTAAGCGTAATTATTATTTCGCGCCATTTTTCTTCTCTGTAACTTCAGTACGGATTTCTTGAGCTAAACCTTTAAGATCTTGCATCGCTTTGCGCACTCTCGTACCTGCTGCAGAATTACCTGCATTATAAAATTTTTCTACGTCTGCCTCAATTGCAGCTACTACTTCTTTAACTTTTGCAAATTTTTCCATTGTTATAATTTTAATTTATTGGTCAAATATATCATTTAAACAGAATATACAAGCAATACTTTCATTTTTCTATATTTTTTTTTGAACTTTTTTTTGAACAATTAACATTTGTGCAAAAGCTGGTTTACTTCACTACCGTAAGCAGGCAAACACTATCTACATGGGCAAAAGCCCTAAAAGGCAACTCAGAATGGTAGCTAAGTAATTGTCCTGCTGACAAATCCGTCGTCTTCTCTTCGCTTTCGAAGCTTAAACCACCCGCTATCACATACAGGCTCATCACTATTTTACGCTCTTCCCTGCCAGATTTGATCTTTTCCCCCTCTTTTAAGGCCACAAGGGTAATGGTGGTGTGTTCCGACTTAAAAACAGTAATGGCATTTTTACCATTTTCATGATAGGCAGCCTCTCCTTTTAGCTGTGCGGCATACTTTGGTAGATCTATAGACAGCAGTGCTGCGTCTAAAGCCCTGTTCCCTTCGGGGCGCTGCGGGGTGGCCTGGTTGTATTTTTCTTCCATAATGTTTTTTATCAAAACAGTTGGATCTATCCCTATGTTTTATCGAGGCGCAAATGTTTATAATTATATCTTAATAAAAAGTTATAAAATTTCGTTCTTTGTAAGCAAATGGCTTTATACATTACTTCTTTAAATACCGGCAGCAACGGCAATTGTTTTTATATTGGCAATGAACAGGATGCCGTACTTATTGACGCAGGGCTCAATTGCAAAGAAACCGAGGTCAGAATCAACAGACTGGGACTTGACATGAGCAAGATCAGGGCCATATTTATTAGCCATGAGCATACCGACCACATTAAAGGCTTACCCGTACTGGCCAAAAAACATCAACTGCCCATTTACATTACGCCAAAAACACTATTGAGCGGTAAACAGGTATTACCTCAACATTTGATCTATCCATTTCATGCCCATACGCCCATTGCCATTGGTAATTTAAATGTGATTGGCTTTCCCAAGCTGCATGATGCTGCCGAGCCCCACAGTTTTATCGTTGCCCATGGCGAAATAAAGGTGGGTGTATTTACCGACATAGGTGATCATTGCCAAAACCTCATCCATCATTTCGGCCAATGCCATGCCGCTTTTTTAGAGGCCAACTATGACGATGAGATGCTAGACAAGGGTAGATACCCTTATTTTCTGAAAAAAAGGATTAGTGGCGGAAATGGACACCTGTCTAACAAAAAAGCACTGGATCTCTTTGTCAACCATAAGCCAAGCTTTATGAGTCATCTTTTCTTATCGCATCTTAGCCATGAAAACAATTGCCCCGATTTGGTGAACCATCTTTTTAGCCAGGTAGCCAATGGCACTGAAATTATTGTTGCCTCCCGTTTACAGGAAACAGCGGTATATCAAATCGGCGCATAAACCAGCAACTAGTTTTCCATAAGTACCGTCCCTTGTGCACTGACCTCCAACTGGTGTTTTACACCACATTTCAAAGCATAATTGGCCCTTTGGTGGCCCACTGGAAAATCGAAGCAAACCGGATACTCATAATCTTTCACTTTATCCAGCACAATCTCTTCCAAGGTTTTCCCAAAACCATCGCCCTCATCGTCTTTCTTTACCCTAAATCCACCAACAATTAGTCCTTTTAAGTTAGAGAGCTTACCACTCCTTTTCAGGTTATAGAACATGCGGTCAATACTGTACAAATATTCCCCTACATCTTCTACAAACAAAATTTTGCCATCCGTTTTAATTTCAGATTTGCTTCCCGCCAAATTTTCTATACAGCGCAGATTGCCACCAATGAGTTCACCTTTGGCAAGGCCCAATCTATTGGATGGCTGATAAGCGGCATTATAGCTCATCTTTTCGCCTTTCAAGGCCTTTTCTATGGATTTGATGGTATCGATCTGTATGGGTTCTGCCGTTGCCCAATCTGAAGGAAAACTATTGCACATTTTGGAATGTAGTGTGGCATAGCGATAATTGCTATTAATATGGCAATGCAGAATGGTTATATCGCTAAAACCAATCAGCCATTTGGGCGATAGTTTAAAAATGCTGAAATCCAACTGATCTACAATTCGAATGGCCCCGTAACCTCCCCTAGCGCACATAATGGCCTTGATACTTGTATCATCCATCATTTGCTGCAGATCTTGCAAACGTTCCTGATCTGTACCGCCAAAAGTAAAATCTCTTGCGCCAACGGTTTTTCCCAATACCACATCAAATCCCCAACTTTTCATTTGTGCTACAGCAGGTGCGATCTCCTCTTGGGTAATATAACCTGCCGGACAGGTGATCCCGATCAGATCTCCGGCAGCGAGATAAGCAGGCAACCTGCTTTTTGCTACATGATCACTAGACCTAACGGTTTTATCCGTTTTGCCTTTAAAGGCATAGAGCATTGCGGTTGCGGGAATGAGCGAGGAAAGAAAAAATTTACGGTTCATGATGCAGCAATTTAGCAAACCCGATCAATATGCCAAAATGATTACTCATCCAATAGACTATGCAGTAGTTGGTGTTTCTGCCAATTGCGCAGAAATAGAAGCCCCTGCCACTAAAAGTTCTTGTGTAATGTTTTTGGTATATTCGGTAATTTCCTGTTTAAAATCTAATACCGAAGCTCCCGACCTGATTTCTTCCAAGCGCTTTTCCCATTGTCCAGTGAGCTCCGCCTGTGCTATTTTTTTGTCTTTTACCACTTCGTAAACAGCCAAACCTTTAGCCGTTGGTAATAGGTTACGTTTTTCACGCACAATATATTCGCGGGTAAGCAGCGTTTCAATAATGGCCGCCCGGGTGGCCGGTGTGCCCAGACCACTGTCTTTCATGGCATAACGCAGCTCTTCATCTTCAATTTCTTTCCCACAGGTTTCTAAGGCCTTTAGCAGCGAAGCTTCGTTGTACATAGCCTTTGGCTTGGTCTGTTTCTCCAAAAAAGCCTTATTTACAATAGGGAGTGCTTCACCCTTCTTTACCTTAGGCAAAGCTGGATTATCTTCTTCTTTTTTATCATCCTCTACATCATTAAAAACAGCTCTCCAACCTGCCGAACGGATTACCGTACCATTGGCCATGAACAGCACTTCAGATTGAATGCTAATTTTTGTAATCTCCTTTATACACTCCTGGTGAAAAGCTTCGAGCATACGTCCCGCCACCATATCATAAATAGCCTGATGGTCTTTGCTCAAGTGTGATGGTTTTACCCCAGTGATCAAAATGGCATGGTGATCCGTTACTTTTTTAGCATTTACACTACGCTTGTTCAGGGTCGCTTCCTGTAAAACTACCGCTTGTTTTCCAAAGTTAACATGATCGGTAAGACTGGAGATCAACTGCGGTACCGTGGCAAAAACATCATCGCCAATATAGCGACTGCCTGTACGTGGATAGGTCACCAACTTACTTTCATACAAATTCTGCAACAAACCTAAAGTCTGATCTGCGGTAAAACCATTTCTCTTATTGGCTTCCTGTTGCAAAGAACTCAGATCGTGCAGCAAAGGAGGTGGTTCTTTTCTAGGTTTTGCCTCTACCCCTACAATGTTACCACCATTGGCAAAGCCCGAAGCCACATCTTCCACTTTGGCAAAAACCGCTTCTCCCTCTTCTTTGGTATCATAATTTTCTACAGAAATGGCCTTGAAAAGCTGTCCATCCTTATCCAATTGTATACCGATCTGGTAATAGATCTTTGGCACGAAATTCTTTATCTCAAGATAACGGGCGCAAATCATGGCCAAAGTTGGCGTTTGAACCCTTCCCAAAGAAAGTACATTTCTCCCTCCGGCGGAAATGCTTAAGGCCTGTGTAGCATTCATACCCACCAACCAATCTGAAACAGAACGACAATGGGCTGAACTGAACAGGGTATCATATTCCGTTCCTTCCTTTAGGTTTCTGAAACCGTCCTTGATGGCCTCATCGGTCTGGGAAGAAATCCATAAGCGCTTAAAGGGCTTCTTACATTTCAGATAAGAATAGATATACCGAAAGATCAGCTCTCCCTCACGCCCAGCATCGGTAGCCACAATAATCTCAGTGGCTTCATCGAATAGCTTTTTAATGATATCCAATTGTTTTTTCACGCCTGGGTCCTCTACAAATCCATCTTTGGACTTTACCTTGCGGATAGAAAGCTTAAATTTATTGGGCAGCATGGGCAAATGTTCCTTACGCCAACCATAAAAGCCATATTCCTGCGGAGGAGCCAATTGAAGCAAATGTCCAAAAGCCCAGGTAAAAGAATATCCCTTGCCTTCAATATAACCATCTTTACGTGTAGTGGCTCCAAACACTTTTGCTAATTCTCTTCCTACAGACGGTTTTTCGGCAATGACAATCTTCATGATAAATTAAAATGGAAGGTTAAATATCTAAAAATTATATGGCTCAAAGCGATATAAGTTTTCTACATTCTACCCACCCTTGATATGTTCAGGCTCAATGCACCAAGTTATCTAACTGAGAACGAAGTCTGTAAAGTAATCGCCCATGCTTATACAAGCTATAAAATATTTTCTATTGTTGCTGCTGCTGTTGCTGCATTTCTATAAACTTCTGATAGGAATTTACGACGGTGATGGGTTCTTCTATTTCCTTAACATATATATGGTCATGAACTTCCGTTTCTTCCTCTGCTCTTATTTTTTCATTGGTAATGATTACTGCCACGGCCAAAGTATGTGCCGAAGATCCTTTATAAGTACCTTTAACAGGGGTACAATCATTAAAGTTTCTTCCAAAGGCAATGCGAATATGCCTGTCGCTCACCAAGCAGTTATTGGTTGGGTCAATCCCCATCCAACCGTAGTCTGGAATATAGGCCTCTACCCAAGCATGCGTAGCACCAATGCCCCTAAGCTCATTTCCCATCGGACATATATAACCACTTACATACCTAGAAGGAATATGGTATATCCTCAGCATCTCGATCAACAGATGTGCAAAATCTTGGCAAACCCCTGCCTTTAGCGCCCATATTTCATCAATATCGGTTTCTACATCAGTAACCCCTTTTTTATAGGTCAGCAAATTATAGACAAATGAAGATAACTTATTGATTACCTGAAAAACCGTCATTTCTTTATCGACCAATTGTTCGACCTGATCTTTAATGACCTTCAGCGATCGATAAACGCCCGGCTTTATAAAATCCAGATAAGCAATATCATCATTAAGCTTGGCCATCCCCTGCCATTGTTGCTTTGCTGGCCAAAAATCTGATGGAGGGAGAACAGACTTGGTCACCACCTCTGCTTCTACCACTATGGTCAGTTCAGTATGTGGATGTATAATGGAGAATACTCCCACCTTGTTCCCAAAGTAATCATAAAAGTTATCTATAGAAGTGTTCGGCGTAATCCTAATTTCATGATATATAATTTCCTGGTATGCATCAGACGGTGGGCTTAATATAATTTGATTGGCACTGTCGGTTACTGGCGATGGATAGCTGTACTTTGTGACATGTTTAATGTGATATGTAGGCATTTTATATAAATATTGAGATTGAATATCGAATGATGGAATAAACTATTGAAAGGGTGAACACATAAACTAAACTAGGCCGTAACTCCAAAGTAGTATTCGTTAAACACCTGTACCACATTTAACAGATTACTTTCAACCGACTGCAACAATGCCAGTTGGGCACCTATATCGGTACCAGGACTATTATATTTTAATATGGCGGCCGCCTTTCCAATAGAAAACTCCAACTTATCATAACTTTCTTCTAAGCTTTCCGGCTTTAAGCGTTGGGCATACCTATCTAGCTGCGCAATACTATAGGCTATAGAATGGGGGAAATGCATTTCATAGAGTACCTGCTTAAAGATTAGGCCAGGATTTACCGTGCCGGAGTTCGATTTCAGATAGTATTCATAACCAGAAATGGACACCAAAAAATAACGCCAGCTTACAATATCCATACTATCTTTTATGGAACCATTGGTCCTACTGATCTGCATGGTCAATGCATCAATAGACTGCAACAAACGCTCAAGGTATTTCCCGGTATTGAGATAGTTAAAACCTTCACTCCGGAACATGGATATATCTACAATACCATAATACAACATGCATTGCTTCACAAGCTGATCTAAAGCACTGACTGGATCGCCACTATATAACTGTCTTTGCAGGCTTTTGTCTCTTATAAGGTGATAATAGTCGTTGAGGCATTGCCAAAGCTCTTTGGTAATATGGTCTTGTGCACTTCTCGCATTCTCTCTAGCCTTAAAAATATTGTTTACTACCGAGCTTTCGTTATCCTTATCAAACAAAATAAAGTTTAGCACTTCATTGGCCGTTAAACTCTTTTCAGCCGGTATCCCCTGATTATAGTAGCGAAATACATCATCCCATTTTACAAAAGGCACCCCGTCTTGCGAAGCAATATAATAGGTCCTTAAAATTCTCAATTGCATATTGGTGCGCTCCATATATCGGCTCATCCAAAATATATTTTCTGCTACTCTACTTAGCATGTTTTTCTTTGATTGGTTAGTTTATTTTGTTTTTGGTTATTTTTTAATCAGAAAGTCTAATAAGGGGGCGTTGAAAAGATTATTGTCATTTGTTCTCTATCGCTACTCCTTATTCTTTACTCCCTAATCTACTACCCAGGTATCTTTACTGCCGCCACCCTGCGAGGAATTCACCACAATAGAACCTTCTTTTAATGCCACCCTTGTTAAACCTCCAGGCACAATATCTACTCCATCGGGCCCGCTCAAGGCAAAAGGCCTTAAATCAACCCTGCGAGGCTGTAGTTTACCGTCAATATAGCATGGTGCCGACGACAGACTGATAATGGGCTGTGCAATAAACTGCCTTGGCGATTTTTCTATTTCTTCTGCAAAGCTCTGTAGCTCGGCCTCACTTGCCGTGTTACCGATCAACATTCCATAGCCGCCACTTTCATTGGTGCGCTTCACCACCATATTATTCAGGTTTTTAAGCGTATAAGTCCTTTCTTCCATATTTTCCATCCTATAGGTAGGTACATTTTTTAAAATGGGTTCTTCATTGAGATAGTACCTGATCATTTCGGGCACATAGGCATAAACAGCCTTATCATCGGCAACACCATTGCCCATAGCATTGATAATGGCCACATTTCCTTTTCTATAGGCATGATAAATTCCAGGCACACCCAACATGCTGTCCGGCCTAAATATAAGTGGATCCAAGAACTCGTCATCTACCCTACGATAGATCACATCTACCTTTTTCAGCCCCTTGGTTGTTCTCATGTACACTTTATGGTTATCTACCACAAGGTCCCTGCCTTCTACCAGCTCTATCCCCATTAAACGGGCCAGAGTGGTATGCTCAAAATAAGCCGAGTTGTAAATGCCGGGTGTTAAAAGCACCACAGTTGGTCTACTGGTGTGTCTATTGCCCAAAGCCAAGAGGTTTTTCATCAATAAATCTGGATAGTCATGTACAGGCCTTACTTTATTTTCGGGAATTTGGTTGGGGAATAAACGATAGCTAATGCTCCTATTTTCGAGCATATAGCTTACGCCAGAGGGTGTTCTTAGGTTATCTTCCAATACATAATAGGAACCATCATGGTCCCTAATGAGGTCAATACCGCTAATATGTGTATAAATATCAAAAGGCACTTCCACATTCATCATTTCACGTAGGTAGTTGGGGCAGGAATAGATCAAAGAAGCAGGAATAATACCATCCTTGATAATAAACTGGTGACTATATACATCTTTTAAAAAAATATTCAATGCTTTTAGCCGTTGCTTTATGCCACTTTCAATAAAATCCCATTCCATGGCCTGAATAATACGCGGATAAATATCAAAAGGAAATATTTTTTCAATGCCTTCACCGCTGCTGTAAACGGTAAAAGTAATGCCTTGGGTCAAAAAAAGTTTTTTGGCAAGTTCATCTTTCAGACCCATTTCATCAGCTTTCACGTTCTGAAACGCATTCATAAACAAATCATAATGCTTTCTAACCCCACCAACACACTTCATTTCATCAAAAACACCTTCAATAACCACATAATTATCAAAATATTCCACAAAATTCATATATAAAAATATAAAACACCATAAAAAACATAAAAATAAACATAATATATAACTAAAAAATCAAAAAATAACTAAATTTTAAAGATATAAATCAAAATCATTACACAATAACATAAAAATTATAAAAAAACACGTAAAACAATAAGAAAACTCCACTTTACTCCTTACCGGTTTTGTTCGTATATTTATCTCCAACTTTATTAAGATGAGCAACATAACTTTACGTGATATTTCCAAGGCGCTAAATCTTTCCGTTTCCACCGTATCTAGAGCATTAACAGACAGTTATCAGATTGGTGAGGAAACGAAAAAAATAGTATTGGATTACGCAAAGGCGCACAACTACGTCCCCAACAGAATGGCCAGAAGCCTTAAGGAAGGCAGGACACGTTCTATTGGTGTGGTGATCTGTTCTATAGACAACAACTTTGTAGCTCAAATGCTAGACGGGATTGACCAAATTTGCACCGAAAGCGGTTATCACATCATCATTATGCAAAGCAAAGAAGCTCAACAACAGGAAAGGGCCTGCGTTGACCTGCTCTACGCCAGTGGTGTTGATGGGATCATGATTTCTCCTACCTACCAGACCACCGATTTTTCCTACCTCAAAAAACTTCAGGAGAGCGGGTTCCCTATTGTACTTTTCGACAGGATTAGCGATGAAATGGACGCACATAAAATCACCGCCAATAATTTTCAGGGTGCTTATGAGGCAACCAAGCATCTTATAGACAATGGCCATACCAAAATTGCCCATATCAACAGCAATTCTAGGCTTACCATGGCCAGCGAGCGTTTCGAAGGCTATAAAAAAGCATTGAAAGACCACCATATCGAATTCAAACAGGAACTAGTTAAATTCTGCAACACAACTACTCCCCAAACCTTAAATGAAAGCTTGCAGAAAGCACTGGAAGAATTATTAAGCACCACAAAGCCCCAAGCCATATTTACGGCAACCGACCTGCTCAGCACCAAATGTCTTTCCCTTCTTCATCAGAAAGGCATTCAAATACCAAAGGACATGGCGCTTATCGGCTTTAGCAACTCGGATCTTGCCGAGCTTCTCAATCCCTCATTGAGCACCATATACCAACCCTCGCATGAAATTGGCTATACTGCGGCACAACTTTTAATCAACCTGATCAAAGGGAAAGATATGGGGCCTTATGAGACTATACAATTAAATACTACACTCCAAATCAGATCATCTAGCAGATAAAAGGTATTCTTTTTACATTGGCAAGACCGCTATGTGAAGCAGTTTTAAACTAAATGCTTAATTTTGCATTCTGATTTTTAACAATGAGCAAACACGGTAGAATTTTAGTGGCCATGAGTGGCGGAGTTGATAGTTCGGTAGCATCGGTCATGCTGCACGAACAGGGGTATGAAGTAATTGGACTTACCATGAAGACCTGGGACTATGCCACTTCCGGTAGCAACAGCAAAGAAACTGGATGTTGCAGCTTAGACAGTATCAATGATGCCCGTACACTTGCCGTGAATTATGGTTTTCCCCACTACATATTAGATATAAGGGATGAGTTTGGAGATTTTGTGATCGACAATTTTGTAGACGAATATTTAGCCGGAAGAACCCCAAATCCCTGTGTTTTGTGTAATACCCACATCAAATGGGAAGCTTTGCTAAAACGCGCCAACAAGCTTGACTGTGAATTTATTGCCACGGGCCATTATGCCAACATCCGCGTACAGGACAATAATCGCTATGTCATCTCTAAGGGAAAGGATGAAAACAAGGATCAATCCTATGTATTATGGGGTGTTTCACAAGAAAATCTGGCCCGTACCAAGTTTCCTTTGGGCAGCTTTACCAAAGCTGAAATTCGGCAGATGGCCCTTGATATGGGACAGGAAGAATTGGCAAAGAAAAGTGAAAGCTATGAAATCTGCTTTGTACCAGAGAATGACTATCGTGCCTTTCTCAAACACAAGGTGGAAGATCTTGAAGACCGTGTAGCCGGTGGAAATTTCATCAATAGCCAAGGCATGGTAATTGGCCAACATAAAGGTTACCCTTTTTATACCATAGGACAACGTAAAGGCCTAGGTGTAGCATTTGGAGAGCCTATGTTTGTTACCCAAATTTTACCGGAAAGCAATACAGTGGTATTAGGTAGGGCCGATGAACTGGAACGTGGAGAGGCCATGGTGAGGAACATCAATCTGATCAAATACGAAAACATCAACGAACCGTTGGACAATGTAGTGACCAAAATCCGTTATAAAGACGCCGGCACTTTAAGCACCATAGTTCAGGAAAAAGATAAAATGAGGGTAGTCTTCGACCATAACGTGTCTGCAATAGCCCCAGGTCAATCTGCCGTATTTTACGAAGGTAACGACCTACTTGGCGGTGGTTTCTTGATCTAAACCTCAAGTATATTAGCTTAGAAATCGGTCGGAGCAGAAAATTCTATTGGATATGATTTCCCTATAATTCTTTAGCAGGATCTTGTGCAAAGATCATCGTCAGCTTATCATAGAGCTCAGGATGATGATCTTTCATTCTAGTTGGATTTTCAAAAAAATATTCCGACACTACCGCAAAGAACTCCGCTTCATTGGTTGTGGCATAAGGATTGATATCTGATTGGTTATCTGCTATCTTTTTAATCTCGTTATGCATCATTTTCACCCATGGTATCGCATATTCATGTTTAAGGAAATTTTGAGGAATACCATCTGTTGCCCCATCCGATTTATCCAATAAATGCACAAATTCATGGATCCCGGTATTTTCCTTTCCAGCACTTTTAGAAAAACCATGCCTCAACGCAGACTGGGATAGAATCATTTGGCCATTCATGTAACCATCACCCACCATGCCCATAATATTTCTTTCTCCTTCGGCAAACTGAAAATCCTTATTGAAGGTATCTGGATAGAGTACCACTGTCCCTAAATTTTTATAATGCCAATTATCAAAGCCAAAAACGGGAATGATTGCACTAGCCCCCACTAATAAACGATCGAGATGAGTAACCTCAACCCCAACACCTTCAATTTTCACCATGCCTAGAAATTGGGAAATCTTATCCTCAAAAACAATTTTCTTTTCATTATCCAGCTCGGCATAAAATGAAACTTCATCACGCAGCATTCTTTTCTCTTCTACCGTAAGGGAAATTGCCTTTATTTTTGGTTTTCTTAGTATAAGATAAAGTGCAATGACAAAACCAAGCAACAGCACCAGGTAAGGATAAATATTCAAAAGCAACATATTAAACAAGGGAATGATTGTATACAAAATAAAAATCCCGAAGCCAGAAGCTTCAGGATTTTCCAATATTTATTTTAGCTTAAAAATTCTTTACGATCTGCTCATCAAGAGGTTTTACTGCCGAACGATAACGATGCACCAACTCTCCTTTTTCATTGATCAGGAACTTTTCAAAGCTGTCTCTTATACACATCTGACGCTGCCGACGATCGAGCC